>QCGG01000001.1 GCA_003280055.1 Prochlorococcus sp. AG-363-P19
GCATTATTGACAATAATAAGAAAATTTCAAACAACTCATCCTTTAGGCATTAGAGATTGCTTTATGGGTAGTACATTCGGAGACTTATTCAGAATAAGTACATTCGGTGAGTCGCATGGAGGAGCTGTTGGCGTTGTTGTAGATGGTTGTCCACCAAGGTTAGAGCTTGATATACAGAAAATTCAGGCTGAATTAGACCGTCGTAAACCAGGGCAAAGCAGTATAACTACTCCACGTAAGGAAGATGATCGAGTTGAGATACTTAGCGGTTTGGTAGATAACACAACTCTTGGCACGCCTATTGCAATGCTGATTCGAAATAAGGATCATCGTCCAGGGGATTATAAGGAAATGCAAAATGCTTTTAGACCATCACATGCTGAAGCTACTTACCAAGTGAAATATGGAATTCAGGCTAGAAGTGGAGGAGGAAGAGCTTCTGCTAGAGAAACAATTGGTCGAGTCGCTGCAGGAGCAATTGCTAAGCAATTACTTGAAAAAGTAAATTCGACAAAAGTTCTTGCATGGGTAAAGAGAATTCAAGATATTGAAGCTCAGATTGATCCTAATAAGGTAACTTTTGAAGATGTAGAGGCGAACATGGTTAGATGCCCTGATAAGGAGGTGGCTCAAAAAATGATCAACCATATCGAACGGATTAGACGTGAAGGTGATTCCTGTGGGGGAGTTGTTGAATGTGTGGTTTACAACCCTCCTCTAGGTCTTGGGATGCCTGTTTTTGACAAGCTAGAGGCGGATTTGGCTAAGGCTGTCATGTCTTTACCCGCTAGTAAGGGATTTGAAGTGGGTTCGGGTTTTGCAGGGACCTTTTCTAAGGGAAGTGAACATAATGATGCTTTTATCCCTAGTACGGATGGACGTTTTAGAACAGCAACTAATAATTCCGGAGGGATACAGGGTGGGATCAGTAATGGAGAGCCAATTCTTATAAGAGTGGCTTTCAAACCTACAGCGACAATAAGAAAAGAACAGAAGACGGTTGATCCACTTGGTAACCCAACAGTTTTAAGTAGTAAGGGACGCCATGATCCTTGTGTTTTGCCCAGGGCGGTTCCCATGGTAGAAGCAATGGTCTCAATTACTCTTGCAGATCATCTTTTACGACAACAAGGACAATGCTCTTTGTGGTAATAAATAAGTTTCTTTTTACTCAACTACAGTTAGTTTGTCCTCACATTTACTTGGAAAATTTAGAAGTAAGCTTCTATTTTATTTTGCTCATATCTTTGCCGTATTTTTTTCTTTTAACCTCCTATAGACTTTGTTTTTTGATTTTTTCGATCATATCCACTAGAGCAGGATCTACCTCGTAATTCTTGATAACACTCTGCCCTATTGCTATTGCGTCATAACCTTTCATTAGCCATTCACTTATTTCCTGAATTCTTATCCCACCAGCAGCAATTACAAAGGGTAGAGAGGGGAAAGGATGCTTTAGTGTTGACCAATAATTAATACCTAAATAAGCAGCGGGGAAGAGCTTTAAAATGCGACAACCAAAGTTGGAGGCTTCTTTTATTTCTGTTGGAGTTAAGACACCAGGTATCAATATTTGATTTAATTTCTGGGCTGTTAATTGTAGTTCTAGATCCCAAAATGGTGTCGTTGCATAAAGCAAGTCAAGTTTAGATACACATTCAAGAGAAATTGGATGTGTGACAGATGCCGCCCCTAGATAGATCTCAGGAAAAGATCTTTTTATCTCTTTTATGAGATCTTTCCAGCATGGATGATCAGACCAAGCTATTTCTATATGTTGTATGCCGAAATTAACAAGTTGATCAAAAAGATCGAATAAATCACTAGATGAGCAAGCAGGTTCAAGGTCTTTTTTTTTAGGTCTTATGACTACTAAGACCGGCAGACCTTTTAGAGAGGCTAAGAATTTGTTTTCTTTAGCTTCTAAGGATTCCTCTTTTTGGAGGGAGTTATACGTATTCAGCAACCTTTACGTCACGGCGAATAAGAAGATCTTGAAGCCCTTCTGAATCAACAGTTTCTTGATTAACAAGCATATCTGCTAACTCGTCAAGAACAGCACGATTATCTGTCAAAACTTTCGTCGCACGCCCATAAGCTATTTCAACTAATTCTGACACTTCAGAATCAATTTTCGCTGCTGTATCTTCTGAAAAATCTCTTTCTGCGGCGATGTCCCTTCCAAGGAACATTCCTCCTTGGGATCGTCCTAGAGCAACTGGACCTAGTTTGTCACTCATACCAAAACGAGTAATCATTTGTCGTGCTACTTGGGCTACTTGTTGAAGATCATTGGACGCCCCGGTTGTTACTTCATCTTCACCATATACAATTTCTTCTGCGACACGGCCTCCTAGCGCAACTGCCATTTGGTTTTGAAGATAGGCTCGGGAATAAAGGCCTGACTCCATTCTTTCCTCACTAGGAGTGAAAAAGGTAAGTCCTCCAGCTTGACCTCGCGGAATGATCGATATCTTTTGGACAGGGTCATAATCAGGCATTAGTGCTCCTACCAATGCATGTCCTGCTTCGTGATAGGCAACTAAACGTTTCCTTCGGTCACTCATAACCCTATCTTTTTTCTCTGGCCCAGCCATCACTCTTTCTATTGCATCGCCAATTTCATCATTACTTACTTCAGTTAATTCTCTTCGAGCCGCAAGGATTGCAGCTTCGTTGAGCAAATTAGCAAGATCAGCTCCAGTGAATCCAGGGGTTCTTCTTGCAACTTTGTCTAAATCAACATCTTTAGAAAGGGTTTTGTCACGAGCATGCACTTTAAGGATTTGGAATCGCCCAAGATAATCAGGACGGTCAACAACAACTTGTCTGTCAAAACGTCCAGGTCGCATCAGAGCTGCATCTAAAACATCCGGTCTATTTGTTGCTGCAACAATAATGATTCCTGTGTTTCCCTCAAATCCATCCATCTCAGTAAGGAGTTGGTTAAGAGTTTGTTCTCTTTCGTCATTGCCTCCACCAAGTCCAGCTCCTCTTTGTCTTCCTACGGCATCAATTTCATCAATGAAGACAATACAAGGTGCATTCTTTTTTGCTTGTTCAAATAAATCTCTAACCCTGCTAGCTCCAACCCCTACAAACATTTCTACAAACTCTGAGCCAGATATAGAGAAGAAAGGTACATCGGCTTCTCCAGCAACGGCTTTTGCTAAAAGGGTTTTGCCAGTCCCAGGAGGGCCCACTAGAAGTACTCCTTTTGGTATCTTCGCTCCAACAGCTGTAAAACGATCAGGACTTTTTAAGAAGTCAACAACTTCAGTTAGTTCAAGTTTTGCTCCTTCGATGCCTGCTACATCTCCAAAAGTCACTTGAGTGGAAGGCTCCATCTGCAGCCGCGCTTTGCTTTTTCCAAAATTCATTGCTGGATTTCCACCACTACTCCCTTGTGCTCGACGGAAGAGGAAGAATAATCCTCCTAATAGAAGGATCGGAAAGATGAGGCTGCTAGCTGCTTGCTGCCATGGACTTGGTTGTCTTGTGGGTTGAACTGCTATGTCGACATTGTGCTCATTTAGTAGGTTTAGGAGCCCTTTGTCAGGAGCAAGGTTTACCTCAGAGCGTTGTCCATCGTTCTCGATTATTTGAGCGGTCCCTTGATCCGGAGAAAGTAATACACGACTTATCTGATTCTCTTCTACAGCTTCAATGAAATCGCTGTACCGCAAGCTTCTAGTGGGATTGGGATTAGTCGGCTTATCTAGGAAAGCTGTTCCCACGAGGATCACAGATACTACTAGTAGTACATAGATACCTACATTGCGCCACCGTTTGTTCAAGGTTCTTTAGCCGTTATTGAATGAATGTTAATAGGGTGAGACCTCCTCATGCGTTTCTTAGTACTTCAACCACACTTTTGAAGGCAAACCATTCAGGGATTTCTTCACCGCTTCTAAGCATTTTTCGGAATTGCGTACCACTTAGTTTTTTTACATGCAGGCCCCTTGTTTCAGCGTGTTCAGCAGTGACATAGCCCTCTTCGTCAGTGAAAACTAGATTCATTGAGGGAACAGTTTCCATTGCTAATTCGGAGGCAAAATCTTTTGCGAAGTTTTGAGCATCGTATGGGCCATAGAAGTCATCCCCCGAAAGAGAGGATTTGCAACCTGCCATGTCACGGCCAATAATGAAATGAGTGCATCCGTAGTTTCTTCGGATTATCATGTGCTGCAGAGCTTCTCGAGGCCCTGCCATATGCATTGCATATGGCAGGTAAGCCCATTTGATTCGAGAATTATCAACTTCTTCGGCCAATCTTTCATAAGTTTGGAACCTTATAGCTCCAGGAATATCGTCGCTTTGCGTGGGTCCGCAAGTTGGGTGGACAAGAACCACTGCGTTTTTACTTACGTTGCTCGCATGAAGTGCTCGCGTAAATAATTCGTAGTGTGCTCTGTGAATAGGATTACGACATTGAAAGGCGACTACATCTTCTCCTGATGGCAACTCAGACCTTACCTGAGCTGGAGTTTTGCAGGGAAAAACTCTTTTTGGTAATTCCAGTCCTTGTAAACCACCTCCAAGGTAAAAACGCTTTCGTTCGGTAGCAATCATCCTGACAGCAGGGTGCTCTAATGATGTAGTGCCATAACAGCCTTGAGCTTCTAATACTTTGTCTGGTTCCCACTTCTCTTCAATATTTAAAACTGCAAGGCTTTGCCCTTTATAAGTTAGAAGTACTTTGTCCCCAATTGAAAGATCTTCTCGATCAGTATCAATTACGACAGGTAGGCCAAATAAATAACCTGAGGTAGTTCGATTTGTTTGAACTACAGCCTCGTAATCAGCTTTCATCATGAAGCCTCTTTCTGGCGAGAAACCACCTATGACGAGTAGCTCAACATCGCATGCGTTTCTATCGGAGCATTCCAATGTCTTGTTTGCTGAGGCTTTGATTTCTTCTTTTTGTCCTTCAGGGACCATTAAGTCAACAAGTGTTCCTCCATAAGGAGAGATCACTCCATTAGAAGGCATAGATTCATTGGGATTGCCAATCATTTTGATATTTGATTGCGAGAAAATTTTTAAGATAAGAACCTTAAATCATCAAATTTCCACTAGTAGGGGAGCCTTAAGCTTCCCTACTAGTGGAAATTTGATGTCGCTAATTTGATATTTGGTTGGTCAGCTTGTAGTGATCAAGCTTTACGCCCATATAGGGTTCCAGTGATTTTGACATCAACAGGATCTCTTGATCCTAGGTCATTATCAGAGGGTTGAACGGCAACGAATGATCCGGCAAATTCATTGGTAGCTGAATCAACACTTTCGATAGAAAGGGTTATTTCACCATTGCCTGTGAGATCTCTCTTGATGTTTTCCCTTTCAAGGTCTTCATCATCGCCACCTAGAGCAATTAGGCCTTGTGCATATTCAACACCTGTATCCTTTGCTCTACTTTTTGGGTCAAGGAAGTCACCTGTGCGGTAACTAGGCGTCAAAGTTGTACCAGAAAAGTCAGCGCCTGCAGCAATTGATTTATCGCCACTAGCAACCATATCTTTTACTGAGAAGACCAAAGGAAATTCCTCACCGCTAGGAGCTAGGACAGTGATTAGGGCGAAATCAATTCCGCCCTGTGCAGAGAATTTTCCTCCAGAAAGATCTCCGTAAACCTGATCTATTGCTGTGTTGTTTGCTGGGCTAATGATTTTTGCAGGAACAAAATCAGCTTTTTTGCGCTTGCTTGCAGCAACCTTTACAAAGATCTCAGTTGGCTGCAGGCATAGTTCTTTAAAGCTTCCATCGGCAGTGATGGAACCTGAAGATCCAGAACTGATGCTTTTGCAAGTGTTAGCTTGGCCTGAATTAACAACTTTGCCAAATTCAGAATTGCCCCTTTCGTTCCCTAGAACGAATGCGGCTGAGGCACTGCTTGGTGCAGTAATAAAGGTTAGACAGAAAGCCAGCACCAAGGCCAGCAAAGGACGAAACAGCATGGGAGAAAGCCTGATGGCAGATGACTGCGGGTTATTACCACCCAATGGGTCTCTGGGATCCTACAAGGGTCAAATGACAGTTAGGTTATGCGCTTTGCAGCTCTCAACAACCCGTCGCTTAGTTAGAGGGGGGTAATTTGCTCTCTAAATTAAGCGCAATGCCTTCTAATACTTGATTAGTGGCAGTTTTAAAGCCTTGAGTTTTTGAGTTGGTTGCCTTGTTGGTCTAGAAACTTAATTTTATAAATCAAGGGTTATAGCGATTTTATTGACGACTTATAGGGGGGCTTGAAAGTCGATTTTTGCCCTAATTTTGCTATTGGGAACCAAATCCATTTGCAAATTCATGCTTTGGGGATGGCTTGCTTGGCCATTTGAAAACTGACCTGGAAATTTACCTTCATCCTTAATGGCTCAATCCTGCGCTCAATAATTCGTCTAATAAGTTATGAGCCAGTGCAATTTTGCTAGTTACTGGTATGTATCTAACCATACCGTTTCTCCCAATCAACCACCCTCCATTGGTATTGACTTCGAACCCTTGTCCATCTCGGTCGATCGGATTAGCCATAAGTAGATCACAATCTTTTTGGGCGCGTTTGATTTCTCCTAGATTTTGAATTTCTTTATCCTCTCCTGTTAGAGCTGCAAAACCTAGTAAAACCTGTCCAGGGGGTCGGTTTACAGCTAGTTCTTCGAGAAGGTCTGGCACTTGTTCTAAGCCTTGTTTGATTACTTCTAGAAGATCTTTCTTTCTAAGTTTTTTATACTCTTGATTGTTTTTTAGACGGAGATCTGCAATTGCTGCAGCCATTACGACGGCATTTGCATTGAGTTGTAGCTCTTTGAGTAAGGTTCTCATTTCATTCGCATCTTTTATTTGGTAGGTGTTTAATCCCGCTAGCCAACCCTTAGGTGTTTGGAGAGGACCATGTACAAGATCTACTTTTGCTCCCCTTAGTTTTGCGGCTTGCGCTAGGAGGACGCCCATTCTCCCACTACTTCTATTAGTTAGTAATCTGGCTTGATCTAAAGATTCAACAGTCGGGCCAGCAGTTGTCAATAGCCTTAGTCCTAACAAATCCTTTTTGATGCTTTTGCCATTCTCTAATTGAAAAAAAGCACTTTCTATTGAAAGTTCAATCAGCTCATTAGGAACCATTCGGCCTTCACCTATTCGATCACATGCCAATAGACCTTCTGAGGGCTCCAAGCAGAGGAGATTTTTGTATGTTTTTAGGGTTTCCCAGTTTTTTTTAATTGCAGGATTTGACCACATTGCTGTATTCATTGCGGCTGCCGCAATGATTGGTTTTTCACAAGCAAGCAATAGACTCGCTACAAGTCCTTCTGCTAGACCTTGTGTCCATCTGCTCAGGGTAGATGCACTTAGTGGTGCCATAACTATTAGATCAGCCCATTCTGAGAGTGCAATATGTAAAGGTTTGGGTTCTTTGCAAGACCATTGATCTTCGTCTTGAAAACATCTATTTCTACTGAGACTTGCCAGTGAAACTGGACTTATTAGATTTGCAGCGCTAGGTGTAATTACACAACGGACCTCTGCCCCAGATTTGATTAAGGAGCTGACGAGAAGAGGTGTTTTGACTGCCGCAATACTTCCGCTAACGGCAACTAATATTCGTCTCCCTTTTAAAGGCTTTGGCTCATTAATCTTCATCAAAAGGTTCCTGATCTATTAGATGCAAATATGTCTCGGCGAGTTCAGGCCTTTGTATGGCTATTGCCCTTAAAAGATGCCAGTCCCTCAGTCCATCAAAAGGTGTAGGGTAATCATCCTCTTCTAGGCGTTTTGCAAGCAGAGCTACTGAAGACTCGTCAAAAGTTTGCAGGTCCTCGGAGATGATCACCTTTGAAGGTTCCCAGGATACGTCGTGTGGCTTCTCCATTGGACTGCCTTATCATGCTCACCAGTCTTATTCTGCCTAAAAAGGTAGATTTCTGGAAATGGGGAATTAGCTCAGCTGGTAGAGCGCTGTGATCGCACCGCAGAGGTCAGGGGTTCGAATCCCCTATTCTCCATACCTGCTTAAAAAATGAGCTTAGTTGCAAATTTATTACAGACCAAAGCATTTCTGGGACGAATCAAGACTTTAATCACTCATTTGGTCATTGTTCTCTTAGTGAAACGTCTTAGTCAAAACTTTATGAGAGACCTGATACACCTAAAAACAACTGCAAGAATTTTATTTTTTTTTGGTTTAGGGGGAACTGTATCGTTGAGTGTTGTACAACGCCCAACAGCACTCCTCACTTTTGGCTTTATTGCCTTAGCAGGTATCCTCAGTTGTGCTAGGCCAAAATACTCTTGAGACCATTGATGTGGGATTCAAGCATTTCATGATTAATTTCTATGTCGCAGTCGAAGCGTGAGCAGGTGGTCAGCCACCTTAGGTACATCCGTCAGGAACTTCGCGAAATGCATCAAGGCATTTTGGAAGAAGGAATGTTGCCTGAATCTGGGGAAATACGTGGCGTAATGGCGCAAATGGAAGCACTATTTGAGTTGGTCGAGGGTAAAACAGTGAAAAAAAATAAGGCCGATGCTAGTTGATTTTATTATTACAATTAGAAGAATTAAATTGAGAGTTTTTTGGTTAATGAGAAAAACGCAATACAACTCTTCCTCCCTTGCATTGCATTTTCAACTCTGATTAAGTGAGTTAAAATCTCATGGTTAAGAAATTGCAGGACACAGGGTTATATAGAACTTTTGGATTGGCTATGTATCGCTTGGAGGGATGGGCGGTTAATCCATGGAGGCGAGGTTCTCTTCTGTTGATAATTTTGTTCTCAGCTTTTTTAGTTGGCAGCTCAATAGGCATGATTAATGGAGTTCTGGCATTAATGGATCCAATAGGGGCTTTTTTTACAGTATTAATATTGGAGCTTATGGTTAGGGTTCGTGGAGTTTGGAGGCTTAATCAACAAAGCAAAATTGCTGGTCAAATCATTGATGCTGCAAGGATTGGAATGCTTTATGGACTTTTACTAGAAGGATTCAAACTTCTTTAATAATATTGAGGATTATGAGATTTTTGTGTATGTAATCTTTGCAAAGGCCTGAGAACTTATTACTGAAAAATTATTTAACTCTACTTATGCTTAGGTGTAACTAGTTTAAGATGTAATTAGATAAAGTAGTGCCATCCTAGTGGGAATTCCGTTCCTTACTTGCTCTTCTACCAGGGAGATTGACCGATCGTTAAGAAGCTTACCGCTCATTTCTACTCCTCTGTTAACTGGTCCAGGATGTAGAACAGGGATAGGCTTTTTGCATGATTTAAGACTTTCATGAGTTATTCCATAATCTTTATGGTATCTGTGAAGATTAGAAATGAGATTTTCTCTCATTCTTTCGTGTTGTAATCTCAGAGTCATTACAGCGTCTGCTTCAATTAATGCCTCTGAAAGTTGTCTTGTTAAGTAAATTCTGCCTCTCTTTAAAATAGGGTCCTTTTTTTGACCAGGGGGAGGTGCATCCACAAAATCTTTGAATTCATTTGGAAGTAAAGTTGGTGGACCACAAAGTATTACATCTGCACCACAAGCTGTTAAAGCCCATAGATTGGAACGTGCTACACGGGAATGGAGAATGTCTCCAACAATTGCAATCTTTTTCCCATTAAGTGCTTCTGGCTCAGGTTGTTCAGGATTGAAATGCCTTGCCAAAGTATAAAGGTCTAGTAGCCCTTGACTTGGATGACTATGTAAACCATCTCCTGCATTAAGAACTGATGTTTTTTCACCAAATTTGTCAAGGTCAAATGCTAATTGGGCGGCAGCATTAGTAGATTTATGTCTTACTACAAGTACATCTGCTCCCATTGCAACATATGTCAGGGCGGTGTCTAATAGGCTTTCTCCTTTCCCAATCGAACTGCTGGCAGGCGCGAAACTTTGAACATCTGCAGAAAGACTTTTTGCTGCCAGTTCAAAGCTACTTCTAGTTCTTGTGCTGGGTTCAAAGAATAAAGTTGCGACTAAATGTCCTTGTAAGGCCGGTAACTTTCTTGGTGAAGTTGATGGCATTTCCCGGAAGCGGTGAGCTAATGACAAGACTTCTTGAAAATCCTCTAAAGAGAAGCTTGCCAAATCAATTACATGCTGATGTTGCCAGTTACTCATGAGATATCCCTATGCTTGGCTGCCAAGAATCTGATTTTTTTGGGCATCTATCCCCTTTAGCACGCTTGCTAATACTTCGACTTTCTTTGAGATACCAACGATAATTTAATGCCTGACCCTTGGAAATTCCGATTCTTGTTGTTTTCACAATAGTGCGTTGATCGCTGGCCAGAGATTTAGGAGCTAGCCATAAATTATTTTTACTTGTTAGAGCTAAGTTGTCATGAGATCGATTTAAACCAAAGCGCTTTGCAAATAAGCCAGGCCCAGAAGCAATCTTTTCTGCTTCATCGGGTAGAGCAAGTGAACGTATAAGAACACCGCTTGCCCAATTTGGTTTGTCTGTAACTACATTTACACAGTAATAGATTCCATAGGTTTGATATACATACAAGTGGCCAGGAGTCCCAAAAAGTGTTTCGTTACTAGTGCTTCTGCGATGGAAACCGTGACAAGCAGGCTCAGATTGGCAATATGCTTCTGTTTCAACAATGACTCCCCATAGGAGTTCACCATCATGTTTACGCTTTACGAATCTGCAACCTATTAAATCGGGGGCAACTTCCTTAGCCGGCCTCCAAAAAAAAGAACAAGGGAGCTCGTGATCAATCCTGAGAAGTTTTTGTCTTTCTTCTGGTTTGAGATTCATTTATTTCGTTATTGGAATCGTTATAAAAGTGCTCCCTCTACCTAAGTTATTCCTTTAGAGGCTTTCAGCAACTTATTTTTTTACTAGGTTAGGTTGAACTCTCTTGCTGCAATTCAAGCTAGAACTAATTTGATTTGTTGCATGAGTTCCAAAAATGGGTGAGCGCATCCGGCTGCCAGGGCCAGTAAAAGATTCTGATCTCATACGACTTGAATTATCTACTTGGCCAGAAGTGAAAGCTTATTTGGAATGTTGTAAGGGTATTATTTTGCCCATTGGTTCTACAGAACAGCATGGCCCAACAGGTGCTATAGGAACCGATTTTATTACAGCAGAAGCAGTTGCATTGGAGGTAGGGAGGCGCACAGGAGTTTTTGTTGCTCCAGCCCAACCATATGGTATGGCAGAGCATCATTTAGGTTTTCCAGGAACGATGAGTCTCAAGCCAGAGACTTTAATGGCTCTAATCCATGATTTAATTATTTCCTTGGCGACTCATGGCTTTGAAAGGATTTTTGTGGTCAATGGTCATGGAGGGAACGTCGCTACATCTAAAGCTGCATTTGCACAGGCATATGGAAGTGCAGTTGATCGTGGACTTTTAGTCGCCCCAAGATTGCGATGCAAACTGTCAAGTTGGTTTATGGCAGCACCTGTCTTTTCTAAGGCAAGGGATCTTTATGGAGAGAAGGAGGGGCAACATGCAACACCCAGTGAAATTTCGCTGACACTTCATTTGCATCCAAGCCTTGTAGACAAACAGCGAAAACTCGGAGAGCCTGCGCCTGCTGGACCTATTAATAGCTATAAGGATTTTCGTATCCGCTATCCTGATGGACGTATGGGATCAGATCCTTTCTTGGCGAGTCCAGCTCATGGTGCTTTATTACTTAGCACCGCTGTGGATTCACTAACTGAGGACCTGGAACAATTTCTTTCTGCAACATGACCAAGATCACTCCCCAAGATGTTAAGAAAGTGGCCAGCCTTGCTCGCCTTGATCTTCAGGATGGTGAGATTGATGCTTACACGGATCAACTTGAGAAGATATTGCGATATGTAGCCCATCTTCAGGAGATTGATACTGAAAACATTCCTGCGACAACTAGAGCTGTGGAAGTCACTAATGTCACAAGAGATGATATAGCTCAATTGAGCCCTTTAAAAGATAAGCTTTTGGAATTGAGCCCTCATTCTGAAGGTAGATTTTTTAGAGTTCCAAAGATTCTTTCTGATTAAGGAGATCAATTACGCCCGTATTTTGGAGCAACAGCAGTTCGATTTAAGAGACTAATCCATTGCCTTCTTAAGTGTAAGGTTGGTAAGAGTGTTGCTAATCGCCTCATTTTGCTTCTACGTTTTTTATGGCTTCGAATGCCAATAAAAACATCATAAATAAAATTTAGGATATCTGATCTTGTCTCGAATATCCCCATTCTTTGTGGAGAGCCTTTTAAGTCAAGTAATTTCTTAGTAGCATAATATGCTGGTTGATATTCAAACCAGGGAATAGAAGGCCATAGATGATGGACAAGGTGATAGTTTTGCCCCATAATTATTAAATTCATTGTTCTACTTGGGTAAACTCTTGCGTTTTTCCATCGACTTTTAGCAATAAATGGCCTGTGCGGAAGATAGTCAAAAAATATTCCTAAAGTAACACCAACCATTAGCGCCGGACCAAACCACAAATTGTATATGATGTTCATGAAATTATATTGAATTCCTGCAAGAATAATTGTTATAAATAATCCCCTTTCAAGTCCCCATTGCATTAGTTCATAGCGTCGCCAAAGTTGTCTTTTAAAGAAAAAATATTCGTGATAGAAAAATCGAGGTGCAATTAGCCAGACTGGTCCAAAAGTACTCACAATATGGTCAGGATCATTTTTGGGATCGTTTACATGTGAGTGATGTTGGAGGTGCACTCTGGTAAAGACAGGAAAGCTAAAACCAAGCAAGATTGCTGAACCATGACCCATCGCCTGGTTGATCCATTTATTGGGATGTGCAGCGTTATGGCATGCATCATGAATGACAGTGCCTTCCATATGCAGCGCTAGGAATGCTAAGCCAACCAGAAGAGGTAAAGGCCAATTACCCTGGTTCCACTGCCAAATTGTCATTCCTGCCAGGGCATATCCTCCTATGAATAGTCCGACTGTTGGATTCCATTTGTTTGGGGGATCGAGATATTTCTGAAGAGCTTTTTGCCAATAGCTAAAGGAATTCACTTGAGGCGAAATATCGCTTGACAGTTGATTAGATATTGTCTTTGTCATTGCATTTGATCACCTAAAAATCAATTTCAAATCAAGCTAAAGCTAATGCCCACCGGGGGACTTGAACCCCCACGACCGAAGCCACTGGTACCTAAAACCAGCGCGTCTACCAATTCCGCCAGATGGGCCAATGGATCTCAACGAATGCGAAGACCTGAATTCACCCTATCATTGCTTAAGTCCTTGTGTATGTTTGATGTGTCCCTTTTTAGAGCAATTTGACTGTCTTCCTTTGCGAAGGTTTTAGACAAAAACCTAATTAATAGCTTTTTGTTTGGGTAGGAGGCCCCTAAGGAAAAACATGGTCGCAATTTTTGTTGGGGATTCAGCTTTACTTATCGGAATGCTGATTATGTTTCTTCCGCTATTGGTTACGGAGTTAAGCAGACCAAGAGATGGGGTTTGGGGTGCATTGATTGTCTTTTTTGGTCTTGTCTTAATTAATGGCAAAGACCAATTTCAAGGTTCTCAGATTCTTGCGGTTGTGTCGGCTTGTTTGCTTATGGTGCGTTTAGGAATAGAGGTCGCCCAGAGCCGATGGCATCAATTAAGTGAGGATGAGAAGTTGAGCTTGTCTTCCAAAAAGAGATGGACTACTAGCTTTTGGCAGTTGCAGTCGTCTATGCAGCGACTATTAGGAAATCTTCTAAATGGGATAAAGTTTTTTTGGCCTAATACCAAGTTAACTAAGCCTGAAAAGAAGTGGATCCGCCCTGAAGAGCAGCTCCCTGTAGATTCTCTAGGGCACGATAAGGAATTGGTTGTTCAACCTTCACTTGAGGAGAAACAGACCAAGGGAGTCAAAATAGGATTCGAACCTGAGTCCCCCTTAGAAACTCCTGAGGCCTCATAATTCTTTTCTAATAGCAAAACTGTGACTGAGAAGAAAGATCAGGGCAAAAACGCCCAAAATTCATACAAGGAAACCCTGAACCTTTTGCAGACAGGTTTCGGTATGCGTGCAAATGCCATTATGCGAGAGCCTGAGATTCAGGAATTTTGGAAGAAAAATGATATTGATTTCCAACTAGGTATTTCCAATAAAGGCTCAACATTTACTCTTCATGATGGTCCTCCCTATGCAAATGGTCCTTTACATATGGGACATGCCCTAAATAAGGTTCTGAAGGACATAATTAATAAATTTCATATTCTCCAAGGGAGAAAGGTTCATTTTATTCCTGGTTGGGATTGCCATGGCTTACCGATTGAATTAAAAGTTTTGCAAGCTTTAGATCCAGAGCAACGCAAACTACTGACACCTTTAAGACTTAGAAAGAAAGCTGCTGCATTTGCGCTTAAGCAAATTGAGCGGCAAAAGAAGGGTTTTCGTCGATGGGGAGTTTGGGCGGATTGGGAAAAGCCTTATCTGACGCTTAACAAGGAGTATGAGGCTGCTCAGATTGAGCTTTTTGGTGCAATGGCATTAAAAGGCCATATTTATAGAGGATTAAAGCCTGTACATTGGAGTCCTAGTTCACAGACAGCTCTAGCAGAAGCTGAACTTGAATACCCGGACGGACATATTAGTCCAAGTGTATATGTTGTTTTTTCTGTTTTAGAAATCCCTGAAGACCTTAGAAATGAACTGCTTAATCAAGGCTTTGTTTTACCTTCTAATTGCCAGGAAATTGCGAATAAGTTGAAATTGGCGATTTGGACCACCACGCCATGGACTTTACCTGCGAATCTTGCTGTCTCTATTAACCAGAACCTTGATTATGTCTTTGCTCTGGATAGCGAGGGAAGAGTCTTGATTATTGCAGCAAAACTATTGGAAGAAATTTCAGAGAAAATCTCTTCCAAACTAACAAGTATTGCATGTGTCAAGGGGGCTCTTCTAGAGGGCATTGTTTATAAGAATCCAATAATGGAGAGAACAAGTCCAGTTTTAATTGGTGGTGAATATATAACTACGGAATCAGGGACAGGACTGGTTCATACTGCACCAGGCCATGGTGTGGATGATTTCAACACAGGGCAAAAGAATGGTTTGACAGTTTTATGCCCAGTTGATGAGGCTGGAGTCCTTTCGTCTGAAGCAGGTCAATTTGCAGGTTTAAATGTTCTAAAGGATGCAAATCAGCAAATCATTGAGGCTTTAGATAAGGCTAAGGCTCTTCTAAAGCATGAACCTTATCAACATAGGTATCCCTATGATTGGCGAACTAAAAAGCCAACAATTTTTCGAGCTACGGAACAATGGTTTGCATCTGTTGAAGGGTTTAGGGCCGATGTTTTGAAATCAATCCAAGATGTTGATTGGTTACCAGCTTCCGGTAGAAACCGTATAGAAGCCATGGTTCGCGAAAGAGGAGATTGGTGTATATCTAGACAAAGAACTTGGGGAGTACCAATTCCAGTCTTTTATGAAAAAGGAGGAGATCAAGTTCTGCTTAACTCTGAGACAATTGCACACTTAAAAGACTTAATAGCTAAGTATGGAGCTGATATCTGGTGGGAAAGAGATGAGTCGTTCCTTCTTCCAGAAAGTTATGCCTCTGAAGCTAAACGTTGGCGAAAAGGGTTGGATACTATGGACGTCTGGTTTGACTCTGGGTCGAGTTGGACTTCTGTGACTCAAAAAAATAGTGGGCTTAATTTTCCTGCTGATCTTTATCTTGAAGGATCCGATCAACATCGCGGTTGGTTTCAATCTTCATTGTTGACTTCAGTTGCTGTACATGGAGAGGCTCCTTATCAAAGAGTTCTGACTCATGGATTCGCTTTGGATGAGAAAGGACGCAAAATGAGTAAGTCTCTTGGTAATGTTGTTGACCCTGATCTAATCATTCAAGGCGGAACAAATCAAAAAAAAGACCCACCATATGGAGCTGATGTATTAAGGCTATGGGTTAGCTCTGTTGATTATTCCGTAGATGTACCAATTGGTGCAAGTATTCTTCGCCAGTTGAGCGATGTTTACAGAAAAGTGCGGAATACAGCACGGTACCTTTTAGGTAATGTTCATGATTTTGATCCAGTAAAAGATGCAATCCCTATCTCAGAGCTGCCATTAATTGATCGGTGGATGCTGCAAAGAACTTCAGAGGTTATTGATGAGATTAGTGATGCATATAAAAATTATGACTTCTCTAGATCTTTTCAAATACTTCAAAGTTTTTGTGTAGCCGATTTGTCTAATTTCTATTTAGATATTGCTAAAGATAGACTTTATGTGAGCGCTCCCTCTGATCGCAGAAGGAGAACCTGTCAAACAGTTCTGTCTTTAGTAATTGAAAATCTTGCGGTAATTATATCTCCTGTCTTATGCCATATGGCGGAAGATATATGGCAAAATCTTCCATACTCAGTGATTGAGAAGTCAGTTTTCTTAAGAGGCTGGCCAGTTATACCTGATTCTTGGAGAGAGCCTTCGTGCAGGCAACCTATGAGTGAATTACGACAACTAAGAGGGTTAGTTAATAGAGTCTTAGAGGATTGTAGAAGTAAACAACAATTAGGAGCGGCTCTTGATGCTGCAATAAGATTGGAACCAAAGAGTCAAGGTCTTATTGATGCAATTAAGTGGCTGAGCTTACAAGGAGACCCTGAAACGGATGTACTGAGTGATTGGTTTCTAGTTTCACAATTCCAGATTGGTGGAGAACCATGGGCTGAGTTGATATCTAGTCAATCAGATGAAATGACTGTAATTGAAATTGCAAGGGCAAGGGGAGTTAAATGCAGTAGGTGTTGGCATTTTGAATTAGATACTGGTACTGATGAGCAATACCCTGATTTATGTGGGAGATGTATACAAATTTTGAAACGAATTTAATTCAATATCAGCATTGAAAATAAACCAATACTTTGATTGTATCTTTAGAATTCGCCTGCAATTCTTCCTTGCTTCGGTAATCTAACTAATAACCATTGTAGAAATCCAACTATATAAGCAATGAGTGCCATATATCCAATGAATGCTGCTACAGGTTCAGTCCAGCTTCCCCCAAATAGGAATGAAAAGATTTTTGCTATAAGTTTATGGAGACCTTGTGGACCATGAATCCAAGCTATGCAATTAGGCATCGAGGAGGCTTTTATACAAGAAAGGCTGATAGAACTAGTCAATGTAGCCATCAGCCCAAAACCAGTGAGAGTCCAACGCCAAATTCGCATAGTCAATGGTAATGGTTTCCAGGGTGGAAGGTCTGCAAGCTCTTCATTTAAGTCGGCCCAGAACCATACAGAGCAGACCATTAATATAGGAGCAATAAACGCGATTAAGTAACCAATAGGCCTTTGGTTAGTTAGTAGAAGCATGCTTATTGCGAGCAGACTAGATACCTTCCAGTAGATATTAATTAGCCTGATCATAGAAGTCTCTTTTTGGAGATATGACCAGATCAGTAGAACGAGAGGAAGACCTACTGCAAATGATGCGGCAAGGCGATATGTGAGATCTACTAAAATGCCGTAATTGAGATAGTGCACGAAAGAATGGTCTATAAGCGATATTATCAATGGCTTCTGCTCCAGCTGCAATGTTCTTGGCGGTATATCTATGCGCTTTTTCTTGTTTCCAATAAGAAGATTGAGTCTTTTCAACAAGCCTTTTTAGGCGAGAAGGCCTTTTAGGCAGCCAGGTTAGTCCCATGGAAGGGGATCAATATGCATCGCTATGCATCAGGTTGGAGGTTTCTAAGGTATGTGCATTGCAAACTTAGTTATTGAACTTTGAAAGGTTTGTGCGTCAGCATGTAAATCCATTAAGTCGTTTTTTTCAAATCCCAAGGGATTTTCCTGGGATTGTGGATTTGTTTGAAAACCCAAAATTACCTCTTCACCTTGATATTGGTTCTGCTAAAGGCGAGTACTTGTTGAGCTTGGCACCGTTGCAACAGAATTGGAACCATTTGGGTATAGAGATAAGAAAACCTCTTGTTGACTCTGCTATTCGACAACGTGATTCTTTGGATATACCAAATCTAAACTTCTTATTTGGGAATGCGAATGTAAGCCTGAGTAAATGGCTTCAAATTCTTCCAGAAGGCCTGCTTCAAAGGGTGTCTATACAGTTTCCTGACCCTTGGTTTAAAAGAAGGCATTATAAAAGAAGGGTCTTACAGCCTTCACTGTTAATTGCATTGACTTCGGCAATGAACCCTGGAAGAGAATTTTTGATCAAAACTGATATTCCTGAGTTAATGGAATCCATGTCAGAACTTATAGAACTGAGTAATTGTTATATTTTGAAGACTAATGACTCAGGCAAAATTTTCTCAAGTGCATTTATGTCGTCCCCTACAGAGAGGGAAAGTTATGCTATCCATCAGAAGCTCCCTATATACCGCTTGCTTTTTGAGAGAAATTCTAAGAACCCACCGTCTTTGATTGAACTAGAAGATGCTTGGCTAGAGAAGCGAGTGAATATTAAAGATGCTGAGATAATTTAATGTTCAATCAGTCGGAAAAGAGTAGTAAATTATTTTTTGGATGGCGAGGTCAAGGTATTAAGAAAGTACCTCTAGAAACTAATAAAAGAATTGAGCTTTCTGCAGGTTTTGTGTTTTCGTTATTGTTATTTAATTTGCCTTTTATTTCTCGAGCTGCTTTAGGGGTCATTATCTTATTTATGGGCTTATTGTGGGTTCTTTGGTCTTGCTGCTCACCTCCTAAACCCATGAGCAAAATTAGTAAATGGATTTTGCTTTTTGTGGCTTTTTCGTTTCTTTCTACAAGCCTTTCGCCTGTCCCTATTGCTGCATTAAAGGGTTTGATCAAATTAATTGCTTATTTAAGTGTATACGCTTTGCTTAGAAAGTTGTTGCTTTCAAATGGACTTTGGTGGGACAGATTACTTGCGTGTCTTTTATTGGGTGAGATTCTGTCATGTACTTTTGCTCTACAGCAGATTTACAATCCTTTTCAGGATATTAGTGGTTGGACCGATAAAGATTTTATGTTTGAGGAAGTTTTCCGCATTTATGGTTCATTTGGGAATCCCAATCTTTTTGCTGGTTATTTACTTCCTATATTGCCATTTTCATTTGTGGCAATATTTCGTTGGCCTGGTAATGCCTCTAAACTTTTTGCAATCGCAGCCTCAATATTGGGACTTTTCTCTATGATATTTACTTATAGTAGAGGAGGTTGGCTTGGACTAATAGGCGTATTGTTTGTCTTCTTTTCCGGGGTTTTATTATGTAAACCAAGTAGGTTGTATTTAGAAAATAAACGCTTTATATATTTCATGATATTCCTCATTTCTTTAATCGTTCTCACTATTAGTTTTCATCAAATTGAGCCTATAAAATATAGATTGATGAGCATTATTTCTGGTCGTCTCGACAGTTCAAATAATTTTAGAATTAATGTATGGTCTGTAGTTATTGAAATGATTAAAGATCGACCTTTGTTTGGTATAGGACCAGGAAATGCTGCATTCAATGCTATGTATTCCTCATATCAGAATGCAACTTATAATGCCCTGAGTGCATACTCAGTTCCATTAGAAATTATTGTGGAAAATGGTTTTTTGGGCTTCTTTGTATTTTTAGGATTCTTTACTTCTGTCTTGAAAGAAGGCTTTAAAAAGATTATCTTCGCTTCTTCTGCCATGCCTTATTTGGGAGCAGTTTCTTCTGTATTTGGATTGATAATTATGGGTTTAACCGATACGGTTTTTTTTCGGCCTGAGGTGCAAATTATTGGTTTATTTGCTCTCGCTACGCTTGACTTGAATCTTTCAGATTTCAAGAAAAACCTAAAGCTTTAGAGAAATATTTTAAGCTGCATTTAAATGTTGATCGGCTAGTTTGGCAAGTTGCGAAGTCCAAGATTCAACATCGTCTTGATGCGATGCTTCAACCATTACTCTTAGTAAGGGTTCTGTTCCGCTAGCTCTTATTAACACCCTGCCATCCTCTCCCATCTTCTCAGTAGCATTCAAGACCGCTTCATTTAAGGGTTGGCAGCTCTTCCAATCGGTGCGCATACACTTATTAGGCACATGAATATTCACTAATTTCTGAGGGAAAGGTGTGAAACTTTTATTAAGCCAATTTTCAAGAGATAACCCTTTACTTGTGCAAATTGTTGAGATATTTAGTGCTGCTAATAGTCCGTCGCCTGAGAGACCATTATCTCTGCAGAGTATGTGGCCTGATTGCTCTCCTCCTAGAGCAGTGTCATTGCTCACCATTGCCTCATAGACATGTTGATCCCCTACCGGAGTGCGTTCAAGTATTCCCCCTTTTGCCTTCCATGCTTGCTCGAAGCCTAAGTTGGACATCACAGTGGCTACGAGTTTGTTACCAGGTAATTTGCTCTGCTGTTTAAGTTCTGATCCCCATAAATAGAGGACATGATCCCCATCAATTAACCTGCCTTTGCTGTCAATAGCCAGCATTCTGTCTGCATCACCATCGAAGCCAAACCCCATTGAAGCTTCTGTCTGGAAAACAGCTTCTCGAAGTTGTGAAAGGTTGGTAGAGCCGCAATTGACATTTATAAGGTTGCCATTGGGCTCACCATTGATCACAGTTACATCAGCTCCAAGGGATTTAAATAGATCTAAACCGCATGAAGTTGCTGATCCCCAGCAAAGGTCAAGCACAATTCGAATACCATCAAGTCTTTTGCCTTCTAATGAATTTAAGACTTGTTTGCAATAGTTTTGAAGTAGATCAGGCCTTTTAAATATCTTCCCATGACTTTGGTTATGGCATCTTGAGAAGTTTTTATTTTGATTGTTTAGAGCTTCTTCAATAATTTTTTGGTCTTCTAAGCCAAGTTTCACCCCATTAGGGCCAAAAATCTTGATGCCATTGTCCATAGGAGGATTGTGACTTGCTGAGATCATCAGCCCTCCTGCAAGGTTTAATTCTCTAATTAGGCTAGGGATTGAGGGGGTAGGGCAGAGGCCTAGTTCCCAAATGTCTTTCCCTGTTGCCATTAGCCCAGCCGAAAGGGCTGATGACAGCATTGGACCACTTGTTCGAGAATCCATCCCAATGAGGATTGGACTGTCATCATTGAAGACTGTTCCACAAATTACACCTAGTTCTAGTGCAAGAGAAGGAGTTAGAACTGTCTCTACGGGGCCTCTAATGCCATCTGTACCAAAGCTGACAGTTGGTTTCTCACTTTTTTTTCGTAAGGGATAGTTGGTAGATTTGCCCATACGGTGAAAACGATGAACCAACTAGAAGGGGCTAATCATATATTGTCATCTGATGAATGGAACAAATGTTTCAACATTACCTTTGGTTAATTAGATGTCTTCAATCAACGGAAGAGAGAGATTAAAGTTTCGGTACTCTGATGTGGAATCTTCTATACACTTCATTAATCCTAGGCAAACCAGATTGATTATTTATTAGATTTATACTTTAACCGTCTTTAATTTAATTATTTCCATTCAGATGATTAACTGCTTTTCAAAAATAACTCTCATCATTTTTATTGCTTTAAAAATAATACTCTTTCAAGTGTGAGAACCTCGCACTATCAAGTCCTGACTTTAATTCTGGGGATTACCTCAGTTACTATATTGACCATTTGGGGGGGGCAGATATTAGTTAGATCCTCACAGGAGAGATTGAACCCGACTTTTACAGATGCTCAACTTTGGGCAAGATATAGGTGGTCTTTTGATCCAACTCAGCGGAGACAAGCGGCCTTACTTTTAGTGGGCAAATCAGCAGATTCTCCTAGAAGACAACAGAGACTTTTGCAGGCCCAAGCTTGGGGGACGGGACCTTTGGCAGCGGTTGCATTGAATTATCAAGCGCAAGTGGCGCAAAAGATTGGTGGGAACTCATTTGCTAAAGATTTTTGGCTTGATCTTTTGAGACGCTTCCCTCTTTCTCCTCTTAGTGCAGATGCTTATTACGCTCTTGGGCGAAGCAAAATTGATTTAAGGGCGAAATTAATGCAGCTTCACCCTTCTCATCCTGCTTCCTTAGCAGCTGCTTTAGAACTACAGAATTTTGGTGTTGATGGTTTTCAGGGTGTTACTCATTTAGCAAAGTGGGGGCCTCGTTGGCATGGTGCAGAAGAATTATTTAGGAAGGCCTGCAATCAAATTACGGGTCAAAATCCTACAAAGGAAGAACGTGAATTATTTGCTATTTCTCTAGCAAAACTAGGTGATGGCATCACAGCATTGCAATGCTTGAAAGAATCACCTAAAAATCCTGTTATTAGCCTTGCTATTGCAGCAAGCCTTGTCAAGGGAGAACAATCAAGTCGAGATAAAGGTAAGCATTTAATTAAGCAATTGCTTTTAAAGTATCCCAATTCAAAAGAGAGTTCAGAAGCAATAAGACTTCTTGTTGATAATAATCAATTAACTCTAGATGAGCTTTCTTCCTTTGACAAAAGCCTTGAAAAGAGCTCTCTAGGCATTTCGATTGCAAGAGTTCGTTTTTCACTTGAGAAACAACCATTAGAAGTTTTGAGAACTTGGAAGGGTAAACCTGAGATTTTGGATTTGCAATGGGAGCTGGCTCGGAAGTCAATCTTAGAAAAAGATTTCGAAAATGCTTTAATTCTGTTGTCAATATTTCAAGATCAAAATCTTCCAGAACCTGCATTGGCAAGAATAAAGTTTTGGAAAGGTTTTATTCAGGAAAAAAAAGGTAACAAACTTCTTTCTAAAAAGATTTGGGATGAATTAATTGATCATCACCCACCTGGATATTATACCTGGAGAGCAAGTCAAAGACTTGGTCGAAGTGCTTTCCCGGAGTTGAAAAATAATAACGTTTCTAGTTACTTGCCTCCATTGATTAGTTGGGAGCCTCTTTTGAGTGAGTATCAATTAGTTAATTTGTTGTGGCGTCTTGGACTTCAAAAGACAGCTTGGGAAACTTGGAGGAGTATTCATCTGGCAAAGTTAAGGCCTGAGCAAAGTCCGAGTGAAATTATTACCGAAGCGAGACTGAGGATGGCTGTTGGTGACTTCTGGCAAGGTTTATCAATAATTTCGGATCTAGCTCTTCAGACAAGCCTGGAGGATTGTTATAAGAATGATTTGCTCCATCGGAGCCAACATCCTCATCGCTTTTTAGAAGAAGTTATGACTGCGAGCAAGAGTAGTGGTTTACGTCCTGAGGTTTTGTTTGCTGTTGCAAAGCAGGAGTCTCGATTCTCTCCAGGTGTTGAGTCTATTCAAGGGGCAACAGGCCTTATGCAATTAATGCCTGAGACTGCTCAAGAATTTCTAGATATCCCTTTACAGAAGATTTCTTTGAAGGACCCGGCAACGAATCTTTTGCTCGGAGCACGGTATTTATCATCTCTTTTGGAAATATGGGAAGGGAATCCTTTTCTGGCCTTGGCAAGCTATAACGCAGGGCCAAATATAGTTTCCAAATGGGTCTCTGAAGAGACATATGTAGATCCGGAATTATGGGTAGAACGTATTCCGTTTTCTGAAACACGCTTTTATACAAAGAAGGTGCTTGGCAATATTTGGAGCTATTTAAATTTCAATGTCACGATGTGTAATGTTAAAAAGGATTGAAAGACTATTTATTCTTTAATGATTTAATGGAAAAATTCTAAATTTAGATATATGATTTCTTGGATAAATGTAATATGATCTAAAAAGAGACCTTTATTGGATGAAAGCAGTTTATGAAGTTTAAGAAGCTTGGCAATAATGAGGAGCTAACACAGAAATTGCTTCTAGGCTTTATTGCTATTTTGTTAGGATTTTTTTTATTTTTCATGAAAGAACGACTTGTCGTAAATACGGAACTCTCTAACCTCGCAGAGCGCTCTTTAGAGCCTGAAGTTGCATTGGCAAATGGACGACCTACTGTATTTGAGTTCTATGCAGACTGGTGCGAGGTGTGTCAAGAAATGGCACCGGATATTCTGAAATTAGAAGCCCAAACGAAGAATCAGATTGATCTGGTTTTGTTAAATATTGATAATAATCGCTGGATAGATTTAATTGAAGAATATGAAGTAATGGGTGTACCACAGTTAGACTTTTTTGATTCTAAAGGAATGCACTTAGGCTCTTTAAGTGGCTTACATTCTTTTACGGATTTGAGAAATATTTCTAATTCATTGATTTCAGAACAACCTATACCATCTTTCTCCAAAGATGATGAATTTGGACAAGTATCACTTCTTCCCTCTGAGGTTGCAAAAATAGAGGACAATGGTAGAAATATTAGGCCTATGAGTCATAGTTGAGAGGGAGATGGATTTGATTTAATTCCAATCCAGTGCCTTAGAAACTATTGGAAAGCTCTCTGAGAATATTTTCTTACAGTCATTTGCAATATCCTTATGTTCTTTTTGTGTGCCATGACCTGAGCGCAATTTTATATAATGAATCCATGATCGACATGATCCTGACATGTATATCTTCGTTGGAGTCGCTAGGGGTAGAACAAAGCGAGCACATTCTTTTGCAATACCAGCTTTGAGCATGGATTCATATAGCTGAGTTGTTTGTTTAAATTGCAGATTTATTTTTTCTGTAAATTCTTCTATAACTTGAGAAGGCAAATCATCAGTTGAATTTTGTCTGTTTTTTAAGTCTTGACGTCTTAGATCAGGGATGGGTATATGCCCTAATTGGGTACTGTCAGCATAACGTTGTGAAAACTCTTGGAATGTAAATGACCTGTGCCTTAATATTTGAGCTGCAATACCTCTATTAGTATCTATTTTTACTGTCATAAATGATTGCTCAAATACACTCCAATGTTCGTTTTTTATGCAATATTTTAGCAGGCCTGCAAAATCTTCGTTGTCTTGATTTTTTGGATTGCTTACTCTAGCAATATACGCCATCGTTTTTTCTGCTTCTGGAGTTAGAGCTATCAGTTCAACGCGGGGCATTTTGGCAAAGATTTTTAACATTGTATCATGGAATTTTATTGCATTAATTTGAATCTTCGATTCAAATTACATAGATCTTTATTCTATGTTTTAAAGAAGTATGATTTAAAGGCTAATTCTGCTTTTTCGTTAGATTTTTGCGAGAGTTACTCTCTCCGGTTGGTGTTGATATTTGCCTTGTCTGTCGCTATAGGTTGTATCACATGGATCACCTTCGAAGAAAAGCAGCTGGCAAATTCCTTCATTTGCATAGATCCTGCAGTCTGCGCCTGAACTATTGCTGAACTCTAGGGTTAGATGGCCTTCCCAGCTTGCTTCGGCAGGAGTTGTATTTACGATGATTCCCAGACGTGCATATGTGCTCTTCCCAAGGCAAACAACGGTTATGTTTGAAGGCACTTTCATTTTTTCTAAAGCAACACCTAATCCATAAGAATGTGCTGGAAGAATAAAAAATTCCCCGTCTTCGTCTTTGTGTAGTTCAGTTAACTCAAGGTTGTCAGGATTGAATTTCTTGGGATTCATGACTGTCCCAGGCACGTGGCGAAATATCAAGAACTCCTTGGATGAAAGACGAAGATCGTAACCATAGGAAGAACAACCAAAGCTGAGAACGGGCTTTTCATGTTTAGTTGCTTCCAGATGCCTTACTAAGCCTTTCTGGAATGGAACAAGCATTCCTTGGGATGCTTGTTCTGTAATCCAACGGTCATTTTTCAGCATTACAGTCCACAGCGCAATTCGGTTACTTGGTCAGCCATCGAGGTGATTGACTCGGGAATTGATGGCCCAGTGAGGATGATATCCATCGTTCTGGGACGTTGCTCAAGTGCAGTTATGACAGTTTCTTTTTTGAGATATCCCAACGAGATAGCTAGGCCAAGTTCGTCAAGGACCAATTGATCAACATCACCTGTCAACAAGTTCCTTTGACAGATGTTCCATATTGACTGAACAGCTTCCTTTGCATTAAGGAAGTCGTTTTGAGTTTCATTTTTGTCCTTATGCATGGAGATGCATCTTTGTATTGCAGGCCTAAGCCATATCAGATTTCCGCAAAGGATTTCGGAGCCCTCTGGTCCTTGATTTACTCCACCTTTTAGGAACTGTGCAACCATTACGCGACTCCCTAGGCCTGCAGTTCTAATTGCAGTGCTAAGGACAATCGAAAAACTTCCTCTAAAGGATGCTGTGTGAACATGGAGCTGTCCCTCTGGCTTTACCAGATGAATAGGTGATGGGCGGAAAGTCTCTGGACTCGCTCTAAGGCCAACACTCTCAAGTGCTCTAACTGCATTGGTTGGAGCTTCAAGAAGGTTGCTTTTGACGTTGGAATGTCCCGACATTTATTACGAACGAATGTTCTTTAGAAGGACTAAAAGTGAATCTAGCGGTGTTACTCCTTTTCACAAGGTCATCTACACTATAGATAGTGTAGATGTGATGATTGGATCTTTGGGAATTTGAGATGTCTGATTGCACAAACACGAGAAGTGACGGACGTTTGAAGGGGAATTTGCGACCGTTTTCGGTGAAGTGGAACCCAATGGGCTTCGCGTTGAGCTCATTGATAGTCCGAACAGGTAATACGTCTGTACTTTGCAGTGTTTGTCTTCAGGAGGGTGTTCCTAGATGGAAAGAAGGTAAAGGAGAAGGATGGTTAAGTGCTGAATATCGGTTATTGCCTGGTTCAACTCCTCAAAGACAGGCTCGTGAGCTTTTGGCTTTATCAGGAAGAACTCAAGAGGTACAACGCTTAATTGCTAGAAGTCTGAGGTCGGTTCTGGATATGAAGGCGTTGGGAGAAAGAACATTGTTAGTGGATTGTGATGTGATTCAGGCTGACGCAGGAACTCGAACTGCTGCAATTACTGGAGGCTGGTTGGCTTTAAAGCGTTCATGTGATGCTTTGGTTCGTCAGGGTGTGATAACAAAGACTCCTGTTGTTGATCAGGTGGCGGCTGTTTCAGTTGGCTTGCTTGATGGTGAAGTTCTCTTGGATCTCAATTATTCAGAAGATTCAAGAGCTGATGTAGATATGAATGTTGTAATGGCTCCAGGTGGCCGTATTTTGGAATTGCAAGGAACTGCTGAGAGAGTACCTTTCACTAGAAAGCAACTCAATGCTTTTTTGGATATTGCAGAGGTTGGGATAACTAGCTTATTTGCCAAGCAAATGACTTCATTAGATGATTAAGGCTCAAAAAAGTGATCATTGCTACATGAGGTTTCAATCCTGCTTCGTAGCCTCACCAAAGCTGCCCAGCAATTATGGCTGGCGTTAGATCGGGCTTTAGTCGTTTCTCTCCAGATCCGTCTAGGAGAGAAGTGCCGAAGTTGAAGAATTCAGAGCCATCAAAAGACAAATCCCTTTTGGAGGTTATTTCTGGTTTGGATGGCGCGACTACAGAAGTTGTCTCTAGGTCTAAGACGATTTTTTTCCCAGGTGATCCAGCTGAACGAGTTTATTTGATCAGGCGAGGGGCTGTAAAGCTTTCAAGGGTTTATGAATCTGGAGAGGAAATTACTGTTGCAATGCTTAGAGAGAACAGTCTTTTCGGCGTTCTCTCTCTCCTGACAGGTCATCGTTCCGATCGCTTTTATCACGCGGTCGCTTTTACTCGTATAGAAATTACAACGGCACCAGCAAATTCAGTGAAGCAGGCAATGGAGAATGATCCCAATGTTGGCATGCTGCTTTTGCAAGGTCTTTCCAGTCGAATCCTTCAAACTGAAACGATGATCGAGACGCTTACTCATCGCGATATGTCTTCGAGATTAGTCAGCTTTTTACTTGTACTTTGTAGGGATTTTGGTGTGCCAGATGATAGAGGCATAACTATTGACTTGAAATTGTCTCATCAGTCAATTGCCGAAGCGATTGGTTCAACAAGGGTTACAATTACTCGACTATTGGGTGACTTAAGGGGCTCCGGACTTGTCCAGATTGATCGCAAGAAAATTACTGTTTTGGACCCCATTGCTTTAGCAAAGCGCTTTAATTAAGTCTTTTTCAACCAATCTTCTTTTGCTAGACAACTTTTTAAACCTCTTTTTACGTGACTGGTTGGTTTCTAATTTTTACTCTTTTAGTCCTTGGGGGTGTGCTTTCCACTCTTGGCGATCGTTTAGGGACTAGAGTAGGTAAGGCTAGATTAAGTATATTTAATCTCCGCCCAAGGAGTACGGCAGTATTGATTACTGTTCTTACTGGAAGCCTAATTAGTGCACTTTCTTTAGGCTTTATGATACTAGTAAGTAGACAGTTGAGGGTCGGATTGTTTGAACTTAATGATCTAGAGTTAAAACTTAAAAGCAGCAGAGAAGCTCTTGAGATTAGTCGCTTAAATCAGATTAAAAAAGACGCAGATATGAAACAGAAAGAATTAGAGTTAGCAAAGGTTCGCAAAAGAATTTTTGCTGGAGAGAAGGAACTTAAAGAGCTGGAATATAATTTGATTGCATTAAGGAGTGGTAATGTCGTTATAAGTAGTGGGCAGACATTGACCACAGCAACTATTAGATTGAAAGAACCTGAACAAGCTAAGCAAGTTATTAACCGTTTATTGCAGGAAGCAAATAGAGTCGCTTTCAGAATGGTAAGGCCTAATGAAAAACCAAATAGACAGATATTATTAGTACCTAAGAATGATATCAAACGCCTTGAAAAGGTAATTCGCCAGAAGGGAACTTGGGTTGTTACTTTGCGTTCCGCTGCTAATGTCTTGCTTGGTGAGAATTCGGTATATGGATTTCCTGAGGTTCGGAAAAATATAAAAGTGATTAAAAAGGATGAGGTTTTGGCCTCAATAACTACAGAGGGAACTGAACGCAATCAACAATCTGTTAGGAATCGATTAAGACTTCTTTTGGCTTCAACATTGGCGGAGGTTAAAAGAAGAGGATCGCTTTCTACGCGGTTAAATTTTGACTCCAACTCGCTTAATGAACTAGGCCAATTAATAATGGATAGATCTGATGAAGTTTTAAAATTAGAAGCTGTTGCTTTGCAGAGTAGTCAGACAGCTGACCCTGTATATATTCGACTGCAGTTGGCAAATACTAAATAAAACGATAATTACATTTATGAGTTGTCTGATTTCAATAGACCCTGGAAGTGTCAAATGTGGCTTGGTGTTAGTAGACCCTCAATTGGGAGTAGTTTTAGATGGGCGGATAGCAACTCCAAAAGGTGTTAGAGAGATAGTTCTTCAGTGGATGAGGCGAACAAGTGTAGAACGATTGGTTTTAGGTAATGGAACCTATAGTTCACAATTACATGGAATACTTAGTGAGCTTTTGCCTGTCTTAGTGATTGATGAGAGAGGAACTACCCTTCGGGCCCGAAGCCGTTACTACGAACTATGGCCACCAAGGAATTTAATGAAATGGTTCCCAAAAGGATTACTTTTCCCGCCAAATGACTTAGATGCTGTGGCGGCCTTAGTAATTCTTGAGGGTTATTTAGATAAAAAGATGTCTTGGCCTGGTCCTGAAAAATTCAAAAACGAGCTCTAACTGTGAAAATGTAATCCCCTCCAGGTTCGAGGTCATAATCAGTTCTTATTAGGAATCTAAGTAAGGCATCTTCAATTAAGGCACGGCCCAGGGATGGTTCCACTACAAGTTGGCCTTCTCCAAAAGACCAACTGAAATACCATTCAAATCCACCTGCCGTTACTTCACCATCAAGGCATTGCTTTGCAAAACTTTGACTATTTACTCTTAGGTGGGCTGTGGTAGCAGGCAATGTTCCCATCAGAATTCATTTTGAAGAGGCATGCATCTGTTCAATTGATTGGAGGCTTTGATGAAACCAATCTGTTGGATTAGATCTATGCCAATGATGACCTCATCTAATACTTTTTCTATCACAGGCTGCTCTTCTTTTGAAAAGTTACCTAGCACATGGGAGACCGTATTTAATTTGCGGGTCTCGTCAAGTCCTGCAGGAGCTCCAATGCCAACCCTTAAGCGAGGAAAATTTTCCGTTTGAAGATGTTGGATTGTGCTTAGAAGACCTTTGTGGCCGCCTGACCCACCACTGGTTCTAAGCCTTAGGCGGCCTAGAGGTAAGTCCATATCATCTACTAAAACAAGTATTTGGGAGATCTCAATGTCATACCAGTTCAAACAAGCCCTGATTGCTTGCCCGCTATTGTTCATATAGGTTTCTGGAAGTAAAAGCCTTAATTGTTTTGTGCCATTTCTGATTTCCGCTATTTGACCAAATAAATTTTTTTTATTTTTAAAGTTTGCCGAATGCTTTTCCGCCAACTTATTTAGGATCATAAATCCAATGTTATGGCGTGTATGGGTATATTCTGAGCCCGGATTACCAAGACCTACCACGATGCGGAGATCTTCGTGGCTCATTTCCTAGGTTGGTTGGTTAGGTGTTGATTGATCTGTTTTAGTCCTTTGCTCATCGGCTTTAGGAAGAGGACTAACTTCATTTGAATCGGTATTTAATGGCTCAGAGTCAGACATTGCTTTTTGAATTTCTTTCTCGAATTCATTCGAAGCAGCCTGAAATCCCTTTAGGGTTTTTCCAAGACTTTTTCCTAGTTCAGGTAATCGCTTTGGGCCAAAAACAATAAGTGCCAAGGCACCGATAACCGCGATTTCCGGCAAGCCGATGCCAAAGACATTCATTGAGGAGACCTGTTGTCAGATATTTGTCAACCGTTCCAATCAACGGTAATTCCTTGAAGAAGCAGTGATTGGTTGTAAACCTGCAACATGATAGTAAGGAAGACCAATAGCATTGCACCGATAAAAGCCATTGCAGGAGTAGTTCCCCATCCAGGAACAACCTTTCCTTGGCCTGAATTGCCAATTGATTTGAGAAGACTTCCGATTGCGGTTTTTTGTCCCATGGTGAAGGTTTTTTCGCGGTTGAAGTTTAAGTTTCGATATTCTATGTGCAACACCCCTTCAGGGGACTACTAATTCGAGTGATTTGATGCAAAGTACCTCTCCCGCCCTTTCTTTAATGCTTGGATTATTGGTTGCTTTATTCGGTTTGACGGGTTTTGGAATTTATACATCCTTTGGCCCACCTTCCAAAAAGCTAGATGACCCCTTTGATGAGCATGATGATTGAAGAACCAATCCAAGGAATCACTCACAAGCACCCTGTGTGCCAGTTGAATATCTGACACAAGGCTTCAGTATCTTAATTGAGTGTTGGATTTTCAAACTGAAACACATAATTGAGTCGAAGAAGGTCGAAAAATCGTTCAATCCTTAATGCCTGGTCTTTTCAAGGGAAATTTTTTTTGTCTTGGTATGCAATTGAATTGATGAGTGCAGTTCTTTGTCGTCGGTTTGATGACATAGTCATTGCAGTAAAAGCGATTTCAATCAAAATAAGCTCTATAAATTATTTTTAATAAGCTCTATAAAAAATATAAATTTGCTTTTCAGACCCATTGTTCCAAAGCCATATCTCTAAATTATTGAGGCGCTAAAGCCTCGAAGTATCAAGTCGTCAATCAGGTAAGTTTTCCTGGCTTTATTTGCTTGCTTAAGGCCTCGAAACATTTCAATCCGCGCCAATCATGGGGCTTCTACCCCCTATCCCCTAGTGAATTCACCTCAATGCCACATAAGATGTGATTGATATTTAGTCGTGGTCGGACCCAATGCTCGCCCTTAAGATTTCCGTTTACACAATGGTCTTCTTCTTCGTAGGGGTATTCCTTTTCGGTTTCCTTGCGAGCGACCCAACAAGAACACCAGCCCGGAAGGATCTCGAAGGCCAGCAAGACTGAGCCTTTTTATAGAGACCCTTTGAGTCAGGCCTCGCACTGGACTGGGGGTGAACCTTTTATTGCCAATCTCATGGCAGGATCACCGCCTTCAGTCCAAATGTTCTGTTGGCGAGAAGCCCTTCAATATTTATTTTCGGATTATTGGCCCCGATTGTGTTCTCGGGACGTCCAATAGATTCTCATGCCGAGCCAAATGAATTCCGTGCCGGAGATTCAGGCTTATCGGTGTCAGATCTTGCTGGTTCAGAATTAATTAGCCAAGAGAACCCAAATGAGTTATCTCCTCCTAAGGAGTTAGAGCTAAAGGCAGATATACAAACATATGACAGTAGAAGAAAAATCTTTCTGGCTGTTGGTAACGTCGAGCTTTTGATTAACGGAGCGTCTCTTAAGGCTGACCGAATTGAATTGGATCAAGAATTTAATTCTTTAAAGGCTTATGGTAGCGTTCGTTTTAGTCGAGGATCTAACTATTTTCAAGCAAGTTCCTTCACCTATGACTTTATAAATAAAGTTGGTGAGTTGAAAGATGTCTATGGCTTGTTAGAGCTGGATTCTTCGCTGTTTAATTTCTCTTCTAAAGATAAGGCACAAAGTAATACTAATGCCCAAAATAAAGGGTCAAGAAATGAACTCAAAAGCTTTGAGACCTCGAAAGAGAATAAAGCTATCCCTGATTTAGGATTGTTAGCTGTTGAGACAAAATTAGAGAGTTCAGAAGAGTCTTTAGAAGCTGATTTAGGGATGGCATGCCCTCCAAACTTGCCGATAATTCCTGATTGGCAACCTCACCCATGGGCGGTAACACTTTGGGGTGGCCAGATGATAGATTCCAGTTTTGGCGATGCTTTTGTATTTAAAGGACGCAAGAGACCAGAGTATCTTTTAGGAATTGGATTACAGAAGAGGATTTATCGCTCTGGTGTTTTTTCTTTGGAGTTAGAAGGAAATGTTTTTCAACATGATGCACGCAAGCAATCTGGTGGAAAGTTTAATCAGGATATTCCTTATAAAGATAGTCCTGCGCAGAATTTTGGGGAGGCTACTTTGGGTATTGGAGCTAGACTATGGGTTCAACCTTGGTTGAGTTTTTCCATTGTCGAGGGTCTTAGTTATTATACCCAGATTGGGAATTATGAAAATACTTTCAGAACCAAAACAGCTCAACTATTGAATTACTTAGGCTTTGAGATTGAAGCAAGTTTGAACAGGAGGCTTTCTCTGATAGGCAGACTTCATCATCGATCAGGTGCCTTCGGCTTGTTTGACGGAGTTCATGGAGGGGGAAATGGCTATTTAGTTGGGTTTAGGTATCGATGGGGAACGCAAGTTGAAAAACAGATTTCTGATATGGCTCCAATACCTGTTGGGTGTCCGGGTAGACATATAACAGAGAAATCTCCGAGCTCTTTTGAAGTCCCTGTGAGAGAAGACCTTGTTAAAGATACGAAGACAAATGAAAGTCTTTCGGATTTGATAATTGCTGAGGATAATAGCTTTCTTGATATAAATAATAGTCCTGCTTATGCAGAGAAGCCGTCTAGACGCCAGGAAGAGGATTTAAGGGAAAAAAGAATCTCTTTAATTGACCAAAGAGTGAGCAATCTTAAGCTTGAGAATACATTGACTATAGAGAAGAGGATTGGGGTGCCTAAGGCGCTTCGAAATATTGACGAAAAGAATGTTTATGGAGGGGTAAAGCCCTCACAGCTGACATATATAGGTAATACAAAGTTGATTAAAGGTCGCATTAAACGCTGGCGTGTTCAAGCTACAAAAGTTGTAATAACCCCAAATGGATGGAATGCTGATCTTATGGGATTTACTAATGATCCATATACTCCTTCTCAAGTAAGAATTGATGCTCAGGATGTTTTTGCAGAGGAACAAAAAGACGGTTCTACAATTATCAAAACAGGTCAAAATCAACTTATATTAGAAGAGAGATTATCTATTCCAGTAGCAAGATCTTATAAACTTGAAAAAGTAGAAGAGGTTGAAAATCGATGGGTGCTTGGAATAGATAGAGATGATAGAGATGGTTTTTATATCGGACGTAATCTAAAACCAATAAACTTGTCTAAAAATTATAATCTTTATCTGCAGCCACAATACAATTTTCAAAGAGCAATTGATGGTAAAACAGGAAGTTATATTGCACCGGGATCATCATCCGAAAGCAAAGAAGTCGTTCAATCAACTGCTTTCTCTGACTTGCTAGGATTAGAAGCAAGTTTGGAGGGTAATTTGTGGGATTGGAGGCTTGAGACTAATGCGGATATAAGTACCTTTAATACAAAAAATTTGGCTAACGGTAGTCGTTATTGGAGTGCAATTACTAAAACATCAGAGCTTCCATTGGTGGGTGAAATTGATACAAGATTATTTAGCACATATAGGTATAGGGCCTGGAATGGATCATTAGGTGAATCAGATATCTATTCTGCTTTTGGTACGTTCTTGCAAAAAAAAGGAGAATGGGAATGGGGTAAATCAAAGAATAACTATTTGCTTAGAATTGGTGCAGGAAATTATCAAGCTGAAAACTATAGGGAGAATGATTTATCTGATTTGTGGCGAGGAAACCTCTTTGCTTCAATTACAAATGAATACAGCTTATTTAAAGGAAAAAGTGCGAAGTTAGATGCAAACAATGCGTTTAGATATAGTCCTAAAGCCATTTTGCCAGGGTTGGGAATTACTAGTAATATAAATTTCTCCTTTTCTGGATATGGGGACGGAAGGAGGCAGGCTCTTTTTGGTATAAGCGGAGGGCCTAATATGACCTTTGGAAGATTTGACAAGAAATTGTTTAGTTACACCCGCTTATCTTTAACTTCAGGCCTTACATTTAAACGAGGATCTAGTCCATTTACTTTTGATCAAGCCATTGACCTTGGTACTCTGGGCATAGGCTTGACACAGCAGGTTTATGGTGCATTGCTTCTAAATGCAGGCTTTGAGTACAACATAGATCCCGCCTCTCAATACTATGGAGATATTATTAATTCAAATGTAGAGATGATGATTCAAAGACGGGCTTATGATTTTGGTATTTATTACAACCCCTATAAGAAGATAGGTGGTTTCCGTATTCGTCTGAACGATTTTTCATTTAATGGAACCGGTATTCCATTTATTCCAAGTAGTAATACTCCTGACAAAGCATTTTGATTGAATTTAGTTGAATCCCAATCACTAATTAATGGCTTCTTCTATATATCTGGCTTGCAAAAATAACTAATTTCTTCAAAGATGAGTATTAAATGCTTTTAAAATTATTTAGATAAGGTAGCTTTTTCAATTTTTCTTTCAAGATGCCTTTATTGGCGACTAATTTGGCGGTTGCATCCCAGTTTCCTTCTATCAGCATTTCTCTTGAGGAATCTTCGATATTTATAGGCCAAAAATAAATATCATCTTTTGATTTGAAATTCTTTTTACATAAATCCAGCTTCCATTCTTGAAAGGGATTTAGTTCAACAGTTTCCTGTATTTGTTTGATTGTTTCTGATGCAGAGGTCACGCATGGAATTCCAAGTGCTAGGCAATTTCCATAAAAGATCTCAGCAAAACTTTCTCCAATGATCGCTCTTATTCCCCAACGCATTAGAGCCTGAGGTGCATGTTCGCGACTTGACCCACATCCGAAATTTCCATTAACTATGAGGATGGAGTATGTAAGACTCTTATTGTTGTTAAAAGGATGCTTGTCTCTTAGTTCTTTTCGGTCATCTGCAAAAACATGACCTCCAAGATGCTCAAAGGTCACACATTTTAGATAACGCGCAGGGATGATTCGATCAGTGTCAATATCATCGCCACGTAAAGCAATCGCTGACCCTTGAACTGTTTGAACTAACCCTTTTGGAAAGACAGATATTGTTTCCATTATTCAGTATTACGTTTGTTTTCTGGGTTGTATGTAATTAAGTCTCGGACATCAGTTACCCTCCCAGTAATAGCAGCAGCAGCAACCATTGCAGGACTCATTAAGAGGGTTCTTCCACTAGCAGAGCCCTGCCGCCCTTTAAAGTTTCTATTGCTTGAGCTTGCACTTATTTGACGCCCTTCAAGTTTGTCGGGGTTCATGGCTAAGCACATTGAGCAACCTGGTTCTCTCCATTCGAAGCCTGCTGTTCTGAAAACATTGTCTAGGCCTTGCTCTTTTGCTGCTTTTGCTACTGCTTCAGATCCAGGCACAACAAATGCCTTGACTCCGTTAGCGACTTTTCGGCCTTTGACAACATTGGCTGCTGCATGTAGATCGCTAAGACGACCATTTGTACAGCTTCCTATAAAACAAACATCTATAGATGAACCTTGAATGGGTGTCCCAGGCTCCAGATCCATATATTTGTATGCCTCTAAGGCAATTTGACGATCTGTCGGATCCATTGAATCTGGTGTGGGGATTAATTCCTCAATAGAGATGCCTTGGCCAGGTGTGATTCCCCAAGTTACGGTTGGCGCAATATTTGTTGCGTCAAAAACCACTTCATCGTCATAGATCGCGTCTGGCTCGCTCGCTAAATTTGACCACCATTGTTTTGCTTTTTCCCATTCTTCTCCTTTGGGGGAGTGAGTTGTGCCATGAAGATATGAAAAAGTTTCGAAATCGGGATTGATATATCCACATCTAGCGCCCCCTTCGATTGCCATGTTGCAAACTGTCATTCTCTCTTCCATCGATAAAGCTGATATTCCAGGCCCACCAAATTCATAGGCATAGCCGACACCTGCTTTCACTCCCAAAGTCTTTATTACATGAAGAATTAGGTCTTTTGCATAGACACCTTCGGTTAATTTTCCGTTTACCCAAATCCGTCGTACTTTTAATTTCTTCATTGACAAGCTTTGTGTCGCCAAGACATCTCTCACTTGACTAGTCCCAATGCCAAAAGCAATTGCCCCAAACGCTCCATGGGTTGAGGTGTGTGAATCGCCACATGCGATTGTCATTCCAGGTTGAGTTAGGCCCAGTTCAGGGGCAATTACATGGACTATGCCTTGTTTGCCACTATGCAGGCCATGCAGAGTTATACCTTGTTCGAAGCAGTTTCTTTCAAGGGTGGAAAGCATTTCTTCTGCTAGAGGATCTGCGAAGGGACGTTCCTGGTTAGTGGTTGGGACTATGTGATCAACAGTTGCCACTGTCCTTTCTGGGCAGAATACTGATAAGCCTTTTTCTTTTAAGGCTGAAAATGCCTGTGGACTGGTTACTTCATGTATTAGATGCAAGCCTACAAATAGCTGAGTAGAGCCCCCTGGGAGATCAGCTATGTGGTGCAAATCCCACACCTTGTCGTAGAGGGTGTTGGAGCTCAAAGTGAAGAGGCAATCGTCAAGACCCTAGCTCCGTGCGTGCAAAATCAAACGTAATAGATCAAGGCTTCTAATTACGCTGAGAATTTGGATTCCTTCTCTGCCGTAATGAGCCCCAAAACTCTCTTTTGTTACTTCGCAGTAATTCGGTCCAACGATCGCTAAGAATACTGTTCCAATTGGCTTCAGGTTTGTACCTCCTTCTGGACCAGCAATACCACTGATTGCAATAGCCCAATCGGATTGCAGTCTTTGTCTCAACCCTTTTGCCATGGAAAGTACAACTTCTTTAGATACTGCTCCATGTTCATGCAGTAGAGATTGAGGAACGTTTAGTAAATGTTCTTTAGTGTTGTTTGCATAAGCTATAACCCCCCCAAGAAAGTTAGCTGAAGCTCCTGGAATGATTGTTAGGGCAGCACTGAGTTGGCCACCTGTACAAGACTCGGCAACGGCAAGAGTTTCGTTGTTTTCCTTTAGTAGTTTTAGAACAACAAATGCGAGAGTTTCATCTCCTGTGCCATAAAGAAATGACCCTGTTCTAGATTGAATCTCTTTTTTTGTTGTTGAAATTAGTTGTTGTGCTTTTTCTTGAGTTTTCGCTTTTGCAGTAACTCGAATCTTCAGGTCTCCCAAGCTTGCATAAGGAGCAACTGTTGGATTCTTTTGGTTCATTAGATCTGAAAGTTTTTCGGCAAGATTTGATTCAGAAATTCCAGTAAATTTCAGGAATTCACTAGACAATACTTCCTGTAAATCAAGTTTTTTTCTTAGCCATTCCATTACTGTATCGTTCCACATTTGCCGCATTTCATGCGGAACTCCTGGCAGGCATATGATAGAGAAATTTGGATTCGGAGTCCATATAATGCCTGGCGCTGTTCCAAACTTATTGGGGATTATTTCGGCTGATTCTGGAAAAAAAGCTTGCTTCCTATTGTTTTTAGAGATTTTGATTTGTTGTGAATATTGCTTGCTTTTTATTTCGTTCCAAATATCTTTTCTTTCTTTTAAATCATAGTCAAATGTTTTTGCAACAGTCTCAATAGTGATGTCATCTGGAGTAGGCCCAAGGCCACCAGTGGTAATAAGGACTCTGGATCTAAAAGATGATTCTTGGATAATTTCTTGAAGCCTTCGTTGATTGTCTCCAACTACAGATTGTCTGTAATGTGGAAGTCCTAAGGAAGCGACTTTTTCTGAGAGCCAGCGAGAATTACTATTTAGGATGTTCCCTAATAGTAACTCGGTACCTATGCATAAAATTTCAGTTGTATTTGTGATTAATTCTTTATCCGCTATCATTTTGATTTAATGCTTGGAAGCCTTGCCTTATTTGCTTGATTAAGTTTTTTTTCCTGTAGCAATTCCTTGCGGCTAACTAATAATGCAGTAATCAGAATAGCTGTAGCAATTGCCAGCCAGAGAAATCGCATTTCAGCATTAGCAAATACTAGAGCAAGGGCTGCCAGCCATTGGGTGAAAACGTAAATTAATAGAACTGTTTTACGATGACTAAATCCTGCTCTAAGTAGCCGATGGTGTAAATGACTTCTGTCTGGATGAAAAGGAGATCGACCTTCTCTAAGGCGACTCATGATTACCGCTGACATATCTGCAAGTGGTAGTGAGAGTATTAGCAATGGAAGCAGAAGGCTTACTGATGTTAAGCCCTTGGCAGGGCCAACAATACTTATAGAAGCCAACGCAAATCCTAAAAAATAAGAACCTCCATCGCCCATGAAGATTCTTGCAGGGTTGAAATTGTGCCGAAGAAAACCCAAGCAGCAACCAGCAAGGGCAGCTGCTAGGAATCCTGCAGCAACCTGGTGGAGAGAAAAACTTACTGATATAAGGCCTATGGCCGCTATTCCAGCGACTCCCGCAGCAAGCCCATCAAGCCCATCAAGCCAGTTGATGGCATTGGTTATGCCTACCAGCCAAATAACTGTTGAAATAAGGCTAAGACCGGTAGGTAAAACCATTAGGGATGTTCCTTCTCCAAGCCAGGGGATTTCAATGGCTCCAATGCGTAGTCCTTGAGACCAAATTGCAATTGCTACAGAGATTTGCCCTGCCAGTCTCGGTAAAGGAGGGAGTGCAAATAAGTCATCAGCTAATCCAATTAAGAAAAAACAAAGTCCTCCAGCTAAAGTTGTCCATATCAGTTGATCTTTTTGAGGTGGAAGCAAACCAAAGCCACCTATCAACCAAGTAATAGTTAAAGCTATACAAAAACCAAAAACAATTGCTACTCCTCCGAGGCGAACCATTGGAGAGCGATGTTGCTTTCTGTTGTTTGGTGAATCAATTAAGCCCAATCTAAGGCAAAAGCTTTTGACGCTAGGAACAAAAAATGCTGTAAAGGTAGCGGCCATTAAGAAGGTCGCGAAAGCTAATAGAACAGGGCTGCTTTCAGACGTCACTGAAGCTCTGGCGACATAAATGGTAGGGGAAGGATTCCCCTTTCAACCAATCCTAGAGTGTGTGGAATTTTGATCAAGTTATATATTTAAAAATGAACTAATTAATCTTGACTTTTCTTTTTTAATATAGAGGAAAAGTCTCACAAATTTTCTTAACAGTATTTAGACACTTTGTCTTGATATTATTATCTTCCGGACTTAAAAGCCTGTCTGCAATTGTATTCGCAATTTCTTCAAATGCCGACTCGTTTAGACCTCTTGTTGTAAGTGCTGCTGTTCCTAATCGAAGACCACTGGTTACAAATGGTGATTCCGGGTCAAAAGGCACTGTATTTTTATTGGCAGTGATGTTTATATCTTCAACAAGTTTGTCAGCGACTTTACCTGTCATTCCAACACTTCTTAGATCAATTAGAACAATATGGTTGTCTGTTCCCCCACTCACAACAGAGATATCTCTCATTTCTAGACATCTTGCTAAAGCTTTAGCATTCAAAACTAATTGTTTGCTATAGGCTTTAAATTCCGGTTGAAGAGCTTCTTTGAATGCAACTGCTTTGGCGGCAATAACGTGCTCAAGAGGCCCCCCTTGTGAACCAGGGAAAACTGCTTTGTCGACCTTTTTCCCTAACGCCTCGTCTTTGCAAAGGATTAAACCTCCTCTTGGGCCACGAAGGGTCTTATGAGTTGTTGTCGTTACTAAGTCGCAAATTGGCACTGGATTTGGATGTATTCCTGCAGCTACTAAGCCTGCAATGTGAGCCATGTCAGCGACTAGATATGCACCCACCTCATCAGCAATGGATCGGAAACCTTGAAAATCAATTTCCCTGGGGTATGCGGAATATCCACAGATGATTAGTTTTGGTTGTTCTTCAATTGCTTTTTTTCTGATTGATTCCAAATCGAGAACATGCGTAGATGGATCCACTCCGTAATGTGCAGCTTCGAACCATTTCCCACTAACGTTTACAGGCGAGCCATGTGTCAGATGGCCACCATGTGAGAGGTCCATCCCCATGATTTTGTCACCAGGGTTCAGTAGAGCAAGAAAAACAGCAAAGTTGGCTTGAGCTCCGCTATGTGGCTGAACATTTGCCCAATTGGCATTAAATAATTCCTTGGCACGTTCTATTGCCAACTCTTCGATTGCATCGATGTGTTCACAACCGCCGTAGTAGCGCTTGTGGGGTAAGCCTTCAGCATATTTGTTTGTTAGAACTGATCCTTGAGCTTCCATTACGGATTGCGAAGTGAAATTTTCACTAGCAATCATCTCGAGATGATTCTGTTGACGAAGCAGTTCTTTCTGTATGAGTGATGCAATTGCCTGATCTGATTCGGCCAAACTGGCTTTGAATGGCGTAAGGGAATCAGTTGTCATCGTCATCAGGCAAGTATTGATGGGATCGTAGACAAGGGAAGTTTTTTTGTTGCTCGTTATTTCTTCATTTGCTAATTAGTGGAACGTGAGGCTAGTCAGTCCCTTGGTTGTAAACATTGGTTAAACGCGCCTGGAGAGATTCGAACTCCCGACCCTCTGATCCGTAGTCAGATGCTCTAATCCGCTGAGCTACAGGCGCATGAAAACCTTAATAACAACTTATCAAAGGGGCATTCGTCAACTATTCGGCGACTAAGCGCCACAATTAGGTAAATGCGATTTTTTTATGCCCATTAAATGGTACGGCACCTCTGACAACAACAATCCGACTTATAAGCACTTTTCTCGGATTGTGAACCTTGTACTCCATGCCATGGCTTTTGCTGCTTTGAATAGTGGACTTTGGTTTTGGCAACAAATCAAACACCCATGGCAACATCTTTCATGGTTTACCGAGTTTTGGTTGATAGTGCTTTTAGGCCATTTGACTTTTGTGATACTTCAACGCCCAGCTCAGGCTCAAGAAGAGAGTTGATTCTGCGTTCTCTAGTAACTGAAGAATTGTTTCTTTGCAAGATTTTCAATGAACTTTGATCAAGCGGATTTAAAAGATCTTGAAGTGACAATTGCAGATCAGCTTTACATGCAAATTGCCAGTTGGAATCTATATCTTGGGGATGCGGGGCTTGCAAAATCGCTTGCGATTGAATGTATGGCTCACCTTGAAGAGGGGCCTTCCATTGCAGCTGAGAAGGCTCTTGAGACTATTCAAGTTTCCATTGCTGGTGGCAAAACTAAGCTTTCATTAGGTCAACTTATGCCTGCGGGTCAGGTTCATGATTTGATCGAGCTGATTAACCCCTACTGCAGATAGGGTGCTGATAGCTGTTAGAGGCATGTGCTTTTAATTGAAGTTACCAATGCTCGAGATGTTGTCCGTCGTCGGATTGGCCGCTTGGGGGAGCGACTTATTGGGAAGGTCGTCGATGCAGAAGCACAAGTAGAGAAAGCTTTGATTCAGGAAATGGAAACTGCTTTTCAAGAGTTTGGGATTGAAGCGCGAATTGTTTCGACACAAACCACAAAGTTTGTTGGTCGCAAAAGTTGCGAATTCTCTATTCAGGTCAGGGAGGATAGGGATGTGAAACTTACTGAGAGATCAATCGATTCTTGATCACGGTTCCTAGTTCTTCTACTTCCTTTATTTTTAATGAAGAACCGATTAATCCAAAGAAAGCAAGACTAGTTGATGAAGAAATAGTTACCTGGAGTAGAAGTCCCCAAATATCTACTGGCCATTCGATAAAGGTTTTAAGGGACCAGGCAATAATTCCAGAGCAAATAGCGGCCAAGAATAACTTCAAAGTGTCTTTCCCCCACGTTTTTAATGGCAATCCCTTTAGCCGAATTTGCAATATGATTAATAATGCTGAGCATGTAATGAGGTTTACTAAGGCAGTTGCAAGAACTAATCCTGTGGCTCCAAAGTTAAAAGGTAATTGGTTCCCCCAAGGAGTTGGCCCTCCTATCAAGACCCAGTCCAAGATGATATTCAAGCCAATCCCAATAGCCGAAAAAGTTAAAGGAGTTTTCGCATCTTCTAAAGAGTAAAAAACTCTTACAAGAAGATCTCTGGCAAGGTAGAAAGGCATGCCTATTCCATATGCAACTAGCAAGCCAGCAACCAAATTTGCAGCATTGATATCAAAGGCACCTCGCTGGTAAATCAGTGCAACAATGGGTGTTGATAGAGCAATGAATATTGCTCCAAGAGAAAACATTGATATTGAAGAGAGCATTAACCCTTGTCCGATTCTTTCCTTAAGCCCAAAGAGATTATTTGCGCCTACAAGTTTTGAGAAAGTTGGTAGAAGTGGTACTAATAATGCATTTGAAATCAGGCCTAAAGGGGTTTGAATAATGAATGTTGCGTAGCTTAATCCAGCAGCAGCACCAATCATCCCTGAAGCAAAAAAGAGATCTGTAAAAACATTTATTTGAAGCATCCCTGAGGAAAGAGTTGCTGGGCCCATGACCTTCAAGACATCTGCGACCCCTGGATGTTTCCAGTCCAAGGAAAATCTTATGCTTTTAAATCCTTGATTGATTAATCCTGGGAGCTGGATAAGCCATTGCATTATCGCTCCTAGTAATGCAGAGCCGGCAAGAACAATTCCTCCTCTAACTGCTAATTGACTTGAGGTTATTTGTGAACCGAATTGCAGCCAAAATATTCCAATTCCAAGTGATATCGCCAGGCTAGACATTAGTGGAGAGATCGCAGGAACCCAAAACTGATTGGTGGCATTAAGGGTTCCAAACCCAAGTCCAATTAAGCCTGCTAAAAAAGCAATTGGAGCCATAATTCTAAGTTGAATTACGGCAATGTGATGCAAATTTACATTTAAACCAGGTCCTACAAGATGAATTAATGGATCCGCAAAAAGTATTATTAGTAAAGTAACAATCCCTAAAATCACACTAACCATAGAGTTCAATTTTGTAAGTATTTCTCCGGCTTCCTTCGTTGGCCTTCGGCTTAAAACGGTAACCATAGCGCTATGAAAAGGGCCATTGATACCACCAAGTATCACTAAAAGGAAACCAGGAATTACATAGGCATAATTAAATGCTTCGTATGCTGCTCCTACGCCAAATGCTGCTGCAATAAAAAGTTGTCTAGCTAATCCGCCTGTCTTGCTAAGCAGCGTCCCTAGAGTGACAATTAGAGAAATGTGTTTGAGGGATTTTGCCATTTCTTTATCTTGTTCGTTTTAATTAGTCTTTGCCAGTTTTTAATTAAAGAAAACACATTTTCAATACTTTTCTTGTCCAAATGACTAGTGAAACACTGATTACTTTTCCATCCCTTCAAGAAGGCATTTTGCTAAGAAGATACAAGCGGTTTTTGGCTGATGTGGAATTAAGCAATGGAAAAGTTGTGACTGCTCATTGCCCTAATACAGGACCAATGAAGAGTGTTATTCAAAAAGGTGGGAGGATTCGAGTCAGGCATGTTGTTTCACCCACGCGCAAGCTTGCTTGGACTTGGGAGCAGGCCGAAGTCATATCAGCCGATGGCTCAAAGTGTTGGGTTGGAGTGAATACGGCCCTTCCAAATACTTTGGTGCGCTTGGCTATTGAAGCTGGTTATTTACAGAATGAATTAGGGGCTATTGCTGAAATCCGAAATGAAGTTGCTTATGGGGTAGCAAAGCGGAGTCGAATAGATTTGTTATTAAAACCTAGTGATGTAGCAGTTGATCAAAGGAAAATTTATTTAGAGATTAAGAACACAACATGGAAGGAAGATTTAGTAGCACTATTCCCTGACACAGTTACTGCGAGAGGCCAAAAACATTTAAGAGAGCTTATTGGTGTTTTGCCAGAGTCAAGAGCTGTTTTGGTTCCATGCCTTAGCAGAAATGACGTTGAGGCTTTTGCACCAGGCGACTTGGCTGATCCAGAATATGGAAAACTCTTTAGATCAGCTATTAATTCAGGGGTAGAAGTAATCCCCTGTTGTTTTGGATTTCATATTGACAAGATCAAATGGGAAGGGATTAGACCATATAAAACAAATCAGTTTAATTAAAAAAACAAGGGTTTGATTTTGTAATTAGATTGCTTTTAGTGAGAAAAGATTAAATTCGGTATAAATCAATACGTTGGAACATCTGAATTGTGCTCATATTTGTAACTGTACTGATCTGAGCCTTTCTAGTTCAGGTCTCAATGTAGCTTGTTTTTCCAATGACGACAGCTCTGCATTCGCCTCCTAGGCGACGCAATATGCGTCTCCAGGAGGCCAGCCTTCTGGAGGGGCCAATGCTTCTTTTGAGAAGTATTCGCGGCTTTAACTCTCATCGATCACTGCTTTGGCTTGCGACAGCCCCTCTTGCATTGCTTGGCCTGGGTATCTTCACTTTTTCTGCTCGTGCAGGGGTAAGCCTTGATGATCTAACTGGCGCTCAAGCAGCAAGCTTTTTAGCTGACAACCTTTGGTTGTTAATAGCCACGATCCTTGTGATCTTCATGAATGCAGGCTTCGCAATGGTTGAAGCGGGCATGTGTCGGCAAAAGAATGCTGTAAATATTCTTGCGAAGAACCTCTTTGTATTCGCTTTGGCTGTTACTGCCTATTGGTTCTGTGGTTATTCCCTCATGTATGGAGGCTCAGTTGTTGATGGCTGGCTCTATTTCAAAGGTTTGTTCGTAGATCCAAGTGCAGCAGAAGCACTAGCTTGCGCAGCATCTAATGGTGCTGATGATTGTGTTCAGCTTGTCCCTGCAGTTGATTTTCTTTTTCAAGCTGCTTTTGCTGGTACCGCAGCCACAATCGTTTCTGGATTGGTTGCTGAACGAGTCAAGTTTGGTGAATTCGTCGTATTCTCATTAGTCCTAACAGCATTTATCTATCCAGTTGCAGGAAGCTGGGAGTGGAATGGTGGTTGGTTAAATACTTCTTTTGGAGAAGGGAAAGAATTTATTGATTTTGCTGGGTCTTCAATTGTTCATTCAGTTGGAGCATGGGCAGGCCTTGTTGGGGCAATGTTGCTTGGACCTCGTATAGGAAAGTTTGTCAATGGGAAGGCTCAGGCAATGCCTGGTCACAACATGGCTATCGCAACATTGGGAGCTTTAATCCTCTGGATTGGTTGGTATGGATTCAACCCTGGTTCTCAGCTCGCCATGGATGAGTGGGTGCCATATGTTGCCGTAACAACAACCCTTGCAGCAGCAGGCGGGGCAATTGGTGCAACTGTTATTTCTACTTGGACATCTGGCAAGCCAGATTTGACCATGATCATAAATGGTATTCTTGCTGGCCTGGTAAGTGTTACTGCTGGATGCGGGAACCTCACTTTTACTGGTTCTTGGCTAGCAGGCCTTGTAGGCGGCGTGATTGTTGTTTTCTCAGTTTCACTTCTAGATTCACTTGGGATTGATGATCCCGTGGGTGCCTTTTCTGTTCACGGAGTTTGTGGAATCTGGGGAACATTAGTTATAGGTCTTTGGGGCTATGACATTCAAGGATCGGGGGTTGGTTTAGGACTGTTTACTGGTGGTGGTTTTAGCCAACTCTGGATTCAATTTGTTGGATGTGTTGCATATGCTGTTTGGACAGTTGTTACATGCTGGATTGCTTGGCAAGTGATTGGCAGCTTCTTTGGGGGCATTCGTGTCAACGAAGCAGAAGAGATCGCAGGCCTTGATATTGGAGAGCATGGTATGGAGGCCTATCCAGACTTTGCGTCTTCAGGGAACTGATTCATTCGTTAGTACGCATAAAAAAGCCTGGCATTTTGCCAGGCTTTTTTATGCGTACTAACGAATTGGATTAAGCTATTAATTTAATTGCTTAGAAAGATATGGATACTCAGGCTTTCAAGCGCTCATTGCACCATTCAGAAAGATATAACCGGCGTGGCTTTGGTTCGCCCGCAAAACGGGCACAAGAATTAGAAAAGGCTTATCAAAGTAGTTTGATAACTTCTATTCGTGATAATGGATATTCTTTGAAGCATGGAAGATTGCAGGTCAAATTGGCCGAAGCCTTCGGTTTTTGTTGGGGGGTTGAAAGAGCTGTTGCCATGGCATATGAAACCAGGCGACATTATCCGAATGATCGTATTTGGATTACTAATGAAATCATTCATAACCCTTCAGTTAATGATCATCTAAGGGGGATGAATGTGCGGTTTATACCTGCAGTTGAAGGCGTAAAGGATTTCTCTGAGGTCACTGAAGGAGATGTCGTAATACTTCCAGCGTTTGGGGCGACAGTGCAGGAAATGCAGCTACTTCATGAGAGGGGCTGCCATATAATCGATACCACTTGCCCATGGGTATCAAAAGTCTGGCACACGGTAGAAAAGCATAAAAAACATACTTTTACTTCCATCATTCATGGGAAATTTAAACATGAAGAAACGTTAGCTACTAGTTCATTTGCAGGGACTTATCTTGTTGTTTTGGATCTTGAGGAGGCCCAATACGTTGCTAATTATATTCTTGGCAAAGAAGATCGAGAGACTTTCATGGAGAGATTCGCTAATGCTTGTTCGCCAGGCTTTGATCCTGATAGGGACCTACAGCGTTTGGGCGTAGCCAATCAAACTACAATGTTGAAAAGTGAGACAGAGGAAATAGGCCGATTATTTGAAAGAACGATGTTATCTAAATATGGTCCAGCTTCGCTAAGTAGCCATTTTCTTGCCTTTAATACAATTTGTGATGCTACTGAAGAACGGCAAGATGCAATGTTCTCATTGGTAGATGAGTCATTAGATCTTTTAGTTGTAATAGGTGGCTTTAATTCTTCTAATACTACTCATTTGCAAGAGATAGCTGTGAGTAAAGGCATTAGGTCTTTTCATATAGATACTCCCGAGCGGATTTCTGATCAAAATAGTATTACTCATAAACCCTTGGGCAAGGAAATGATTTGCGAGAACAATTTTTTACCTAAAGGTGATATTAATGTGGGGATAACTTCAGGGGCTTCTACGCCGGATAGGGTCGTGGAACATGTTATACAGAAAATAATTTCACTGAGTGATAAGAATATTTAGACCCAATTAATTTCCTTACTGTTTTACATTGTTTTGTTCTTTTTGACTTAATGAAGCATTTGCTCAAAATGTTTTTAGGCAATCTATTTTGAAATGGGTAGTAATTTGAACATCTTTGGAGCCCATAAACTCAATTTATTTCTATAAGATATGTGGTACAGAACTTAGAAAAGATGCCCGACGCCGAAATCCCCCAGCCACAGGACCCACAAGTAGACATCTCTCCAAAGCTCAATGCGGCCTCTGCTCCTCAAAGGGTTGAGGTTGTAGTAGACAGTTCCTCTTCGGATAACACGGTCAACATCACAGGAGAGTTGGCCATTTTTGTTTTGCGCATTCTTGTTAGCTTGATGATGATTCATCATGGCCTTGAGAAGTTTCAGGATCCCCAGGGGTTTTCTGAATTTGTGGTTGGGAAATTTTTTGGTTTCCTTCCAGGGGATCCAATTATTTGGACATTTGCTGCTGCTGCCACACAGGTTGTATGCCCTATAGGTTTAGCAATAGGCTTTTTCCCAAGACTTTCAGCTCTGGGTTTGCTTTCTACGATGTTATTTGCGATTCCATTTCATTTGCTTGATACGGGCTTAGAAGGATTCCCATTGGCTGTTGTTGAAGCCCACAACTATGCTTTTGAGCCAGCGGCTGTATATGCAGCAATATTTTTCTATTTTCTTTGTGCAGGGCCAGGAAGACTTTCTGCAGCCAGAAAGACAAACAAGATTACTTATTACCCACAAAAAAAAGTTAATTAAACTCTAAACTGAAAAATTTATTTATTTATTAATATCCCTCTATGTCTTAAGTTGATATTAATATTAGTTCTCTCTATGAATTTTAACATTAGCTTTTCTCCTGATACTAATGTAGGAAATGACGCTTTCCTGTCAAAATCATTGTTAGCCCAAGCTCATTACATGCATTGATAGAATCTTTATCTCTAATGCTTCCTCCAGGTTGAATTATTGCTTTGATGCCATACTCAGCTGCAAGGCGAACAGTATCATCAAATGGGAAAAAACCGTCACTTGAGAGTACTGCCCCTTCTGATTTATTGCCGCAAGCTTCGATGGCAATTTTGGCAGCTCCTACTCTATTCATTTGCCCTGCTCCTATTCCGAGAGTTTGTCCATCTTTTGCAATTAATATCGCATTAGATCTAACATGTTTTACTACATTCCAAGCGAATAGCATATCTTTTTCTTCTTGAGGAATTGGTCTTCGATTAGTTGCAACCTCCCAAAGACCACTTTCCGTTTTTTTATTATCTTGATCTTGAATCAGCATTCCTCCAAGAATACTTCTTATGTGCTGACTACTTGAATTCTTAATTACTTGTTCATTTAACTCTAGTAAACGCAAGTTGCTTTTTTGAGAGAGGATTTTTACGGCTTCTTTTGAAAAGCTCGGTGCCACAACACATTCAAGAAAAAGTTTAGTTAATTCTTTAGATGTTGTTTCATCAACAATTGTATTTAGGGCAACTATTCCCCCAAATGCACTTATTGGATCGGCATTTAGGGCTTTGATAAATGCTTTAGAAAGATCCTTATCGACAGCTACTCCACATGGGTTTGTGTGCTTAATGATTACTGCCGTGGGTTGATGGGCTTTATCAATACGGCTGGTTCCATAGCCGAATTCCCGCACAGTCAATAAAGCCGCATCAAGATCTAGCAAGTTATTTGTACTTAGTTCTTTGCCTTGCAGTTGCTTAGCAGCTCCCCAGCCAGAATTCTTTTCGCTGTACCAAGAAGCTTTTTGATGGGGGTTTTCCCCATAACGAAGATTTTGCTTCAGAGGGATGGCTGCAAGCCATTGTGATGTCTTTGTAGAGGACTGATCCTGGAGCCATTTACTGATTGCTAAGTCATAGGAAGCAGTATGTTCAAAAGCCTCAAGAGCAAGCCTTCGCCTCATTTCTTGATCAATATGACCATTTCCTTCTTTAAGTGCTTGGAGAAAGCCTTCATATTGATCAGGCTTTGTTAGTACGGATACATGCAGGTGATTCTTTGCAGCGGCTCTGACCAAAGTTGGCCCTCCAATATCAATGTTTTCAATTGCTGTAGAAAAATTCGTTGATGGATTAGCGATCGTTTCACTAAATGGATAGAGGTTTACGACAACGAGATCAATTGGATCAATTTTTTGTGTCTTCAGATCTGCTTCATGTGAAGGCTCCCCTCTTTTGGCGAGAATGCCTCCATGGATCCTGGGATGGAGGGTCTTGACTCTTCCTTCTAGGATTTCTGGAGCACCAGTATGATCAGCGACTCGTACAACAGGGAGCCTTGCTTCTTCTAATACCTTTGCTGTCCCACCACTCGATAAGAGCTTGAATCCATAAATTTGATGCAGGGTTTTTGCTAAAGGCACCAAGCCCCTTTTGTCAGATACGCTCAATAAGGCAGTTGAAGACATCGGAGGGTATACAAAGTTTTTCTTGGCCAACCAACCCTAACTTTTGGACCTGTTTTTTTGACTACAGACCTCTTGTGTAATAGCCCTATAGGGGCATCTAGAAGATTGGTGCTCTTACATGGATGGGGAGCAGATGTTGATGATCTAATGCCCTTAGGTAAGACCCTTGTGGAGGAGATCCCTTCCCTTGTGGAATTGATAGCACTTCGTGCTCCGCAAAATCATCCAAGTGGTAATGGGCGGCAGTGGTATGGGTTGTACCCTCCGGATTGGGATGTTGTTCCAGCTGTTGTTGAAGAATTAAAAGGAAGGTTGCGCAACCTTGAGACTGAAAACATTCCTTTGCAAAAGACAGTTTTATTTGGCTTCTCTCAAGGAGGCGCAATGGCAATTGCAGGTTGCAAGGATCTTCCACTTGCAGGGTTAATTGTTTGCAGCGGCTACCCTCACCCCCAGTGGATGCCGTCAAAGACTATGCCACCAGTATATATTTTTCATGGTAAATCTGACGATATAGTTCCCGTTGAGGCGGCAACTCAGCTAGCAACTGCTTTTCAAAAGAAAAACATTCAGTACAATCTATGCCTATTTGAAGGTGGACATGGAATTCCTAATGAAATTACCCCACATATTCGAAACGCAGTTAAAAGTTTGTTTTTGAAATAAGCCTTTTAACTTAGCGCTTAGACAAAGGCATATTCGTACTCTTCAATTTCTTCCCAGTCATCAGCTGCAAGTTCTAACCCTTCAAACATGTTTTCTTCACCTACGGCGTCAACTATGGTTCTTAAAGAAGGGAACAGGAAATGGTTCTCTTCGGCATATTGGGCACTGAATAATCCCTTTTCGCCCCAGAAAAAGCGATCGGTAGTGTGCTCGTTTCTACGTACGTTAACTAGTGCGGGTGATTTAAGGCCTGCTTCTGCGATATAACGGCGAGCAGCTGTAACAGGTTTGTGTTCACCTGTTTCAAGATGGTATGTCGCAACATGTGCCAGCACTCTTTGACCAGCAAGTCTTCTTCTGCTAATCCTCTTGCGTTTTTTAGACATTGAATTTGAGCTCCTATGTGGGGATAGAGATCGAGAGATTTAATTTGAAGGGCATCTTTAAGGCTCACAAAAATGTTGAGTGTTGAATTAATCAAACACTTAGCCTTAAAAACGAACCGTCTATTTGGCTGATCAGGAACCTGCTTTAAAGCGAGGGATTAATCTTCCTCTGCAGTAGCTTTGATAGCACTTTTTGTGCAGGGTGTGCCGCGAGGCCATTTTGCAAGTGCCTTATTAGCAGGTGTTTATTCTGGTCGTTATGAACATCTTAATACTTTTTTCTGATTTTTCAAGCTCCTTGGCCGAATTGATCTTTTCTAGCTTTGGGGCCTAGGTATTTTCTATGGAGCTTTCCGATCGGTTCCTTAATTTGGTGCAAAAGCAACTCAGCTCCTTCCAGGCAGATGAGCAGTTATCCCATATTGTCTTTTATGTAGCCCAATCGATACCTGGGAAGCCTCCCAGTCTTGAGGCGATTGCGCAATGGCCTGATCTGGGTAAAACATTGCCATCAGTTGAGGCTGATTCGGACTTGCGAGAACCTTCACCATATAGAAGGTGGTATCCCTTACAAGAAGGGCAGATTATTCTTGGAGTTTTAAGGGTCGAGTGTCTTCCTTCTTCGGTGTTTTGGCCAGACTCATTGGATGAAAAAATTCAGTCCTCGGCTTTGGTCTTGGCCCATTGCTTGAGTTTGGAAGTTGAAAGAAACAAATTGATTGAGGAATTAAGTCAGCACCGTAAACAAATCAGCTTGATGGTGCATCAGTTGCGAAACCCTTTGTCAGCATTGAGAACTTATGCAGAATTATTATTAAGACGATTGGGGCCTGACAACCGAAACCTTAATTTGGTTGAAGGGGTTTTGACCGAGCAAGCCCAACTGGATAGGTATATCTCTGGATTAGAAATTCTTGGAAGCTCTGGCACTCCGATAAGCCAAGGGGATCAAGCAGGCCTTTTGTTGCCTCCTCTTTTACCTGAAGGGGTTGACTCGACTTTTCGCGCTTTATTGGCCCCGTTAATTGATCGTGCATCTGCCACCGCAAAGTTGCAAGGGCGTCAATGGCAAGGGCCTTCTTATTGGCCTGATTGGAGTGAGCAATCCTGTCAGTCAAACAATGGGGCTCTTTCGGAAATCCTTGCCAATCTTTTGGAAAATGCTTTTAGGTATAGCCCCTTAGGTTGCACATTAGGCTTAAGAATGCTTGATGAGGGATTAGTTGTTTGGGATGAAGGAACTGAAATTCCAATTCACGAGCGGGAAAGTATTTTCAATCGTGGCTTTAGAGGGGAAGTTGGTAAAAAAACATCGGGAAGTGGCCTTGGTCTTGCCCTGGCAAAGGACTTGGTTAAGCAGATTGGAGGCAGTCTGGAATTAGTAATTCCTCCTAGGTTGGTAAATTCAGAGCTTCCTAAAAAGGGGAATGCTTTTTTGGTTAAATTATTGGTAGAGAAAGACCCATAAATAGGAGCATTAATGTTTCTACTAATATTAAAGATGCTCCATAACTATCACCAGAATGTCCTTGAAGACGATTACCTAGATATTTAGGTACTACATAGCTAAAAATAATACCAAATCCAATTGAGATTAGAAGGTATAAACGGAAAGAAAAGGTTATAGAGACTGAAAATATTGCTATTAAGATACAACCTAAAATAATCAGTGAAGGGATTGAATCTTTTGCACCATTGAAATTTTCTTTATGGAAAGAGGATTTCCCGTTCACTTTTAGGTAGGGGAAATTATTCATTGCCCAAAGAGGCGCACATCTTCCAAAGTAAGCACTTATCGGCAAGGCAACAATCGCCATATGGTCTAATTTTAATAATGCTGCAATTTGAAAAATTAGAACGATACAAAAAGCTTGAATTCCAATTGCCCCTATGCGACTATCGTTCATTGCATCTATGCAGCGCTCTTGGCCTGCACCGATTCCATCAAATGTATCCATAAGTCCGTCGACATGTATACCACCTGTTATCCACACACCAAGGCCAATCACTATCAGTGAGGTCGAGTTGTTAGGCCAATCAAAATAACTTAATAGGATCCAGATTCCAGATTGAATGAGCCCTATTAATATCCCAATCAATGGTGCAAACCTAGCTATGTGTCTGAAGCCTGGCTTCAAACCTTTTGGCAAGGGAATGATTGAGTAAAAGATCAATGCTCCAGCAAGATCTCTTAGCCAACTTTGCATAATGTTGAAAGAATGTAGTTCTGCGTCTCCCCCCAGTAAAAAGTTAGTTCTAATGAATTCTTTTTGGGTGCAGAGCTTTAGGTAAACAATTTATTTGACTAGTGTTTGAATTTCAGATCCAATCTCAATGTCTTAACACCAGTGCCCGCGTGGGTTGTTTTCACACTCCCCATGGGATTGTTTCCACCCCTCGCTTTATGCCTGTAGGGACTTTGGCGACTGTAAAAGGGATTAGCGCTTCTCAATTGGCTGAAACTGGCGCTGAAATGGTTCTAGCAAATACGTTTCATTTGCATCTTCAACCAGGCGAGAAAGTTATTTCAGATGCTGGAGGAATCCACAAGTTTATGGGTTGGAATAGTCCAGTGCTTACTGATTCAGGGGGATTTCAGGTATTTAGCCTTTCACATTTAAATAAAGTTGACGATCAAGGCGTAACCTTTCGCAGTCCTCGTGATGGCTCTGAAATTGAGTTAACTCCAGAAAGGGCTATCGAAATTCAGATGGCTCTTGGTGCTGATGTTGTAATGGCTTTTGATCAATGCCCTCCCTTTCCCGCAACTGAAACTGAGATTGCAGATGCTTGTACTAGGACTCATCATTGGCTTGAACGTTCTGTAAAGGCCCATAACTGTTCTGAACAGGCCTTGTTTGGGATTGTCCAAGGAGGTTGCAATAAGTCTTTGCGAGAGCTCAGTGCAAAAATTGTATCTAGCTTTGATCTGCCTGGAATCGCTATTGGGGGAGTTAGCGTTGGAGAGCCCGTCGAGCAAATTCACAACGTCATTAGGCATGTAACTCCTTTACTGCCAATTGATCGTCCACGCTATCTAATGGGGATAGGGAGCTTGCGAGAGATTGCAATTGCTGTTGCAAATGGCATAGATCTTTTTGATTGTGTCTTGCCAACGCGACTTGGTCGGCATGGCAATGCTTTGGTAGGAGGGGAGAGATGGAATATGCGTAATGCGCGCTTCAGAAATGACCACCGTCCTCTAGATGACAGTTGCAAATGTTTTGCTTGTACTAACCACACACGTTCTTATTTACATCATTTGATTCGCAGTGAAGAGATTCTTGGTTTGACACTTTTAAGTATTCATAACATTACCCATCTCCTTAGATTTACCACTGCTATTGGCTTGGCAATACGAGAAGGATATTTTGCAGAGGATTTCGCTCCTTGGGATAACCACTCTTCGGCTTGCAACACGTGGTAAGGTCGTTCAAAAGTCAACTAGCTCTTTAGGAATGGCCGTCTTGACAATCGACTTGCTGGCCAAACTGCCTGAGGCATATCAGGCGTTTGCACCAACCGTAGACGTGTTACCACTCATCCCAATAGGCTTCTTCCTACTTGTTTTTGTTTGGCAGGCAGCTGTTGGGTTTAAGTAACCAGCTTCAATACTTTTTGTATTGAGACTGACTTAAGACCTTGAGAAGAAAAGCGGGGAGAGAAAGCATTCTTCTCCAGCGCTTTGGCTCTTTTATGAGCCTGTAGAACCATTCACTTTGGTTCTGTACCATCCATTTTGGTGCTCTTTTTTTGGTGCCTGCCCATACATCAAAGCTGCCCCCGACGCCTATCCAAAGTCCTGGCAAGCCTTGCCTTACACGCTTTGACCAAACCTCCTGTGTAGGCGTTCCAAGTGCCACAAGAACCAGGTCAGGGCTTGATTCTTGAAGGCCCTTTTCTGCCTCCAGCCAACTTTGACTGGTTTGGTATCCATGCAGGGCAAGAACTATCTGGAGATTTGGCATTTCTCCAAGAAGGTTCTCTTGCAGTTGAATCATTACTTCAGGCGCTGAACCCACCAAGGCAACTTTCCATTTATTTTGTTCGGCATAGTTGAGTAGAGATTTTGCTAGTTCAATTCCTGTAGTTCTATGGACTTGCATTCCTTGTCTCCGGAGTGCCCAAGCAACTCCAGCGCCATCAGGAATTATTAGGTCGGCTGAATTAATAGCTTCAAGAAATTCAACGTCATTTTTTGCTGCCATTATCATTTCGGCATTAATTGTGACTATTTGTCCACCGCCTGAATGATGAAGAAGAATTGATTCCCCTAGAACATCCTTGCAGACATCAACTGGAATCCCCAGAAGGCTGCATCTTTGACAATTGTGTGGGCCTTTAATGGCCATACCTTTTGGGCTCTAGGAGTTTGTAGAAAGGTGGATCTTTGCAATGAGCATATTGCTAAATCGCTTTTGATAAAGACAGCCCTCCTTTATGAGGGTTCTCAACTGCTTGTTCTATAAGATCTGCCAACTTCAAAGCTCTAGAGGCTTGTGGGCCATCGACGGCAGGTTTCTCTTTGCCGTTTAAACACATTAGAAAATGTTCTAATTCTGCATAAAGAGGTTCTATAGAAGTTGTGCTCACTTCTTCAACGAACCCATCATTTCGGTAAACCAGTTCACCATGATCGGCTGAATATGATTCATGTGCTCTTCTATGAATGTGCAAGGTGTGGTTGAGAAAATCTGTTTCCACTAAGCTGCTCCGACAATGAGCGCTTAGATTTCTGATTTTTCGATGACTCATCTTGCTTGCGGTTAAACTTGCAACCACACCATTGTTGAATCCAAGGGTTGCATTGACATAATCAAGTGGTCCTTTTGAGCTTCTGCCACCTACTGCCGCCAAGCTTATGACTGGCGCATTTGCTACCTCTAGGACCAAATCAAGGTCATGAATCATTAGGTCAAGCACTACAGATACGTCATTTGCTCTGTCTGCATGGGGGCTATGCCGACGTGCTTCTAGAACCACAACTTCTTCATTTGCTAAGACCTTTACTAATTCACGAAATGCTGGGTTAAATCTTTCGATGTGTCCAACCTGTAAGAGCCTTTGAGCTTTGTTAGAAGCTGTTATAAGTGCTGCGGCCTCGTCTTGGCTTGCTGCAATTGGTTTTTCAATTAGGACATGTTTTCCTGATTCCAAGCAGGCCATCCCTACTTCGTGATGCAGCAATGTGGGCACTGCTATACAAACAGCTTCTACTTCGGCAAGTAAATTTCTGTAGTCTTTATACCATTTGCAACCAAATTGCTCTGTAGCCAGATGACCTCGTGTTGAGTCGGGATCTGCCACCCCGACAAGCTCGGCATCTTTTAGCAAGCTCAATACCCTTGCATGGTGCCAGCCCATGTTGCCAATGCCAATGACTCCTACCTTTACTGGAACCATTGTTCAGAGCAAAGGTAGGGCATTGGAATTTTGTAGAAGTTTTTAGTGATTAGTCGTTTAGTGAATCAATGCTTTGCAGATTAAGTCTTACTTGTTCAATACGTGGTCCTTTCATAGTAGTAATTTCAAACTTTAAATTTCCATAGGTAAGAGATTCACCTGCGGATGGGATGTGTTGAAGTTCCTCTAGGAGGAATCCGGCAAGAGTATGGTGATCATCTGCTTCAGGTAAATCCAACTTTAGTTGCCTATTCAGTTCAATAATCTCAAGATCACCAGCCACTAACCATTTCCCTGGTTGATCCTCCTCTTGTCGCAGATTCGTCTCAAAGTCGTTTGTTGAGTCAAGCTCGTCTCCTACTATTTCTCCTGTTAGATCAGTTGCTGTAACTAGCCCTTCAGTCCCTCCATGCTCATCTACAACGATTAAGAAAGGTTGGCCACTTTTTATCATTGGTAAAAGTTCAGCCAAGTTGCACGTTTCTAATACCCGAGTGGCTGGTTTTAGGTATGGCCCAAGAGGAGATTCAGCTTGTAGCTCCCCTCTTGAGATTGGCTCGGCTAGTTCTCGTAAGTCGATAACCCCCCTTACATCATCTAAGGAGTCTCCAATAACCAAGAAGCGAGCATGTCTGGTTTCATGAACGCTTTTCATTAGTTCTGAAAAGGTTACGTTCATTGGCAAAGTAACCATTCCAGAGCGGGGAATCATTACTTCTCGAACTTGTGTGTCATGTAAAGCAAATACCCCCTCCAGTATGTTTCTTTCATCCGGCCTTAATCCTGTGACTCCGCCAGTTTCGATAAGAGTTTCTAATTCTCCAGCAGATAAAGCAGGAACTAACGCATCCCATTTAGCAGTTAATCCCAGCAGGCGAAGCAAGAGTGATGCAATAGCTTCTAGAAAGGCCAGGACTGGAGCCAAGGAGCGCATAACTGCCTCATGAAGAGGGGCCAGACGAAGAGCAGCAGATTCAGGTCGATTAAGAACTAGGGCTTTTGGAATTATTCCTGCTAGAAGAGTTGAGAGAATTACTAAGCCCAGAAATAGCAGGGTATCCAAGATGCGGTTGAGAGAATTGTTAGCAGGCCATAAGGCTTGACTAAACCCATTGCCAAGCCATCCAATAGCTATTAGCGCCATTGTTCCTCCTAGTTGGCAAACCATTAATACTCTTCGAAGTCGACGCTGCAGGCGATGAATGGCTAATGCACCTGGTTTTTTTTCCTCAATCAAGCCTTGTACTCTGCTTGGCCTCAGCCTTAGCAAAGCAACTTCTCCAGCTCCAAAAAAAGCTGGTAGGCCAATTAAAATTACTAGTATTAGAACAATCATCTCAGTGGCTGAATGGGGGTCGCGAGGATCGAACTCGCCTTAGCTGAATTATGAGTTCAGTGCATTCACCAGATTGCTAGACCCCCTCAGAATTAATTACTCCTTAAGCCTTTAAAAATAATAATGAAGGCTTCAATGGGAATGTAGGGAATTCAATAGATAGCAAACTAGTCCAATCAGCATCAATTTACCAGCAATTATGAGTAGTTTTCCTTCTTTAACTAAGTCGAGCCGTGAGGAGCTGCTCACCTTGCTAGCAAAGGATGCATATCGGCTTGGGGAGTTCACTCTTTCTTCAGGCAGAAAGAGCCAACACTATGTGAATTGCAAGCCCGTTAGTTTGAGTGGAAGAGGGCTTTTATTGTTAAGTACTTTTCTTCTTGAAAAAGTTGAGTTTGATTCTGTAGCTGTTGCTGGCATGACATTAGGCGCAGACCCTCTTGTGAGTGCGGTCGCAATTGCGGCACAACAGAACGATCGCTCCCTGGATGCATTGATAGTGCGCAAGGAAGCAAAGGGATATGGAACAGCAGATTGGGTAGAAGGTCCTTTACCTGAGCAAGGGAAAAGAATTACTGTTTTAGAGGACGTGGTCACTACAGGTGGGTCGTCATTGAAAGTGGTAAAACTTTTACGGGAGGCTAGTTATATAGTCGATCGTGTGGTGACAATTGTTGATCGGGAGGAAGGCGGCAATGATGCAATGACCAAGGAAGGGTTAGAACTAAAGAGTCTTTTTTCTTTAAAAGAGGTAGCTGAAAAGGCACTGGAACTTTTTACATGAGTAATTCTTCAATTGAAATTTGGGATGAAATATTTCCCTACTTTTTGTTAAGAGGACCGGGCAGTAAAGACTTTTTGCATGGTCAAACAACAGCAGATGTTAAAAACCTGCATACAGATCAGCTCGTAAGTGGTTGTTGGTTAAATGCTATTGGCAGAGTAAGGGCTTTATTCGAGATTTGTATAGACAATGGTGAAGTTGGAGTTGTTGTATTGGCTGGCAATAAGAATGAAATTATGGAAGGACTTTCCAAGGCAATTTTTCCTGCAGATAGATTAGAGATAGTCTCTTTTTCTACTAAAAGAAGACTTCAGAAGATTGTTGATAAAGAAATATTTTCCCCAGAGATAATCTGGTTAGAATCAGAAGAGAATACTAATAACCCTTGGTCAAGCTATAACTCTATTAGTCAAAGGTTGGTTGATAGATTGTTGCTAAGGCAGGGTTTTCCTCGCTCATCAGGAGAATTGAATGGTGAAACTAATCCTTTAGAACTTGGACTGGCACATTTTATTTCTTTTGATAAAGGTTGCTATTTAGGGCAGGAGACAATAGCAAAACTTTTAAAAACAAGGAAGCTAAAACAACAGCTTAGGTATTGGGAATCTTTTGATAAGATCGATTCAGGTGAATGTCTTCTACGAATTGAACAAGACCAGAAATTGAGTTCTTTTTCACGGGCTGGGATAATTACTTCTTCTATGAACTTGGAAGCAGAGAATAAAACTATTGGGCTTGCACTTGTAAGGCAAAAGGCTTTGGGTGACAAACGTCTTACGATTCAAGGAACCTCTAAGGAACTATGCCTTTATTTGCCTAAGGGATTTCATTTGTTGGAAGGTTTTTGATCTATTTCCCAAATATTTGATCAACACCACCTTGATTATGTAGCCATGTAGCGATTCTCCATGTAGCAAGATTGTCATCATGATTATATTCAAATATTCTTTTAAGCAAGATAGTATTATTTAGTCCGGTGCGATCTCTTAGTCGCCATTGACGCCACCAGAAAAGTGCCCTTGCGCCTTCGGCTCTTTCATTGCGCCAATTAAAACCCATCCATCCAGCAACTTCTTTTAAGCCATAATTTTTTGTAGGTAATCGCCAAAACTCTCTTAACCTTTTATGGACATCTATCAACCTTTTCTGTAGATCAACTATTTCTTGTGACGATGAACCGTTTTTTTTGGCGATTTGAGATAGAGCTATACGTTCAGTCTCTCCATAGTGAAGAATTGGTAAATCTGGATATTTAATTAGTTTATTTTTGATTCTTTTCCAGCAGAGAGCATTTGTTTTTTTATTATCATGGGTAATTAGAAGAGGATGATATTTTGCGTTTTTTAAATCCCAAGAACCATCATTAGAATTCATTACACGAAGGAATCCATGTAGGAAATCTTCTTTTTCATCTGGGTCAGATTCGATATCATATAGAAAAACACCTCGAGATGTAATTAATTCAGGAATTGCTATCGATTCTTTTAGTCTTTTTGGAGAAGAGTGAAACTGTACTTTTGCCTGGATTATGAGATCTTTAGCAGCTTTCCCGTGTTGTTCATTTATGTCTTTTAACTTTCTGGTTAAATCATCTGGCTCGCTCTTTGCTAAATCTTCCAGGGTATTTATTTGCAGCCCTTGTAAAATTTCACTTCGGCTTTTACCTATACCACTTACTTCACTAAGGTCCCCATCCTCAGCAGCTTTTTTGTTGCAAAGCTCTCTCCAGGAACATAAAACACATTTCTTTCTGTCTTTAGTAAGAGGTGGTGTTTCAGGTTTCTCGAGCTCGGATAAAATTTTTGATAAAAGATCATTGAGTTGATTAAATAGTGATTGAGCTAAATGAACTTTTTCAACTTGCAGTCCTTTTTTTGAGTTGCCTAAGATAATTCCATGCATAACATTTAATCCTTGGAATGTCCCTAGGATTTGACTTGTCATTGCTAAGGAAAGGCGATGCTCTCGTGTAATTCGCCGCCCCTGTTTTGAGATAACTGGCCGGTAAGCAAAATTTCCCCAGGACGATTCGCCTTTTATTTTTTGGAGTAAGGGAGGATGTACTTCTAATAAATTATTCTCTTTATCCAGGGCTTTAATTCTTAGCCCAATAACTGCTTCAGCGCCTTCTTTGATCCCTTCCAAGCCTTTTCTAGGCTTTTGATGTAAAAAGGTTTTAAAATGACGATACTGTTGATCAAGCTGAAGACTTCGATGTGGCGTCCAAATCCGCTCTGCTGGGTTGCCATGTAAATCCAACCAAGCTTTCCGAGGACATCTCACCCAACTGCAAAGTAAGCGATCTGTAAGTAATTTTGGTTGTGAAGGGGTGTAACCCATTCGATAACACTAAGGTGATTTTAAAAAAAGCCTTCTTTTAAGACTAGAGAATCCATGGCTTCAGCATCATTGCCGCTATCAGCTTCTCCAATTGAATTTGGGACTGATGGATGGCGCGGAGTTTTAGGTGTTGATGTAACTCTTGAAAGGCTTTTAGCAGTAGCAGCTGCATCTGCTCAAGAATTGGCTTTTAGGGCCCCTTCGGATTTAAACAGTAGAACGGTTGTAATAGGTTTTGATCGTAGATTTCTTGCACCAGAACTCGCTGAGGCTATAGCTGCATCAATTAGGGGTTCAGATTTAGAGCCCCTAATTGCTAAAACTCCTTTGCCTACTCCAGCTTGTAGCTGGGCAGTAGTGCAGCGCAAGGCCTTGGGAGCACTTGTTATTACTGCTAGCCATAATCCAGCCGAATGGCTTGGAATGAAGATTAAGGGTCCTTTTGGAGGATCAGTGGAACCAGATTTCACCAAGGCAGTTGAAAAAAGACTTTTAGCAGGTGGCAAAACAATTCCACTCGAAATGAAGACAGATAGTTTTGATGGACGAAAAGAACATCTTGAGGGTTTAAGTAGGAAGTTTGATATCCCTTTTCTGGTCAAAGGTCTTAGGCGTTTGGGATTAAAGATAATTGTTGACCCTATGCATGGTGTGGCAGCAGGCTGTATTTCTGAGATGTTGGGATCAGAGGGAGCTGATCTTGTTGAAGAGATTCGTTCAGAAAGGGATACTCTTTTTGGAGGAACCCCCCCAGAGCCGCTTGCCCCTTATTTAACTGAACTCACCTCGCTGGTGCGAGCTTCAAATTTGGCTGGTCAAAAGACAATAGGCCTGGCATTTGATGGAGATGGAGATAGAATTGCGGCAGTAGATGAGACGGGCAAATTCTGTAGTACTCAACTGTTAATACCCTTATTAGTAGATCATCTTGGTAGAACCAAGAACCTGCCGGGTTCAGTTATTAAGACTGTTAGTGGATCTGATTTAATTACACTTGTGGCCCAGTCAATTGGAAGAAAGGTAGTCGAACTTCCTGTTGGATTTAAATATATAGCTGCTGAGATGTTGAATGATGAAGTTCTGTTAGGTGGTGAGGAATCTGGTGGAATTGGATTTGGTCGACATTTACCCGAAAGAGATGCCTTATTTACAGGATTGGTGCTTATAGAAGCGCTGGTCGAAGGGGGCTTGTGCTTGGGTGAATATTTAGAATCTTTGCGGAGTCATTTTGGAGGTGGTTGTATATACGACAGAGTTGATTTGCGATTGGAAAGTATGGACAATAGACATCGATTAGAAGCTTTATTGGCAGAAGGTCCCCCGTTGAGAGTTGCCGGTAAAGAAGTTAAAGAAGTTAGTCGAGTTGATGGCGTTAAGTTTCGATTAGGCCCAGGATATTGGTTGATGATGCGGTTTTCGGGAACTGAACCCTTGCTCAGAATTTATTGTGAAGCCCCAACTTACCCTGAGGTCACTGAAGTACTTGATTGGGCTAAGGAGTTTGCTAAGAAGGCATGATGTTAAAAGATAAAAGTCTAAGAACTATTTGTCTTGCCACAGGAAATCAAGGTAAGATTTCTGAGTTTGAAAGTTTGTTTGTAGATTTACCTGTAAAGATGTATTTAAAACCGAAGGGTTTTGAAGTAGAGGAAACCGGAGATACTTTTGCTGAGAATGCAAGGATTAAGGCAATTTCTGTAGCCAGAGAAACAGGCTATTGGGCAATTGCTGATGACTCTGGATTGTGTATAAAGGCCTTAAATGGAGCCCCTGGGGTATTCTCATCCCGCTATGGAAAATCTGACTTAGAAAGGATTCAACGTGTATTAGGTGAATTAGAAGGTTGTGATGTTAGAAATGCATATTTTAGTGCTGCGATTTGTGTTGCCTCTGAAGATGGCTCTGTCTTAATAGAGGTTGCAGGGCTTTCTAAGGGTCTAATAACTTTTACTCCTAGAGGTGAAAGAGGTTTTGGCTATGACCCGATTTTTGAGATTGAGAGTCTTGGATTGACATTCGCAGAAATGACAAAGCAAAAGAAGGCGGAATTTAGTCATAGAGGTAAAGCCTTTAAAAAGTTAAAGCCATTGTTGAAAAAGCTTTTTTCTGATTACCCATTTCCATGAGACGTTTTAATTTAGATAGCTGGAAATTTATACGTACCACTCTTCATGATTAGAAAATTATGAAGAAGTTTTTTGGTACTTTCCCTTTGGCCGAGAATTTAGGTATTGACCCAGCATCCATGCAGGCCGTGAGGAATTGCTAAAGGTAGATCTATTTTTGCTTGAAGTGTTAGATCTTTCGAGTCAAGGATTACAAGGTCTGTGGCATTTCGGTCACCATTCCAGACCATAATTAATATCCAGCCTTCGTCTTCATTTGGTGAGTATTTACTCGGGACCATAATTGGCTCACCAACGAAGCCTTCTGGGGATGCACTCCATTTAGAAGAAGCTCCATTTTTAAGGTCTAATTTCTTTATATTTTGTAGTGGACCATTGCCCTCTTCGCATTCAGATGTTGCCATCCATGCATAACGTGCTTTTCTTCCCACGAAATTTGGATTTACCATTGCAAATTCACAACATTGTTTGCTAATAATTGTTGTACTAATAGATTCTTTTTGGAGATTAATCTTGCACCTTTTTAATAGTCCCTCAGGAAGTGAGTCAAAGTTTATTTTGCGAAAATCTTGTTCAGGACCAATTGAGGGAAAATCTTTGTAATAAATACTTTCAATCGTAACTTCTTCATTGCTTTCCCAAGCATTGAGATGGTGAAATACAAAACCATCAGGGGCATTAAATAATCTGGGGTTCTGTCCTTTGAATGAGCCTGACTCTCTAGGTATTAGTATAAACTTGCTCTGATTTCTTGGTGATGAATATAGGCATTGAGCTGCGCTCCTCTGCCCCAGTAGAAAAGGTATTGGATTTATAGAGATTGCATTCTGCAAGAAAATAGCCCAATTAGGGGTAATAGCAAAATCATGAAGAAAGGCAAAGCCCTTAAAGTTGTAGGTATTGTCATGAATTAGATGACCACATTGTTCTCCTTCATCTACAAATTCCATTAATCTAATTTTACTTTTAGGACCAGTCTTTACACCAAAAGTCACTATCTTCTTTTTTTGATGGTGACCTGGATCAAATTTTGGATGAGCACTAAAAGCTTCATTGACTTTTAGTACTCCATTAAGATTAGACAGTCCTTTGGTCTCTAAGGTCTTCGGATCAAGGGCATATGGCCCAGCTGCTTCCCATAACGCAAGTAGTTCATCTCCAAGGATCATTACATTAGTATTTGCAATATTTTTAAGACGTAGATCAAAAGCATTTGATAAAACCCCGCCAGGTTTCTGTGTGCCAAATACACCTCGATATAGAAATTTATTGGCTTTTGTTTCTTCTTCCCATGCCTGAGTTCGAACAAATCTATTCGTAATTGATGCATTTCCCTCATTGAGATTGATCGCTGTAATCATTCCGTCGCCATCAAATGGATGATGAATCCATTTACCACCCCTTTCCATTTGCCCAGGACCATTACGAAAAAGAGTTCCGCAAAGATTTTTAGGTAAGCAGCCTTTTGTTACAACAAGTGATTGATTTGTTAGCTCTTCGCTGACATTTTGGTAGGCACTTGCCCAGAATTGTTTGTCAAAGCTGGGAGAAACGTCTATGGCGTTTGGCTTTAAATTATTTTGTGGGTATTTGTTATCTTTAAGCATTCTTTGGGCCAGCTTGTTCAAGTAATCCTTTGCTACTTGGTACTTTCCCTTCTCTTCTGGGGTCTTCTTCTATTGCCATCCGAAGTGCTCTTGCGAAGGCCTTAAAGCATGCCTCGACAATATGATGTGAGTTCATCCCAGACAACTGATGAATGTGTAGTGTAAGGCCACTATTGTTTGAAACAGCTATAAAGAATTCCTTGACCAATTCAGTGTCGTAACTTCCAATCCTTTGAGAAGGGATCACTAACTCATAGGTCAGGTGAGGACGCCCAGAGCAATCCATCGCCACTTGAACTAAAGCTTCATCTAGTGGCGCAATAAAGTGGCCAAATCGATTAATTCCTCGTCTATCACCTAGTGCTTGAGACAGGGCTTGACCTAGTGCTATACCAATATCTTCATTGGTATGATGGTCATCAATAAAGGTATCGCCGCGGGCTTCTACATTTAAATCGATGAGACCATGGCTTGATAATTGATGGAGCATGTGATCCAGAAAGGCAACTCCAGTTGAGATTTTGGAGACTCCTTCGCCATCTAGATTTAATTGAACCTTTACGTTGGTTTCAGATGTGACACGCTGTACATCTCCTGTCCTCGCTTTTTTCATTGTTTGTCCCCCTTCAGATTTAGATCAATATTGAGATCACATTCCATTAATGCAATAACCAGCATCAACGTAAATAGTTTGGCCAGAGATACCGCTTGCAAGATCACTAAGTAGGAATGCAGCAGTGTTTCCTACTTCTATTTGAGTGACAGTTCTTCTTAGAGGGGCCTTCTCTTCCACATTGTGAATCATGTCTAGGATCCCTCCAATAGCAGAGCTGGCCAACGTGCGTATTGGCCCAGCACTTATTGCATTTACCCGAATTTGTTTTTCTGGACCTAGCTCAGCGGATAGATACCTTACCGAAGCCTCTAGGGCTGCTTTAGCAACTCCCATCACGTTGTAGTTCGGGATTGCTCTTTCAGCACCTAGATAAGTCAAGGTGACTATTCCTGCTCCTTCGCTAAGCAATGGTTTGGCATGGTTACACAAAGGCGCGAGTGAATAAGCACTTATTTCAAGCGCTCTAGAGAAGCCTTCAGCACTTGTTGCACTGAAGTCTCCTATCAGATCTTCTTTTCCCGCAAAGGCCAGGCAATGGACTAGTCCATCTAATTCTCCCCACTGATTTGAAACGGCATTAAAGACATTCTGGATCTGTGAATTATCCTGAACATTTAGTGGTTCAAAGAGGCTTGGTTCAAGGGGTTTTGTTAGATCACGGACTTTTGCCTCGAATCGTCCTTTCTCATCTGGCAAATAAGTTACCCCTATATCTGCACCAGCTGCTTTTAGTTGTTGTGCGATGCCCCATGCGATGGAGCGGTTGTTGGCTATGCCAGTGACAAGAATTTTTTTGCCGCTTAGATCTAGAAGCATCTCTTTTAATGACCAGGTGAGGAATGGAAGGATTCAGCTATGGATGATTGGCCCTTAGAATTCATGAGATTGTTCTTAAGGACCGTCTTTGTTAACCTCTCTTTCAAGCTTTAAAGACAATAATAAATGTTCAGGACTTAGGCAAAGACTTTTTATTAATCCATGCCTTGTCGCCCAGTTTATTTTGGGTGGCACAATCCCTTGAAGTTAAACGTATATAACTTAAGTTCGTTTGAACTACCAAAATAAAACTCATTTAAAGGATTCCTTTCCCCTAATGTCCTTGACTGCTTCAACCATGCTTGCATTGGAGTCCGTGTTGCCAAGGTTTGAATTGCCTTTGGTTGATGACCCTATTTTGCAAGAGGACCCTTTCAATAAAGGGGTTGCGAAATTGAGAAGCTCAGATTTGGACGATAGACCTGTACTTTTAATGGTTCTATGTGCCCATTGTCCTTTCGTAAAACATGTTGAAGAGCAGTTGAGCACTATGCAAGAAGATTATCTAGAGAGAGTTCAAATCATTGCTATCTCAAGTAATAGCATTTCTACACATCCTCAGGATGCTCCCAAGTATTTGGCATGTCAGGCTAAAAACAATGGTTGGACTTTCCCTTATTTATTTGATCAGGATCACTCTCTCGCTAAATCCTTGAAGGCTGCCTGTACTCCAGAGTTTTTTTTATTTTCTGGCTCTTTAGACGGTCAGCATAGGCTTAAGTATAGGGGGCAGCTTGATGAAAGTCGCCCTGGCAATAACCAACTAGTGACTGGTAATGACTTAAGAGTGGCTTTGAATGCAGTTCTTTTAGGGGATGAGATCCCCCTTGAGCAACGTCCCTCGATCGGTTGCAATATCAAGTGGCAACCTGGAAATGAACCTGAGTGGTTTAAGTGAAAAGGTGTTCTATAAGGGGTCGAACGGTTCTCGGCACCATTTAAGGTGCTGTTCATGAAGATACCTCCGTTTAGTCTCACAAGACAATTAGCTGATCTTGCGCCTGAATTGGGATCTGCAATGCAGCGAGTCTTGGAAAGTGGCCATTTCATTGGAGGGCCGGAAGTCGATAGGTTTGAGAGGGAGTTTGCCTTGTCTATCGGTGTGTCTTTTGCTGTTGGTTGTAACAGTGGAACCGATGCACTTGTGTTGGCCCTGCGCGCTTTAGATATAGGCCACGGGGACGAGGTGATAACTACTGCGTTCAGTTTTTTTGCTACTGCTGAAGCAATAAGCAATGTTGGAGCTAAGCCTGTCTTTGTAGATGTTGATCCAGACACCTTTTTAATTGATCTAAATAATGTTGAGCAAGCGATAACACCTTCTACAAAAGCAATCTTGCCGGTTCACTTGTTTGGACTTCCTGTCGATATGGAACGTTTAATTCAACTTGCAAAAAAATATGAGCTTAAAATTGTTGAAGATTGTGCACAAGCTGCTGGGGCTACTTGGAAAGGAAAGCCTGTAGGCTCATGGGGTGATATTGGCTGCTTTAGTTTTTTTCCCACTAAGAATTTAGGTGCTGCTGGTGATGCGGGAGCAGTGACTACAAATGATCATCAACTAGCACAAAAGATGCGTGAGTTAGCAGTGCATGGTATGCCTCAACGTTATCTACATTCTGATTTGGGCTATAACAGTCGACTTGATGCTATTCAGGCTGTTGTGTTGAACATTAAACTTCCAAAGCTTGATGCTTGGGTTGGGAAACGTCAAAAAATTGCCTTACGCTATAGAGACTCCCTGCAAGGATTGCCATGTTTCTCTCTTCCTTGTACGGTTGATTCTCATGATGGCCGTCATGCCTGGAATCAATTTGTAATTCAAATTTCTAAGCCTATTCATTCACCTGTAAATAATGAAAACTTAGTATTACGTGATTGGTTCAAGGCAAAACTTGAGGATTCAGGTGTAAATACAATTATTTATTATCCAATACCTATTCATATGCAGCCTGCATATGAAAGTCTTACTTATCAGAAGGGTTCTTTGCCAGTTACTGAGAAGTTATGCACAAAAGTCTTGAGTCTCCCTATTTATCCAGAATTAACTATTGAAGAACAGGACAAGGTGATTTTTGAGCTAAAGAAATTAGCTCAAAAATTCTAATTTAGAAAATAGTTATACGATAATATGGCAAATTAAAATTGATTAATGAATCGAATTATTTATATTCCTAGTTTTTGCTTTACTCTAAACCAAGCAGTGATACTTTTCCCATCAAGAGCTTCATTACCACTTGCGATAAGTGAATCAAGTTCTTCGGGCATCATAATAAGAACTTCAAGATCTTCATCTTCGTCTCCTTCTGGTCTCTCAGTCATTTCATGTAGTTCTGTTGCCAGGAAAAGATGAATAACTTCATCTGAGTATCCAGGGCAAGGGAACATCTCTCCAATGGGGGTCCAGTTAGAAGATGTATAGCCTGCTTCTTCGGCTAATTCCCTTTTCATTGTTGTCAAAGGATCTTCACCTGGCTCTAGTGTCCCTGCTGGGAATTCGAGGATTCGCCTTGCTATTGCAAATCTATATTGCCTAAGAATAATGACCTCCCCATCGGATGTGATGGGTACTGCTAATGATGCACCTGGATGTTTGATTAAACCAAAGTTTCCCTTTAATCCAATTGGTAATTGGAATTGATTAAGTTCAAATCGAAATTTTGGAGCTTCTAAGCAAGAGATGCTTTGAAGTACTTTGGAAGGTTCTTGTGGCGCTAGAGGTGTCATGTTGAAGTTCTATAAGGTTTTTTTGTAATGATGATGTTGAGCTTTCTTCTAATTCTTTGTAAAAGTCTTCCTAATCCCATTGATCACTGTTGGTGAGTTTTCGAGGGGTTTTTGTGTGTTCTGTAAGGGCAGCTGCTAATGGAATAACCACGAAACTGCGCTCAATCAGTCTTGGATGGGGTAGGGTTAGAGCATCATGATGTACATGAAGATCCCCCCATGCCAGGAGGTCAAGGTCCAATGATCTTGGGCCCCATTTGATATTAGGAGTATGGCGTTTCCTGCCAAATTCATTTTCAAGGTTGAGAAATCTATCGAGCAATGAAAGGGCTGATTCCTCAGAGGGAGTGATGCTGGAAAACATTTTTCCGTCGATAACCACTACAGCATTTATATAATTTTTCTGGTTAGGGGGCCCTCCTACAGGAGTCGTTTCAAATAATGGTGACCAGCGAAAACGTATGCCCTCATTGAAGAGAGGCGCCTTTTTGGATTCCACTAATTCTGTTAAGGCCCATTCATAAATCTCTTTTTCAAGTTTTGGCCTCACTGCGATTAATGTTTCTCGAGGGAGCCCTTTTTCGCTTGGGAGGTTCGCTCCAAGTGCCACAGCAAGAGTTCTGGGTGGTTTTTGGACCAATGAAGACATGCCTTGATCAGCGAGACTAGTAGATAAGTGACTTGAAGATTCACGCTCATGGTTTCAAGTGGACCTGTTACCACTGCGAATGCATCACAAGCCAATGAAGCATTAGCAAAGGAATTGGCTCAGCGTTCATTTCCTCTAGCTGCAGTTACAGGACATGGCACTTTGAAGCTTGCGTTGCTTTTGGCAGCCGTTGATCCTGGCTTGGGGGGAGTGATTATTGCTGGTGGCAGAGGGACTGGGAAATCTGTTTTAGCTAGAGGCTTACATGCTTTGCTCCCTCCGATTGAGGTTCTTGATCTTGGATCTCAAGTTGATGGTGTAGGCGCAAGTAAGAAAGCTTTCTCCTTTGGCAGGAACCTTGATCCGAATATGCCAGAAGACTGGGATGAAGGTACTAAGAAAAGATTGGTAGAAGACTTTGGCAGTTCTATTAATCAAGATGCTGCTGATGATTTCCCTAAGAAGGTTGTGCAAGCTCCCTTCGTGCAAGTCCCTATAGGGGTTACTGAAGACAGGCTAGTTGGGTCGGTAGACGTCACAGCATCTCTTTCTAGTGGCTCGGCTGTGTTTCAGCCTGGCTTACTTGCTGAAGCTCATCGAGGGGTCCTTTATGTAGACGAATTGAATCTGTTAGATGATGGGATTGTTAATTTAATTTTGGCAGCTGTAGGGGCTGGAGAAAATAAAGTTGAGAGGGAGGGATTAAGTCTTAGCCATCCATGTAGATCTCTTTTAATTGCGACTTATAACCCTGAAGAAGGTGCAGTACGTGATCATCTTCTTGATCGATTTGCTATTGCGCTTTCGGCGGATCAAATAGTTACTAATCAACAGCGTGTGGAAATTACGGAGGCTGTTCTATTACATGGCAAATCTAGTGAAGGCTTCGCTGAGAAATGGTCAGAAGAAACAGAAGCATTGGCAACGCAGCTCTTGATAGCAAGGCAATGGTTGCCTGACGTGCAAATCAAATCTGAGCAAATTGAATATTTAGTGAATGAGGCTATTAGAGGGGGAGTAGAAGGCCATAGATCAGAGTTATATGCAGTTCGAGTTGCTAAAGCTCATGCTGCGTTAAGTGGGAGGGATGAAGTTGATGCGGAAGATTTGAGGGTTGCAGTTCGTTTAGTTATTGCACCTCGCGCTTTGCAGCTTCCTCCAGAGGAAGAGCAAATAGATCCTCCTCCTCCAGAAGAACAGCAACAACCGCCTCCTCAAGAACAAGAAGATGAGGATTCTTCAGATGAAGATGACAACGAAGAAGATGAAGATAACGATACTTCTGAAGATCAGACCCCTCCAGTCCCAGAGGAGTTCATGTTGGATCCTGAAGCGGTAATGATTGATTCTGATCTGTTGTTGTTTTCATCTGCTAAATCTAAGAGTGGGAATAGCGGGAGTCGTTCAGCAGTTCTTAGTGAAAGTAGAGGCCGTTATGTAAAGCCGATAATTCCAAGAGGCCCCGTTCGACGAATAGCAGTGGACGCAACATTGAGAGCCGCCGCTCCATATCAGAAAGCCCGACGCACTAGGCAGCCAGATCGCACCGTCATTGTTGAAGAAGGGGATCTCCGGGCCAAGTTGCTACAGAGAAAGGCAGGCTCATTGGTTATTTTCCTTGTCGACGCTAGTGGTTCGATGGCCTTGAATCGCATGCAAGGAGCAAAAGGGGCTGTAATACGTTTGCTTACGGAAGCATATGAAAATCGTGATGAGGTTGCTCTTATACCTTTTAGAGGGGATCAGGCTGAGGTTTTATTGCCGCCCACGAGATCAATTACTGCAGCCAAAAGAAGGCTAGAGGTAATGCCTTGTGGTGGAGGGTCGCCTTTGGCCCATGGCCTTACGCAAGCTGCGAAGGTAGGAGCTAATGCACTGGCCACAGGAGATCTTGCTCAAGTTATTGTTGTTGCAATAACTGATGGTAGAGGGAACGTACCTTTGGGAACTTCTTTGGGGCAACCTCAATTAGAAGGAGATGAGCCTGTTGATCTCAAGCAGGAAGTGTTGGATGTGGCAAGTCGGTACCGGAGTATTGGTATTCAATTGTTGGTTATTGATACTGAACGTAAGTTCATAGGCAGTGGAATGGGTAAAGATTTAGCCGAGTCGGCCGGTGGAAAATATGTTCAATTGCCTAAGGCTAGTGATCAAGCAATTGCTGCAATTGCTATGGATGCTATTGGAGACATAAAATAGCCTTAAGAAAGCTTGCCTATTTATTAATTTTATTAGTATCTTTACTTGTCTTATAGGGGTAAAGTTCGTTGAAGAATTCGCCTAAGCCAATTGTCACGCTTCTAACTGAATCTATAAATTTAGGATCACTAGTTAGACTCTCTATATCAGTTCCAACAGAGTCAATCTTTTGAGTAAGCGATCTTGCACTGGTAACAGTTTCTTTTAACTCACTAATTGTTTTTGGATTATCTAGAGAGGCAACAACATTATTTATATGTCTAGTTGCATTGTTTAGGTTTTCGATTATCGGCACTGCCCTAGCCAGCTCAACTTTTAGTTGTTTTATTAACATATCAACATCTTCTATTATTTCCTTTCTTTCAGCATCTCTGAGAATCCTTTGTAATGATTTTGTGACCGTAGTTAGAGATGTTGCTGGTTCGCCAGGGATATAAGCACCATTGCATAACATTTTTTTACTCGGACAATCACCTGCGAAGGGCATTGGTAAATTTTCAGTTTTTAAAGTTCCGGTGCTGATTAAAGAAACCACTGAATCTCCTCCAAGTAAGGAACCCCTTGAGACACTTGCAAAGACTGGCAGAGGAAGCTTCAAGTCACTGTTATCTATCTCTAGTGTCGCCAATACAGTTGCATTTGTAACCAGTATTTTACTTACATTTCCTATTACTATACCTCTGTAAGTCACTGGTGAACGCTCGGAAAGTCCACTCGCATCAGGGAACTTTGCTGTTACACGCCACCCTTTGGAGCCCAGTCTTACTGAATTCATCCACGAGTAAATACCAGCGAAGGAAACAATTGCCCCCAAAATTGAGAATCCAACAAGGGCATCTCGGATACTGCGTTTCATTACCATTAATGCTCTAAATGTTTCATGGGTCCATCAAGACTGCCGGTTCGGAATTGCTCCACGTATGGGTTCTTAGTTTCCCTAAATTCTTGAATAGTACCGTCCCATTGGAATTTTCCTTTATAAAGGATGAGCACGTTTTTAGCGCAACGTTCAATAGTGCTTCTTACGTGACTGACCACAATTGAGCAACCCTTTGCCACTGTTGATGTCTTTACTATTAGGTCCTCTATACGTGTAGACGCCACTGGATCTAGACCAGCAGTTGGTTCGTCATATAGAACTAATGGATTAGTCTCTTCACTTTCATTGGAGGAATTTACAAGGGCTCTTGCGAAACTTACTCGCTTCTGCATTCCTCCACTTAACTGCCCTGGGTATTGACTTGCGACGTCATACAGGCCAACGGCTTCCAAGCATTCATATACCTTTTCTTTGATTTGATTTGATTTTAAGCGACCGCCACGCATCAAAATAAATCCAACATTTTCTTCTACCGTAAGTGAACCTAAGAGAGCAGGGTTTTGGAAAACCAGACGCACATCAGGAGGAGAGCTTTGATCCAGCCTTAGGTACTCTTGTTTTTCGCCAAATAAATTAAGTTCCCCTTGTGTAGGTAATAATAGCCCTGCCAATATCCTTAAAACAGTAGATTTTCCACAGCCTGAAGGGCCAACAATGGCAAGCCTTTCTCCTTCTCGCATGGAAAGGTTGACCTGATCAAGCACAGGGGAAGGCCCCCATTGCATTGACAGATTTTTCATCTCTACCACAGGGGGCAATTGACTCACGAAAACATCGCGTTGGCTATATCGCCATCTTGCCTGGAATGTCCAACTCTGTAAGCATCTTTAGAGTTGTGTTGTTATCTCCGGTTAAGTTGCCTTTAGAAAATTGACTTTGCCGAACAAACGCTCTTCTGAATACCTCTTAACAAAACGCCGTCTTCTAAAGCGGCGTTTAAAAAGGAGACGTCAAAAAGCCATAAGAGATTCCCAGCAAAGAGAATTTGTATCACGTTCGCGAAGGGCCATTAGTTGGTTATTGCCTGGGTTAGTAGTTAAGCGCTGGATGTTGACTTCAGGTTTAGGTCTTTTAATGGCTCTTTTGGGTGCAGCTATTTGGGCAGACCTCAAGCCGATTTATTGGATGATTGAAACCTTGAGTTTCGTTTTGGGAGCGATTACTAAGGTTTTACCCAGAAGCATTACTGGACCAATAGTGTTAATTTCCGGTGCCAGTCTTTTGTTGTGGGGCCAGAGCAGAAGTTTTGGTTCTATTCAGCAAGCTTTAGTTCCAGATAGAAGTACAGTTCTTGTTGATGCACTTCGGGCCAAAAGTAAACTCAATAGAGGGCCAAATATTGTTGCGATTGGTGGTGGAACAGGTTTATCTACGTTGCTTAAGGGACTGAAAAGATTTAGTAGCAACATCACTGCAATAGTTACTGTTGCTGATGATGGCGGTAGTAGCGGAGTGCTTAGGCGTGAATTAGGTGTGCAACCGCCAGGTGACATAAGAAATTGTTTGGCTGCTTTGTCTACAGAAGAACCCTTGATGACAAGGCTTTTTCAGTATCGCTTTTCTTCTAGAGGTGTTTTGGATGGTCATAGTTTTGGGAATTTATTTCTTTCTGCCTTAACAGCAATTACTGGCAACTTAGAAACAGCAATTACGGCTTCTAGCCGATTGCTAGCAGTCCAGGGTCAAGTAGTTCCTGCAACAAACGTCGATGTGAGGTTGTGGGCTGAGTTGGAAAATGGACAGCGGATAGAAGGAGAATCTTCAATTGGTAATGCACCAAGTCCAATAGTTCGGTTGGGCTGCATTCCTGAAAGACCTCCTGCTTTGCCTAGTGCATTGGAGGCTATTGCAAATGCTGATCTGATTTTGCTTGGACCTGGCAGTTTATATACTTCGTTATTGCCAAATCTTTTGGTCCCTGAACTGGTTCAGGCAATACAACGAAGTGGGGCGCCAAAACTATATATATGTAATTTGATGACTCAGCCAGGAGAAACCGATGGGTTAAATGTCGAAGGTCATTTGAGGGCAATAGAAGCTCAGTTGGCAAGTTTAGGTATTAGTCAACGTCTTTTTGGGGCTGTTTTGGCACAAGATTCTTTAGCACCTTCTCCTCTGGTTGAACATTACAGAAGTAGGGGTGCTGAACCAGTCATATGTGATGAAAAAAGCCTTTTAAGTCAGGGCTATGAAGTAATGCAGGCTTCTCTTCAGGGTGCAAGGCCAACAGCAACTTTGCGTCACGACCCAAGAAGTCTTTCAATTGCAGTAATGCGTTTCTTTAGAAATAAAAAAAGAGATTTTTAATTTAGTAGGCGTCTTGCATCTCAAAAAAGTCTGGTTGTACATAATCTTTTCTAAGAGGCCAACCTTTCCAATCATCGGGCATTAATAATCTTTTTGGGTGAGGATGGCCTTCGAATTTGATGCCAAACATGTCGTAAGTTTCCCTTTCCTGCCAATCGGCCCCTCTGTAAAGCTTGTAGAGGCTAGGGACGTTAATATTCTCTTTTCGTTCTAGAAAAACTTTAAGACGAATCTCTCGAAGCTTCTGTTTTTCAGGTGTAGAACTTGAACTAATAGAGAGTTCATTCATGGCGATTAAATGATAGAAGCAGACAAGCTTTTCCCCTGGCCCTTCGTCGTAGCCTCCTTGACACTCTAAATAGTCAAACCCATTTTCTTTTAGTGCAGAAGCTACATCAAAAAGAGAAGAGGGCTTGACTCCAATTACTTCGATGCCCAGATGGTCCGATTCAAGGATGTCATGTTCTAAGTTTTGGCTTTTGAGCCAGTTACTTACTGGACCTGCAATGGGCTTATCAGGGACAGTTTGTTCAATTTGATTGTCATTCATGAGTTTTTCGAGCTTGATTTGTTTTCCAGCGGAGTCATTTTGGATTCTTGATTAGCCTCTATTTCTTTTAAATTACTTTGTTGTAAGGCGGCTTTTTGACTTTTTGCATTTAAATATGAGCCTGTGATCTGGGGTTTGATCTGTTTCATATTGTGGCTGACAGTAAAATATCTATGTGTTTGGTTGAATTTCCCTCTCTCAACTATTGATTCATTCCCTACTTTTTTACGTAGTTTGATAACTGCATCAAATATCGCCTCAGGTCTTGGTGGACATCCAGGTAGATAAAGATCTACAGGAATTAATTTGTCAACCCCTCTGACTGCGGTGGTTGAATCTGCGCTAAACATTCCCCCAGTAATGGTGCAAGCTCCCATTGCGATTACATATTTTGGCTCAGGCATTTGCTCGTAAAGCCTTACCAGGGCGGGTGCCATCTTCATGGTGACTGTCCCTGCCACGATTAATAGGTCAGCTTGCCTAGGTGAACTCCTTGGGACTAGTCCAAAACGATCAAAGTCAAATCTGGAGCCGATCAGAGCTGCAAACTCAATAAAGCAGCAGGCCGTTCCATAAAGAAGAGGCCATAAACTGCTTAATCGAGCCCAGTTGTGAAGGTCATCTAGGCTGGTAAGAATAATATTTTCACTAAGTTCACTGGTTACTTGAGGGGTTCCTAAGGGGTTGCAGGTGGCAGCCCTTAACTCACGTGTTGCTTTGATTGAAGGATTGCTGTCTGACATTAGATTAGGTCCATTCTAGAGCACCTTTTCGCCATGCATAGGCAAGTGCCATAACAAGAATCGAAATGAAGATAAGAGCTTCTATAAAGGCAAGTAGCCCTAGCCGATGAAATGCTACGGCCCAGGGATATAAGAAAACGGTTTCTACGTCGAATATCACAAAAACCAAGGCGAACATGTAGTAACGAATATTGAATTGGATCCATGCACCACCTATTGGCTCCATCCCAGACTCATAGGTCAGCTCTCTTTCTCCAGATCTACTTTTTGGAGACAAGAACTTATTTGTTACTAATGCAAGCGTTGGCACAGCTGCTGAAACAAGCAAAAAGCCAAGAAAGGCATCGTATCCTGGGAGGACAAACATAAAGTCGATTAATACTTTCGTAGTTTGGCACTATCTGCCAATGATTTCCTAGATAGAGTTATTAAGAATCATTGGAGGAGAGGTGAGCGATCAGATTAATACTGCGGCAGACAATGAGCCTGATAATGCAGGTGAAAGAGCTGCTAACAAACCCTCAATTCTACAAAGCAACTCTAATGAGTTGGTCAACGACACAAGTAATCATCGCTATGAGTGTAGAAATTGTGGCTATATTTATGATCCTGATGAGGGTGTTAAAAAGGTTGGTATCGCTAAAGGAACAGCATTCATTGAGCTAGATGCGAATACTTTTCGATGCCCTGTTTGCCGAGCAAGCCCTACTGCCTTTAAAGACATTGGCTCTCGCGACCAACCTAGTGGCTTTGAAGAAAACCTCAACTATGGGTTCGGAGCGAATAGGCTTACTTCAGGCCAGAAAAACATTTTAATTTTTGGAGGCCTTGCTTTGATGGTTTCTTTTTTCCTTTCTCTTTACTCCTTGCGTTGATTCAATTCTCTTCCTATGAAACATCTTCTGTCCAAACTGATCAATTTGCTCTTAGTTGCTTCGATTGGCTTTGTATTGAGTGGTTGTGTGTCTACACGACTACCCATGGCTAACTCAAGCCCATGGGCTGAAGTCTCCTTAGCAACTGACGCAAATCCCTTGGATTTGAGCTTTATAGATGATGAACATGGTTTTCTTGTAGGTACAAACAGACTTATCCTTGAGACAACAGATTTAGGAAAGACTTGGGAGGAACGAAGTTTAGAACTTCCTGAAGGAGAAAATTTCCGACTTATAAGTATTGACTTTCAAGGTGATGAGGGATGGATTGCTGGCCAACCTGGTTTAGTTCTACATACAAATGATGCAGGGAAGAATTGGACTCGTTTATTGCTTGGAGCCCAATTGCCAGGAGATCCCTTTTTGATTGCAGCTACTGGAAGTGATTCTGCTGAACTTGCAACTACTGCTGGGGCTCTTTATCAAACACACGATGGGGGAGTCAATTGGGAAGCAAGGGTTAATGATGCCGAAGGGGGTGTAAGAGATCTACGAAGGAGCAGAGATGGAAGATATGTAAGTGTCAGTAGTTTGGGTAATTTTTTCGCGACTTTGGATTTAGAGCAAAATGCTTGGGTACCCCACCAGAGAGCAAGTAGTAAAAGGGTTCAAAGTATGGGATATCAGCCAAATGGAGAACTTTGGATGCTTTCACAAGGCGCAGAAATTCGTTTAAATGACATTTCTGGAAATGTTGAGAGCTGGAAGAAGCCAATTATCCCAATTACTAATGGCTATAACTATCTTGATATGGCTTGGGATGGGCAAGGCGCAATTTGGGCAGCAGGAGGGAATGGAACTTTATTAGTAAGTACAGATGGTGGCGATAGTTGGGAGGTCGATCCTGTTGGGGATAGTCAACCTACAAATTTATTACGTGTAATTTTTGATAATTCAACTCAAAATCAGCCAAAAGGCTTTGTTTTAGGGGAACGTGGCCATCTATTGCGTTGGGTTGGGTGAACTTTTTTGGCCTTAATCCACAACTCTCTGTAACCATGAGACGTTTCTTCCCACAGACTGAGGGTTAGCCCTATAGGATCTAAAAGCTGATACGCGTGAGTCTATGGCTGCCGGCTCAACCGGGGAACGCCCTTTTTTCGAAATCATCACTAGCGTCCGTTATTGGATCATCCATGCGGTAACGCTACCTTCAATCTTCCTAGCAGGCTTCCTGTTCGTTTCCACAGGACTCGCTTACGACGTCTTTGGAACACCAAGACCAGATGCCTATTTCCAGGCTTCTGAAAGCAAAGCTCCAGTTGTGAGCCAACGCTTTGAATCCAAGTCCCAATTAGACCTGCGCCTGAAATAAAGCCATGTCCCAATCTTCTGCACCTCTTGTTTCGCCACGGGCTTATCCGATCTTTACTGTTCGGTGGCTTGCTGTGCATGCTTTAGCAATCCCAACTGTTTTTTTCATTGGGGCCATTGCTGCTATGCAGTTCATTCGTCGCTGATCACTCTTTACCCAACATGCAAGTCAACCCGAATCCAAACAACCTTCCGGTTGAGTTAAACCGCACAAGTCTTTATTTAGGCTTGTTATTGGTTTTCGTCATGGGAGTGTTGTTCTCCAGCTATTTCTTTAACTGATTCTTCTGAAAATCATGAGTGCAAAACTTAAGGGACCTGATGGTCGTATTCCTGACCGCCTTCCAGATGGACGACCAGCTGTTTCATGGGAGCGTAGATGGACTGAAGGGGTACTACCTCTTTGGTTGGTTGCTACTGCAGGAGGCGTTGCAGTCTTCTTTGTCCTTGGAATCTTCTTTTATGGCTCCTATACAGGCGTTGGCTCCGCTTAAGTTCTCAAGTCTTTAGTTGGAATCCTGGATTGCACTTTATTCAAGTCAATCACATTTGTTCTGAATAGGCTTATTGCCAGTTTTTTAGCTTGAATCACCTAAGTGCATTCATCCAACTAGGGCCTAAGGTTCTATTGGATGGATGCCTTTAACTTTTTCAAAATTAATTGCGTCAATAAAAATATTGGCTTTGAGATTTATCCCCAATAAGGCTTTGTAAATAAGGCAAGTTTTTTCTTTGTGCTTGAAGGAACCTTGTCTTTTTCTGTCATTAGTCCGTCTTTGAGAGCGTGGTGGGCCTGGCTTTTTGGTCTTAATTCAGCAACTTTTTTTGCACTTTCACAAATAATGTCGGTGGCCACTTTGGCATTGGCTTTTAGGTTCTCTATGATTTGCTCTACCGTTACATTGTCTTTTTCTGAATGCCAACAGTCATAGTCGGTTGACATTGCAAGAGATGCATAGGCTATTTCTGCTTCCCTTGCTAGACGAGCTTCTGTGTGATTGGTCATGCCAATTACAGAGCATCCCCAACTTCGATAAAGATTTGATTCTGCTTTGGTTGAAAATGCTGGTCCTTCCATTGCTAAATAAGTTCCACCTCTATGGAGCTGTCTACCTTCTGGCATTAATGATGCACCGACTTCGGCTACAAGCCTAGACAGTGCATTGCAAAATGGATCTGCCATGGAAACATGAGCTACGGCTCCTTCTCCAAAAAAGCTGAGAGGCCTTTGATGAGTCCTGTCAATAAATTGATCAGGGATGACCATATCAAGTGGACGTATTTGCTCCTGAAGAGAGCCAACTGCGGAGGGGGAAATAATCCATCTCACGCCTAAGGCTCTCATTGCCCAGATGTTTGCTTGATAAGGTACTTGCGTTGGGGTGAAGCTGTGATGCCTTCCATGCCTGGCCAAGAAGACTACTTCTGCCCCCCCAAGTTCTCCTAGTCTTAAAAGGTCTGAAGGGTCACCAAAAGGAGTTTTTATTTTCAACTCTTTAATATTTTCCAACCCTTGTATGTTGTAAAGCCCACTGCCTCCAAGAATTCCTAAACGGGCTTGATCAAGATTCTGGCCTGACGAGAAGTACAAACAATCTATTTCGACTCTTAATCATGATAGCCAATTTCAAATACTGTAAATTCTGTTTTCAGAAAACCTCACAAGCTTTTAGTAGTAGTCATTAACTTTTGAACAGTAGTAAGTAATGTTTTATTTAATGCGTTAAGGCAAATTACTCTGAGCCATCTCCAACTCTCCATATATTTAAACCTGCTGCTTTTATGGCTTCTTGGTTTGCTATTGCCCTTGCGTCAAATATCCAGGCCGGTTGTCTCATGATTGGTGCAATTTCACTCCAGTTAAGATTTTTAAATTCCTCCCATTCTGTCAAGATCAACGCTGCATCAGCACCCTTTAATGAAGAGTAAATATCTTCTGCTGACCCCCATCTTCCGTCATTATTTACTGTGTATTTGTTTGAATTAGCATTGTTTACATTGAGGGTGGTATCACTCAGGCAGCTTTTGATTTGATAACCTTCAACTTTTGGATCGTAAATAGCAAGTTCAGCCCCTTCCTCTAAGAGCCTTTTTGCGATCATTATTGCTGGTGATTCGCGAGTATCATTTGTATTAGCTTTAAATGCAAAACCAAGGAGCGAAATTTTTTTACCAGCCAGAGTGCCAAAGAGTTTCTGTACTACAAGTCGAGCGATTCTTTCTTGTTGCCAGTCATTTAACTTAACTACATTTTCCCAATACTCTGCCACTTCAGGCAGACCAAAATGACGACATAAATACGTAAGGTTTAAGATATCTTTCTTGAAACAACTGCCCCCAAAACCTGGACCTGATTTAAGGAATTTAGAGCCTATTCTTGTATCAGTTCCTATAGCTTTTGCCACTTCATTTACATCTGCTCCTGTTACTTCGCATAAGGCAGAGACGGAGTTTATGGAGCTAATCCTTTGGGCGAGGAATGCATTGGCAGTTAACTTAGAAAGTTCACTACTCCATAGGTTGGTTCTCAAAATATTTTCATTAGGGACCCATTGCCCATAAATCTGAGCCAAAGCCTCAACAGCACTTATGTTTTCACCTCCGATTAAAATTCGGTCAGGATTTTCTAGGTCTTTAATTGCAGTTCCCTCTGCTAGAAACTCTGGATTAGATAACACCTCAAAGGTTTTAGGCTCGTCGTGTTTATTGTCTTCTTTTTGGGCAGAGCTAAGAATTGATTTGATTACTTCCGCTGTTCTTACGGGTAGGGTGCTTTTCTCTACAACAATGGTATGTTTTTTGGAATATTTTGCTACTTCACGTGCGCAAGCTTCGACCCAACGAAGGTCACTAGCTTTCCCAGCGCCAACTCCCTTGCTTTTAGTGGGTGTGTTCACGGATATAAAGACCATATCTGCATTTTCTATTGCTGATTTTACATTTGTTGAGAAGTGCAGATTCCTTCCTCTTGCTCGTTCTACTACTTCATCTAAACCTGGCTCATAAATAGGCAATTTGCTGAGATCAGAATTGTTCCAGTCTTTGATACGAGATTCATTTAGATCGACAACATTTACTTGAATATTTGGACAGCGATCTGCAATAACTGCCATGGTTGGCCCTCCCACATAGCCTGCTCCGATGCAGCAAATATTTTGAATGCATGTACTAACCATTTAATTATTTTTGTTGGGTGTAGCTTGTGTGCGCAATGACTCCATAAGACTTTCCAAATTGTTTAGAGGATGTAATTGTTCATTTTGAATAGGATCGTTTTGTTTTAAAGAATGATCGAGATTTTTAAGGCGGATTTGGCCAGTTCTCATTTCATCATCTCCGATAACTAATGCCCATCTTGCACCACTTCGGTTTGCTCTTTTGAATTGTTTGTTGAAGGCCCCACTAGAGCAATCGAGTTCAACGATAAACCCTGCGGCTCTTAATTCTTGTGAAATGACCAGTGCTTTTTTCTCGGCATCGGCACCCTTGTTTATTAAAAAGATGTCTGGATGGTTGATTTTGCTCAAGAGAGCTGCTTTCCCTGAAGGATTCTCTTGGGAAATTTGTTGAATTAGAAGAATTAATCTTTCTAGCCCTATGGCCCATCCAATCGCTGGAGTGGGGGGGCCTCCAAGTTGTTCAATCAGTCGGTTGTATCTACCGCCTCCACATACTGTTGATTGTGCACCAAGCTGAGGACTGGTGATTTCAAAAGCCGTTTGATCGTAGTAATCGAGCCCTCTGACTAGTCGGTCATTGATTTTAAAGGGGATATCAAGTGCCTGAAGATGTATTTGTACAGAAGCAAAACGTTTTTGACTTTCCTTGGAAAGTGAACTATGTAATTTAGGGGCTTTTTCTAGTAGAGCTTGTGTTTGAGAATTCTTACTATCTAGAATTCTCAAAGGATTTTGCAGAAGTCGTTTTTGAGAGTCTGTATCGAGGGCAGATTCACGGGATTGCAACCAATTAACTAATTGAGAGCGAAAGGTTTTGCGATCCTCTTCATCTCCAAGACTATTAATCTCAAGCTCCAAATTATTTAAGCCAAGATCTTGTAGCAAATTCCAAGCAAGTGCAATAACTTCTGCATCGCTTCTTGTTTGATTAAGGCCAATAAATTCAACTCCTAGTTGATGGAATTGCCTTTGTCTTCCTGCTTGCGGGCGTTCATATCTAAACATAGGGCCTGCATACCAGAGGCGTTGCATTCCTTTGTTAAGGAGACCATTCTCTAAGACTGCTCTTATTACTGACGCTGTTCCCTCTGGTCGAAGTGTGCAAGACCTTTCCCCTCTGTCTAAAAATGAATACATTTCTTTGCCTACAACGTCCGTTTCTTCTCCAATGCCTTTAGAAAACAACTCGGTTGCTTCGAGTAAGGGAGTGCGAATCTCGCTGATACCTGCGCGCACGAAATGTGTACGAGCTAAAGATTCAATTGCTTGCCAAATTGGAGTCTGTTCAGGTAGGAGGTCAACCATGCCTCTAAGTTTCTTTAGATGGTTCACATTTCTCCTTTAGTTTTCTTGAGTGAATTAGTAAGTTCGGAAAAGAAGGTAAGTTGGTGGAGCAAGAGAACTAGATTATGTTGATATAAATCATAAAGCCCGTTCATTTTGTCCAGAAGAGATATTAATTGTAGGTACGCCGAATAGGCTTTTTAAGTAGGTTTTCATATTGTTCCAGAGTCCTTTCATTGACAAGTGATACTTGAAATTCGGCCATAACCTTTTTTCTTGCTTCTTTGCCAAATTTGCGTGCTAGATCTGGATTCTCTATTAGAAGTCGGATTGCAAGTGTTAATGCTCTTGAGTCTCTTAAAGGCACTAGTAAGCCTGAACGACCATGGTCCACAACATCCCTGCATCCAGGCACATCTGTAGTGATGATTGGCTTTTCCATGGAAGCAGCCTCAATAAGTGATCTTGATAAACCTTCTCTCCAAGAAGGAAGAACTACTAGGTCACAGGAGGCATAAAGTGTATGCATATCCGTAACATGGCCAAGGAAGTGGATCCTTGATTCAGTTTGCAAACCAGTAATTTCATCTTTTGATAGAGAACTTCTATTGTCGAGATCTAGATCGCCTGCTAGGAGTAATTCGATTTTGTACCCTCTGGACCATAAATTTTTACATGCCTCTAGAACTTCTAGTAGACCTTTTTGTTTAATTAGCCTAGAAGGAAAAAGTAGTTGAAGAGGATCTTGAAAATCCCCTGCTGCATCTTTCGGAGGTTTGAATTGTTCTATGTCAACTCCCGAGCCATGAATTAGCCGAGCCTTCCCTTCATCAGTAATTCCTAGTTGAATAAGTTGTTCTTGGTCTTCTGCATTTTGGAAAACCACAGTAGACCTTCTAGCTTTAAAGACACTCTTGTAAATAGGTTTTAGAGCTCTTCGAAGTATTAGATGATGTGTGCGTGTTCCTAAGAAAACATGCCCAAGACCTGTTACTGCATTTATAACTCTATATACTCTAGAGAACTTTGCTGCAATGGTGCCATAAAGACACGCTTTGATAGTGAAATGGTGGACCAGGTCAGGCTTCTTCCTTTGATAAGTTCTTATAAGATCTAAGAGTGCTGTTGCCTCCGTAAAAGGGTTAATAGAGCTGCGAGATACTTTCCAGTTGTTGACTTGAAAACCTTCTTTTTCAATTGATTTTGTGTATTTGTCATGAGGTGCTACAACTGAAACCTCATACCCTTTTTCTCGAAGCTCTCGCAACAAAGGAAATCTGAAATTGTATATATACCAACTGGTATTTGCAACAAGAAGAACTCTAAACATTGTGAATTAGTTTCTATTTGAGAAGATGAAGTGATAGAGACTTTTTTAAGAGACAGAAAGAAAACATAGTAGAACTGAGCTTCTTGATATTTTTTTTCACCCCCATCTTTCTAACCATGAATGTGCCATTAACACAGGCCACAATGTTCCAATATGATCAAAATTTCCAGAAAGATGTTGATTCCAGATATGCTCTATTTCCGCAGAGTTAAACCAGCGATGCTTTTTTATAATTGTTCTATTAAGCAGATCATCTGCCCAGGGTTTTAAAGGCCCTCGAAGCCAGCTGCCAATCGGCATTGCAAAACCAGTTTTTGGCCTTTTATAAAGCTCGGGAGGAAGATATTCCTTGAGTAGTTCTTTTAATGCCCATTTACCTATATATCTACGTTCCTTAGTTCGGATTTTGAGTTGCAATGGCAGACTCCAGGCGGTTTGTGCAACTGAAGGATCCAAGAAGGGCGCCCTAGTCTCGAGACCGACTGCCATAGAAGCCCTATCAACTTTAACGAGGATATCGAACGGAAGGTAATTTATAAGGTCGGCTAGCATTATCTGTTCCTCAGGAGTGGGAGCAGTGGGAAGGGGAGAAATGGTTTTTGAATTTCTACCCTCGTTTAAATTCGATTCTAGTAAAACTGCATATATAGCCTCTAAAGAGTTAGCGGCACCAATTGCAGAAGCAAGCTTTTGTCGTTTCTGTTGAGCCAGGCCATCTGAAGAAAGACCTAACAGCTCAAAGGGAGCATTTTGGATGGCAGATTTTAAAATTTTGCGAATTGGGCTAGAAGTGAAACCTAGTCTGCGATGTAGTAATGGTGCTAGTCGATGTCTGTTGTAACCCCCAAAAAGTTCATCGCCGCCATCCCCTGTCAATGCAACTGTTAGGCCTGACTTTCTAGCTTCCCTACATAATAGATGTGTTGGAACCTGAGAAGAATCAGCGAAGGGTTCTGAATATAGATTTGGGAGTAAAGGTATTAATGCTTGTGCATCTTTAGCTGTTAGAGCTACTTCGGTGTGATTAGTTTTTAAAACCTTAGCTATTTCGCTTGCACAAGGTCCCTCGTCAAATTTTGGCTCATCTGGAAAAGAAACTGTGAAGCTGCGTATTGGACTTTTACTATTTTCTTGAAGTAGAGCAGTAGTCAAAGAAGAGTCAATTCCACCTGAAAGAAAGGACCCTAGAGGAACATCTGCAATTGATTGAATTCTGATTGCTTCTTTTAGGACATCTTTTAAATCTTGAAGTTTCTCATTAACAGAAGAATACTCAATTTTTTTGGAATTAAAGGCATATTCAAAATACTTTTCCTGTGTATTCCACCATGAGAAACTCTCTGGCAATTGGTCAGGAAAAGTTTCTGAAGAGTTGGCCTTTATTGTTACTAGATGACCAGGTAGTAATTGTTGTATACCCTTATAAATGCATTTAGGTGCTTTTATATATCCTAAACGCATATAGCTATCAATTGCATCTCTATCTAGTGGATTTGAAAAAGGTCTGACCTCTCGAAATGCTGAAACGTCAGATGAAAATGTAATCCCATGGCCATTTAGTATTCCCCAATAAAGAGGCTTTTCGCCAAATCTATCTCTAACAAGAGTAAGTTCTTTCTCTTTGCGGTCCCACAAAGCAAAGGCGAACATTCCCTTGCTTAGATCCAAGGCCTTCTTTATTCCCAATACTTCTATAGCAGATAATAAGGTCTCTGTATCTGAATCTCCAATAAATTTCTGATCATATTTAGTTTTAGTCTGGATATGCCTCCGCAATTGATCATGATTATAAATTTCCCCATTAAAAACTATTATGAAACGTCCACTTTTACTAGCCATAGGTTGATGCCCTGCAGTAGACAAATCGACAATTGACAACCTTCTATGGCCTAGTCCTATTCCCACTGAGCGATCGATCCAAATACCGGAATCATCTGGCCCACGATGTGATAAAGCATTGGCCATTTTTTCGATTGTATTTGTAAGATCAAGATCTTGATTGTTCTTAAAAAGCCAAAGGCCTGAAATGCCACACATTAGAAAAGCCAGTAAGGAAAAAGAAGGTTGTTATACGGAACCCAGTAAACAGAATAGTCACCAAAAAATAGCCATATTGTCAGAATCATTACTGAAGCAAAGACAATTATCTCTTTCCAGAAAAATTGTGATATCCCTAATATACGTTGATAGGGAATACTACTTCCTACTACCATTTGTATTGGAATCACATAAAGAGCTAAGCGATCTATCATTGATGTAGGTGCTTTGGCTAAAAGTGCTATTGCAAATATCACCGTTGCGAATGACATTAATCGCCAAATCTTTTTAGATGCAGGTGCTAATTGGTATTTTTTTTCAGTAAACAGATATGCAATTGAATATACTAAGCTAATTCCAACACGTATATATGCTCCTTTAGACTCAAAACTTTCATAATAACCGAACATAACCCCAACTGATTCGCTAGAGAATGCAGATGAAAAGATTCCATAACCTGCAAGAAGAATCAGTATTATACGAATAAGGACAATAAATTTTAGTTTTTTAGGTAGAAGAAAAGCAGGTAATAGAAGAATCAGAAGACTCGTTTTGTGGAAAGTTGAAGCAATTGCAATCCAGATGAAAAAAGGAATAAATTTTCTGTTTTGAATAGCTAGTAAGGCAAGCATCTCTAGTCCTATGCTTACACCTTGACGGGTATATCCCATTGCTACCATTATTACTAAGTACGGGAATGCAATTAAAAGTGCTAACCATGGCCTTGGTTGATTTCTGCAGAAAAGGACTAGGCCAACTGAAAAAATAAAAGCGCATAAAGTATTTACTAGATAAATTCCACCAAATACATTTGCTCCTATCCATTCGAAAATGAAGTATCCTGACTCATCACCTTTTAATAGAGCAATAATAGATGGGAGCTCAACACCTTTTGCCAATTGCATACTTTGCATATAGGAACCCCAATCTCCTCCAACTTGATGCCGAAGACCAATAAATAAGGTTAAGAAAATGATTAATGGAATAGTATTTTGATTTATCCAAGAACCCTTCCTGTAAAAACTTTGAAAGGCTAAATAGAGAAAGATTAGGTAGTAAGTGATCATATCTGATGTTATCTAACTGATGATCATTTCTTCTTATCAGCCCTGTAACCCTTTAAAGAGGCTTCGTTTACCTTATTAAGGATTCTGATGGCTTTTATTGTGAGGTTTTTTTTATTCATATTCTGCTACTCCATTGGCTAATTTAATTATTCTGTCACACCCTTTAAGTGTGGATTCTCTGTGAGCAATTATTATCACCGTTAACTCAGAGCTTAGGTTGTCGATAGATTGCATTACTTCTGATTCAGTTTGACGGTCAAGAGCACTAGTTGCTTCATCGAAGACAATTAACTTTGCTTGCTTATATAATGCTCGAGCGATAGCAACACGTTGCCTTTGCCCACCACTGAGACAAATCCCTCTTTCGCCTACATGGGTGAAGTATCCTTCTGGGCATTGATTGATAAAGTTTGATATCTTTGCCATTTCGGCTGCTTTTTTTACCTGGTCCATGTCTATTTTTTCTTGTGGTATGCCAAATGCAATGTTCTGGGTAATAGAGCTGTCAGCTAAGTAAATAGTTTGGGGGACGTGAGCAATAGAAGCCCTCCATGCTTTTAATAGGTCTGAATTATTTCGACTATTGATGTTGATTCCGTCTATACATATTTCTCCAGATGTTGGGGCAAGAAGTCCCATTAAAATATCTACTAAAGTACTTTTACCACTACCTGTAACCCCAATGAGGCCAATACGCTCACCCTTGAAAATTTCCAGGTCAATTCCTTTTATAACTTCGCTTAATTTTTTCCCATAACTAAACTTAACTCGTTTTAATTGAATGCTTTTGGTGAATTGATAACTGTGGGTTTTAGATGATGTTGCATTGACTGGAAGAGGTTGTGATAAAAGATTCAATATATTTGCAAGATTAACTTTATTGTTTCTTATTTGAGCCCAGCCTTCATAGACCTTTTGCACCATAGGTAATAGTCTTTGAGCTCCTAATGCAAGTGCTCCTAGAAAAGGCAAAGCCTTTGCGACCCCGCCCTGAATAACGAGTGCATATCCTGTTAAAGCAATAATCACCATCCCCACTGGTTCCATTGCTAAGCGGGGGAAAGCGGTTAAGAAGCTACTTTTTGCTGCCGCGCTTCTCAAAGGCCTGTCAGATTGAATGTAAAGACTGGTGTAAAACTCTTGGCTGCCATCCAAGAGAACTTCTCGAATAGCTCCTAAACTTTCCTGTAGAGCTTTGATTAATTGTTTGTTGAGAGTTACAAGCTCTTTCCCAAGACGCAAAAGTGGTGTTTTTGAAATTAAAACTGCTATTGAATAAACAATTGCAATGAGAAGACCTGCTCCTAATGCAATCGCCAAATTTATTATCAACAAAGTGATAATTAGCCCTAAAACAATAAGGAGTGCACTTAACAAATTCAGAGCAGGAATTAATACTAGGCCAATTGTTCTTTCTAAATCACTAGTCAGATAAGAAATCAATGTGCTGCTATTTCTTGATATGTGCACTGCATAACTTTGGTACATTGTTCTTCTATATGCCTCGCAGCTAATATCGGAACCTAATGCTGCTGCTAATTTACCGGTAAGCTTTAGATTTAATAGCCTTATAGCTGCTGCCAGAACGGCTGTGAATGCGAAGCCAATTGTTATAGGTAGAAGTAGTTCTTGAGGGCCAGAAATTCCAAAAATATCAGCCCATTCCTGGATAATTTTCTGCTTCCAAAGTCCTTCTGGGTTTGCAAGTACTGCTAAAAAAGGTAGAACAGCAGCAAGGCTGATCATTTCAGCAAAACTACTAACTAACATCAACAATATTAGTAATCTCACTTGATGACGCCTTTCAGGGTTTAGGTGGCCCCAAAGAGCACCCAGAAGAGTCCTAAGGCTATTTTTTTCTGAAAAAATAGGAATTTCTTTTGTGTGATTTAAATTGTTATAGATCACAATCGAATGGGATTTAGTTCTCTAGGGGCAATTCCTTTAAGGTCAACAAGAACTCCTTTTTTATCGAGTAGATCCTCCCATTGAGATGTGACTATCTCTTTAAATTCCCTATGAGCTACAGCTGCAATCACTGCTTGATATTTAGTTGATTTAGGTATGTTATTGATCACTTCGGTCTCGTATTTGCTCTTTGCTTCTTTTGAATCAATCCAGGGATCCACAACTATTGATTTCATGCCATAGTGCCTGAGGGCCTCTATTACATCAACTACACGTGTATTTCGTAAATCAGGACAATTCTCCTTAAAGGCAAGACCTAAAATCAAGACTTTTGAACCACTAATATTTAATCCTCTACTGGCCATTTCAAGAACCATTTGTTGCACAACCCAATCTCCCATGCTGTCATTAATTCTTCTTCCTGCTAATACTATTTGAGGTATATAACCTACTTGCTCTGCCTTGTGAGTGAGGTAATAGGGGTCCACGCTTATGCAGTGGCCACCAACAAGTCCAGGCCTAAATGGTAAGAAATTCCATTTAGTTCCTGCAGCTTCAAGTACATCCAGAGTGTCTATTCCTAGTTTATGAAAGATTATTGCCAACTCATTTATCAGTGCAATATTTAGATCCCTTTGGGTGTTTTCAATAACTTTGGCAGCCTCTGCAACTTTTATGCTTGGAGCAAGGTATGTGCCGGCATGAATGATTGAGCGATAAAACTTATCTACCCAATCTGCGGCTGTTGAATTACTTCCACTGGTGACTTTAGTGATTGTTGTTAGTTTGTGTGTAGTGTCACCAGGATTAATTCTCTCTGGACTATAACCACAGAAAAAATCTTCATTAAATTTGAGACCAGATTCTTTTTGAACAATAGGGACGCAAATTTCTTCAGTAGCACCAGGATAAACAGTGCTCTCATAGATGACAACTGGCAATATATTATTTTGTAGACCCTTAGAGAATATTACCCTGTCCTTTAGAGCTTTACCAACAGTTCTACTTGCTTCTTCAAGAGGTGAGAAATCAGGTTTTTTTGCTGAATCTATCGGGGTTGGAACTGTTACTAGAAAAACATCTGCTTCTCTAAGAAGATCAGCATTACTTGTGAACTCTAAAAGGCTTGATTTTGTAAGTTCATCAGGACTGGTCTCATTAGTAATATCAATTCCTTCGTTTAATTCTTTAAGTCTTTTCTTGTTAATGTCAAAGCCAATGACTCGTCTTCTTAAAGTTATTCCGGAAGTTACGCAGTGTTGCACTTTGCCAAGCTCAACAGCTAGAGGTAATCCCACATAGCCAAGCCCTATAACTGCAATTGTGCAGTTGGATATATCCGGCAACTTAGCTTCAAGAGATGTAGTTGCTTTAGATGCCATAAAAGTCTCGATACCAGGAGACAAAATGATTCACTCCTTCTTTGACTGATGTGTTTGGTTTGAAGCCTATCCAATTTTCTAGGGAGGTTGTATCAGCTGCTGTTGCCGGAACATCTCCAGGCTGCATTGGTAGAAAAGTTTTTTTTGCTTTTACTCCAAGTGCATCTTCCAAGGCTGTGATGTACTCAAGTAAGGGGGTGGGATTGGAGTTGCCAATGTTGAATATTCTGTGAGGGGCCCAACTTGTAGAAGGGTTAGGTTTAATAGGGTCAAAATTTTCGTCTGTTATAGCTGGTTTTTTCATAAGCCTTATAAGACTTTCGATTATGTCGTCTATGTAGGTGAAATCTCTGATCATGTTCCCTTCATTAAAGACTTTTATTGGTTCTCCTTTCAGCATTGCATCAGTAAAAAGAAAAAGAGCCATGTCTGGCCGTCCCCATGGTCCATAAACTGTAAAGAACCTTAGACCTGTCGAAGGAAGCCCGTACAAATGACTATAGGTATGAGCCATTAGCTCATTTGCTTTCTTTGTGGCTGCATAAAAGCTAACAGGGTGATCTACCCCCTGTTGCTCAGAGAAAGGCAAATTGGTATTGCCTCCATACACAGAGCTGCTACTTGCATATATCAGGTGCTTGACCTTGTGGTGGCGACAGCCTTCAAGGATATTGCCAAACCCAACTACATTGGATTGGATATAGGCATTTGGATTTTCTATGGAATATCTCACTCCTGCCTGTGCAGCTAGGTTGACAACAATTTCCGGAGTGTGAGTCTTGAAGAGCTCTTTGAGAGTATTGGCGTTTTCAAGATCTCCTTGAATAATTGCAAAATCGATTTGATTCCTAGATGCTGTTAGCTCGAGTTGATTTAAACGAGCCTTTTTAAGCGCTGGATCGTAATAGGGATTGATGTTATCTAAACCCACTACCGGGGTTCCTATTTCTAAAAGTTTTTTTGCAAGGTGAAAGCCAATAAAACCAGCCGCACCGGTAACTAGAACAGACATTCAGAATTTGAGCTGGATTGGTTGAACGAGTTTGAGTTATAAACCTGAAGATAGCGGAAGGTTAGAGGTTGTTAGCGCAGATGACCTTCTTGGACAGGAGTTTTACTTAAGTCTTAAGGTCAGTAGCTTTACCGGCCACCTCGGCTGGCTCGTTGGGTGCCTTAGGAATAAGTTCTCTTTCATGAGAAGGATGAAAATTGGTTCAGTAAGGATTTTCACAGCCAGTTTAACGGCTATGTTTTTTAGTCCGTTGTTTTTAACAACGGGTGCTATATCGGCCACTGAAAAAGATTCAGTTGCAATAAGTACTAATTCATCAAAGATTGAAAATACAGTTCAGAGCTCTTATATTCTCGGCCCTGGCGACAGGATCTTTATTGAGATGATTGATATCCCTGAGTTGTCTGGTTTTTTTTCTATTGGGCTTGATGGCTCTATATACCTTCCACGTTTAAGAGCAGTTAGCGTAGAGGGCTTAACAATTTCTGGCCTAACGGAACTTCTTAGAAAAAAATATAAGAAGTTTGTAATAGACCCAGACATATATATTCATATCACAGATTATCGCCCTATTCGTATATATGTCGGTGGTGAAGTCAATAGACCTGGTTATTACACTCTTTCAGGATTAATTAACACAGCATTAGGAGCTACTGAGTCTTTTGAGGCTGTACCTAATACCTTGGATATTAATCCTATAGGGTTAAGCCGAGGTGAAATGACAGGAGATCAACCTTCCTCTCCGACGGTTTATCCAACCGTTTTCGATGCTATAAGAGCCGGACAAGGAATCACAGCATATTCCAACTTGTCAAAAGTCGAGGTGACTCGAAAAAGACCAATTAATGATGGAGGAGGGAGAATGCGAACTGAAGTTGATTTTTTGACTTTAATAACGGATGGAGATGAATCACAAAATATCAGACTGTTTGATGGTGATTATGTAAGAGTGGCAAAAAGTAAAATGGTTTTAAGAGATCAGCTTTTAAATGCTAGTCAGACTAATTTAAGCCCACAATTTTTCAGAGTTTTTGTTAGTGGCCGTGTAGAGATGCCTGGAGCTGTAACCCTCCCCCAAGGTTCAAGTCTTAATAAGGCATTGATGGCTGCTTCTCCAAAATTACTACGAGGGAAGGTTGAATTTGTTCGCTTTACTAAGGGTGGAGATATAGATAGGAGAATATTTAGTTATAAGCCTTCAGCACCGGTATCTGATTATAGAAATCCATTATTAATGCCTGGAGATATTGTTCGAGTAAGAGATTCTTTGTTTACCAGCTCAATGCAAGTTATCAAGGAGGTCTCAGATCCTTTTGTTGGAGTATATTCACTTTATAAACTTATTGATGGAGCTTTCTAGATATTTAACATGAGTGAATACAAATCTCCAAATTTTAATAATCCTGAGCCAGAGGAAGATGATGGAATGACTCTACAAGAAGTCATTCACTTCTTTCTAAGGAATAGAATTTTACTAGGAATAATTACTTCTTTGTCTGCAGTTTTTGGTGCAATTTATGCGTTTAGACTTCCTCCAAAGTGGGAAGGAAGCTTTCAGATAGTTGTTGCGGCTAAGCAGGAAAATCCAATGATGTCTACTGCCTCTTCCTTTATCAATCAAGCAGCATTACTTAATAGCGGCCTTCTTCGTGGGATGTCTGGTGGTGAATCAACAGAATTGCAAACAGAAATCAAAATTCTTGAAAGCCCATCTGTTTTAAGACCTGTATATGAGTTTGCTAGTGAACAGAAAAAATTGACAGAAGAAAATAATTCACCAATACCCGAATTTAAGTCCTGGTTTTCTCAAAGTGTAAGTATTGACTTAATACGTAGAACAAAAGTTCTTACTATCTCTTATAAAGATTCTGATAAGAAATTAATCCTTCCAGTTTTAAATAAGATGAAGGATATTTATCAGCAGTATTCAAACCTTGAACGCCTTTCTGCTTTGTCTAGAGGAATTGAGTATGCAAGCACCCAGGTGCAAATTTTTAAAGAGAGATCAGAAAAGTCCAATCGTTTGCTTGATTCATATGAGATTCGCCATGGAATAAAATCTGATAGCAGGATGTCTGGTAGTGGTTTTACTAATCCTAATTTTCTACAAATAGATAACCCTGTAAGCCCGAGTAGTTTTATGACTACTACTTCTTCTTCTGCTGCGGATGGTTCTCGCTCAGGTGATCCTATATCTGACTTGTCTAGAATTAATAGAGAAATTCTCCGTCGTAAAAGGATTTTTACTGACGAAGATCCTAGTATGAAAGCTTTAATAAGAGAAAGAGATGCTGTAAGGACTTACGTAGAACTTAGTGCTGGTGGCACACTAGCTTCTCCTTCTGGACAGCCTAGCAATAAAGAAGAAGCACAGAAAATTATGGTTAAGTATAAGGAACTTTTCCGGAAAGCTGAGAGAGAAAGTAAGACTCTTGATTCTTTGGAAAGCATGCTTTTGAACCTGCAACTTTCAAAAGCTCGTTCAACTGCCCCTTGGAAATTAATTTCAGATCCAACTCTTGTTTCTGATTCTCCTGTTGAACCACATAAAAAAATGATTGTTCTAATAGCCTTATCAACTGGTCTGGTATTAGGGACAATTATTGTTTTAATTAATGAGCTTATTAAAGGTAAGGTGTTTTTATTACGAGCTTTTGTAAAAGCACTTCCTTGTCCACTTCTACAAGAATTGCCTTTGCTAGACCCTTCATGTTGGCGAGATACTCTCGCGGTAATTGTTAATGGACCCATTGCTAAGGCTGGCAATGGACCGATTGCTTTAATACCTTTAGGGGGTATAAACCCATCACATCTTAAAGTCCTGTCGAGTGATTTGAAGGAATTGATTGGTAATAGAGAATTCTTTATAACGCCTGATGTTAATGCAACAAATAACTGCTCCTCAAAAATCCTAGTTGCATCACCTGGGTTGATAACTTATGACAAATTGAACAGGATTTCGAAACAACTTGCTCTTCAGGAAAGTACAACAACTGGTTGGTTATGGATTGATCCATACGCAAAACCCTAGCCATATGAAGTATATTTTTTTATTCGAACTCTCTTCTACAAATAGCATTTTTTCTATCTTGTTCCCTCGACTTTTTCTAAGATTTAAAACATACACTTATGCTTTTCCAATACTCTTATAGTGAATAGGTTTACTTTACTATTTAGAGTTCTGAGCGGGACTTTATTTATTCAGCTTTCTCAGATATCCGCTGCCAATGCAGAGTTGATCTGGGATGACCTTCAAATAGGACAAGATTCTCAGAACTTAAATATTTCTAAGGTTAAGGATCAAAATGTATTGAATGTCAGATCACCTAAGCCTAAAAAAAACGATTTAGTTTGGGAGGCAAAAGAAAGTAAAAATAATATTATTAAATCTCGAAAACCCATTACTTGGGAAATTATCCCAGATTATCCAACTCTTAAAAAAGATTCTACAGTTTGGGAGAATGTACCTGAAGGCGATCCGTCTTATTTAGATAGGCAGATCAATGATCAATTTGGTGGCCTAGAGATACCTAATAATTTTGAGGAAGCCCAAGATGTTTTGAATAAACTTCAACCACGTGCTGAAGACTATCCATTGCCATTAACCTTGGGGCTTATGGTGCCAACAGCTAACCAAGTTACTGAATCAGAAATAAAATTAAGTGCATACCAAATTTCACCGTTTGATGCCGGTGAGGCTGGTGGAACTGGAAATCAGAATTATGCAATCCAGTTTGATGCAGGTATCACAGATAGATTGCAATTTTCCGGGTTCGTTTCACAAGCAGATGACCCACTTTTTGCAAAAATAGATAGCCTTAGCTCTCAACCTGGAAACTTCTGGGAGATTTATGGTGCACAGATTAAATATAGACTTGCAAGTGATCCTTATCGATTGTATGAAGATTCTCCAGGACGATACTGGAACCTTTCTTTTGCAGCATCTTTGGAAGGATGGAATGTAGGAAGTGGAGGTTGTGACTCTGCCTTGTGCAAAGGAAAGGATGATACTAGTCCCAATATATTTAATGATTCTGGACAAAGAGTTTACACCAAGAATTTAATTGGCTCTGTCGCTTTACCTTTAACATGGAACACTTCTAAAACATCGCAAATTAGTATTTCACCAGGAGCAAGTTTCTTACCTGAGCTTCAAGGTTCTGACCAGGGTGGTTCAGGTGAGTTTTATGGAAATAATTTCTGGGTCTCCGGTGGGGCTCTTTGGCGTCCTATTCCAGAAATAGATTTATTTACATCTGCATTGTTATCTTTTGGACCAGGAAATAATAGCTTTGATCAAAATTTAACTTTTGAGAGGGTACCTATATTTACTGGAGGGTTAGTTTGGAACTTGAATCCCAGAATTTCACTTGAAGGATCATTGACTAATGGTTGGGGCGCTACACCAGCAACCTCCTTACTCGCCTTGCCCTCGTCTAATCAGATAGGTTATTCAACTAAATTCATTTACAACTCAGGTGCTATGGATACACCTCAAATACCTCTGACTATGCGACAGGACTCTCTTTCCACTGGAGGACTTACTGTAAATACTGCGCTTGTTCCTCCAGATGGGACTAATCATTTATGGGGTAATTTTGATAGTTCAGGAAATATCTTTGCATCCTACTCTTACTCAATATCTAATATCTTTCAATTGGATCTTTATAGAGCTGGTCTTTTTAACCAAGTTGATGTTGTTGGCGGTGAACCTTCTTCAAGTTTGGATAGATATTACACAACTGATGATGGACTTCATTGGCGAGTTGGCGGTAAAGCTGTTGCATTAAGTCCTCTTAGGGGCGCTCCAATTTGGACTTCTGGAAGAATAAGTCTTGGAAGAAATAACGATGCTAAAAGTTATCAAGGCTATATTTTTGCAGAATCAATTAATACTTACGAATACAACTCATGGTTGGCTTTGAATGTAAACCCCAAGATAGCTCTTAGTGGAATTAGTGATCCGTGGGGCGTAGGCTTTAGCGCGAATATACAAATAGGACATAGCTTCCAGTTGATACCAGAGATAAATTTTGTTGGTTCACATACAGAGGCTACAAATATGACCATTGCTTTAAGGTGGTTAGCAAAACCAGAATTTACCTATGTAGATTTTTACTTAAGCAATGCTGCTGGGTTGATGGATATAGGACAGTTAATGCGAACTGATGATCCTAGGATTGGGACAAAAGTAAGCTTGATTTTCTAATCTGTTCCTTCAATTATCTCCAGCCATAACTTTATACCATTTGAAGATCGTAATGTTAGTCGGCCTGTTAAATCAGGATTTTGCCCTGTGACTGGTATGAGTTTGAAATTTCTGATGAGTTCAGCAAGTACAAGGACAGCTTCCTGTTGGGCAAAAGCAGCTCCAGGACATTTTCTTGGTCCTAAGCCAAAGGGGAGGAAGGCGTCCCTTACCCAATTGGATTCTTGTGATTTTATAAAACGTTCGGGTTTGAAAACCTGAGGTTCTTCCCAATGGTTTTCATGACGATGAATAACCCAGGGTGAAAGGGTAATAAGTGCCCCCATTGGACAACGCTTTTCTTTTCCTGAAACTAAGAAACTAGTAGAAGTTTTTATTCTTTCACGTATAAAGAAACTCACTGGTGGGTATAGCCTTAATGTTTCATTGAATATTGCAAAGCAGTAATTTAGTCTTCTTATTTCCTTTTGCTCTAATGCTTTTTTGACGGGTTTGTTAGCTGTTACGGAGCTGATTTCTTCACGAAGCTTACATTGAACTTGAGGGTATAGAGCAAGTAACCATGTTGCTATTCCTAATGAGCTTGCCGAAGTCTCGTGCCCTGCTAGAAAAAGGAAACAAATTTGATCAACAAGTTCATTTTCCGAAAACCTTTTATTGGTTTCCTGGTCAATACCCATTATTAAACAATCAAGAAGATCTTTGGGACTGGAATAATTTGGAGGTTCTTTAGCATGATTGTCTAGTCTTTCTTTAATTGCTAAATGTATCCAGTCTCGAATCACTTTTGCATCAGTATTCAGGCTTTTTTGTATTATTCTTTTTGGTAGTTTTAAGAATCTCATTACAAGCGCTCTACTCGCTTTCCTTTGGTATCGAGCAAATGCTTTAAAAATCTTCTTTGCTTCGCCTTCATTCAATGGCCGGCTAAGTATTGTTCTCATAATTACATCAGCTGTAACCAGTGTCATTTCTTGATCAATATCTATCGGATAAAAGGCTTCTTTTGTCTTTAGCCTATTTATTAAATCCCCCGTTGCGGAGGCCATAGATGGGAAAACATTGTTTAACTTTGCTGCCTGAAATGCTTGGTCTATTAGGCGCCTTTGCCAGGCCCACTCTTCACCATTTACTGAAAAAATTGCTCTACCTATCAAGGGTTCCAGAATCCATAATGTATAAGGATGTTTTGGAAAGTTCTCTACATCTTCAATAAGAATCTTTCTGATTAACTCAGGGTCGTTTATAAGGAATACTGGTAATCCGAGCAGATTTAGTTCACCAAAGGGTATTCGAAAATCCCATTCATTTAGAAGTCCTAGCCATGTTTTCCATCCTCGTGCGAGTCTATGGAAAATATTGGGTGTATAAGGCAATGGTTTTGGCCATGGAGGTTCATTTCTTGATGGTTTGGCTATCTCATTCATTGGATACTCTTGTTAACTGAATTGGTAAGTAAGCCAGGCAAATCGACGCTTGAACAATGATTACGTAGGTAATCAAAATGTATCTTGAATTGATTAAGGAGAATGTTTTTATTTGGATGGTTTTTTGCTGGTGACTTTAGGGAGATTATTTCCATTTTGGGATAGGATTGTCCCTTTGGCAAAGTTATCCCACAGCTTGTAAATGGGTTGACTCCAGCGAAACAAAGTAGGTCTTGTTCTGAGGTGACATCACGCCATGGTAATCTGGGCTCATCTGCCAGTAGTTTTAGGTCCTCCCTGAAAGGTTTTGCCTCCGGATAGATCGATAGGTTTGTAAGATTTTGCCCAAGGGTGAGTAATTCAATTCTAGCAAGTATTGCCTTTGCCTTCTCATTTCTTTTTAATTGAGCTGCTAACATTGCAAGTACAAAGCTACCGCTGCTATGCCCAATGATTAATATACGTTGGGCAGGATTATCTTTTTCTATTTTAATTAATTCGTCTGCTAGTTTAGAGATTCTTTTTCGCAAGTCCTTTTCCTTTGCTTGCCCTAGGCGATGTGTGAATAGGATTGACCTTGTCAACCAAATTAACCCGATCTTTTCAGCGAGTTTCCATGCTGAAAATAGAGTTAAAAGTCCTATGCCTAAGGCTATGAATTGATAGCCTGCTTCTAGATCCAATCTATGCATCATTTCTAGTAATATCAATGCAGTAGTCAATGAGCAAGTAAGTGCTAAACAACCAAAAAGCAATGGATATGCTCCGCACAAAGCTACTCCAGGACATAGCCTTGCAACTTTAAGAAACTTGCCTTTAAAAAAATAAAATGATGCATATGATAAGACTTGCCTAAGAATCTCTAGAGGGTGTCTTGGCCAGTTTGCACGAGCAATATCGTCCCAATGAAGGAAACTCAGTTCTGAAGAGGAGGACTTTCCAATTTTTGAGTTGTTTCGAGTCTCTTCTGCTTTTCTCAACGGCCATCGAGTTATTAGATCATTGGTTATTCTTTTTCCAGTACGATAGCCTCGGACTTTGAGCTCTGCTTGAAAGAGAGCTAAATAGTGGGCTGCACCTCTTGGATCAAATCCACTCACGAAATAAGTTCTCGAACAAGGGTTAGCAGTCACAGGCTTAACTCTCTGCTCAGATCCATCCCGCTGTTAATCATGGTTAGTACTCAATTACTGAAAAAGTGATGTTGAATGGAAAAAAAAGTAGTGCCCTTTTTCTAGGACTGATATTAGGTCTCTCTTCGCCAATTGGTTTGATTGCAGGCGAAAGACAAGAACCACAGTTAACTAGGCTCAAAAGAGTTACAACCTCTACGATTACAGTCCCTGTAGAACTGAATAGAGCATGGGATGTCCTGACTAGTTATGAAAGCACTGCCATTCAGATGCCTGATATTAAAAAGGCAAAGGTTTTAGTTCGAGATGGTAATTTACTTAAAGTATCTCAAACTTATCAAGCACCCTACACTTTTGGTCTGGAAATCTCTGCATTGCTTCAGATAAAGGAGATCCCAAAAAACAAAATTGAATATCAGCTATTAAAAGGGGAACTGATTCGTTCTCTTAGAGGGCAATGGCAATTAACTCCTGTTCCTGGAGGAACACAAATAAGTCATAGCATTGAAATCGACCCTGAACTTCCAGAAGTCTTCAAGCCAGTTTTCCGTGAACTTAGTGAGTCAAATTTAAATCAATCAATGAAGCTACTTTATAGCTTAATGGTTAATCATTCAGAATCTGAACCCCCTTAGGTTTTAGAGTTATTTGATAGTTAATTCCTCGCCACTCTACTTTTTTCGCGAGAAGAGCAGAAAAAGTAGACAAGCCATTTAAAATTTGCCCTGGGAAAAGAGCCAAGGCAAAATTCTTTATAGAAGTTGTTTTCTTATTTAAAGCTAATTTTTCTATCCAAGTCAATAAGAAAAGGCATGCTAATTCATAGGCTAATAAGGAAGACAATGTATTAAAGAGTATTCCTAAACAAATTAAAGTTGTTGTGCTTATTCCATGTATTAATATTAATGGCCAAGCTGGATGATGAAGACGAACTGTAAGTACCTGCCTAGTCAGCCAATTTGACAAATCACTTATTTTGATACCATCACTTTTGTCAATTATTAAAAGTTCAGGAATAAATAGGTATTTCATTTTTAATTGCTTGAGTGGTTTATTTAGGCATGTATCTTCACATAAAGAGTTGTTCATAAGCTTTATCCAGAGGCCTGAATCTACAACTTCTCTTCGAACTGCAAGTGAACCACCCCAGGGGATTTTGAACAGTGTCATTAATACTAGAGCCCCTGCATTCCACACAGTTCGAATATAACCTTCTATTGTATTTTGACTTGGTAAATACCATCTGTTTCCAGAAACGGCACCAATACCTTTTTGGCAACAACCAAGTACAAGAAGCTTTAGCCAATTTTTGGGTACTACTGCATCAGCATCGACTAGTGCAATGACTTTTGAGTCAGGGTGAAGATTCCTTAATGCTTGATTAATAGAAGAACATTTTAGAGAGCCATTTTTTTGTCTTTTTTGAAGAGCTTGAAGGGTAATCTCTAACTTATCAGGACTACTTGTCTTATTTATGGCATATTGATTAATTGCCTTTTCTACTATTTTCCATGAATTATCTGATCGCGAATCCACTATAATTTGTAGTCTAATTTTGCCGGGATAGTTTTGATTATAAAGAGCATTTAGCAACGGTAAAAGTGTTTCGTCTGCACCTCGTAAACACAAAATTATTTCAGCAGCAGGCCATCTTCCATTAAGCGGCTTCCCCCATTTGCTTTGTATTTCGCGAAGTTGCTTGAGTTTGATTGCAAAAGTAGCCACAAGCATTGCTTGAATAGCAATGACAAAGGGAAACATTAGTTGCAGAAAGTCCCTTATTATCAAGCTGCTACGGAACTTTTGAGAAGTGAAGAAGCCCATGTTCCGATTAGATCTTCAAAGTCAGGGCAATGAATATTTTGATTTTCTAATGCGCTGAGAGTGAGGCTGCAACTTGGACGAGCTTTGACGCCGAGCGCGTTTAGCTCAGGGTATGTAAGTTGTTCTGCTCCCCAGCGTTGCTCGAAGAAAGCTCTTAGAGGATTAAGAGGATTATTTGTGTCTTCTGAGATTGCTTCAAGCCATTCCTTCATTGGTACTTGTCGTAATGGAGCTCCATCAGAAATGAGCTTTGTTAAAAGGTCATTAAGCATTAAAGGACGTGGATGTTGTAGGTGAAAACAATGACCTGTTGATTCTTTTCTCCACGCTAGAGCAGTGATTGAATCGGCAACATAATCCACAGGTACCAGGTCCAGTTCCCATGCGAGTTGAGGGGCTTGGCCTAGCGCTAAGCATCCTTGGAGAAGTCTTTGCAGAAGATCTCCTTCATGCCAATGGCCAGTAATGGAATGACCTCCTATTAGCGGAGGTCTATAAATACTGATTGGCAAGCCACGTTTACCCGCTTCACTCACCAAGCGCTCACTAACCCATTTTGTTTGAGAGTAGCCAATATGAATACCTTCCCAAGAACAAAGGTCGTCAGTCTCAAGGATTTCGCTATTTCTATATGCAGCTCCTTCAAAAACCGAAACGCTAGACACATGCTCAAGTCGTATTGGGTCAGAAAGAGTGGCCAGCTTAAGAACTTCTTTGGTTCCTCCTACATTTGCAGCTGCAAGCTGCGCATAGGACGCCATTTGACTAAGTTGTGCTCCGTTATGAAGAATCCCACTTATTTCAGAAGATAAAGTATTAAATTGTTCGTTTTCCAACCCAAATCTAGGTAGAGACAAATCACCAAGAACTGGTTCTATTCTTTTCTCCCAAGCATGTTGCCAAAGTCCATAGCGGTGTAAATTTTCTTTGATTCTTTCTAAAGCATGTTGCTTAGTTTTTGCTCTAACAAGACAACGGATTTTAAGTTCAGGCCAATGGTTTAATTGACCAGCTAAAAGGTATGCACCCAAAAAGCCAGATGCTCCAGTTAACAATATAGAATTACCCGGAGATAGATCATTTTTTGAAACTATATTAGACCATTCAATGTCGAGCTTTGCTTCCTGCTCTAGGTTCAATATGCCTGAATTTTGTTGACCACCTTCGGGTGTTAATTGTTTAATACCTAGTGTGGCGAGTGCATCCAGAGTTGGATCATCTGCAAGAGCCTCTAGGTCCAGTCTGATTCCAAGCTCTGCTTGTACTACAGCTGCATATTCAACTGCCATTAAGGAATCCAGACCTAGGTTAAATAGTGATGAACTGGAATCTATTGAAGATGCCTCAAGTGAATCTTCAGATTCATATTCTGCTGCCATGACTCTTGCTAATCTTTCTCGCAACTCATTCACTACAGTTGTTTGACGTTCAGTGTTAGGGAGATCTTTTAACTTCTGCCAAAGACGTTCTGAAGGTGATGGTCCAATTTTTTCTAATAAGTCATTAAACCAATCTTTTTGTCGCAGCAATGCCTGAGATGCAAGAAGTTGCCAGTCCGCATCGATTACAGAAACCACACCACCTTGTCCTCTTTTTAGGAGCCGGTTTAGTGTCTCAAGGGCATCTTTGGAGTCAAGCATCTTTATTCCTATTCTTTCGAAACGACTTTCCAGTCCCGCTGCCATACCCTTACCTGCCCATGGCCCCCATTGAATAGACAGTCGAACAGGAGATGTTGTGCTGCCTTTGCAATAGCCTTCCATGGCGCCATTGGCTGCTGCATAAGCGGATTGACCGGGAGAACCAAGTAGAGCTGCAATTGATGAAAATCCAACTAAAAAATCTAAATCAAATTCTTTGACAAGGGTGTTTTCAAATAATTTCCAGCCCAAAACCTTTGGAGCCAAAGTTTCTTCTACACAGCCTTCACTAATAGTGGAAAAGAGGCCATCTTGGTTTACTCCGGCAGCATGAAAAACTCCTCGCAATGGTTTCTCGCTGGGGAGGGTTTGAATTGCCTTTTTAATCTTTGTATTTACTTCGCTATCTTTATCAAGATAGAGGTCACAAGAAAGTGTTATAAAGTTGATTTCTTTCTCTTTAAGGTCACTTAGAACTTTTTTTGCATCTTTGCTTAAGTTTTCGAATGAACGGCCAACTAAAATAAAAGAATCTGCTCCCTGAGATACAAGCCAGGGAATTAATTTGAGTCCTATACCTCCTAAGGCACCAGTGATTAAATATGTGGCTTTACAATGAATAGTTAGTGGATCAGATTTTATTGGTTGTGTTATGACAACTTTGCCTATGTGTTTTGCTTGGGCCATATGCTTAAAAGCCTCTCTGAATTCATTTATCGACCAAGTTTTCAGTGGGATATTTCTTAATGAACCATTAGATATCTCTTTACTTAGTTTCAGAAGAAGTTCCCTTATTTTGTGAGGATCAGCTGTTGCAACTTCGAGTAAATCAAAGGGTAAATAAGAAGAATCTGGACGTTTCTCTTTTGCCTTGTCTATGCTCCATATTTCAATCTTGCCAAGCTCAACAAACCTGCCGCCTTTTTTTAGAGCCCGAAAGCTTTCATCAACCCAAGCCCCCTTGAGACTATTGAGAACTACATCTACTCCGTTCCCGTCTGTCAATTTCAATACCTCGTCGGCAAAATCCAGAGTTCTGGAATCAAAGATTCCTTCCACACCCTGTTGCTTTAAAAGACTTTGTTTCTCAGCCGAGGCTGTTGCAAACACTCTTGCCCCAGCACGTTTAGCAATTTGTATTGCGGCCTGGCCAACTCCGCCTGCACCTGCATGAATCAGAACTGTCTCATTAGGGGTTATTTTTGCAAGACTTTCTAGCCCATAAGCAGCTGTGAGGTAGGCAGTCGAAAAGGTTGCCCCTTCTTCTGCACTCATTTTGTTTGGTAATGGTATGCAAAGCTCTTCTCTGGCAACAACGTGACTGGCAAGACTCCCTATTGTTAAAGCTGCGATAACTTTTTTGCCTAGAAGTTCCTTAGATGAACCAGGTCCTACATTTATGACCTTGCCGACAGCTTCTCCTCCAAATGGCAGCCTAGTTTGATCATCAATCCCAAGTGAAATTGCATGATCTTTAAGTAATCCAAGTGAGTTAAGAACATCTCTGAAGTTGAGACCAGTCGCTTCTACAGAAATTTCCAATTCTCCAGGCAATAGTTTGCTTGCTGGCATTGCCTTTCGATGCAATCCTTCTATGCGGCCAGTCCCATCGGTTCGTATTTGGAATCTTTCGCTTTCTAAGATTTCGAGATGTGGTGTATTTAAATTACCATTTATGTAGGAAATTTCAGAGTGCTTTTCACTGGCAATAAAGATATCTTGCCAATCTTGATTTTTTGGATGTTCAGAAATCTTATTGGAAATGAGCAATGTTGTTAATTTCCATTCTGGTCGTTCCAGGAGCAAAGTACGTTGAAAAGCTGTTAAACAATTAGTTGTAGGATTGTCACCTTCCAAAATTAGAAAAATATGACCTTTATAATTATTTGATAAACTCTTTAGGGTTTTGGAGACTTCTTTTAAAGTCGATATAGGCTCACTTGCTTTTGAGCTAGGCCAGATAATTAGAGATTGGTCAGTTTGAGGAATGGTGCTCCCAAATGGAAGACTATTAATAGACATATTCTCAGAAATAGCCCAGGTTTCTAACTCTTTAATGCGATCTTCTTCTGCAGTAATTATATTAACTTCTTTGTTTTCAAAGTTAAATTTGGTATTTTCTTGATTCTTTATACTTGACCATTTTACATGAAATAATTCCGGTCCACTTTTAGAGGGTTCTTTGATTGGAAATAGAAGTTCTAGAATGGATCTAGTAAGCCTTTTTAGCTTTAAACCAACGATTCCGCCAATGTATTGACCATCTTTCTCAAGTTTTAAATCGGCTAATAGAGTTGAGCTTTGCGTATCTGGTGGATGTAATAAGATATTGCAGCTGAATTGATCAGGTAAAGGCCAATTGAGTATATGAATATTTTCTATGCCAACAGGTAAGAACAATTGACTATTCGCTTTATTTAGATTGACGCATGCTGCTACAGCTTGAAAACAGCCATCGAGTAGGCATCTATCAGGTGAATTAATTGGTCGTTCTATTTCAACCCAGGCTTGGTTATTTTTGGAACGCAATCTTTTTATTGGCTTATAGAATTCTCCATAATTAAGACCAATAGTTGCTAGAGAATTGTAAAATTTATTTGGATTAATAGACTTCAAATCAGAGAATAAATTAGGCTCCTTATTTTGAAAGTCATCGCTTGAGAGCTTTTTAATAGTATTATTATCAAAGCGGACAAGCCCATGCTTTATCCATTCGCTCTTAATATTACTTTGGCTATAAAAACTCATTTCTCCATCGTCTAGTATAGCTTGAAGATTGCTGAAACCATTGTCAATTTTCAAAGGAGTATCAAGTTCAAAGCCTGAAAGATTCGCTTCCCAATTGTTTTCTACTTTTAGATCTAATGCCAATCCAATATATCCAGCTGCTGGAAAGACTATCCAATCACGTATGACATGGTCTTCTAAATCTTGTGTGCTTTTGGGGATTAATTCGGCTTCAAAATATTTCGATTTTCCAGGCAATTGGAGCTGTTTGAATTTTAATAAACTATTAGATATTGAGGCTTCTAGTTTAACTTTGCCTAGATGGTCTAGCCAAAGGCTTGACTTGGTCTTTTCCTCTTCTGCCTGGGTCCACCAGTAACGTTGTTTAAGAAATGGATGACCAGGAATATTTATAAGATTGTAGGGGAAAGGCTGATGAAAAGCATTCCAATTTATCTTCTCGCCTTTACCAATAGCATGTGCTAGCTCTTCAAGCTTTTCACGTCCTTCTTTCCCAGACAAGCCAAGATTAACCTGCTCAATTTCTTGTTTTGAAATGGACTTTCCTGAAGTTGTTTCTCCTTCCCACGCTGGCATCTCTTCTCTTTTAAGCTTAGAAATTAATTCATCACGGTCAGAACAAATAATAATGTATCTATGCGGAAATAAACTTCTACTTAAGTGAGTACTTGCGGCAACATCATTAATACTTAATAGAGGGTCATTTTTAAGAAGAAGTAGATACTTTTCTCTAAGAATGTCGAGTGCTTTTGCTGTTCTAGCTGAAAGGCAAAGTAGGTATAAAGGGGGTTCATTTATAGCGGGTATAACTTTATCTTGTTTTTTGCTTGATCTTGGGGCCTCGCTTAATACTGCATGTGCATTAGTACCTCCAAATCCAAATGAGCTGACTCCAGCAATCAGCTTTCTTTTAGGATCTGGGAACGAAGATAGCTCAGTTTGAACTTCTAAACCAAGCTTTTTAAAATCTATAGAAGGATTAGGAGTATGAAAATGGAGATTTGGAGCTATTTGTTGCTCTTTTAAGCAAAGAGCAGTTTTTATAAGGCCGGTTATTCCTGCTGCAGTTTCACCATGTCCAAGATTTGTTTTTACTGAACCAATGCGACAAGGCCGATCGTTGGCTCTCCCTTCTCTAAGTACGCTCCCTAATGCGCGTAACTCAATGGGGTCGCCTTGACGTGTACCTGTTCCATGAGCCTCGACGTATTGTGTTTGGCTGGGATCTAAACCTGCACTCTCGTAAGCTTTCTTGACGCAATTAGCTTGGGAACGTTGACTAGGTGCTGCCAGGCCTTGGCTCCTTCCGTCTGAGTTGACAGCAGTTCCGTTGATCACAGCATGGATCTTGTCACCATCCTTTAGAGCAGCTTTGAGAGGTTTTAGCAGGACTACTCCGGCACCTTCAGATCGAACATATCCATTTGCTTCAGCATCAAAGCTTTTGCAACGACCCTCTGGGGAAAGTAAACCAGCTTTGCAAAAGCTCATTTGTATACCTGGATGAATTAGAGCTTGAACTCCACCAGCTATTGCAAGATCTGATTCCCCTTTTCGAAGACTTTCACAAGCCAAATGAACTGCAACTAAAGATGAGGAACAAGCTGTGTCGACAGTGAAACTTGGACCTTTTAAATCTAAAAAATATGAAAGACGATTCGCAGCAATACAACCGGTATTTCCTGGAAGGATAAATGGTTCATTGTCTGGGGTTAGGTAGTCTTCACTTGAAGCCCATAGAAGAGAACTGTAGTCGGCACTTGAAATGCCTACAAAAACACCTACGGATCTACCGCGAATATCTTCTATTGGTAGGCCAGCATTCTCAATAGACCGCCAGGAAACTTGTAGCAACATGCGTTGCTGTGGATCCATGCAGATTGCTTCTCTTGGTGTGATCCCAAAAAAGCTTGGGTCAAACAAATCAATCTCTTCGATAAATCCACCCTTTCGTACATGTTGGGTGAGAGGATTTTTAGGATCTGAATTGAAGTGAGCGTCTAAATCCCATCGATCAGAAGGGATGTTTGTTATTGCATCTTTGCCATCACGAATGAACTCCCAGAATTGCTCTGGAGATTGGATGCCACCTGGCAGGTGGCATCCAATGCCGATTATTGCGATGGAGTCCTGCAAAGGCATCAAGCCAACTCCATTATTAACTTTCTAATGCCATCAAGATTTCCTTTGAGACGATTGTAGTTATATGTAGCTTGAATAAGCGTATGCTTTCTGGGGTCTTCCAGCCAATTTGAAATTAGTTTCCTTAGATCTTCCGGATTCTTGATAGATATGTCTATATCTCTAGCAGAGAAGTAATACCTTGCTAGTAATTCCTGAGGCATAGTGCTCCCAAAACCATTAAAGATAAGCACACATCCTGAAGATATAGCTTCAGTAGCCGTCCTTGCACCCGGTCTAGCAACCATGGCCCAAGCGTTTTTGTAGAGATTTGCCATTTGTTCTGGACTTTGAAAACCAATTGCTTCCACTGATATTTCTGGGTGGGAATTTTTCCAAGTATTAAGTTGCTCTATAGCGCTTGCTCGCCTCCCACATAAGGCAACTATGCGAATTCGACCAGCAAGGGGAAGAAGATTATTAAGCAAATCAACATGATTATTCGAGCCATTAGCTCCACTGCCAAGAACAATTAGAGGGAGCGCATTCAAATCATTTTCTTTATTTGTGGAATTTGCCAAGGCCTTTTCAAAAGTGGGATCAAAAAGAGGACCTAATACTTCTATCTTGCTAACAGGAAAACCCCTTTTGATGACTTCGTTCTTGACCTCTGAGGTTAATGCCCAGAATTTGTCAGTCTTCAGGGAAACCCAATTTCTACTAAAACCGAAACCTCCATCTAATTCAGTACAACAAGTGATACATCTCAATGATTTACCAAGAATCCTTTTGGCAAGATCAAAGTGTCCTCGGTTGATATGTGGGTGGGTTGAAATAATGACTTCTGGGCGGAATCTTTTGAGCAGGCGTATGAAATAGTTTCTTCCAAGCAAAACTGTGCCAGGTTTGACGAGGTCTTCAAATTCAACTAAACGCCAGTAAATTTTATGAAGCCATGGCCAGTGTTTTTGGATCCAGTTGTAGAGGTTTACGCTTGTGCGCATGACGATGCTTGCTTTTTCTAGTAAATGCTCTACGGAAGCTGACCCATCAGGATCCCAATGAGATAACCAGTTTTTTATTGCATAGGCGGCTGCATCATGGGCAGTACCACCGCTTGAGGTAAGAATTAGAACTCGCATAAATTAATGATTTACCTCTAAAAAGTTGAACGCAAGTTCTTTGCTTGGCTGATTCTTGAAAGAAAGAGTACCCAGCCAATTGCCCCAAGTGCGACGGCTATAGCTCTTCCTTCTTCAGTGCCCAATGAAGATTTTATCCAGGAAGGTAAGCCAGGCCAAATTAGGGCAGGTTGAATTAGTTGATCTACCGCTAATGAGACAGAAATAAAAGCAATTAATCTGGCTGACCATTCAAATGCATATCGCACTGCAAAAAAACGAGGAAGCTCTTCAGGAGGTGCTATCTGACTCCAGATTTGCTGAATTGAAGACATGACAATAGGCAAGCCAGAACTGAAAATTAAAACACCTCCAAACCATATGAGAGGACGGGAGTCAAATGTTTTTAATCCTGCCCCCATAAGGATTAGCGCTTGTATAGAAATCATGTTGGGCCATATTCTTTGCCAGTAGTTCGCTGCTTTTCGCTGCCACGCAAGTAGGCCTAGGGAGTATCCCAGCATGGCCGCGAGAATGACGAGCGCCATCCTTTGAGTTCCATATGCCACCGCAACCCAGGCCGGGAAAAGTATTTCAGTCGCAGCATAAGAAAAGGCTATAAAAGTGCTCATTGTCAGAGCCACTTGACCTAGAGGACTTGAGCTCCATATTTTTTGAAGTGTGGCCCAATTTTTTGTGAGTTGAATTCCCTTCCATTCGGATGCGTTTTTGGAGGGATGATTGAGTTGATTTGGCCAGGGGGCGGCGAGCACGCAAATAAGTGCAATTAAAAAACTACAAGCATCTATACCCAGAACCCCTTCTAAGCCAATTAAGCCAGCTAGCCAACTACCTAGAAAGGGGGCTACTGCTAAAACCAGGGTGTCAGTGCTGGCAAAGAGTCCATTCGCCTTGACAAGAGATTCTTTATTGAGAATCAGAGTAGGAATAAGACTTGAAAAACTAAGAATCAATGTTGCTTCAGCCATTGCGGCCAGTCCTTGTAGAAGGAGAACAGGCAATAAGTGAGGTATCCCTTTCCCTTGCAAAAGGAGCATTGAAAAAGCAAGGGTGCAGAATGCCCCAATGCCGTTTGAGATGAGCATTACTCGTCTTCTTGGCCAAGCTGCAACTTGATTTCCGATTAGAGGTAAAACAATGATTCTTGCTATTTGAACTGACAGAGCCACTAAAGCGAAGTCTGCCAAATGTTGAGTCTTTGCAAAAAACCAAAGACCTATTCCATATAGGGTTGTTTGCGTACCAAGATTGGAAATAAGTTGCCCTAGCCAAAGCCAAAGGAAAGTTTTTTTTGCTTTTGTTTCTGTAAAGGGCATTCAGAGATTATTCCTTAGAGTCAAGACTTGAGGTGATTCCATATCTCAAAGCAGATTTCTCAGATTGTTCTTTTTAAGAAAGCACTTCTTTGATCCAAGGGAATAACTTTGTAAAAAGCCCTTGATTTCATTTTCTGCATTCTTTCTGTGTCTGAAGAGGTGAAACCATGAGAACCGAAAAGATTGTTTTAGCAGGGGGAGGTCATAGTCATGCCTTATTGCTTAGAAGTTGGGCTATGCGACCTCATACAAGACCTTCTTCACAGATAACCCTTATTAACAGAAGAAGCACAACTTTTTATTCTGGGATGATTCCAGGATTGATTTCTGGCCATTATTCGCAAAAAGAGCTTGAAATTGATCTCAGGTCCTTGACACGTATGAGTGGTGTATCCCTTGTGATTGGGGAGATAGTTGGCTTGGACCTTGCCAAGAAACAACTCTTGTTAGCTGATAGGCCTCCAAAAGAATTCGATGTTTTAAGTCTTGATGTTGGTTCTGAAACCTATATACCAGAACAGTTTGAAACAAAATCAGGGCCTTTTGAGGTAATGCCTATAAGACCTTTAGAGGCTGCATTGGATTGGTTAAAGAGAGAGGATAACTTTCTTGATTCACAAGGATTGACGGTAATAGGTTCTGGTTTAGCTGCGGTTGAGGTAGCACTTGCATTGCGGAACAGATGGCCTGACCGCTTGCTTTCATTAAGTGCATATCCCTCTCATCTTTCCAAAACATTCATCAAAATTCTTGAAGTGGCCTGTGTAGAAATTGTTTCTTCTCAAAGGCCCTTAAGTTCATCAGCATTGCTATGTACCGGTAGTAAAGCTCCTGATTGGCTTGCGATGAGTGGACTTGCTGTTGATGTATCAGGAAGAATACTGACTTCGAAAACTCTTCAGGTGATTGACCAGCCAAGTATTTTTGCTGTTGGGGATTGTGGTGTTATCCAATCATCTCCGCGACCCCCCTCAGGTGTTTGGGCTGTACGTTCTGCTCAACCACTTGCTCAAAACCTTGAGCTTTTGATTAAGGGGATGCCTTTAAAAAAATGGGCACCTCAAAAATATGCTTTAAAAATTATTGGTTTTCAAAGTGGCTCAAAATCTTCTTATGCGATTGCTATTTGGAGAGGTTTTACTTTAGGTCCCTTCCGGTTTTTGTGGTGGTTAAAGAAAACAATTGATCTGCATTTTATATCTCTCTTTAAAAATGATGCCTCTTCAATGACTATGGAAGGTAATGAATGTCGAGGTTGTGCTTCTAAGCTTTCAGCAAATACATTAAAGGCTGCACTAAATGATGCAGGACTGTCTATTCTTGGAAGTGAGCCTAAGGATGCGGTTGATATAGACCCTGGCTTGAATACCAGTAATTTTCTACAGAGTGTTGATGGATTTCCCGCTCTAGTTAGTGATAGTTGGCTTAATGGAAGAATCACAGCACTTCATGCAAGTTCTGATTTATGGGCTAGTGGAGCAGATCTTGTATCAGCCCAATCTCTTGTAGTTCTCCCTAAAGTTTCTGGAGGAATTCAGCAGGAATTATTAGCTGAGACCCTTCAAGGAATTCAGTCTGCTCTTGATCCTCAAGAGGTTAAGTTGATCGGAGGGCATACTTTTGAGGCAAGAAGTAATGCTCCTAAGTTAATTAATATGGGTTTAGAAGTCTCTCTTGCCATTAACGGGAAAATAGACTCAAAGAATGGCCAACTTCGCAAAGGCCCTCTACTCCCAGGTGATGCATTATTGATCAGTAGGCCTATAGGTATTGGGGTTCTATTTGCAGCAGATATGGTGGGCGAAGTGTCCCCAAGTTATATTGAGAATGCTTTGAATCAGTTGAGCAAAAGTCAGTATTCTATTTTTAAGCAACTGATGATTCTAAGAGACAATTCATCAATATCAAACCCTGTCCATGCTTGTACAGATGTTACTGGCTTTGGCTTGTTAGGGCATTTAGCAGAGATGATTAAGGAAACTTCTAAGAGCTTACAGAAAGCCAGCAAGAATTATTCTTCCGTAAGAGTTATTTTAAAAGCTGCTGATATTCCTTCTCTTCCAGGTTCTCTAAGCCTTTTTGAAAGAGGGTATTCTAGCACTCTTGCTCCTTCTAATCGTTCTTTTTGGGGGTTACTTGAGCCTTCATTTGCCGAGTCAGCATTAGTGGAGTTGTCCTTGGGAGAAATCCCTATGGAAAGTTCTAGACATAAAGCTTTGAAAGAACTAATTGTTGACCCTCAAACTTGTGGTCCTCTTATGATCAGTTGCGACCAGCTCTTTGCAAATGATCTTTTAGCACTTGGGAATTGGTATCAAATTGGATATGTAATTTAGGCCTGATTTACACTTGGAAATCTATTTAATTAACTGAATTTTTGCTTTGGCCAAAAATTCTATCTACCTCGTTAAGTCTAAGTCTTCTTAACTCTTCCCCTAGTTCTGGACCTGGACTTAATCCATCTTTTTGAAGTTTCTCAGCTGACACATTTGGCTTTACATTGCTCCAGTAACTCAACCAATCTAATAAGTACTTCTTTAAGGGAGTAACTAAACAAGCCGTTAAAGCTACTGAGTCAGCAAGAAGATGTTTCTCTTCGATTATTTCACACCACTTTGAAGGTTGCCATGAATGACACTTAGAATAGATATCTGTTGAGGTAAGCAACTCTTTTAGCTGAATACTTTCTTTGATTATTCGTGCTTGCCTTTGAGGTAAGAAAAGACGCTCTGCAATTTTTGGGCCTTGACTTGAACTTGCGATTAATACAGTGAGTCCATCCAGATTTAGACTGATTCCTATTCTTATGCGATTCCTTAAGCTTTGATCGTCTTGTAATTCATTATCAAGCAATTTTAGAGCACCCCAATTTTGTAGTTCTTTCAGTGCTTCTTCCCAAGGTTCATTTCTAAATAGTAAATCCAGCTCCATTTTTAGTCTTGTTGAGAGTGCCGGAGGGGCATCTTTTGGACTGTTATTGATTTCCCAAGACCATGGCCAATGTTTGAGTGTTAATTGTATCTGCTGCAATGAATTCTCGGATAAAGAAAACCCTAATCTTGCTGAATATCTTGCCCCTCTAATGATTCTTGTCGGATCTTCTTCTACGCTCCTTTGATGGAGAAAATTAAGCTCTTTATTTTGCAAATCTAGTCGACTTCTTTTTGCTTCTATTATTTGTTGATTCAAAAGATCAACCGCAATTGCATTTACGGTGAAGTCTCTACGATCCAGATCCTTTTCCAGGCAACATGGTTTTACTATGGGATTTTCTCCTGGGGCTGGATAAGTCTCTTCTCGAGTACTGGCTATATCAATAACTGAACCGTCGATAGTTAATTTTACTGAGTCATAATTATCATGATACTTTAAATTACTAAGTCTATTCTTATCTAGTTCCTCTTCTAAGAAGTAGGCTAACTTTCTTGCAGAGCCCTCTACAACAATATCTAAATCAGTTTTTTTTAAATAATTATCATTTTGGTAATCTTTTAAAAACCAATCTCTTACTGATCCTCCAACCAATGCGATCCTACTGACCCCAGCTTTTCCGGCGGCTTGAACGAGTATTTCTTTTATTCTGATTGGTATAATAGGAAAATCATTGTCAGATACAGATTGAATCAGCATATTCACCTCTCGCTGTTGTAAATTTTAGGCGACATCTTGGTAGAACTTTTTGCTTAGCTCTTTAGATGTTGCCTGCAGGCTGTATTGGTGCAAGTCTTGGATCAAGAATTTTTGGCCCCATTCCCTCGAACTTGACTGCGATCGAGATTTTTTGGCCACTACCAAAGGTATGCGTTATCTCGCCTAAACCAAAATTCGCATGAATCACTTGATCTCCTACAGCCCAGGATTTCCCAGGTGATGGACCTGCATGAACTTTTCTCAAGCCATTGGCCGGAAGACTCTGCTCGCCACCAGCAAGGGCCTCAAGACTCTCTTTGCGATCAATTCTTGTAAGTCTTTCTAGGCGATTCTCTTTCCGAAGCGCTGCGCCTCCTGAGAGAGGCCTGTCTCCTTTTAAAAGATTCTCAGGCAGTTCTGAAAGAAATAGAGATGGAAGGGCTGGTTCTCTTATCCCTCCCCATAAACGTCTTTCGGAGGCGTGAAAAAGGAATAATTGTTCTTTTGCTCTTGTAATGCCTACATAGCAAAGCCTTCTTTCCTCTTCTAGTGATGAGGAATCATCCAAAGAACGGTAGCTAGGGAAAAGTCCTTGCTCCATTCCGACTATGCAAACTACTGGGAATTCAAGCCCTTTGCTGCTATGCAAAGTCATGAGGGTTATACGATTGCTAGAGGTATCTTTTTCATCGGCATCGCTAGCAAGTGCAGCGGTTGCAAGAAAAGTTTCAATATTCCCATCATCATTTTCTTCTTCATGCTGAATAGCAGCATTGATTAGTTCTTGTAGATTTCTTCTTCTTTCTTCTGATTCTTCAGTAGCATCAGAAATCAGTTCATTTAAATATCCACTCCTTTCAATGACATCTTGGATTAATACATGTGGCTTTGAATTTTTTAATTGTTCTTTAAGGGAGGTGATTAATTCGCAGAATTGTAATAGTCCTTTTGCAGATCTACCCCCTAATGTTCTTACGGCCTCATGGTCACTTACGATATCCCATAGAGGAATTGAGAGTTGGTTTGCGGCATCAGTTAGTCGTTGAATAGTCGTTTTGCCAATACCTCTACGAGGTGTATTTATAATTCTCAGAAGACTTACTGTGTCAGCAGGATTTATGAGTAGTTTTAAATATGCAAGAATATCTTTAATCTCTCTTCGGTCATAAAAACGAAGTCCTCCTACTACTACATATGGGATTCCCCACCTGACCAAAGAATCTTCTAGGGATCGAGATTGAGCATTAGTCCTATAAAGGATAGTGATATCTCTCCAATTAAGTTCAGGATTAGTTCTTTGGAGGTTTTTTAGCCTGTGAGTTACAGCCTCAGCCTCTGCGATTTCATCGTCACATCTGGTTAAATGTATTAGAGAACCTTCACCACGGGTAGCCTTTAGAACTTTATCTATTCTTTCGGTGTTGTTGCTAATTAATGAATTGGCTGCTTCCAGAATTGTTGCTGTTGAACGATAATTCTCTTCAAGTTTAACCATTGTTTTTGTAATTTTATCTGATTTCTTGTCGCCAAAATCATTCTGAAAATCCATTAGGATGGTAAAATCAGCAGCTCTAAAACTATAAATACTTTGATCGGCATCACCTACTACAAAGATTGAGCGATTGTCCCAACTTTTGAAAAGACTAGGTTGTAAATTATTTGTACTTAAAAGTCTTATTAGTTCATATTGTGTTCGATTTGTATCCTGATACTCATCAACCAAAAGATGCTTAAATCTATTATGCCAATAGCCCCTAATCTGTTCATTTTGTTGGAGTAGTTGGACAGGTATTAGAAGAAGGTCATCAAAATCAAGGGCATTATTTGCTGCAAGTGATTTACGGTAAAGCCTATAAACCTTGGCAATTAGTTTTCCACGATGACCTTCCGACTCGACTTCTAGCTTCTCGGGCATCCAGCCTTGATTTTTTGCATTGCTGATGGCCCACCTAATCTTTTTAGGTTCAAATCTTTTTGGATCGAGTTGTAGATCCTGTGTGACAATTTCTTTGATAAGGTTTTGAGCATCTTTTTCGTCATATATCGAGAATTGTCTAGTCCAGCTCAGTCCTTCAGTATCTACAAATTTATCAATGTCAAAACGAAGTAAACGTGAAAATAGAGCATGAAAAGTTCCAATCCATAGTTCTTTTGTGATTTCTCTATAAATTCTTGTTCTAAGTTCTCTTTGCTTACCCATTTCAAGTGTGCTGTAGGGCTGCGCAAATTGATCAAAAGCAATCTTTCTGGCCAAAAGGATTTCAAGCCTTTCCTTCATTTCTCGGGCCGCTTTATTTGTAAAAGTGACTGCCAAAATGTTTGCAGGGTCTACACAGTGGTGACTTATTAGATGTGCGATTCTGTGTGTAAGAGCGCGTGTTTTACCACTGCCAGCCCCCGCTACAACTAGCAGTGGGCCGGACAGGTGGTCCACTGCTTGCCGTTGGGCATCATTTAGTCCATCGAGAAAGCTCATCGATGAAGGTTATCTCCGGGCGGGAAAAACTTCTTGAATAGTTTGTCTTACTCCAAGTTTTGTCAGACTGTTTAGTACAGATTCGTTGGCGAGAAGCGCAATTGTCACTGGCCCTTTTTAATGGAAGTTATCTTGGCTCAAAGCCTACTGGTATAGGCGTGGTCGCAAGGGATTTGATTAGAGAGCTTGATCCTTTAATGGTTCCGTTATTGGATCCTTTGAAGGGATCACGCCCTGGGAGCATTCCTATCAGGAATGATTTGATGCCTGAATTGGGGATGAAAGCTCATTTAAGGCGATTGATTTGGACGCAAACAAAATTGCCGAAAATTGTGAGAAAAGCGGGCTCGCCAATATTGCTTTCACCTTTACCAGAAGCCCCTTTGCTAAAAGGAATACGCTCAGTTGTTATTGCTCATGATTTATTACCTCTTAGGTATCCAAAAATCGAGCCGTTATTGCTATATCACCTTAGTTATGTCCCACTCGTACTTAATTCGGCCAGGAAGGTTCTATGTAATTCAGAAGCCACCGCAAGAGAACTGAATGGTGTTTTGGGTATTCCTGCTAAGAAATTGATCAAAATCCCACTAGGTTTTGACCGAGTAAATTTGCGTCCTTTGTCTCTAGAAAGAAAACCTTTCTTTTTAGTCTTAGGAAGACATAATCCTCATAAGAATATATTTGGAATTTTAAAAGCATTTTCACAAATTAAAGAAAAGGATATGCAAATCTGGTTTGTTGGTCCTCACGATCGTCGATATACTCCAAGGTTGAAAAAATGCTCAGAGGAGCTCGGTATTTCTAGAAGATGTAAGTGGATCCCCTGGGTGACTGATGAGGAGAAATTAAGACTGCTCAATACTTGTCAGGCACTTTTAATAGCAAGTTTTTGGGAGGGATTTGGCTTGCCTGCCTTGGAAGCTATTGCTTGCCAGACCCCAGTTATTGCTTCTAATGCGGGTGCATTGCCCGAAGTTGTCGGAGATGCAGGTATGTTGGTTGACCCCAAAAATGCTGAAGAAATAGCTACAGCAATGAGACTTATGCTCTTAGACCAGTCTTTGCGCCTTAATATCATTGCTAATGGTGCAAAGAGGTTAAAAGTTTATAGCTGGGAAAAATCAGCGAGGGTTATTGAGTCAGTTCTTGAAGATCTTTAAAGCAAGTTTTGTTAAGGGCCTATATTTAATTACTTAAATACTTGATTTTAAAAACCTTCTGGCCTTGTTGATAAAATATCTATAATTTAAATTTTTCTTGGGGTTCGAATACTTTCCCTCTATTACATTATTCCAGTGCCAATCAACCTGCTTAAGTGCAATTAACCAGCTTTGTAAAAGCGCTTCTTCGCTATGTCTATTCATCAGATCTTCTAAGTCGTCTAAATTAGTAATCCAATCTTCAGGATGTTTTACGGCTTCATGAATATTTTCTATGTCTTTCTCTAGAGAGAAGCAACCTAATTGGTGGCCAACTCTGCCTGGTATAAGGAAATCTGATAAGGCATGGTTAAAGCTGCTAAACAGAACACAGCCGCAAGCTATTGCCTCAAGCGGAGGAAGTCCAAACCCTTCTGATAGCCCAGAAGATGTCCAATATTCGGTAGAATCGTATATGAAAACTTTTGAGTGGTTATATAGGCTTACAATGTCTGTTATCCATTCTGACTGTAGTTGCACATTTAAGCCTTCCTTTTTTAGAGCTGGGACGAGGTGATTGATTACATAGTGACTGTTTTTTCGTGTTTGAACCAGTACATCGATTTCTCTATCTTTGACTGAATCTGAGAATGAATTACCAGCTCTTTTGCCCCTGTGGATCCATTTGTGCTCAAGTGCGTTCTGAATTAGGAATAGAGGGTTTCTTGGTGCTTTTGCGGCCCAATATCCAAGTGTATTTTTGCTGGCAGCTAGTATAGGTATTTCCTTAGGAAGGTTGAAATTATAGCCAGTGCTGTGAGCATGATATGCAATTGGTCTACCCTTCAATTTTTTGATCAATGAAGGGATGTCATGACCCCATGAGATAATCCAAATAGTTGAATCCTGAGAGATGCTTTCCTTTAATTCGTCATCTAAATAGGCATGATTTTCTTCACGATTCCTATAGGTGACGACTTTATTGGGAAACTTTTCCTGAAGTAATCTGGATGCTTGTAACTCAACATTGAGCCCACCACAAAGGAATCTTTCTGTTGTCCCAGGGACTAGAAAAGAAATTTTCCTCACGGAATTGCTTTTTAATAGTTATATCTTTTATAGGACAAGATCAATCAATAGTTAGTTTTTTGAGTTGATTTTTAAGTTGTGAAAGTACTTTGCTGATTTGAGTTAATTCAGCATGATCTTTAATGATTGCATCGATTTGTTTGGGAGGCATTTTTAATTTCTGGGCCATTGTGATTACTTCTTTGGCCAGTCTTTGTCTGTAATCAGATAGCTCTGATATTGAGTCCTTGATATCTTGTGGTTTCGTGTCAGACATGGGTCTTTATTTTACGCATTACAGATTAGGCATTTGCCAGGGGAATTCCCAACCCTGGCTTTAATAGGATTTTATACCTAGAGACAAATGCTGGAGTGATTGCTTTTTGCTGAATTCATTCTCAGCCTAATGAGCTTTGCGATGATAGAGACCCATTAGACAGTTTCTATGAAGAGGATTGGTTACGAAGCATTGCGGTAACAATTGCTATGTCCTTCCCTTTTTGGCATAGGACGTAGGTTTACTAGGCTGGCTATCTATTTATACGGTCGACTGTTCTCCTGATTAATCTAGTTACGGGAGAATTTACTAGCCCGTTGTTAAATAGACCACAAGTTCAAAGTTCTGCTAACTGTTTGGCTCTTTATATAAATGCTTGACGCCTTCTCCCGTGCTGTAGTCGCTGCTGACGCAAAAGGTTCACCTATAGGGACCAATGAACTCGCATCTCTTAGAAAGTATGTTTCTGATGCAAACAAGCGAATCGATGCGACTCTGGCGATAACTCAAAATGTTTCTTGTATTGCAGCTGATGCAGTAGCAGGGATGGTTTGTGAAAACACTGGCATGACCCAGCCAGGCGGTAATTGTTATCCAACAAGACGAATGGCAGCCTGTCTTCGTGATGGAGAAATTATTTTGCGTTATGTGAGTTATGCGTTGCTTGCGGGGGATCCTTCGATACTTGATGACCGATGTTTAAATGGTCTCAAAGAGACTTATATGGCATTAGGAGTACCTACTGCTAATGCTGTACGTGCTGTTGAAATCATGAAGGCAGCAACCGTTGCAATTATGACTGAAACAAATTCTGGGCGTAAAATGTTTGAAGGCATAAACTCTGGCTCAGGCGCTCAGTGTCAGGAAATCGCTGCTGAAGCAGCTTCTTATTTTGACAGAGTGATCAGTTCAATTAGCTGATTTACTTAATTGAGTTCTTTCACTAAACCAACAAAATCACTCTTTCTTTAAAGAGACAACAAAGAATGAAATCCGCAGTCACAACCGTAGTAGCGGCAGCTGATGCAGCAGGTCGCTTTCCTAGTATGAGTGACATAGAGGCTGTAAAAGGCTCTTTTGATAGAGCGTCATCTCGTATGCAGGCAGCAGAAAAGCTTGCTGCTGGAATTGATAAGGTCACTGCAGATGCTGTTGATGCAGTTTATGGGAAAGGCACCTATGAGCAGGCCAACAAGGACAAGTGTGCAAGGGACATCCATCATTACCTTCGCCTGATTAATTATTGCTTAGTTACTGGAGGAACAGGGCCTCTTGACGAATGGGGCATTGCAGGAATGCGTGAAGTTATTAGAGCACAGGTTTTGCCTACAGTTGCTTACATAGAAGCTTTTACCCATATTCGGGATAGGGTTTGTGTTCCTAGAGACATGGATGAACAGGCAGCAGCGGAGTTTAAAGGACTTCTTGATTATTTGATTAATGCTCTTGCATAAACATTAGTAAGTTTTCAAGATAGATTGATCTTGTCTTTGAAAATACAAACCTAATTATTTCGTTGAATACTTTTTTACTTTAGCCTTTTTAATTTTATGACAGAGGATGAGAAGCAGAAGCCAAGTCTGGAATCTTTATTTCTTGACTTTGACCATCCAAACCCACATATAAATAAAAATGCTTATGAAAAGATGGCACGTTTTTGGCCAAATAAGGCTATGGAAAAATTGTTGAAAGATCTTGATCATCCTGACTTGATAATCAGAAGAAAAACAGTCAAAGCATTGGGGTGCTTTGATAAAGATGTTTATCACCCATTGGTAATTACCTATCAGGAAAGAAAAACTAAAGAAATCTTGGTTAGCTGCATGAAGGTTTTAGTTAAGGTTGCTTGTAAAGATAAAAATCTACCTTTTCCTGATGAGGTAATGAATTTAATTAAAATTGCGATAGAAGATGATATTCCGGAACTAATTCTAACAGTTGTTCCCCTTTTGAAATTGTTGGGGAAACAGGGCTTACCAATTCTTGTTAAATGCTTAGAGGATTCAAATGTCCTCAAGTCTAGTGCTGCAGCCACTGCACTGAGCGAGATGAAGTATCCAAAAGTTCAGACACATTTAGAATCATTGCTTGTGAATAATAGACTTGATCCAATTGTTCAATCAAGCCTTAAAGCTTCTTTTGAGAAGCTTTGATCGAATGCTGATTTGAATTGATTAAGCGATGAATTTTGAATCACAATTTAGAAATTTTAAATATTACATAATTTCTTTATTACAATCTCAAGAATCTTTATCACCATCTTGTCAGATTCAATTTTTTTTCTTGTTTCTAGTTCCTTTAAGGAGTCCTTTGCTTGTAAACGCATAAGAGATAAGGCAGAGTTTCTTCTTACTATTGCACTTTGATCATTTAGCTTTGCTTGAAGTTTTGATTCCACCCATTTTTGATTGTCTAATTCCCCCAATATGGTCACCGCCTCTGCGCGGACTTCACATGACTTATCGTCCATCGCTGAAATGAGAATATTTTTTGCTTCTTCATCACCTAAAGATTGGATTTGATCGCCTATTGCTGCTATTGCGGCCGCCCGGATTTCCATATGTCTTGATTTGGCTGCAATTTTTAGTGTTTGTGGAGCTTCAGCTCCAACAAAAGCTATCCCCCAACTTGCTAATCCTTTCTGCATTGCAGAGCTTTTTGGATTCATAAGTACTAATTGCAATAGATCGACAGCCTGTTTCCCAAAGATTGCCATTGCTCCAGCTGCTGAACCTTGAACAACAGGATCTTTATCATTTATGAGAGCTTTCAACAGATCAGGTAATGCACTTGGGTCTCCTATGAGTTTTAGAGTTTTCGCGGCTGCTCTTCTTATGATTACGTTTTTGCTGTGAATTAAAGCTTTTCTAAGTGCAGGAGTTGCGACTTTGCCAGTTACCCCTAAGGCTTCAGAGAAGGTGCGTCTTACCAGTCCTCTAGAGTCTCCTAGCCCAGAAATCATACGATTAATATTTTCAGGATCTTTTCTTGGCACTTTGCCATTTCTTAAAATGACTGTTAATTCTTCTGCTAGCTTGTCAGCCTCCGAGGTGCTAAGTAATTCTTCTTGACGGGTCACAGGAATTAAGAGGCTTGGAGAGGTTTATTGGATTATTGATAGCTTTTAAATAATTTAACTAGAACTACTAATACCATAGGAAGTTTAAAGCATGAATTAAATTCACTGAATTTAGCAGAAGTTTTTTTTCTTCTCATAATGAAAAAATCAATTTAGCTCTAGGTATCAAAAATCCGTGAGAACTAGCCCGTTTGATAATTTGCCCCCTCTCCTTTACGAGGAGGCATTGGAAATCCTTGCTACTCCAATTAGTGATTTGAAGATATCTAGCGATTATTACAAGGCTGCTTTTCACTTGGCTAAATATCCAGGAGTCCATACAGAAAATGTGTTGATTTGTCTGTTGAAAAATAAAAGTTTAGAGCAAGCAGTAGTCATAGCTCAAAGGAAGGCAATTGATACACTCGCGAAGCTTAGATGTGTTCGTGCTATTCCCATCATAGGTACTTATTTATATAGCAATGATCCTTATCTTGTTGAAAATGCGGCGTTAGCATTAAAGGAACTTGACTGTAAAAATGTTGATTTACTGGAGAAGATGATTTCACTTTTAGATGACCCTAATCAGCATAGAAGGGCTCTGATCAAGAGTATTACAGCTTTGGGGGATTCAAGAGCATTAGATAAGATCAGGGTCTTTGCCGAAGATCTTGCTTTGCCTCAGGCTGTCCGGGGCGCGTCAATTTCTGCTCTCTCAGTTTTAAATGGTGAAAAGGATAAGCTTGATGAACTACATATTTATCTAAATGATGACAATCAAAACAATCGACATTGTGCTTTTAATGACTTGCTTGATTCAGGAGATTTTAAGCAATTAGGGGTATTATTAAGAGCGCCAATTTCCCCTTCATTTCGCCTTACTGCAATTCAAAAGCTTTGGTCTACAGGCTCAAAACATGATAATTTGACTCAATTAATAAATTTGATAGATAATTTGATTATTGATGATCCAAGAGAAATAGATCTTTCTTTGAGATATCAGGAGAGACCTGAAAATAGTTTTCTTATCAGTGAGTTATTTTCAACAGATTTTCAACATTGTTATTTAGCGCTAAGGACCTTGCTTGGTAGAGAGACATTTGATTTATGGCCATTGATTGAAGATGTATGGAAGCAAGCATATAAGGATTATGGTGCTATATACTTTTTGATACAGTTGTTTAGATTGCAGTCTGGTTGGACTAGAAGAAGTCTTCTTAAGATTGAAGAGCTGCTCTTTTTCTCTCTTAGTGATAGTTGGCCTGATTATATGAAATTTAGGCCCATATCTATTCTTCTGATATCCACTTTGAAGCCAGACTTTCTAGTTCTTAAGTCTGTTCAATGGCTTTGTCCTGAAAAGAATCCATACTGGGCTTCACGCTATGCAGCTTTAATGGCAATAGAGAAAAAATTAGCCGAAGTGCCGGCACATCATATTGCAGCAAAACTTCAAAATTCTCTTGATGACCCAAATGACTTTGTTAGGTTCAAAGCGGAAAATATTCGCTTAAAATATTGTTAATATTAGAGGCTTGACTTCAAAGATAATATTCAAAGTCAATCAATAGACTGCTTGCCTTTGTTGTTTCAATTGGACCAGTTTTGTTTGATCCGATCTTGATAGGATTCAACTTTGTCAAAGAGTAAAGGCCCATTTTTTGAGCCCCATATTATTTCACCTGTATTGCTATCGATCCCCTGGTCGAGGCTAATTAAAATATTTCTATTGATTTCTACTTTGCTAGTTAAGAAAGTCTTTTTGCCTTTATTTTTAATGAGGCATCTTCCTCCAGGCTCAACATTACCTAGGAAATGTTCAGCTCCAACTTGTTTGAAATACATATCACACCCCTTTCTCTCTATTATCTGGTTAGTTTGTATTTCACTTAAGAGTTCAGGGTGGGAACCGGCACCGGCAATTCTATGTGAATTATTTAAACCATAACATTTAAAAACAATAATGCCATTATCCTTGATAAGGACTTTGTTTATTGATTGTCTATATGGGGTCCAAGGAGAATAGTCTTTACTTTGTTCACAATAGAAGCCTGGGCCATTTAGTATCTTCCAGTCGATAGGCACGAAAAACGTATTGATATGATCAAATAGACGAGCATTTTGAGAAGACTGCTTTTTGTTTGAGAATTTCCCTGCCAAGACTTTGCTGAAATCAATAACTTCCTGGGATAACATATAGGATATTTTTAGAGAAGACGTATTTCAGAAGAAAAGGAAGTTTGTAGAATGCCAGATCCCTCAGATGTTTTGATAATAGAAGCTCTACATCTTACATTGTTTGAAATGAACCATATTTTTTCTTCGACAATTGATTGATCATAGGTTGTTTCAAGAATCAATGTCCCCTCGGAAGAGAAATGATATTTAGAAATTGATTGTATTTTTTCTGCATAACCTACACTTCTAATCAGCCTACCTTCTTGTTTGTTTATGGGTATTGGAATTAAAAGACATGAACCGTATCTTTCGGCTTCACTTTTCTCGTCTGTGTATTCACTTGATAAACTCCATTCCATTTTGAAGGGAAGCAAACCATTGGTTCCTGATATATTCTTTTCATTTGAAAGTAATTGCTTAACTTCTATGCTGCTAGGGTTTATTTTTTTAATAGTGATAAGGCTAATTGTTTCTTCAAATTGTTGAAAGGCCAGTGAGTGAGTACTTCTCATTGAGCGCCACTTTCCTTCACTAAGTGATATGAATTTCTCAACTCTCATCTAAGGATGTTGATGACTTGAAACGCTCTATATCTTCTCTAGCCTTTTTATCAAGGAGTTCAAGATCTTGGCGAGCCTTTTTATCAAGTCGCTCAAGATCTTCTCTAGCCTTTTGATCAATTCGTTCAACATCCTCCCTGGCCCTTTGGTCTACTAACTCAATATCTTCTTTGGCTCTTTGAATCATTCGAACCATAGAATCTACCATCATTGACATTGCCATTGGTACCTTTTTCCCTGAGGGCGTCAATGAAGATTGTTCATCCGGACGGTCATTTGAAGGAGGCCGGAAGTGTGCCATAGTTTGAAGTCTTTGTTGAAACCTTAATCAGCTCTAGTGCAAGGAGATTTTATCGTCATGAAATTGCTTTCATTGATCGATCAACTTTCCCATTCTTAATTCTGCTCCTATAGGCAGGTCACTAATCATTTTAGTACTTTATTAGGTGAGTAGTACTACCTTGGTGACTAGATTGAAATTCTCAAATGTTGGCATTGCGAATAATTCAGGTTGCTTTTCAGGGCAGAAGCTCTTCTAATAGTTGAGCGACCCCGCTGGGGGTATGGGTCAAAGTAGGTCTATTGTTAATTGAATTGTCGCTTGTTGCAAAGCCTTTAGTTAGCTTAGCCAGCCTTATAAAACTGGAAGCTGCTAACCCACATGGTGAATTCCAGGAGCGAGGATAGGGAACCACATCTGAACCAAAAGCTTCTTGATATTCAGATGAATCAATTAATGCATTTATATGACTATCAAAACCTGTTTCTTTGAGCCTTTCAATGTGTCTGATGATTTCTTCTTGGTTTTCTGGAGCTCGACCAAGAATGTGCTTAAAACTTAGTTCAATGCAACGTTGTTGATTGACGGATTCAAAGTAGTGAGTCCTGTAGAAAGGAGACTTGGCTAACCCTCTTATGAACTCTTTGATAGTGATGTCGCCATTTCTCAGTCTTCTTTCAAGGTCTATTGATCTTTCGCTATCCATTATTTGGAAATTCCCGTATATTTGCCTATAGGCTGCTTTGATAGCTAGGTGATAAGAACTATCGTCGTGTGGCTGAACCTTATCGAAAGTAAAAGCATTGGATGCAGAAGAGCAATTAGGCTTTGGGCCGATAGGAGCTTGGCCTTTTAAATATGATTCTCTTTTGAAGGAACTTATCAGAAGATTTTCACTTATTGAGCTTTCTAAAGCGTTTAAGGACCTTGCATTTGGGATAAAAGTGTTAGGTTGACCTGGCATGCAGCCAGCATTGGAACACATTATGTAGGTCATATCAGTGCTGCCACAGAATCTTGACTTGGCATAGCCGACCTGTTCTTCAAATAAATTAAAGGCCCCAAATTTAACAGCTGCATAAGGTATTGAGTACATTTTAGATTTTGATGTAGTGGGACCTTTGTTCGTAAAGTAGATTCGGGATCTAATCTATTTAAATGCTATCAGTTAAATGGATAAAATAGTTAATTAACAAACCTTTAGAATGATTCTTCGCATTTCTAATGAAATGGAATTTCTTCTAGACTCTGAATACAATATTTTCTGAGATGAAATCTATATCTTTAAAGGATAAGATTGGAGAGGCTGTTAGCCAATTATGCCTGTCAAGAAATATAGACTAATTGTTATTTTTACCAAGGCCAGGACGGTTTTTTATAAAAAGTTTGCTCAGCTCAGTATCCACACCAAGTTCATTTGGTAGTCGAATGATCTCTTCAGGGTTGTGAGCTTTAACCGGCCTAATTGCAGCACATATTACCCATGTTAATTTTGTCTTAATTAAATCACATTCACTATCTTCACATGCCAAAGGAAGATTGGATGGCTTGTTGCTTCTTGAAAAAGTCTCTCTCCATAAGTGAAGATTTTCAGGCTTTAGGTCGATTTTAATGAACTTTTTACTTGAATAACATTTGACTTCAAGTTCCCCACATGAATTCTGTAAAAGGGCTTGTAGATCTTTTCTTGCAAAACTTATAGGCATCGTTAACCTGCTGTTCCAAGCCATATTTAGGGTGTTCTGCGTCTACGAAAGATGGGTCAACTATCGGATATGTTTCCAAACAATACACGTGATGGCGCCATTAGTTGCTCAAATGCAAGCCCTCCAACCACTAAGAGGGCAGGGAAGGCGAGCTCGGAAATAATTACACGATTAAGCATTCCAGCGAAAACACTGCTAGACAGCCCATACAGCCTTGAAAGACGCTCATTGTGGCAAGGGTTAATGGATGCATCCCTGCGGACATATTCCTTGATTTAAGATCACTCTTAGGGCCTGCATTAGTTGAAAAAGTCATTCTTTAATCTTGCCTTCTTTTGTGATTGAGATGGACAGTTTGCTCAGCACCGATACCATCGGCAAGATTTCCCTCTTAGAGGCTTTCCCCTATGGCCGCTTGTGATCCGTCGAAGACATTCCCTCACTTGCTAAGTCAGCATCTGCATGGATTAACTGAATTGGTTGAGATAGTTACATTAAGGCTTCTTGAGCTTGAAGAGCGCTTAAAAAACTTTGAAGTTGAGAATTCTCCTAAAGATGAATCCCCTCAAGAAGCTGCTCAGAAATTACTTGCTGAGAGCGAGGCGCGAGTAAGGAATTTGCAAGATTTACTTGAAATTGCTCAAGCGACTCAACCATCTTTAAACGTTTGCGCTCAAGAGCTTTCAAATCAGGAGACCTTTGATGAATTTCAATCAGAACCTGTTCAAGAGATTGTCAGGGCTGAAACGGAATCTGAATCTGGCCAGTTAATTGAAAGTCTTTCCCAGGAGCAAGGAATTAGCAATGACAATGATTTTGAAGACACTGAATATATTGATAATAATGAAATCCCTTTGTTGACAGCCTGATTTTTAGTCAAGCTTTAAAAGCCTGATTCTAAAAAGAGCGATCTCCTTTGCTTGCGAGGGAGATTCCTTTAAAAGTGGGTGTTCTTCTATTAATTGAAATACTTTTATCAGTTTTTCATCAACAGAGCTTTGCTCAAAATCTTTCTTTAGTCGACAGCTTTTCCATGCGTCATCAAAAGCGCTTGCGAAGCTGTCTGCATTATTGAAGACGCTATTGAGCCCTTCCTTCGCCATGTCAATATGTTATGAACTCTTTCCTAATAATACTTGAAAAGTAGAGGATGTTTAATGATCTAAATCATCAATTAAGTAGTGATGAGATTTATGCCAGCTAATATTGATACCAAAGTTGTTGAAGATTTTGGGAGGGAATGGGGTCAATATGATCAAATTCAATTTGATACAAAATCAGAAGAGGCATTTTTACAGTATTTTTCATTGTTCCCAAAGGAATTTTTAAATACTCATTCGATCGGATTTGATGCGGGATGTGGTAGTGGAAGATGGGCAAGGTACATTGCACCAAGGGTTAAACATTTATATTGCTTTGACCCAAGTGAAAAGGCGTTAAATGTTGCAAAGAGGAATTTGTCTCTAGTTGATAATTGCTCTTTTGAATGTGCATCCATTAATGATTGCTCTATCGTTAATGAGACTATGGACTTTGGATATTGCATAGGTGTATTGCATCATCTTCCTGATACAAAGGCTGGCATGTCTGATTGTGTTTCCAAACTGAAGAAAGGAGCTCCATTCCTTCTTTATATTTACTATAAGTTCGAGAACCGGCCTCTTTGGTTTGTATTTATCTGGAAGTGTACGGACTTTATGAGAAGAGTGATTTGCCGATTGCCTTTCAAACTGAAATTAATGCTTACCAGGTTGATAGCACTGTTTGTTTATTTTCCCTTAGCAAGAGTTTCATTATTATTTGAATATATTGGTATTGATGTTTCCAATATTCCACTTTCTGACTATCGAAGGAAAACTTTTTATTTCATGTCTATAGATGCTTTAGATAGATTCGGAACTACGCTTGAAAAGCGCTTTACTAAAAAAGAAATTTCATCGATGATGGAAGAATGTGGTCTCATTTCAATCGAGTTTGGGCGTAATTCTCCTTATTGGGTAGCAATAGGGTTTAAGCAATAGATAATGAGTTATCAGAAGCCTAACTATTTACTTTGTTGAAACCATGGCATGATTGCTTCTTAGAGGATGTTGAGATCTATATGAGCCGTAATAAGAGAGGTGCCAGGACCCAGATTTGAACTGGGGACACGGCGATTTTCAGTCGCCTGCTCTACCAACTGAGCTATCCCGGCTTGCAGCTTTCGCAGCATTTCGATATTAGATCACAGAGAGAAGTTTTTTGCAGAACTTCTACCTAAGTGCTTTTAAGTACAAATTTGATCGGAGTCTTTGAGTGTCAAGTTAATTGCAGCTGGGTATTGCAGGCTTGTTTAGGAAGCCTCTGGGATTTGTCTGATCATTTGAACGATTATGCGATGAGCTTCATCACTGTTAGAGATTTGGTGCTGGAAGGGGATCTTGAGTTGACGTCCATTGGCTTCAATAAGAATGTTTGTTTCAGAGATAGAAACCATCAATGCTGATTTGATGTCATTCAGTCCGCAATAGTATTGAGCAAGCGCATGAACTGAATCAAGGTGGTCTCGATTCATGTGATTGCAAATTCTTTTGCTGACCTCGTCTGTAAGAGGGTCTGCGGTCATAGGAATTCAGTTGAGTTGAAGCATTAATGGGTTAGTGCATCTTGAATTGAGATGACTTGTCCAAATCAATTCATAAGCGTTAAATCACAACCTACATGACTCAGAAGAATGCTGAAAAATTCAACACTGAGAATTTTGTGAAATCTTGAAGGGACTTGACTTTTGTCATCAGTTCCATTTCGAAGGGAAGGTTTTACTGACTCTTTTTATTCCTGATTGCCTTTGAGCAAAGTATTGCTAATCCTGCTGCTGGTGGCCTAGTGCTACTAATGATTGGAAGGCCGATAATTTTCTCTCGGATTTTTCTCCAATGAGAATTCCGGGCTCCACCTCCAATGGTTATTAACCTTTGAGGTGTTTGAACCCCAGCCTCAGAAAGCTTCTCCCATCCTTTTGCTTCAATATCTGCCATTCCTTCGAAAAGGGCATGTAAGTAAAGTGCATCACTTATTGGACGAGGCTCTAAGACAGGTGGAAGTTCAGGATCATTAATTGGAAAACGTTCTCCAGGGCTCACTAAGGGCCTAAGCGAAAAACCACTAGACTTGTTTGGATTGATTTGTTTACTTAATTCCTCGAGTTGCTCATCGTTAAAGAATTTTTTTAGAACAGCTCCGCCAGTATTAGATGAACCGCCACATAGCCATTTGTTATTAACAAAATGGTTTGTCAACCCAGGACCTAAAATTGGTTCTTTTACAAAGCGTTTGATTACGAGTGTGCTTCCTAGCACAGTTATCCCATCGTTTGGACCTGGATTTGCAGCCAAGACTGCTGCATTTGAATCTGTTGTCCCTGCGACAATAATTAGCTCTGGAGGTAAAAGTAGATCTTCAGCAATGTCTGCAGATATTTTCCCTAGTACTTGACCACTTTCAACAATTTCAGGTAACGCACTCTTCCAAGTTAGTTTTTTGTAAGAGGCAGGCCATTTTTTTTGTTGTATATCCCAGCCAAGTTTGAGATTATTACCTTCTTCTCCCCATTGCCAATTCCCTAACAGCCATCCATTAATCCAGTCTGCTTGATGTCTTAGAAGTATGTTTTCACCATATTGATTGACGAGCCTCAAAGCCCTTGCAAGACTTCCACTTGGTAGATTTTCTGGCCCATGTAAAGGCTTTAAGTCTTCAAGTTTGCTTGCTTGTTCATGGCAGCATATGTTATACGGGAGTGCTTTATTTAGTGGCCTGCCATTTTGTTGACAGGCCACAAGGGTCCCTGATGTGCCATCAACTGCTATTCCAGCGATTCTTTCGCGAATTTTGATTGGGAGTTCTTTTATAAGGGTCTCACAACTTTTCCGCCAATCTTCTGGGTAATCAAGACCTCGCTGGTAGGAAACCTTTGATAAATAAATTACTTCATTGTTCGAATTTATTACAGCTATTCTTACGCCACTCGTCCCCAGATCAATTCCTAATGAAAAAGAATCTTCGCACATTATCTAGGAAAATTATGCCAAATTGGTGATTGAATTTGTTTATTCAAGAGCAAGTTCTGCTGAAATTTTTTCTACATTTTCCCAAGGTAGGTTTAGATCTTGACGGCCAAAATGTCCATAGGCTGCTGTATCACGATAAAAGCGACCTCCTCTTTCTTTTGGGAGGGAATTAAGGCGGAATTGTTTAATAATTGCGCCAGGTCTTAGATCAAAATATTTAAAAACTAGTTCAGTAAGTTCTTGATTTGTTTTTTTACCTGTTCCGAATGATTCAACAAGAATTGAAACGGGTTTGGCTACCCCTATTGCATAACTCAATTGTACTTCTGCTTTTTCGGCTAGACCTGCTGCTACAAGTGATTTTGCTACAAATCTAGCTGCATATGCTGCGGATCTATCTACTTTTGTTGGATCTTTCCCAGAGAAAGCCCCTCCACCATGCCTTGCATAGCCACCATAGGTGTCAACAATGATTTTTCTACCAGTTAATCCTGCATCTCCTTGGGGGCCACCTACGACAAACTTACCTGTTGGATTAACTAAGAAACGTGTTGAATTTTGGTCTGGCTTTAGTAAAAGATCTTCAGTGGCTGGTTCAACGACATGCAACCACAAATCTTTGGTTATTTTTTCTCGAATAGCTTTCTCACTTGTGATCCCTTCTATTTCTGGTGTGTGTTGAGTAGAAATTAATATTGTTTCTATAGCTGTAGGCCTGTCATTTTCATAAACTACACTTACCTGTGTTTTGCCATCAGGCAGAAGATATTCAAGGGTTTGATTATGTCGGACTTCTGCTAGGCGTCTAGATAATCTATGGGCGAGACTGATTGGTAATGGCATCAATTCTGGAGTCTCATTGCATGCATATCCAAACATGATCCCTTGGTCCCCAGCTCCTATTTGGTCCAATGGATCTCCCAAAATGTTGTCATCTGCTTCATCAACACCTTTGGCGATATCAGGTGATTGTTGGTCCAGAGCAACTAGTACAGCACAACTATTTGCATCAAATCCTCCTGCTCTAGCTCCTTTGTAACCAATTCCTGCAATGACTTCTCGCACAACTTGAATAAAGTCAACTTGTGCTGAGGAGGTGACTTCACCAGTAATAAGACAAAGTCCTGTATTAACTACGGTTTCACAAGCGACTCTACTGTTTGGATCTTTTGATAACAGTGCATCCAGGACAGCATCACTCACCTGGTCGCATATTTTGTCTGGATGCCCCTCTGTGACTGACTCAGAGGTAAAAACGTAAGTACTCATGGTGCACTCATTACTCAGTAACTTTAGTAGTTGCTTGTACTTTTAAGTCATTCCAGTGGTAAATCACATTTTGGTGTTCCGAGAGCTTTGGGGAAATTCTCCATCCTGATATGTATCCAAGAATGATTGGAATATTTGCATTTTTAGCCATTCTCAAGTCGGAATCTGAATCCCCGATCAATGCGCATTTGCTTGGATCTAAATCAAGCAAATTGCAAAGTCCTTTGATTGCTCCAGGATGAGGTTTTTGAGGGTAATTTTCTGCACTCCAATATGTAGGAGAAAGATTTTCGATAATTTTGTTTTTGTTGAGAAAGCTTTCGATACCTGAAGAAGAGTCGTTGCTAATTAATGCACAAACCACCCCTTCAGCTTTTAAAGCTTTCAATAAATCCATTGCTCCTGGTAGGACTGTGTTGTTTATGTTTTGCGAAGGCGCTTTAGAAAGGTTCCTGTCAACCACTGAAAAGACTTCTTCGGCCAATTGAATTGCTTCTGGCCATGTTTCACCTAGAAGGCAGAAAATCGTTGCCATGCTAACGAGATTGTCCTTTCTAGATGCCACAGCAAGAGTCCCAGATGGGTTTATCCCCTGAGAGGAAGTCCCATAAGCTTTTGAAAAAAGCTCGGTGAATTTTGCTTGCTCTTCGGTTGACGCGCGTCCCCCTTTTAAACGTGCAAGGGCTTCTAAAAGTCTTCCTTTGGAAAGTTCCTGAAGGTGCCCTTCGCTATTAGAGAGTGTTCCATCTTTATCAAATAAAACACCTTGTACTTCACCTAATGGGATACCTCTTAGAACCAAAGTAGGCATTGAAAAAAGTTTTTTAGGCTTCAGTTAAAGCAACTCCTGACTGATCTTCATCCTCCTCGGCCTGTTCTAAAAGCATTTGCTTATATCGAGCAGCCATTTCTTCCGCTTTGTCAAAAACTTTTTGTGAATCTGTAAGCATGTCCCCTGGTTCAGGTTCAAGTGCTTTTGTTGATAGAGAAATTCGACCCCTTTCTGCATCAAGGTCGATGATCATTACTTTCATTTGATCGTTCACATTTAGAACTGTGTGAGGAGTTTCTATGTGCTCATGACTGATCTCAGAAATGTGGAGTAAGCCGCTAACCCCACCAATATCTATAAATGCTCCATATGGTTTAATCCCTCGAACAGTTCCAATAACCACTTCTCCGACTTCTAGTCGGTTCATCTTCTTCTCGACCAATGCACGTCTATGACTTAGGACTAGTCGGTTCCTTTCTTCGTCAACCTCCAAGAATTTGAGCGGTAAGAAGTCAGCTACTAGTTCTTCCTTTGCCTTCCTAGTGCTGATGTGTGAACCAGGAATAAAGCCTCTTAAGCCTTCCACACGAACTAGGGCTCCCCCACGGTTAGTAGCAAATACCTCTGAAAAGATTGTTGCATCTTCTTTTTGTAGTTGCCTAACTCTTTCCCAGGCTCGTTGGTATTCAATTCGGCGAATAGAAAGAGATAATTGTCCATCTTCATTCTCTTCACTCATGATGAAGAATTCCCGCACCTCAGAAGGTTGGAGAACTTCGCTAAGACCTTCTACTCGGTTGATAGAAACTTCTTGAAGAGGCATAAAAGCAGCAGTTTTGGCCCCGATGTCAATCATCGCTCCTTTTTGTTCAAGCGCAAAAACTGTGCCATTGACAATATCTCCAGGCTTGAAGTTGTAGTCGTATTTACTGAGTAAGGATGCGAATTCGTCCAGGGTGAATCCAGCTCCATCAATGTCCTTTTTGACGACTCTGCTTGCTGGATCATCTGCTGTAGGAACTTCCTCAGGGATTTCAAGATCCTTGTTGGTTGGACCCTCTTTAGAATTGGTTAATTCGTCATTTGAAGTAACTAAAGTTTCAGCAGCTTTGTCTTCAGCTAATGAAGCCTGCTCTTGGGTCTTATCGGGGGAAGTCACAGAAGTTTTTGTTAGCGGTCTGCCTATTTGGCAGTACGAAAGGAATCCTACGGTCCCGCTAGACCTTATGGATTTAATTAGATACTCTACAGAGCCGCTTATTTGATTAGCCCACAGAAGCAAGTTGCTCTTTTCGTGTATTAATACTTTCGAGGGCTTTAACAAAGTCGCTAATACCTCTGAATTGCTTATGAACTGATGCAAACCTTACGAAGGCCACCTCGCTCATATTCCTAAGTTCTTCGAGAACCATTTCCCCTATTTCTGAACTATTAATCTCTCTATTGCTTCGTTGTTGAATACTTAGTTCAAGCTCATCAACCATTCGTTCGAGCCTATTTGTATTTACAGTTGTCTTTTCGCATGCCCTCGTAAGTCCTTCTAAGAGTTTGCTGCGATTGAAAATTTCTCTATTACCATTTTTCTTGATAACTGAAATCGGAACTGTTTCTACCCTTTCGTAGGTCGTGAATCGGAAGTCACAATTCAGGCATTCTCTTCTTCTCCTCACGCTTTTACCAGCATCAGCTGCTCGTGATTCGAGGACGCGACTATCTGTGTTTTGGCAAGAGGGGCACTGCATGCCCTATCCACCCCATAGTTATTAATCTAACTGTATACATTGATTCGACAATTGAGAAGGGCTTTCTATTTGAAATATTAAGTATTTTCCGTTTTTGAAGGAAAGTAGATTTGTTTTCATTAAAAAGCCCCGCAATTTGCGGGGCTTTTTAATGGGACACTTTTTATTTGTACTTAGGTGGATCGCGAAATGCAATCGCAAAGAACAATGTGCCTAGCGCCAGAGCGAGGATTAGAACGTAAGAGAAGGCTTCCATCGGTAAGGGCTTTCAGCTAAGGGTGATAAGAGGATGTGGACTTGAATTAAGCGCTTCCAGCAACTCCGCGTCCAGGGACACGACGGGTGGAGGGGTCTCCAAGTTTTTGGAAAAGGCCAAATTCAACTTGATCGCCCATGTCTGGATCAATACCAGCAAATACATCGCGATAAAGGGCACGAGAAGCATGCCACCAGTGTCCGAAGATGTAAAGCAATCCAAAGCAGGCATGCGCAAAGGCGAACCAAGTCCTTGGACCACTTCTGAATACACCGTCAGACTTATAGCGATCTCTATCAAACTTGAAGGCCTCACCAAGTTGAGCTTTGCGCGCAAGACGCTTTACTACGACTGGATCGGTAAAGGTCTTGCCACTCAATTCACCGCCATAGACGGTTGCTGTGACTCCAACCTGTTCAAATGAGTACTTCGCTTCGGCACGTCTGAAAGGAATGTCAGCTTTGACGTTTCCATTTTGATCTTCAAGAATTACAGGGAAGTTCTCAAAGAAGTTTGGAATTCTGCGTACCTCAAGATCATTGCCTTCTTTATCTGTAAAAGCAATGTGTCCTTGCCATCCTGTAGGAAGACCATCGCCATTAACCATGGCACCGGTACGGAAAAGACCTCCCTTTGCTGGACTATTACCTACGTAATCATAGAAGGCCAGCTTTTCAGGGATTGAGGAATATGCCTCAGCTTTGCTTGCGCCTTTATCCATTTCAGATTGGACTCGGCGGTTGATTTCGGTTTTGAAATAGCTGTTATCCCATTGATATCGGGTTGGGCCGAAAAGCTCAATAGGAGTACTGGCTGTGCCATACCACATGGTTCCTGCAACAACCATTCCTGCGAAGTGAACAGCCGCAAGTGCGCTGGCAAGCGCGCCTTCAAGGCTTCCCATCCTTAGGTTCCTATAAAGCCTTTCTCCAGGACGGTTTGTGATGTGAAAAACACCCCCAATAATCCCAAGAAGACCAGCACCAATGTGATTGGCAACTATTCCACCCGGACTGAAAGGGTTGAATCCATCTGCACCCCAAACTGGAGCAACTTTCTCAACATGGCCATTTAGTCCATATGGATCAGAGACCCAAAGGCCTACTGAGGAGCAATGGAATGCTCCAAATCCAAAACAGACTAGACCTGCTAAGAGGAGGTGAATTCCGAAGATCCTTGGGAGGTCTAGAGCGGCCTCTCCAGTTCTGGAGTCTTCCCAGAGTTCAAGATCCCAGTAGGTCCAATGCCAGATCGCTGCCAGCATTAGTAATCCACTGAAGACGATATGTGCTACTGCAACTCCTTCAAAGGTTGAGTACGGAAGCGCCTTGCCCCAGAAACCCAACGAATCAAAGTCAAATGAGCCAACACCACCAGTAATATCCCACCCGCTCCAGCTGCTAGTTACGCCTAGGCGGGCGGTCATGGGCATTACATACATGCCCTGACGCCACATTGGATTCAGGACAGGATCGGTTGGATCAAAAATCGCTAGTTCATAAAGGAGCATGGAGCCGGCCCAGCCGGCTAAAAGTGCTGTGTGCATGAGGTGCACGGCCAGGAGTCGGCCAGGGTCGTTTAGTACGACTGTGTGCACCCGATACCAGGGCAATCCCATGGGTCAGGTTTCGTGTAACGAAGCTGCTCGATGCAGCTAGACCGAATGATCGTAAAGGGTCCTCCTGGTTAGAAGTGAATTCTTTTCGCTAGCTGCAACGTCTAGTGATACTTCAACTATTTCTAAATGCGCTGTATTGGCGGGAGGGGGGCGCGTTTTTTGAGCTGTCAACAATTTGTGAGTCCGGTCACAAATCGCAATGCCATTGACGAAAAAATGCCATTCTTCCGTGATTTAAGCCATTTAAATCTGATGCCAACGATCCGTTTTGTGCGAGAAGGGAAGGACATTAAGTGCGATTTAGGAGCCAACCTGCGTGAGGTTGCTCTTAGCGAAGGTATTGAGCTTTATGGGCTAAAGGGGAGTCTTGGCAATTGCAATGGATGTGGCCAATGCATCACATGTTTTGTTGGGATCGTTGGAGAAACTAGCGAGGGAAAACTTTCCCCATTGACAGAGGTGGAAAAGTCAAGGCTCAGAAAAAGGCCTTCCAATTGGCGCCTTGCATGCCAAGTCTTGGTGCTGGAATCTGTGATTGTTCTGACAAAGCCGCAGGCTTCTTTTAAGAATTCACATTCAATTTTGCTAGAAGCAAAAGAACGAGAATTACCTATTTAGGTATTTATTTTGTTTCTTTTTTCAGTGATTGCAATGCTATTTGCCGGTTCAGGGATAGGAGCTTGCTCCAAAAAGGCCCCTGATGAGCTCTTGTATGAATTGAGCTGATCGCGCCTGTCGGTGATACCTTCTCCTCATAGCTATTTGCGGTTATGGAAACCACCAACTTCGGCTTTGTTGTAAGTCTTCTTTTTGTTGGACTACCAACTATCTTCCTTATTGGTCTCTATATAGCTACCAATAACGGTGACAAGTCGAGCTTTAGTTCTGATGTTGCCAAAGGAAAACTTGGCAGATAGGTAATTCCTTAGTCCCCAAGCTTTGCTAAGGAATTTCTTTGGGCCTAATTTCTCTTCCTTGTCCTCCCTAATTCTTTAGGGGGGAATTTTCTATGTGTTCTTTGCTAAATGATCTGCACATAAAGGCTGTGATTTTGTTTTATAGATAAGACTTTCTTGAGATAAATTTTTCAAGAAGTTTTTTTATTTGATATCTTTAGGCCACTATTTAAGGTGTTATTAATCCATGATTGGAGGAATTTTTGACTTCCCTTTATTCTTCTAGGAATCCATGGAGACTAGTGAAAAGAGTTCTTCCACAACATACCGATCATGCAGGTGTCATGTGGCATGGAGCCTATGTCTCATGGCTTGAAGAAGCACGCGTAGAAGCTCTTTCAATTGCAGGGTTGCCTTATATGCAATTAACTTCTCAAGGCTTTGAAATGCCGGTAGTAAATTTGCAAATAAAATACATAATGGCTCCATCTCATGGAGATGAGGTTGTTATGGAAAGCCTTTGTTTGCCTCGTCAAGGGGTGAGATTCCCTTGGGAAACTGTTTTTCTTAAAAGTGGAAAAGATCTCATTGCTAGGGCAGAGGTCGATTTAGTTCTTGTTAAAGTGGATGGTAAAAGCAGGAAGATTCTTAGGAATTTACCGTTACAAGTTGAAGAGGCCCTGATAAAATTGAGTAAAGGACCTTAATTGATCAAAATCTTTACTATCTTGTCTAATTTCATAATCTTTTATGATGGCTTTAAACCATATTGAACAAGGAGAAGTCTTTGCCTGGAGAAAAAAACAATTAGCAAAAGGCGGAACCTCTGAAAATTTAGATTGGCTTCTTGACTTTGCAGCTGGAATCAGTTGGAGTGATTTGCAGAAAAATCATATTGATTCAAGATTTTTTATTTACCCAACGCAATCATTAGATCAAGTAGAGCTTATGTGGAATGAACATATTGAAGGCAATGTTCCTTTGCAATATCTGGTTGGGCGATGTTCTTGGAGGAATTTTGAGCTTGAGATAACTCCAGCTGCACTTATCCCTCGTCCGGAGACCGAGTTGTTGATTGATTTTGCTTTAGAACGAGTTGATGCAGGCAATACAGGCTATTGGACTGACCTTGGTACTGGTTCTGGAGCTATAGCAATTGCCTTGGGTAGAGCCTTGCCGAAATGGCAAGGGCATGCGGTTGACTTAAGCAATGATGCTCTAGAGCTTGCAAGAAGGAATTTGCAGAAGCTATCTCCTGCATCGGCTACTAAATGCTTACTTCATTGTGGTAGCTGGTGGGAGCCTCTAAAGCCTTGGTGGGGATTGTTTTCGCTGGCAGTTGTTAACCCTCCCTATATACCTTCTGGATTGATGAGTGAGCTCGATCCCGTAGTTCGGGAAAATGAGCCTCATTTGGCATTATTTGGAGGAGAAGATGGTTTGCAGGCGACCAAGGAGGTGATTGATGGCGCTAATAATGCACTTAGCAAAGGTGGTTTGTTATGTATTGAGCATCATCACGATCAAAGTGATTTTGTATTAGAGCTTATGGTGGAAGCAGGACTTGATAATGTTGAATTTGAGAAGGATCTAGAAGGTGTTCGTCGTTTTGCAATAGCAAGAAGGCCTTGTTTGAATTGATTGAGGAAAGAATTTGAAATCACATCTTGTTTTAAGTCAAATACCCTTGTCCTTGAAGATTGCTGAGGGGAAACCTGCCTTGTTGCCTACTGATACTGTTGTCGCATTAGCTGCTTTACCAAATTATGCATCACAGTTATGGCAGTTGAAGCAGAGGCCCCAAGATAAGCCCCTGATATTGATGGGGGCTACAACGCATGCGCTACTTCGGCACGTGCATTCATGTGCATTTACTGATGCTCAGAGAATGGCTAATTCATATTGGCCTGGAGCTTTAACTCTTGTCTTGCCGGCTTCTGGAGAGGTGGTAGATGCACTAAATCCAGGATCTTTGTCGATAGGGTTGAGAGTTCCAGCTTGCGAGCAAACGAGAGAGTTATTAATTAAAACTGGTCCGTTGGCTACAACTAGTGCCAATATTACTGGTAATAAATCTAGTACCTGTGCCGAAGAGGCTGCTGCTATTTTCCCTCAAATACCTATGCTTGGACCAGTTCCATGGCCACCCTCATCAGGTTTAGCCAGTACTGTTCTGGCTTGGGAGAAGGGAAGTAATTGGAAGGTATTAAGACAGGGTCTGGTGAAGGTTTCTTAAGTCGAGATCTAATTTGCATGTGCTATTTGATCTGGTTTGAGTTAAAAAGAGTGTGGTTCTTGTGAAAGCTTCAAGTTTGCTTTTAAATTGGGCTTGATTTTAAGAACAAAGCATTTAATAAAAGTTTTAATCAATGTTTTGGCTAATTTCTCTGATTGGGATTCTTCAGTTTGGTTTCCATTGGATTCTTAAGCCAGCAATTGACCTGACTACTCCAATATTTGAAGCTCATGCAATTTGGGTTTTAAGTCTCTTTCTGGGAGTTTATTTTTTTAGTGGAAGGTCACAGTTTGATTAGATATGCCTAGTTTTTGTGGGATCCCTTTTTAAAAAGCCGGCTAACGGATTTGAACCGATGACCTTCGCTTTACAAAAGCGCTGCTCTACCACTGAGCTAAGCCGGCATTTTTGGAAGTTTAGCGAGTCATTTTACTAACTTTATTACTTAGGTGTTCTTGAGTTGGCATTTTGAATGCACTAAGAAGCCTTTTGATTAGTCTCGTCAGGGTTTTTTAAAGAACGTTTTATTGGCAGATTTGCAACCAGAGCGGTCATACGATCTTCTGTTTCAAGACTTACAGCTCCCTCCTCCATATCTATCTCAACGTATTTCGCTACAACTTCCAGAATTTCTTTACGCATTTGATCTAGCAGTTCTGGACTGAGATCACTGCGATCATGAGCAAGAACCAGTTGAAGTCGTTCTCGAGCAGTTGATGCACTGGACTGTTGTCGTCCAAGTAATTTGTTGATGAGGTCTCGGAGTGTCATTTATTTAAATAATCTTGGTTTGCATCAAGCGAAGAAATCTGTCACGAAGGCCCCCTCCCTCCTTGGCAGGGTCAATGAGGGGAATATTCTCACCTTGCAGCCTTTTGGCAATGTTGGAATAGCAACGTGCTGCTGGTGACTTTGTTCCAGAAAGAGTTAGAGGCTCACCCCTATTGGTACTGATGATGACTTGCTCATCTTCAAGGACTAGACCAAGTAATGGGAGAGCAAGAATGTCTGTCACGTCATCAACTGAAAGCATCTCTTGGCTTTCAATCATTTTTGGACGAACTCGATTTAGTACCAATTGAACAGGTTTGATTCCATTTGTGTTTAGAAGACCGATTACGCGATCTGCGTCTCTTACGGCTGAAACTTCAGGTGTGGTAATTACAATCGCCTCTTTTGAAGCAGAAACGGCATTTTTAAATCCGTCTTCAACACCCGCAGGACAATCAATTAAGACATAGTCAAATTGATCTTGGAGCATTCCTACGATCTTTTGCATGTCATTGGGCTTCAGCCACTCAAGCATTCTTGGATTCCCTGCAGGGAGCAAGGAGAGATTTGGCTGCTGCTTATGCTTGACAAGGGCTTGATCCAGTCTGCAGTTGCCTTCAAGAACTTCTTGGGCTGTATAGACAATTCGGTTTTCCAAGCCGAGAAGTAAATCAAGGTTGCGCAAGCCAAAGTCAGCATCAAGTACCACCGTGCTGACTCCTTGGCTAGCTAATGCAATGCCCAAGTTCGCTGTAAGAGTGGTTTTCCCAACCCCTCCCTTGCCAGAGCAAATAAGTATGGTTCTTGTATTTGGCGCCACGGGGCACATAAGATTCCTCGAAGCTTAATGTGCCTGAGTCAAAAGCCCAACAGAAAATAAACAACGTTTGCATTCCCACTTATCTCTAGCTTGGGGAATTGGCCCAAATGGCTTGATTTCTTCTGAATAAAAAGGCATCAGTTCCTGTTAAACCTGGTTTCTGCTGGTTCAATGATGATTTGACCTGCAACCAACCTTGCTTGTTCAGCTAATCCAGGAAGAGGTTTCTCTTTTGGTCCTCTGGCAATGATCTGTGCAATTCTCAATTGCACAGGCCTGAGTTGAAGAGCAATGATTTTTGCCGATTCATCGCCGTTTTTCCCAGCATGTGCAACGCCTCTTAGCGTTCCCCAAATCATTACATCGCCCCCGGCAGAAATCCGTGCGCCAGGATTCACATCACCATATAAAAGTAAATCGCCTTCTGTGGTCAGGTCGTCCCCGGAGCGAAGTGTATAGCTATGAAAGAGTAAGTTTGACTTCAATCTTTTTGTGTTTGTGGGGCTGGTGGATGGGACCTCTGCTTGGTTAGCCTTGTAAGTCCTTCTGAAGACAAGGTTGCTTTGATGTCCTAGAGCTTTTGCGCTGACAATAGTTTCTGGAACAGATGAGGTGATCCTTTCTATAGATAAGCCGGATTTTTGAATTGAATTGATTATTTTCTGCAGTTCTTTTACTCCAAGCTGCGAGTCACCACAATCGAGGTCAGTTGATCCTGGGGCTGCTTCGCTGATTAATTTTTTCATAACTGAATTCCAATCAGCTAATCCAGCAGGAGGCAGAATGATTGTTTGATGATGTTGGGACATCTAATTTTTTAAATTGATAGACCCGAGTGTTTTTTTAAGTTCATTACTTATTTCACGTGGATGAATTAACCAAGCCGACGAAGCTGGTGTAATCAAACTTGAAATCAACGGTGAGCTTTTTTCAAGAGCCCGGAGATTTTCACCATCCCATAGACGTAGGCCGCTCTTATAAGGGTAATAACCGTGCCAATTATGGAGACGTAGTCCACAACAAATGTCAGCTTCTTTCCCTTGATCTTCTGCTTTCTTTCTTGCTATTGAAAGAAGTTCTAATTGTTGGGTTCTCTCAAGATGATCAACTGGTAGGGCTTTGAGAAGGTCTCTTTGTAAAAATCTTCTACATAGCTCCGCTAGATTTCTTGGCGCTTCATCTTGCCAACGTAATAGGTGGTAGCCAGTGCGGAGATCATCATTTGCGAGAAAATCTTTTAGGTTGATTTCAGCTGGCTCCCATAGCCATTTAGCCATTGATTTGTCTACCCAAATCTTTTTGGGACCTAGTTGACGTGCTGTTCTTATTGCTTGTTCAAGAATCCAATTGCAAACCTCATTAATTCTGTGGTTGTAGACACTTCTGTACATCAGATTTCTCACAACTAAGTAGTGCTCTACTGCCATTATTCCTTTTGGGTTAACTGCAATGTCCCCATCAGGAGCAACTGTTAGTGCCGTTAGGAGTCTGTCTAGATCAAGTTGACCATAACTGGCGCCTGTGCTGTGACTATCTCTCATTAAATAATCAAGGCGGTCGCAGTCCAATTGACTGCTCACTAAAGATTTAATTGCCTTGATAGGAGCAATACCTTTGCTTAAGAGGCTGGCTACTGACTCGGAAGTTCCTGATGAATAATTTTCTAAGGCTGAATTAACAGTTTTGTGTTCTCTAATAATCCGAGCAGACCATTGTTCATGATTTGTTCCAAAAACTTCTTCTCCAGTGTGGCTTAGTGGAGCGTGTCCTAGATCATGTAATAAAGCTGCAGCAAATAACAGGCCTTTATGTTCAGAAAGAATTGGATTATGTTTTCCGAGCCTTTGTAGGGCTCTACGGGCAAGTTGAAAGACGCCTAATGAATGGGTAAATCGACTGGACTCTGCACCATGAAAAGTTAAGTAGGCAGGACCGAGTTGTCTGATTCTTCGGAGTCTCTGGAAGGGCTCGGTATCAATTAAAGCCATTACTAAGGCTTCTTCGGGCTTGTTGCTATCTAGGTTTATCCCTCGATGTAGTGGGTCGTGATAAGTCCGGAGGCTCATGCTTCCGACTCTTTAAATGGTTGAGCAAGTTCATTCTCTTGATTTGGATTTGAAGATTCTTCTAAAACTTTGCTTTGAGATTCTTGTTCGATATTTTGAAGATCAAGGTTTGCTCCTATTAGCAATTCCGCATCATTTAGCCATCGGTCCTCTGCTCCTCCAGGATTAATTGGCTCTGGTTGATCTAGAAGCCTGTCTGGCTCTATTCCTAGGCTTTGAATGTCTCTACCGTTAGGTGTGAGATATCCCGCAACAGTTACAGCGAGACCACTCCCATCACTGAGGGTAGAAAGGGATTGAATTAGGCCTTTCCCAAAGGTGCGACTACCTATTAATAAGGATCTTCCATTGTCCTGGAGTGCGCCTGCAAGGATTTCGCTGGCACTAGCTGTACCACCATTGACAAGTGTTACTAGTGGACCGTCGTAAAGGGTTTCTTCGCTAGCAAGTATTTCATCTTTAATGCCTTCTCTGTTTCTTGTTTCAACAATCGGAGAATTACTTAGGAAAGCTTCTGCTACTGCGAGACCAGAGCTGACTAATCCCCCGGAGTTGTTTCGTAGATCTAAAACAATCCCTTCTACATCTTTTTCAGATAGTTCCTTAAGGGCTTCTTCGACTTGTTGTGGAACTCCCTCGCTGAATTGAGTTATTCGAAGGTAACCAAGAGTATGAGTCTCACTTCGAAGACGACGTGTTCTAACAGGTCGCAAATCAACACTTCTACGTTCAAGAGTTAACTCTTCAGTCTCTCCATCTGGATTTTGAATTTCTACTACAACTTGTGAACCTATTTCACCGCGTAATTTTGCTGCGGTTGCCTCTAAACCAAGCGATTTTGGTGACTCTCCATTAACTAGTATTACTTTCGTGCCGCTAACTATGCCTGCGTCCGCCGCAGGAGAGCCTTCAAGAGGAGCAATTACAACAATTTGGCCATCATTTGACCTGGCCCCAAGTTGAAGACCTACACCATTTATCTCACTGCCTAGATTGCTTGCTTTCATTGCAGCGTAGTCATCTGGCCTTAAAAGTCTTGTGTATGGATCTCCAATTGGAAGGAGCATCCTTTCAATTGCGGAGTAAACATCTTCAGTGGTTGAGATAGGTCTTCCCAGGGCTTTTTGGCGCAGTTTGCGCCACTGGATATTGTCGAATTGTTTTGGATAAAGGTATCCTTCGTTGACTAGGCTCCAAGTCTCCAAAATCATTTGCTGGCCATCGTTTAGGGCCAGCGCTGAAGGAACAATAAGCAAGACAAAAAGCCCTAGGCTCATCAGCGAAATCACTATTCGCTTAAGGGCTTTTGTGAGTGGGTTGCTAGTTGAAGACATTGGCTTCATCTCATGGACATTACTAGGGGCGCGTTCAGTAGAATCTATTTATACAAGTAAACCCGTGCATGGCGAACTCCTCACCTGTCTACGACTGGTTTCAGGAACGTCTTGAAATTCAAGACATAGCTGACGATGTCACTTCAAAGTACGTTCCTCCTCATGTCAATATTTTTTATTGCTTGGGTGGAATCACATTGGTTTGTTTTTTGATTCAATTTGCGACAGGGTTCGCGATGACTTTCTACTACAAGCCAACTGTTGCGGAAGCATATAGCTCAGTTAGCTATCTGATGACTGATGTGAGCTTCGGATGGCTAATCAGATCAGTACATCGATGGAGTGCTTCCATGATGGTTCTGATGCTAATTCTTCATGTTTTCAGGGTTTATTTAACAGGTGGATTTAAGCGTCCTCGTGAGCTCACTTGGGTCACTGGTGTAATCATGGCAGTAATAACTGTTTCTTTTGGTGTAACAGGTTATTCACTCCCTTGGGATCAAGTTGGTTATTGGGCGGTCAAAATTGTCTCTGGCGTCCCTGCGGCTATTCCTGTTGTTGGTGACTTTATGGTCGTTCTCTTGCGAGGTGGAGAGAGTGTCGGTCAGGCCACTCTTACTCGCTTTTACAGCTTGCATACTTTTGTTTTGCCTTGGCTCTTGGCTGTGTTTATGTTGATGCATTTCCTAATGATTAGGAAGCAGGGAATTTCAGGTCCTTTATAACCCTTTGAATTCCCTTTTTATCGCCCTTTAAACAGTTTTAATCACATGCATATTCTTAAGAAACCTGATCTGAGTGATCCGAAACTTAGAGAAAAGCTCTCTAAGGGGATGGGCCACAATTACTACGGAGAGCCAGCATGGCCCAATGATCTTCTTTATATTTTCCCTGTAGTTATTCTGGGAACAATTGCTTGTGTAGTTGGTCTTGCGGTTCTGGACCCGGCAATGTTAGGAGATAAAGCTGATCCTTTTGCTACTCCTTTAGAAATTTTGCCTGAATGGTATTTATACCCTGTTTTTCAAATTCTGAGGGTAGTACCGAATAAACTTCTTGGAATTGCTTTGCAAACGCTTGTTCCTTTAGGTCTTATGTTGATTCCATTTATAGAAAATATAAATAAGTTTCAGAATCCCTTTAGAAGGCCTATAGCAATGGTTGTCTTTCTTTTTGGAACGGCCGTAACTATTTATTTGGGTATTGGAGCAACTTTGCCAATTGATAAGTCTTTAACTCTTGGCCTTTTCTAGTTAATAAGTAATTAAAAGTATCTTTTAATTACTTATTAACTATTTAGATATCTGCAATTAATTCTTGAATGTCAAGCATTAAAACGTCTTCGGGGCAAACCCTCAGTAAATGGTGCAACATTAGGAATCCAACTATCGTCCAGGTTTGATATGTCCTGGATTGTTGCCCAACCCATGTTCCGGTTGGACCATCGAAATATTCAGCCCATTTTTGTCGGGGTAGTTGGTTGAGTTGACTCCAATAGCATTCCTCTAGTAGGGCGCGCATTTGACCCATTAGCAATACATCTGCGTCGGGATAGCGTCTTTCATGAAGCAATATTGAGGCGCCAAAGAACCAAAGCAGACTTGGCCAATGCCCTCCATTGTGGTAGCTCCAAGGCCAGTTTTTAGGGTCCGAACCAGTTTTGTTTTCCCATTCGGCACCTTCCATTGGAGGGTGGCAGATTCTCATAGGCATTTGAGCCATGAGATGTTGCCTGTTGTGAAGAACGAGTCGAAACAACGCTCTTTGTTGGGGAGCAGTCAGCACTCCAAACATGCATGCCAGGGAATTTCCGAGACTGTAGAAACGGAAGTCTGGTCTACCTGTTCTTATGTTGCCTATTAAATAACCACCTCGATTTTCCAGCCAATCTTGTAGCCAGGATGGAACTACCTGTGGCTGAACGTTGAATTCATTTTGGTGTTGATCTTCGCCATATTGCTCTGTTGGCCTTCTTCTTAGTACCTGCATTGTTTTACTGGTTACCCAGTAATGCTTTAGTAGAAATTGGCGCAGATCATGAACCCATTGCCTTGTTAACACCAATCTTTGGTCTAGAAGCCTACTTATTTGCTCTTTTCTACTTAATTCCATTAGTTCGATGCAGCTTTTGAGACATGCATAAAGAAGCACTTCAACCTCAAGAGGAGCACCCCAGACATCCATTGGACGATCAATCATGAAGGCACAGTCAGGAACAAAAAGGACAGGTGTTCCTTCAAATGTGGGATGAAGTACAAGGTCAAGAAGAAGTTGAACTCCCCTTTGAACTTTTTGACTAGTCCCAAATTCTGTATCTCCGCTTCTGCGCACATATAGCCAACATAAAATTGGCCACCAGAGACTTGCATCAGCTGATGTGATTCGGCCTATGGATCTTTGGCCGTAGTCCGCAATTAACTCACCTTGTTCTTCTACAAAGCTAGTAGGGAAGACTCCTCTCGTTTGATATGAGGTGCTTTGAAGGTCCAGGCAAACAGTTAGGAATTTTTTGACGATCTTGTAGCGCTTTTGAGTTAGCAGATAGATCATCACAGGAACGTTATCTCTTAAGAAAATTTCCCCGTAATTGAGGGCTTCGTTATTTGCAGGGTGTTCTAGCGCTGCCACACTGCCAGCCAGGCTCCCGCCAATTTCTATTAGTGTGCGTTCAAAATGCTCTTTTGCGCGCTTGATAACTTGATTTTCATTTGAGTTAGGACGAACTCTCTTGTGCTTTTGGCTGAAGCGTTCTGCCATGTAACCAATATGCGTGCCATTGCCAAACGCTAGTTATTACTTTCAATTTGGACAGCAGAAACAAGTATTGAGATGATCACAAAATAGATTTTGTTGCCTTTGAGTCCTCCCATGGTCTATGTTGTGTGGATGTGCAAGGAGCTGAGCTCTGAAGCGCATCCCATCGGATTGCTGGAGTGAAAACTCAGGCGGTACGAAAGGGTTCTTACAAGGACCGGAAGTAAAATTCCGCTGTTGTTGTAAGGTCTATAAACGGCTTTTGGCCGTAGCTTTAAGCTCCTTAATAAGGAGCCTAAGAGCAGCACCTGGACAACTTAAAAGTTTAGGAACTGACGCTTTTATCGCGTTCGAGCTTTATTTGCACAGCTTTAACAAGTTTGTAGATGAGCTTGAATTGATATGCGATAGAGGTGTGAGGTCCCGTCAAAAGAAATATTTGTTGTATTTCTCCAGTTACTAGATAAGTTTTTGCTCTCACGGCAATTATTTGTCAGAAAAAATAGCTGGACAAATCAACTACCGGATCCAAGATCCTGGAAAGTCACGAGGAAGAGATTCTTATGTGCACTCTTTTAGAACCCTTCATTAAAAGAAGGAGGCCAAAACTGCTCAAAGTGCGCCAGCGCTTATGAGTGGGATAAGCAACTCAAGTTGAGCTTGATGCTCTTGCAGCAGAAAGTAATAGGGCTTGATCTACAACGGAGAGTTTGATCCTGGCTCAGGATGAACGCTGGCGGCGTGCTTAACACATGCAAGTCGAACGAACCTTCGGGTTAGTGGCGGACGGGTGAGTAACGCGTGGGAATCTGCCCTCAGGAGGGGGATAACGGCTGGAAACGGCCGCTAATACCCCATATGCCGAGAGGTGAAATGAATTTCGCCTGAGGATGAGCCCGCGTCTGATTAGCTTGTTGGTGAGGTAATGGCTCACCAAGGCTTCGATCAGTAGCTGGTCTGAGAGGATGATCAGCCACACTGGGACTGAGACACGGCCCAGACTCCTACGGGAGGCAGCAGTGGGGAATTTTCCGCAATGGGCGAAAGCCTGACGGAGCAACGCCGCGTGAGGGATGAAGGCCTCTGGGCTGTAAACCTCTTTTCTCAAGGAAGAAGATCTGACGGTACTTGAGGAATAAGCCACGGCTAATTCCGTGCCAGCAGCCGCGGTAATACGGGAGTGGCAAGCGTTATCCGGAATTATTGGGCGTAAAGCGTCCGCAGGCGGCCCTTCAAGTCTGCTGTTAAAACGTGGAGCTTAACTCCATCAAGGCAGTGGAAACTGTTGGGCTTGAGTGTGGTAGGGGCAGAGGGAATTCCCGGTGTAGCGGTGAAATGCGTAGATATCGGGAAGAACACCAGTGGCGAAGGCGCTCTGCTGGGCCATAACTGACGCTCATGGACGAAAGCCAGGGGAGCGAAAGGGATTAGATACCCCTGTAGTCCTGGCCGTAAACGATGAACACTAGGTGTCGGGGGAATCGACCCCCTCGGTGTCGTAGCCAACGCGTTAAGTGTTCCGCCTGGGGAGTACGCACGCAAGTGTGAAACTCAAAGGAATTGACGGGGGCCCGCACAAGCGGTGGAGTATGTGGTTTAATTCGATGCAACGCGAAGAACCTTACCAGGGTTTGACATCCTGCGAACCTTTAAGAAATTAGAGGGTGCCTTCGGGAACGCAGTGACAGGTGGTGCATGGCTGTCGTCAGCTCGTGTCGTGAGATGTTGGGTTAAGTCCCGCAACGAGCGCAACCCACGTTTTTAGTTGCCAGCATTCAGTTGGGCACTCTAGAGAGACCGCCGGTGATAAACCGGAGGAAGGTGTGGATGACGTCAAGTCATCATGCCCCTTACATCCTGGGCTACACACGTACTACAATGCTACGGACAAAGGGCAGCAAACTCGCGAGAGCTAGCAAATCCCATAAACCGTGGCTCAGTTCAGATCGTAGGCTGCAACTCGCCTACGTGAAGGAGGAATCGCTAGTAATCGCAGGTCAGCATACTGCGGTGAATACGTTCCCGGGCCTTGTACACACCGCCCGTCACACCATGGAAGTTGGCCACGCCCGAAGTCGTTACTCCAACCCTTGTGGAGGAGGACGCCGAAGGTGGGGCTGATGACTGGGGTGAAGTCGTAACAAGGTAGCCGTACCGGAAGGTGCGGCTGGATCACCTCCTAACAGGGAGACAAATAACTGATCTTGAAGTTTGATTTTTTATTATTAGACCGAGATCCTGTCACCTTAGGTCGATCGGTACCTCAAATTAATGAGTTTGGAATCAATCGATTTTGATGATTTCAATTGTTGATTTCAGTTCCTAAACTTGTCTAGGTCACACCCCGCAAGGGTTACTCCTGGGCCATTAGCTCAGGTGGTTAGAGCGCACCCCTGATAAGGGTGAGGTCCCTGGTTCAAGTCCAGGATGGCCCATTCGGTGTTGGGGGTATAGCTCAGTTGGTAGAGCGCCTGCTTTGCAAGCAGGATGTCAGCGGTTCGAGTCCGCTTACCTCCACTGGCCGACCCCTTTCAGCGATTTAGTTTGAGAGCCTTTGTGAGATGTGATTTGGATTGATTAGCTGATGGAACCTAGCTTCCTCTCATTCCATGCCTTATTAGGCAAGGTTGGTAGGACGCTGGGCTCACTCCAATCCACAAGGAAAGGAGAGATGTTCAGCAGAACCTTGACAACTGCATAGATTTAGTCTGGAAAAATAAAGCATCTCATGGATGCATTGTTTTATAGATTTTTTTAGCAATCAGCTAAAGATTAAAATTAAAATGATGTTAATTCTTGAGCAAGAGCCGAGACTCTATAATCTTATCTTTTTATATTTTTTAAGTATAAAGAGTTTGATCAATGATTCAACTTCTTTTATTGACTACAGTTTTTTCTGTTTTGATAAAAAGTTCAATCATTGAGAAATACGTTTTCAACAACGTATGTAGTTATAGAGGTTAATTTGGTCAAGCTACAAAGGGCTCACGGTGGATACCTTGGCACACAGAGGCGATGAAGGACGTGGTTACCTGCGATAAGTCTCGGGGAGCTGGAAACACGCTTTGATCCGGGAATTTCCGAATGGGGCAACCCCTAGAACGGCCAGCTGAATCCATAGGCTGGTTCGAGCCAACCCAGCGAACTGAAACATCTTAGTAGCTGGAGGAAAGGAAAGTAAAAACGACTCCCTGAGTAGCGGCGAGCGAACGGGGAAGAGCCTAAACCGATAGTTCCGACTGTCGGGGTTGTGGGACAGCAATGTGGACCAACAAACCTAGAAGAAGCGCTTGAATGGCGCGCCAAAGAGGGTGAAAGCCCCGTAATCGAAAGGAGAGTTGGCCTAGCTGTATCCCGAGTAGCACGGAGCACGTGAAATTCCGTGTGAATCTGCGAGGACCACCTCGTAAGGCTAAGTACTCCTGTGTGACCGATAGTGCAACAGTACCGCGAGGGAAAGGTGAAAAGAACCCCGGGAGGGGAGTGAAATAGAACATGAAACCGTGAGCCTACAAGCAATGGGAGCTCGACTTATCGAGTGACCGTGTGCCTGTTGAAGAATGAGCCGGCGACTTATAGGCACTGGCAGGTTAAACCGGAAATGGTGGAGCCATAGCGAAAGCGAGTCTGAATAGGGCGTTAGTCAGTGTTTATAGACCCGAACCCGGGTGATCTAACCATGGCCAGGATGAAGCTTGGGTGATACCAAGTGGAGGTCCGAACCGACTGATGTTGAAAAATCAGCGGATGAGCTGTGGTTAGGGGTGAAATGCCAATCGAACCCGGAGCTAGCTGGTTCTCCCCGAAATACGTTGAGGCGTAGCGTCTAGTGCTCCAGCAGGGGGGTAAAGCCACCATTTCGGTGCGGGCTGCGAGAGCGGTACCAAATCGAGATGAACTCTGAATACCCTGTGTGTAACTAGGCAGTCAGACTGTGGGGGATAAGCTCCATAGTCGAAAGGGAAACAGCCCAGACCGCCAGCTAAGGTCCCTAAATCAACACTAAGTGATAAAGGAGGTGGGATTGCCCAGACAACCAGGAGGTTTGCCTAGAAGCAGCCATCCTCAAAGGAGTGCGTAATAGCTCACTGGTCGAGCGATCCTGCGCCGAAAATGAACGGGGCTAAGTGTTGTACCGAAGCTGCGGATTTAACTTGTTAAATGGTAGGGGAGCGTTCCATGTTGGGTGAAGCGTTAGCGTGAGCGGGCGTGGACGGCATGGAAGTGAGAATGTCGGCTTGAGTAGCGAAAACATGGGTGAGAATCCCATGCCCCGAAACCCTAAGGGTTCCTCCGGCAGGCTCGTCCGCGGAGGGTTAGTCTGGACCTAAGGCGAGGCCGAAAGGCGTAGTCGATGGATAACAGGTCAACATTCCTGTACCGGTTATGTTTTGGGAAGGAGGACGGAGAAGGCTAGCCAAGCCAGATGTTGGTTACTGGTTCAAGCGTTCAAGGCTTTGAGGAACGGTGAAAACGTTCTGAGCTGAGGCGTGAGTACGAGCTGCTACGGCAGCGAAGTTGGTGATGTCATGCTTCCAAGAAAATCCCTATACCCGTTAAGGCATAACTGCCAGTACCCGAAACCGACACAGGTAGGGTGGTAGAGAATACCGAGGGGCGCGAGATAACTCTCTCTAAGGAACTCGGCAAAATGGCCCCGTAACTTCGGGAGAAGGGGTGCCAGCGAGAGCTGGTCGCAGTGAAGAGGCCCAGGCGACTGTTTACCAAAAACACAGGTCTCCGCTAAGTCGCAAGACGATGTATGGGGGCTGACGCCTGCCCAGTGCCGGAAGGTTAAGGAAGCCGGTCAGCGTAAGCGAAGCTGGCGACTGAAGCCCCGGTGAACGGCGGCCGTAACTATAACGGTCCTAAGGTAGCGAAATTCCTTGTCGGGTAAGTTCCGACCCGCACGAAAGGCGTAACGATCTGGGCGCTGTCTCGGAGAGAGGCTCGGCGAAATAGAATTGTCTGTGAAGATGCGGACTACGTACACCCGGACAGAAAGACCCTATGAAGCTTTACTGCAGCTTGGTATTGTGCCCGGGCTCTGAATGCGCAGGATAGGTGGGAGACTTTGATGTAGTGCTTGTGGGTACTATTGAGTCAATGGTGAGATACCACTCTTTCAGAGCTAGGGTTCTAACGTTCACCCGTTATCCGGGGAGCGGACAGTATCAGGTGGGCAGTTTGACTGGGGCGGTCGCCTCCTAAAAGGTAACGGAGGCGCGCAAAGGTTCCCTCAGGCTGGTTGGAAATCAGTCGTCGAGTGCAAAGGCAGAAGGGAGCTTGACTGTGAGACCTACAAGTCGAACAGGGACGAAAGTCGGCCTTAGTGATCCGACGGTTCTGTGTGGAAGGGCCGTCGCTCAACGGATAAAAGTTACTCTAGGGATAACAGGCTGATCTCCCCCAAGAGTTCACATCGACGGGGAGGTTTGGCACCTCGATGTCGGCTCATCGCAACCTGGGGCTGAAGTCGGTCCCAAGGGTTGGGCTGTTCGCCCATTAAAGCGGTACGCGAGCTGGGTTCAGAACGTCGTGAGACAGTTCGGTCCATATCCGGTGTACGCGCAGGAATATTGAGAGGATTTCTCCCTAGTACGAGAGGACCGGGAGGAACGCACCTCTGGTGTGCCAGTTATCGTGCCAACGGTAAACGCTGGGTAGCCATGTGCGGAGTGGATAACCGCTGAAAGCATCTAAGTGGGAAGCCCACCTCAAGATGAGTATTCCCATGGCATAAGCCAGTAAGGTCACGGGAAGAACACCCGTTGATAGGCTCTACGTGGAAGCCTGGTAACAGGTGCAGCGGAGGAGTACTAATAGACCGAGGGCTTGACCAAACTTTTTGTTCTTGCAGAAAGATTATCTTTATTCTCTAGACTTTTGCAATTAATATTGCTCTATGCAGTTCTCAGGGTTTTTTACCCTAGAGAGTGAATTCTTTCCTGGTGTTCATGGCGGTGTGGAACCACTCCGATCCATCTCGAACTCGGTTGTGAAATGCATCAGCGGCGACGATATTTGGGGGGTAGCCCCCTGAGAAAATAGCTCAATGCCAGGTAAAACATTCTCTTGAATATGAGTAAAAGATTTTAGTCTAATTATCTTTCACTCAAAAAAAAGGCTGCCATTAGGCGGCTTTTTTTTGTTTTCTTTTTGAAGATCGTATTATGTAGCTTTTTAGCTTTGACAGTTAGGACACCAATGTGCACTTCTACCGGCAATGATATCTCTAAGAATGATTGTTCCACATTTCTTACATTTTTTTTGATTGCGCCGATATACCCAGGCTTGCCCTCCATAGTTGCCATTTATCCCGTCTAGGTCTCTAAAATCGCTAAAAGTTGTCCCTCCTGAGCCAATGCTTAATTTAAGAACTTCAATTAGTTTTTTTCTAAGAACATCTAGTTGCTTTTTTGTTAGTAGACCTGATTGCATATGGGGATTTATGCTAGCTAAAAATAAAGTTTCATCGGAATAGATATTGCCTACTCCTGCAACAACGGATTGATCTAAAAGAGATGATTTAATACTTCGTTTCGATCCTTTTAGTCTATTTTGTAGGTAGTCGATATTGAATGAAGCGCTGAATGGCTCAGGGCCAAGTTTCCCTAATCCTGGAATTGCTTTTTCTAGTAATTGATCTTTTGGAACCCACCATAATTGACCAAAACTTCTTATATCAACAAACCGGAGCTCTTGTCCTGTTTTATTCCAAAAGCGCACACGTGTGTGATTACAAGGCTTAGAAAAGGTTTCATTCCATTGAAAATGACCAGTCATTCTCAGATGCACCCCTAAAAACCCAAAGACTTTTAATCCTTTTGGACTATTGGAGGTCGCTGCATCACCTTTAAAAAGAGCTGCTATCAAATATTTTCCACGTCTTTCCCAACTACCAAAAGTTGACCCTTGGAGCTGTTTTATAAAAACAGTTGAACCGCCTGGGCTAGCAATTGCCCTCTCTCTTAGGACTTCGACTCGTTCGATGCAAAAATTCCCAAGACGAGATTCCAGTCCTCTTCGGACTGTTTCTACCTCGGGGAGTTCAGGCAAAAGCTAGTTAAGCTGGCTCTAACTCGTTTTCGGCGAAATTGTTGGTGTTGGTTCCCCCATCAGTACCTTGAATGCCGGTATAGTTCACTGTCTTAAAGCGAACATTCACAGGATATTTTCCGGCATCTGCAACAGAGGCAACTGTGCCTACCTCTCTGAACCAGAAAGACTCTGGACGCAATATGCGCACCTGTTGACCTTTGGATACCGCCATTGCTCCGATAAAACGTTTCATATAAGAGCGTATCGCTTTCAAGGCCAGAGTTGAAGACAGCGTCACACAATGTCGCTGCTTCTTCGGTCAATGTGGCAGCATCCATAAAAATAGAACTTCTTTTGGTGCAATCTTCTGTTATCCCTGATCCTTTAGCTCTGCAGTTCGAATTGCCTGATCCGCAAAAGGATGATTTAAGCAAGCCAGAGTTTTTTGCCCGTTTGGATCAAGCCTGGGTCATTTGCGATCGCTTTGATTTGCAGACAGAAATCTGGCGAGGCCGAATCCTCAGGGTTGTTAGAGATCGTGAGAAGCGGGGTGGAGAAGGACGGGGAACTGGTTTTATGCAATGGTTGAGGGAGAGAGATATCAGTAAAACGCGTGCATATGGGCTGATTCAACTTGCTGAATCGGCTGATCATCTTGTGGTTGAAGGTGTTTTGGAAGAAACGAGTGTAAATAAATTTTCTAAGAGGGCTTTTTTAGAGACCGCTCAGGCACCTCCGGAAGTTCAACAAATGATTTCCGAGGCCGCAAATGAAGGTCAGGAGATTACACGTAAGCAGGTCCGTAGACTCTCAGATGAATTAACAGCAGCAACTAGTCCGTTGTTGCCTGAAGAAATTCGTAAAAAGACCCACGAAAATATTTTGCCTTCTCGTTTAGTTGCTCCATTGGTCCGCGAGCTTCAGAAGCTTCCTGAACCGCAAGTTGAAGATCTGAATAAGACATTGAGTCAACAACCAGAAATCGATGCTATTAAGGAGGTCACAAGTACAGCTAGATGGATTAGTAAGGCGAATGAAGCAGGCTCAGCGGTTAGGGCATTTCAGCAAGTAGAGCTTAATCTTGAGAAGGCTATGCAAGAAGCGCACCGCTTAGATTCACTTGGGTTGCTTGCCGATGCATTAGGTCAAGCTCAATCTTTAGAAGCATCTGTCTTGAAGTTGCATACCGCCTGGAGGAGATTGGGAGGTATTTATGAAAGGCTTTGGGTAGAGAGTGGAAGTAGTACGCCTTATTTGAGAGATGTACTTAGTGCCCTTCAAACTTTAAGTGGAGCAACTATGAGGGTTTCTTTAGGGGAGATCTCTGGAGGGAAAAAGCTACGTATCCAGCTTGTTGAGGAGGCGGCCGATCAGTTAGAGCCTCCAAGCATGATGAATAATCTGTAAAGCCTGGCAAAGGGGAAAGGACTCGTTATCGTGAAAATGCTATCTGTAGAGTGAATTGGACTCACTTAAAGAAAGTTTGCACCATCACTATGGGTGGTCTGACTTTAAGCTGGGTCAACGACCAGTAATAGAAGCACTCCTTGCTAGTCAAGATGTACTTGTTGTCCTCCCTACAGGAGGAGGCAAATCACTTTGTTATCAACTCCCAGCTTTAGTCCTTGAAGGATTGGTGGTAGTTGTATCGCCTTTAGTGGCTTTAATGGAAGACCAGGTCTTGCAGATGCAAGAAAGAAATATCCGGGCTGTTTGCCTCCATGGTGGATTAGATGCTCTTCAGATTGAGAAAGCAAAGGAGCAAGTCAGAGCTGGTCATATAAGACTCCTTTATTTGTCTCCTGAGAGATTTCAGGGACTAGCCGTGAAGAAGTTGTTATTAGATATTTATCAATTAGGAAAGCTGGTCGCCATAGCAATTGATGAAGCGCACTGTATAAGTGCATGGGGCCATGACTTTCGACCTGAATATCGACGTTTGGGAGAGATCCGTAGCTGGTATCCCGGTGTTCCTGTTGTCGCTTTGAGTGCTACAGCTTCTCCAAGAGTTCGAGCTGACATTATTCGTCTTTTGAATTTATCTAGACCTTTGATTGAGGTGTGTTCTGCAAAGAGAAATAACCTTCAGTATTCAATGCGAAGGAGACCAAAAGACCCTATGCCTGATGTATTAGATGAGATTAACAATACTCGAGGAGCCAAATTGATCTATGTACGGACTAGACGTTCAGTAGAGACTTTGACAAGAAAATTGCATTCATATGGAGTGTATGCAATTGCTTACCATGCTGGTTTGACAATGGCAGCTAGGAGACAAGCATTTTCTAGTTTTCTAGAGCAAAAAAATCCTGTTTTAGTGGCAACAGTTGCTTTTGGAATGGGGGTTGACCGCAAAGATGTTGGTTTGGTAATGCATTTGAACCTGCCTTCTTCTGCAGAGTCTTATCTTCAGGAATCGGGTAGAGCTGGTCGAGACGGCAAACCTGCTAAATGTATTCTTTTGTTTTCACCAAGTGATCGTAAGAGACTTGCTTGGGCGATCAAGTCTTCGACACAAGGAGACTCTGAGAAAGCCTTTTTTGCAAATCATTTACGCCTTCAAATAGCGCAACAGCAATTAAGGCGGATGGAGGCTTTGGCGGAAGGTGAAACCTGTCGACAACAGGCTCTTCTTCAGGCAATTGGGGAAGTTGTTTCTCCTTGTGGCAATTGTGACCGGTGCTTACATCCGCCTCCTTGCATTGATTGGTCGCCACAAGCTATAGAGATACTTGTTGAATTGAATAGATCTAATGGGATAAGAATTACTGCCCTAATAACAAAACTTTCGTCCAAGACTTCAGGGATTGTTGAGGATTTGAGTTGGCTAATTAGAAGGCTAGTGCAAGAGGATTTGATTAGTGAAAGTGATGATGGATTGCAGATATTATATATTAGTAATCTTGGACGGAGTTTTCTCTATAAACCATGGAATTTAGACTATGCAGAGGAGAGACTTTTAGCTAGCTAAGTCCTTTTTCCTTTATACAGAAATCATTGATTAAGTTATGTTCAAAATTGTCGAGAGGAGAGAGCCAAGTTCTCCAGTCGCCATTTTTTCCTGTAAAATTTATTTTTTTAAAGTTACAATTTAAAGCTATATAAAATGATTTTTCCTGTGAGTTTATGCTTGTTGTGACATAGCTGCCTCCCATTTCTTTCCACTTTAACCAGTTTACTTTTAGAGGACCATACTTGCGCCATTCAGGCCCAACATAGGCAACCTTTTTCGTGGAACTTAGGTTTCCCTTGTTGATTTCTGAAGGAGATAGATTTAACTTTGTTCCTGTTGATATTTTATCAGGGTTGGGGATAGTATTTATTTTTAAAAGTGTACTAATAGGTATATTATAAAGGCTTGATATTGCTGATAAGTTTTCTCCCTTTTTGATAATATGGAAGTTTTCATAAGAGTCTCGCTTATTAAATTCAATGCCAGGTGTTTTATTCTCTTTTACTGCATTAATAGGGAGTTTTATTTTTTGTCCAGGTTCTAGATGATTCCCATTACCTATGCTGTTGATTTTGAGCAAGGTATTTATACTTATGTCGTATTTTCTGGAAATGCTTGAAAGGCTCTCACCATTCTTAACTGTATGAATGTTCTCTGAAAGCAAAGATTCTTGTTGTATTCTTTTTTGAGGTATTATTAATTCCTGTCCGATATGTAAAAAGTCGGCATCCTGAAGTTTATTTGCAAGAACTATAAGCTCAGGGTTTATCTTATATTTAATTGCGATTGTACCTAAAGTTTCCCCTGATTTAACAGTGTGCTTTATGTGGTCATGGGTTTTCTTCTTAATATTTTTGGCTATGGAGTTAGGAAGGGTTAATGTTTGTCCCGACCAGATTTGATCTGAGTTGTTTAAATTGTTTTCTACCATAAGCGCTCTTAGTGGGACACTATATCTTTCGGCAATCTCAGAAAGAGTTTCTCCTGGTTTGATAGTAATTGATTCTGAGAATGAGGGTGATTGAGAGAACGCCAACAGGGCTATGGCAATAAAAGTTGGACGACGCATACAAGTACTATCTCTTGGCGAACCATAAGACTCTTCCAGAGTTTTGCCAGTCCCTTTGCAAATTATTTAGAAGATGACGTCGTGAAGTTGATCCTTAACCAAGGAGTTTTTTTAAAAATGTTGGATCAAAGTTATATGGCGGATATCGCAATTTGATATCAAACCAGAATGGCCGTCGCAAGATTGACTTTTCATTAGAGAATGTCTTGAAACCAGCGACTCCGTGATATCGACCCATTCCGCTTTCTCCAACTCCTCCAAATGGGAGCTCAGGGATGCCGGCTTGCATTACAACGTCGTTAAAGCAAATACTTCCAGAGCTTGTTTGACGAATTAAATTTTGCTGATCCGTTTTGCTCCCCCCAAATAAGTAAATCGCTAGGGGTTTGGGTTGCTTTCGAATCAAACTTATCGCTGAGTTTAAGTTGCTAGTACTCAAAATAGGTAGCAAGGGGCCAAATAATTCTTCTTCCAAAAGTGGATCATCTTCTTTTTTGATATCTATAATTGTCGGCTCTATTTTTTGAGCATAGTTGTTAAAAGCACCACCTTTAAGTATTTGACCTTTTTTGTGTGTTTGTTCCAATAGTTTCGCCAATCTTTCAAAGTGATAGCTGTTAATGATCTTTGCTAAGTGTGGGGAATTAATTGGGTGCTCTCCATATAGGGATAAACGTGCTTTCTTAAGTTCTTTTAGAAGAGGAGCTTTTAGTTCTTGCTGAACGAGAACGTGATTTGGAGCAATGCAAGTTTGTCCGGCATTAATACCCTTGCCCCATATCAAACGCCTTGCAGTGGATGCTAAATCAGCCCCTTCGATTACTATTGCTGGGCTTTTACCTCCAAGTTCTAGTGTTACTGGAGTAAGGCTCTTTGCTGCCGCTTCCATGACCTTTCTTCCTATACTTGTTCCACCAGTGAAGAAAATATGATCAAAGCTTTTTTTAACTAGCTCTGAAGCAATTCCCCCATCGCCAATGACAACATCAACAATATCTTTTGGGAAATGACGATTGATGATTTTTTGGATTAATAAAGCCGTTTTAGGTGCAATCTCTGAGGGTTTGATTATTGCAGTATTTCCAGCGGCTAAGGCACTAATAAGTGGTTGAATAATTAATGAGAATGGATAATTCCAAGGCCCAATAATAAGAACACAGCCCAATGGTTCATTTTCAATCCAAGCTTCTCCTGGTTTTAGAGAGAGAGGTATTCGAATAGGTCGCGGTTTCATCCATTGTTGCAGTTGGGTTTGTGCAAGTTTTAGTTCTTGCCTAACCGCGATAACCTCAAATGTTGCTTCCGTTGGGGGCTTTCTTAGATCTTCTCCCAGGGCATCAAGGATTTCATGCTCATGTTGGTTTATAAGGTCTGAAATGCGATTAAGTTGAAGGCGTCTCCATTTTTCAGGCCTTGTGAGGCCATTGATTACTTGTTCTCTAAGCTTTTCAATGTGGAGGTTCTTAAGGTTCAAGGGATGACGTTAGCCTTAGTTTTGTCTAGGAGTAGTGAAGCAGCAGCTCAATTTTAGGCAAAGGAATGCAAAAGCAAGAGGCTTGGTGGAAAGGGGCTGTGATTTATCAGTTGATCCCAAGAAGCTTTGCGGACGGCAATGCTGATGGCATTGGTGATTTGCAGGGACTTGCGAATCGACTTGGATATCTTCGTTGGTTGGGAGTTGATGCTATTTGGTTAACCCCTTTATACCCTTCTCCTCTTGAAGATGGTGGCTATGACATTACTGACTTTAAGGATATTCATCCAGAGTTGGGCGATTTGGCATCGTTTCATAGGTTCTTAACTGCTGCTCATGATCAAGGCATCAAGGTGATTCTTGATCTTGTCTTGAATCACACCAGTGTCCTTCACCCTTGGTTTCAGCGTGCAAGATGGGCCAAGAAAGGTAGTCAAGAGAGAGATGTCTATGTTTGGAATGACGATGAGAATCGATATTGCGATGCACCTGTTTTATTCAGGAAATTTGAGTCCTCGAACTGGGAATGGGACGAGGTTGCTCAACAATATTACTTCCATCGCTTCTTGAGGCATCAACCAGACCTCAACTACGAAAACAGCTGGGTTCAAGATCAAATGTTAGAAGTTATTGACTTTTGGATAGAACGTGGCGTTGATGGATTTCGGTTAGATGCTGTTCCTTTTTTGTTTGAGTCTGAGGGCAGTAGATGTGAGGGATTGCCGGAAACACACGCCTTCTTAAAGAAAGTCAGACAAAGAGTCGACTCGCATAGCAGAGATATTTTGCTATTAGCAGAAGCAATTCAACCAATTAATGAAGCGGCCTCATATTTGGATGATAAGGAGCTGCATGGTGCTTTTAATTTTGTACTTACTGCACATCTTTTTGCGGCAGTAGCCAATGGAGAGTGTAAGCAATTACGTCTTTGCCTTGAGAAGTCTCAACAAGCGGTATCTGGCTCTCGCTGGGCTTTGCCTCTTCGAAATCATGATGAGTTATGGCTAGGTGACGGGCATCTGATTCCAGTTGGAATCATTCAAACTATTCGAGATGGTCTTCACCAGGGACATGGACATTGGCTTAATTGGGGCATAAATCGACGTTTGGCACCTCTTCTAAATGGTGATTTGCGAGCGAATAGATTGTTGAATGCACTGTTGTATAGCTTGCCAGGAATGCCATGTATTTATTACGGCGATGAATTGGGAATGGGGGATTGGCCAGGCCTTCGAGATAGAGATCCTAATCGTACCCCGATGGCATGGACTTCTGTTAGGAATGGAGGATTCTCTAGTGCTCCAGATCCGCTATTAGTACTTCCTCCGATTACTTCTCCTGGATATGACTACAGAGTTGTGAATGTTGAGGTTCAGAAACAACTTCCTGGTTCTCTTTTGAATTGGCATAGAAGAATGCTCACATGTCGCCGTCTATTGCCTGCACTCCGACATGGGGACTTTAAGCTCTTGGAGAGTAGTCATCCAAGTGTAATCGTCTATTCTCGAACTTGTGAAACGATGACTGTATTGGTTGCAGCAAATTTTTCGGCTGCAGGGTCATCATTGCGATTGGACCTTTCGAAGTGGAAGGGGAAAAGGACAAGAGAAGTCCTTTGGGGTTGTGAATATCCGACTGCTGACAAAGATTGGTTTATTTACCTTCCCTCTTATGGATTTAGTTGGTGGTTAATTGGAGAGGTGGATGATTCTATAAGGTGATCAAATGACGAACTTATAAAATTTATAACCTGATTAATTACTGTTCAAGGCATATTCTCTTAGCTTTAAGACCTTCTTTTTCCAGAGCAGATTTCGCATATAAAAGAAGCCTATCTGCTTCTTTTATGTCTATCATTGCAACTCTGCATCGACGAGCAAACATGTCTGTAGTGGTCCTGGCATATTCGTTCTTTATCCAATAAGCAAACTCAGCTTTGCAAATGGGAATTACATTACTTAGGGGTTTTATATCCTTTTTAGCTGCATTCTGAATTATGGATAGTGCTTCTAATCCATAGTTTGATTGGAGATGTATTATTTGTTGACTTTGTAATGTGGTGTTAGGAAGAATCTGTTGAAGGATATGTTGTTGTTCAGTTAAAAATCTCATTGTAAGAGTAGACGTTTCTGCAGAGCCAATTATGGGAATATGCTTTGGTTGGGGTAATTCGTGAGACAACACTTTTTCTATTGCTTTTAGTGTGTCGAGAGCTATAGGTCGACATGTTGTCCATTTCCCTCCCATAGCACTTATTAATCCACAGGGAAGTATTTCAATTTCATGTTCTCTGATGACACGACTTGAGTTTGTTCCATCTTTTGTTGGCTTTATAAGGGGTCTTCCCCCAGCCCATGAACTTGAGATGGTTGGTTTTTTTAACTTTGGGAACCAGGCATGGATGTAATTCATGAGGTAGTTTTTTTCTTTCTCGGAAGGTTTACATGCTTCGTCCAGCTCACATGGAGAATCTGTTGTCCCAACAAGCGTGCGGTCATGAAATGGCAAGGCAAAAACCACACGACCGTCATCTGTTTTGGGAACAAGTAGACCCATGTTTGTAGGGCATAAGTTTTGTTCGGTGACGAGGTGGATTCCCCGGCTTACAAGTATTCGTTTTCGAATATTGCTGTCTACCATTTGGCGTAATCTGTCCGATTGAATTCCAGTAGCATTTACAAATGCACCTGCAGTCCAACGATCTTGATGCCCAGAAGAGTCTTCACTGATAGCAGCAATAAGCTTTCCGTGTGCATCCTTTTCGAAGGCCTTTATTTTGCAACGGGGTTTGATGACTGCTCCTGCTCTCTCTGCTGTGAGAGCTAGTAGAAGGTTTAAACGTGCATCATCAAACTGCCCATCGCTATAGGCGACCCCACCATTTAAGTTGTCCCGTATATAAGGTAAAGCAACTCTAAGTTGATTTTCAGAAAGCATACGACTACTAGCTATTGACTTTTGACCTGCTAAAGCATCGTAAATATTAAGTCCAATTTGGTAGTAGCCTTTCCCAAAAAGACTTTCAGTAGGGAGGGCAAGTTCTATTCGACGTGTTAAGAAAGGCACTTGCTTTAGCCAATATTCACGTTCAAGAAGTGCTTCTCTGACAAGTCTTAGTTGTGCATAGTCAAAAGTTTTAAAGGCTAGTTCGAGATAACGAACCCCCCCGTGAAGAAGCTTGGTGCTACGACAACTTGTGGCGCCTCCTATGTCACCACTATCGAAAAGTGCCACTTTTAGGCCTCGACAACTGGCTTCGTATGCCACGGTTGCACCGGTTGCACCAGCCCCAATGACAATTACATCAAAGCTGTGGTTTTTATGCGTCATGCCATTGGAGACTTCTTTGAACTGCTTTATTCCATTTTGAACACCATAAGTTACGTCCTGACTTGTCAAGTGTTGGGATAAAAAGTTTTGAACCTTCTTGTCTATTCGGAACAAGGCTTGTTAGATCTTGAATTACTCCTTTTTGTAGACCAGCTAGTAATGCAACCCCTTTAGCAGTGCTTTCAAGATTATTTGGTCGTCTAATAGTTAGACCTGTACTGTTCGCTTGAGCTTGTAATAGTAAGTCTGATCTAGCAGCGCCACCATCGACTGCTAATTCTCCTAGAGTTTGACCTAGGGCTGTTTGCGAGAGCTCAACTAACGTTGCGACTGATAATGCAATTCCCTCTAGGGCGGCCCGCGCAATATGCCCCCTTTTACTGTCACGGGTCATGCCTATGAGTAGGGAACGCGCATTCGGATCCCAATGAGGTGTCCCCCATCCTGTAAATGCAGGAACGAGCATTACCCCGGCAGCATCATCAACTTCTTCTGCGAGTTCATTTATTTCGTTCGCTGTGTTGATGATTTTTAGTCCATCCCTTAACCACTGAACAACTGTTCCAGCATTAAACAGACTTCCTTCTAGGCAGTAAGTTGGTGTGCCATTCTCATCTGTCCAGCCAAGAGTACTTAATAAGCCTGAATTAGAGCGTTTGATTTCTTTGCCTGTGTTTACAACTAAAAAAGCGCCCGTTCCATAAGTACATTTGGCTTCGCCTTCATCTAGACATAGTTGACCAAGAGTTGCTGCTTGTTGATCCCCAAGGAGTGCGTTTATTGGGACTCCTGCAAAGGGATATTCGTTAGCAATGACCCCAAACTCACCTCGGCAGGGGACGAGCTCAGGTAATGAATTTTTATTGAGACCAATTGTGTCGCAGAAGGGTTCAATCCATTCACGACGCTCTAAATCCATTAGAAGCGTCCGACTGGCATTGCTCATATCAGAACAATGCCGTTTCCCTAAGGTTAGTTGCCAAACAAGCCAGCTCTCGACTGTCCCAAAGCAAAGATCATTCTGTTGTTGAGCTTGCTGCGACGATTCGTGCTTTTTCAGTAGCCAATTAATTTTACTTGCACTGAAATAAGGGTCTAGCAAAAGTCCAGTACGCCTACTCCATTCGTCTTCCAGGCCTTCTTTTCGCCAAGTTGAGCATATATCTGTTGTTCGTCCATCCTGCCAAACAAGTGCAGGGCCACACGGTTGACTATTGCTTCTTCGCCAAAGGATTGTAGTTTCTCTTTGGTTTGTGATTCCGCAACTAACAACAGCTTTACGTTGATCAGCGTTGAGTTGTTGTTCAAGGCTTTTCATTGCGTTTAATTGACTTTCCCAAATCCCTAGAGGATCTTGCTCTACCCAACCATCCTCTGGGTACTGGATAGTTAGCGGAGCACTTGCACTTGAAATTAATTCGCCTTTGCTGTTAAAGACTGCTGCTCTGGAACTGCTTGTACCTTGATCTAGTGCCAGGAGAAGGGGTTGGTTCGTCATGAATTTTCTCTTTCCTAATTCCTAGCTGTGACCAGGAATTGTGCAAGGGGAAAACCAAAAGAAATAGTGACTTAGAAATTTATTGACTAGACGAACTGATTTTTTGGCACCTAAATTAACTAAAATTTAAAATAGTGACCACTTGTGCTGACTGTTAGATTAGATCCTAGGCATTTAAGAATGACTGATAGTTTTCTTTTTATCTCTATACAAGACAGAGGTTTGCCTTTTAAAAGAACCCGTCGGGGGGGGGGTGGTTATTTTGTTTTTTTGCATAATCTGATGTATTCATTAACGGAAGAACACTTCATTCCAGATCTTTTAGCTTCTTGAATGATTTGTTGTATTTCCTGCTCAGTATTTGACCCTTTTATTGGCACTAATTTCCCTCCAATGCTTTGAAGGTTATTGCTTCCGGGGAGGATAATATAATCAAATCTTTCAACAGGTAAATAATCCCCTGTTTCGATTATTTTAAACATCTCTCTGTTTGCGAGATGAGCGGCATAGGTTTTATTTGTAAGGACGGCACTATTGATCGGTATTTCTTTCTTTGCGCTTTGAAATGCAATTGCTTCTTTGGTTAGTGGCAGATATCTTGTTTTAAAATAGCCAATTCTTGAGTAACCAATAAATGCTAATAATGAGAAAAATAATGTCAGATAATAAACTCTATTCGCAATTGATTTTGAGATATCTTTCCAGCCTTTGATTGTATCTATACACCCTGCTATGAGGAATGGAACTATGATTATTGAATAATGGTGATTCAATTCTCTTTGAATGCCTTCAGATGAGATTATGTTGGTTATATATACTGGTAATGTTGAAAGCAGAGCCGGTAGGGACCTTTTGCTTAATATGGCTAAGAAGGGAAGGCATAAACCTAGTGTATATAAGGCAATTGATTCGGGGGTCGCTTCTGTAAAAACATGCCATGGACGTGTAATTAGTGTATAGACTATATCTATTTTGCTTTCACCTAGATAACCTAGTCTAATTTTTATATAATCTCCAGCTATGGCTGAATAATTAGATGATACTAGCCACCAAAATGTTGATATTATAAAGGTTATTATACCTTTTTGGTATTTTCCTTTTGCAAAGCAGTAAATAGATAAACCAACCCCAAATAAGGCTTGAGCTTTCTTTGCTGAAAGTGCAATAAGTAATGACCCATAATATAGCCAATTTCGTTTTTCACCTGTTTCTAAGATTGCTATTAGCATTATAGGAGCTGTAATTATTTCTGGATGGAAATCGCCAAGATTGACTAAGAAGATATAAGGTGAAAATAAAATTCCAATAACTAGAGATAGTATAATTTTTTTATTAGGTTTAAATTTCTTTATTTTGCTAGATGCTATTGCTGGTAGTGAGCCAAGAGCAATAGATTGAAGTGCTAATAAGGTATATGTAGTCGGTAGGATTTTATATATAATCCCGATTGGAATTAATAATAAAGAGAAGTGATCTTGAAGGGGAGTTATGCCACGATAACTACTTGCAACATGTAACTTTCCATTTGCAATTAGCCAACTGAACTGTTCAAATGTTCCTATATCAGAGGCCTGAGTACCTAAAAGAAAGTGTTGTAAACTAGAAAAAACTAATAGAATTACACTGAAGACTATCGATAACGATATTAATGGAGTAGTCATTGAGTTGGTCTTGAAAAAAGGTTATGAGTAGTTTGAGGAGAGTTTTGGCTATGCGGACTTCTTAGTATTCTATATGAGCTCTAATTGTTTTTGATCATTAGGAGTGGCAATATTTCTTTTCATGGAAGCCCCTATGGCCTTAGAAATTCATGTTGAGAAAAAACCTGCTTCTCCAAAAGCAGGCATAATTGGTGTTGGCTTTGATTATTGTACTGACTTTACCTAGGTTTCATTCATAGGCCAAATGAATGAAAGCCTTAAGTCTTTTTTGTATTTTTGGCCCTAAGTAAAACTCTTTCATTGTTGTGGCTTTAGTGAACAAAAATCGAGACGCAGCACCAGGGATCAATACTCGATCGATCCATCACGGAGAAAGCTTCTCTTCTGAGACAGGTACCGTGATGCCCCCAATTTTCCCTAGTGCAACATTCGCGCATGGCAATGAGTATGGATTCGATTACACACGTTCAGGGAATCCCAATTTCCGTATCCTGGAATCTGTCTTGTCTTCTGTAGAAAGGTGTAAGCACGTAACAGTATTTGCCTCTGGGGTTAGTGCAATTACATCTATTGTCTCAACCCTAGGGAAGGGTGATCTTGTGCTTTGTGAGGAGAATCTTTATGGATGCACAGTAAGATTATTTGAAGAGGTATTCAGAAGGTTTGGTGTCAAAACAGAATGGATAGACTTCACTGATAACAGCAACCTCGAGAAAATTGATAGCTTGAGACCAAAGATGATTTGGTTAGAAAGCCCCACTAACCCAATGCTGAAAGTCTTAGATATCTCTGAGATTTGTTCATTTGCTAACGAAAGAGCAATACCGGTAGTTGTTGACAACACTTTCGCGACACCTGTTTTACAACGTCCCCTTGAACTAGGAGCAACTCTTTCTTTGTGCAGCACAACTAAATATATCAATGGTCATTCTGATGCTCTTGGTGGGGCTGTTTGCACTGAAGACGTTAGATGGAAAGAACAGTTAGATTTTGCGCAGAAGTCACTTGGACTTCAACCTTCGCCATTTGATTGTTGGTTAATTACAAGAGGTATTAAAACAATGCCTCTTCGTCTAGAACGTCAAATCGCTAATGCTTTGGCTTTGGCTAAACAGTTATCAAATCATATGAAAGTCGAATGGGTGCGTTACCCATTCCTTGCAAGTCATCCCCAGCATGAAATTGCTTTAAAACAAATGCAGGGAGGTGGTGCCATTGTTACTGCAAAACTGAAAGCTGATCAATCTCAGACTTATGCAATGTGTAAAAGTTTGAGTTATTTTACTATGGCTGAAAGCCTTGGAGGTGTTGAAAGTCTTATCTGTCATCCAGCAACAATGACGCATTCATCAGTTGATAGAGACACAAAAATAAAGTTAGGCATTGATGATGGATTAGTACGTCTATCTGTTGGCTGCGAAGATCTTGAGGATCTAAGTATTGATTTAAATCGAGCTCTTGAGACATTGAGATAGTGAGCCCTCGAGATCTTCTTAAAGAGCCATGTTGGGAAGGTAGTGACCTTGGAGAAGCCCTTCCTGATAGTCCACATGCTGTTTCTGTTGCATTGCCTAGATGGCAAGATGTAGTTGACTATGAAGAAAAGAAAAGTCAGTGCCTTGATTCCTTAAAGTCTATTTATCCAAGGTTTGGCTTTAATCCATTAGTAGCTGAACTGGAAAAATATGCTCTTCGAATTAATGATTCTAATTATGTAAAGGCATGGCCTTATCCCACAGAAGAGGCTGCTTCTTTAGCTGAACATCACTGTAAAAGAAATAAGCCACATGGTGAATGTGAAATAAAAACAATTCTAGGTCTTCCCTGTCTCCTCACAGATGCTCAAACGAGTCTCCCTGCTAAGGCTTTTTGGCAACATACTGGTTTAGGAGCTTCTTCTCGCGAGGCCGCCATTGCTCTTGGTAAGGAGACTGCTCCTTCGACACACGCTGTAGAGGATTCACAGGATGCTTTGAAATCTAGATTGGCAGAAATATATCAGTGTGAAAAAGCATTAATTCAACTCCATCCCTCTGGTATGGCTGCTTTTCACGCCGCGCTTAGTGCTGTCAATGAACTTTTTCCAAACAAGACGACACTCCAGGTCGGTTTCCCATATGTAGATGTACTAAAACTTCCTTCAGTCATTTTTAAAGGGAGCACGTTGTTGTTGAATGCAGATGAGGAAAGATTAATTGCAGAAATTGAAGAGAAAAACCCCTCAGCGCTTGTTGTTGAGCTACCCAGTAATCCAATGCTTCAATGCATTGATCTACCTTTAGTAGCCGATATAGCGCATAAAAGAGGTATTCTTGTTATCGCCGATGACACAATTGGCTCAGCATTGAATATTGATGCCCTGCCTTATGCAGATTTGATTTTCAGTTCATTAACTAAGAGCTTTGCTGGTAGGGGAGACATACTTGCAGGGGCATTAGTAGTAAGCCCTCAATCTGCATGGAACACGGAGATAAGCAAAAGGTTGGCCAATCAGGTTGCGATTCTTGGTCATGCGGATTGCATAGCCCTTGAAGAAGCAAGCAGAGATGTCGCCATTAGGTTGCCCAAGCTGAATAATGCCTGTGATCAACTGGCATCTCGCTTAGCTACTCATCCTGCCGTGGCCAAGGTTTTTCATCCTGGGAACTGTCTTAATTTTAAAAAGTTAATGCGTAATGACTCAGGTTATGGATGTCTTCTCTCGTTTGAATTAATTGGTGGTTTGTCTAAGGCCAAAAAATTTTACGATTCTCTTAAAGTCTGTAAAGGGCCAAGTCTTGGGACAAGCTTCACATTGGTTTGTCCTTATGTATTGCTTGCCCACTATGAGGAACTAAGTTGGGCTGAAGAGTGTGGGGTCCCTGAGCACTTGATTCGTGTATCAGTTGGATTGGAAGATTCAGAAACCCTATGGGAAAAATTTAAAATTGCACTTGAGAAATAAAACTTCATTGCATCAAGTGCATGCAAAAGCTATAAATTTCAGCTAACTATTAGATCAATTCTTTATCGCAGCATGTCACGTATTTACGAAGACAACAGCCTGGCCATTGGTAATACTCCTTTGGTCAAGCTCCATTCAGTAACCAAAAATTGCAAGGCAACAGTGCTAGCCAAAATAGAGGGTCGTAACCCTGCCTATAGCGTTAAGTGCAGAATTGGTGCAAACATGATATGGGATGCTGAAAAACGTGGTGCTCTGACTAAGGGACACACAATTGTTGAACCAACCTCAGGTAATACAGGAATAGCCCTTGCCTTTACAGCTGCTGCGCGTGGTTACAAGTTAATTCTCACCATGCCAGAGTCTATGTCTATTGAGCGACGTAGGGTTATGGCTGTTTTGGGTGCAGAGATTATTCTCACTGAAGCAGCTAAGGGAATGCCTGGGGCAATTGCTAGAGCAAAGGAAATTGCGGACAGTGATCCTAAAAAGTACTTTATGCCAGGTCAGTTTGAGAATCCTGCCAACCCAGATATTCACTTTCAAACTACTGGACCGGAAATATGGAATGACTGTGATGGAGAAATTGATGTTTTAGTTGCGGGTGTTGGTACTGGGGGGACAATTACTGGGGTTTCCCGTTATATCAAGCAAGAGAAAGCAAAACCTATTCTTTCAGTTGCTGTTGAGCCTTCTCATAGTCCTGTGATTACTCAGACTCTTAATGGGGAAGAGATCAAGCCAGGCCCTCATAAAATTCAAGGCATTGGAGCAGGTTTTATTCCTAAAAATCTTGATCTTTCTGTCGTGGATAAAGTTGAGCAGGTTTCGAATGAAGAATCTGTAGCTATGGCACTGCGCTTAGCGCAAGAAGAAGGACTATTAGTTGGTATTTCTTGTGGTGCGGCCGCGGTTGCTGCAATCCGCTTGGCAGAACAGGATGAATATGCAGGAAAAACAATTGTGGTTGTGCTCCCAGACATGGCAGAACGTTATCTTTCCTCCGTACTTTTTGAGACTGTTCCTACAGGCATTATTCAAGAACCTACATCGATATAGGTCTGGCATCTGGAAGAACAACTTCTGGTGGGATCCACATAGCATCTCCATATGAGTAAAACCGATATTGGCACTTAATGGCTTCTTCATAGAGTGCTAATAGATCTTCACGTCCTATTAGCGCGCTTACAAGCAAAAGTAGCGAACTTTTAGGTAAGTGGAAATTGGTTAGAAGCCCATCTACTACTGAAAATTTGTAACCAGGTTTAATCACTAAATCAACAGGCCCTTTTAGTTCTTTCAGTTTTCCATTCCCTTTTTGAGCAGCACCTTCAAGTGCTCTAACACTTGTAGTTCCTACTGCAATAACTCTTCCTCTATTAGCACGACATTCTGCAACTGACTTGAGGAGATCGTTGTTTACTTCAACCCATTCGCTGTGAAGTTGAAGATCTGAGAGGTCTTCGATTTCTAATGGTCTGAAGGTTCCTAATCCAACGTGGAGTGTTACATGGGCTTGTTTGATCCCTCTCTTGGTAATTTCCTCTAGTAGTTCATCGCTTAAGTGAAGTCCTGCTGTAGGTGCTGCTACTGCTCCAGGGTGAAAGGCATATCTTGTTTGGTATCTCTGGGAGTCATGTTGCGCATGACTACGAATATATGGTGGTAAAGGTACCTCTCCATAGCGCTCTAATAACCCTTCAATAGATTCGGCATCAGAAAAACAACTTGGAAATTGAACAATCTTTCCTCCAGTATTCGAATCATTGCTGATCACCGTAAGAGAGATGGATTCTTGTTCAAGAGCTTCTAGCCAAATTGTTTCTCCAGGGCGCAATTTTTTTGCAGGTCTAGCTAAACAAAGCCATTTGCCTTGGCCTTTTGCCTCGAGTACTAGTAATTCAGCCAAACCACCACCTGAACGACGAACTCTTAAGCGTGCTTTTAAAACACGTGTATTATTTAAGACGATTAAATCATTAGGCTTTAATTCATTTAACCAATCCCAGACCTTGGCATGGTTTGATCTCAAGATTCCAGAATGATCTTTTTTCAAGATCAGAAGACCAGCTGAATGACGAGGCTCAATTGGCATTTGAGCTATTAGTTCCGAAGGAAGCTCATAGTTATATGAACTTAGTAAAAGATCTAAATTGATTGTCACTTTAGAGTTGCAAAGTGCACGGTAAAAATATAAAGTTTATGTTGTTAACTTACGAGAGCATTGATTCTGTTCTGTTTTCAATTAGATCTGCTAAGTCCTTAAGAAAGGCTGCACCATCTGCCCCATAAATCACTCTGTGGTCTGCAGTTAAATTGACCTGCATCTGACGTCTAACGGAAATCGAACCATCTTTGTTTGCTATTACGACGGGTCTAGAGGCAGCAACTGCGAGAATTGCGCCAGTCCCAGGTGGAAGGATTGCATCAAAACGGTCAACTCCAAACATTCCTAGATTGGACAAGGTAAAGGTTCCGCTCGAATATTCTTCTGGTTGTAACTGTTTAGTTCGCGATCTTTTTACTAAGTCTGACCATTGGGTTGATAAGTCACTCAGATTGGTTTGATCAACATTTTGGAGTACAGGTGTAATGAGGCCTCCATCTTCCATAGCAACAGCAACGGCAATATTGATTTGATTAGGGTATGACATTCCTTCAGGGCTCGTGGAAGCGTTTACTTGAGGGTGTCTAGCAAGTGTCAACCCAACAGCCTTTGCTAAGAGAGCAGTCATGGTCACACCCTTAGGCTTTACTTCCTTATAAAGTTCATCAAGTTTATCTGTAGAAATTGTATATCCGACATGAAAACATGGAGTGGCTAAGCTTGCTTCCATATTTCGATTTACAGCCTGTTGCAATGTGTTGAAAGCAATTATCTCCCCAGCAGTTCCAAAGCTTTTACCTAATAAAGACTCTGCAGTGGCAGGCTGATTATTCGAAACAGTTGCTTTTGAAACTGAATTGCTAACTGCTATTGAGGCAGGGGCATTGCTTTCTGCAACCCAAGGAACACTTATCGGTTGACCATTTGCTTTTTCTACATCCTCTAGTTGGATTCGACCATGAGGACCACTTCCCAAGACTGTGGACAAGTCCACACCCTTTTGAGAGGCAAGTTTTTTAGCTTTAGGTGAAGCAATTATTCTCCCAGTATTGACTACTTGTGGAGCTTTTATAGAGGACTGTTGGGTGGTGTTTTTGGAATTGTCAGTGTTTGAAATTTGAGAGCTTGAGGCTTGGGTTGGAGTTGATTGCGGCTGTTCGCTAGTCGAGGAGGTTTCTTGGGGAGATTCTTTTGATGATGGTTGTGGTGCTTTCTCTTGGGCAGAAGCGATTTCATCTTCACTTTCGACAATTAGTCCGATAGTTTCTCCTACTGGAGCAGTACTGCCTGCAGGCATTAGAACAGCGGCAAGATAGCCCTCTTGAAATGACTCCACATCCATATCTGCTTTATCTGATTCAACTACCAAGACAGACTCGCCCCGCCCCACTTTGTCACCAGGTTTTTTAAGCCATTCAACTATTTTGCCCTCTGTCATGGTTGAGCTAAGAGCAGGCATGAAAATGTCGTGTGTTGCCATGGTGTTTGAATTTGATGCCTGTCTTGTGTGAAAAAGCCTTTTCACCTTTGGTCTTACCTATTTGGGTGGGTAAGCAGCAGGTCAAGAAGCTTGTAAAAGGATTTTAGTTCTCTAGGCAGAAGAAATACATCCTTATATCAAGGATTAGTCCCTCTACTTAAAGAAGGCTCAATTCTCATCAATAGACTCAACAACGCCATCACGAACAGTGATCGAAAGCTGCATTTTTTTGACTAGGTTGTCTCCGACTTTAAGATCGCAGAAACTTTCTATTTGCCCTTGCTCAACAATTTGCTCCATTTCTAAGTCGCGAATCTGAACTTGTTGCTGCAGAAGGTTCCTTTTTTGTTCTTCAAGTTCTGATCTCTTTGCAGCTACCTGTTGTTGGATTTGTGCAACTTGTTCTTGCACTCTTGGGTCCAAGGGATTGGCGCTTTGATTTCGCACCTCAGTTACAAACTGCTGGCCTTCTTGTTCTAGCTGGGAGAGTTGTTGATCAGAGGCGGCAATTGCATTGCTCAGCTCCTTTTCCGCTTCCTCTTTCCAGGACGGTGTAACTACTGCTCTAACAGCAATTGAACGTTTGATCGTTAGAACATTCCCCTCAGTCATAAAACTCATGAAAAAACGTCTGGTTTCTCTGTAGGAAGGATAACTTGTTCAAATGAGATCACCGACAATAGATACTATCTATTGCTGCTTTATCCCTCAAAGAAATCTTTTCACGACGTTGTTTAAGAGTCTGTGTTAGTAGACCATTCTCGATAGTAAAAGGTTCGACAAAAGCTACTCCTGAGATTCTTTCTTCATTCCTTGCGCCACTTCGATTTGCTAATAAAACGTTTAGCTTGCCTTGAAGCAACTTCAGCAGCTTTTTCTCTGAGTTTGTCCCTGCAAAATCTTCAGGCAAGTCAAAGTTGCTTTGCTTTGCCAAAGTTCTGATTTCTTCAATATTCGGAACAATCAATGCTCCAAGTTGACGTTCATCTTGTCCTACAAGCATGACTTGTTCAATTAGGGAGCTTCCCAGAAGTGTTTGTTCAAGAGGCCCAGGCTCAATATTTTCTCCACTGCTAAGTACGATTGTCTCTTTGGCTCTCCCAGTTAAAACTAATGAGCCATCCGGCAAAAGCATTCCCAGGTCTCCGGTGTTAAACCATCCGCTTTGATCAAGAACTTTTTCTGTCGCTTCTGGCTTGCCAAGATATCCACTCATGATTTGCGGTCCTTTCACGAAAACAAGACCTCGTTTGCGATACGTCAAAGGCATCTTGTTTTCAGGGTCAACTATTTTGAATTGAGTCCCTGGCAGAGGAGGTCCTGAGCTGCCTCGAATGTTCCTCCAAGGCCTACGACAACTAACAACAGGGCTGGTCTCAGTGAGGCCATATCCAACGAGCATCTCAATACCCAGCGCTTCAAAAAACGAATCAACATGTGGAGCAATTGCTCCACCTCCATTTATAGGGAAACGCAGTCTTCCTCCACTTAATTGAGCTAAGACTTTCGGCCAAATCAAGGCGGAGGCAAACCCATGAAATGGCCATCTAATTGAGAATTCAAAAAAAGCGCTAAGTCGTTGAAATGGATTAACGGGCTCTAGAAGTATCGCTCGAGATGTTCGCCATGCTTTTGTATGGGCTTTACTATTTGCTAGGGCTGTTTTAAGAAGCAATTGCCTAAGTGGCGGCATTTTCTTTACTGCGTCATTAAAACCTGTTTGAACGGCTTCCCATAGGCGTGGAACAGTAACCATTACTATTGGCTTTACTGTGGCAAGATCATTTTTCAGATGCTTGATAGTTGTGTAAGTCTGTGTACACCCACATGAAAAGAAATAATATTCCGCACTCCTTTCATATGCATGCCAAATAGGTAAAACACTTAGCACTGGAGAACCCGGGGGTGGATGCGCGATACATGCAAGAGATCTGATTTGATGGAGCAGGTTTGAGTGACTAAGAGGGACTCCTTTGGGTTGACCAGTTGTGCCTGAGGTGTAGAGGATCGTTGCGGTAATTGAGTTTTGGGAACGGAGGATTCTTTGATTTTTGCTCGCTTTTGTTTCTTTTTCGACTCCAGTTTTTAAAAACTCTTCCCAACTTATGACACCTTGATCGGTGGGCTCCTCTAACTGAAGTACAAAATCAAGTTTGTTTTTTTGTTTTTCACTGAGCGAGAGTTTTTCCCATAAGTCTGAATTTTGGATTATTAAACCGCTTGAATCAGAATCTTCAAGGATGTAATGGAGTTCTTTTGTTGGGGCTGATGAACCTCTTACAGCATTTGCAGCATCAAGTCGCATTAATGCTTGATCTGCAATTAGCCATCGTGGGCTGTTTTCTGCAAAAAGTGCAACAACCTGACCTGCTTTGACGCCTAATTCTGCGAAAGCTGCTGCTGCACAAGAGATGCTTTCATCTAGCTCGCTATAGGAGAATCTTTCTGGGTTTGCAGCATGAGGAGCATCGAGTGCAATTAAGTCGCAGTAATGCTTGGCTAACCAGGGCCAAATTTGGTCAACACGATTAATGCTCTCGAAATAGTCCCTACTGGAAAGGGCTTCCCTTTCTCTTCGATGAGGTTTCCAGGTCGATTTTGTCAATTGAAATTTGACTGCTTTCATTTAAACCTTATCGAGTTAACTAATGATTTTCATCCTTGAAATTCTTTTTGTGGATCATCTGGATAGGAGTAGCAAAATCCTCGGTTCTTTCCATAGGGCCAATTTGTTGCCATTTCAGGGAAAATTGCTTTTCTAAAGATCTAGTTAAAAGTGGCTTTACTTCTTTAATGGTCAATCCTGGAATCCAATCGTTTAGTTTGCCTACAGGATGATTAATCAACCCACAAGGTACAACCTTTTTAAAGCTTTCCATTTCACAATTGATGTTAAGGGAAAATCCATGCTGTGTTATCCAACGACGACACCCCACACCAATGGCCGCGACTTTTTGGCCATTTATCCATAAGCCAGTTAGGCCTTTGACTCTTTCCCCATGTAATTCTAAATTTGCAAGAACATCAATTAATACATCTTCGAGCTTTCGTAAATACCAATGTAAATCAGTTGTATATCTTCTAAGGTCAAGAATTGGATACGCAACTAATTGTCCAGGCAAGTGACAAGTAGCTTCGCCGCCACGATTTATTCGGTAAAGGGGCCATGGTGAGGTATTGGGGTCAAAAAGTAGGTTTTTCTGTGAAGCGCCTTTCCCCATCGTGTAACAAATTGGATGCTCTAACAGCCAAACTGCTTGTGCCGTTTCAGGGCCAAAAATTAAGCGTTTTTGCCAGTTTTGCTGCCATCTCAGAGCTTTTTCGTAGTCCACCAATTCATTCGGCTCAAAAAGAAAAGTCGAAAGATTGTTTGCTGATGAGCTCTTAGTAACTAACTTGCTTTTATCTACAGGCACCGGAGGGATGCCATGAAGTTGCTGATCCATGGTCGAAATCTCGAATTAACTCCAGCGCTTCGGGAGTACACCCAGTCAAAATTACAAAGGGCTTTTCACCACTTTGAAGGAATGGTCAAAGAAGCTGATATCCATTTGTCAGTGGCACGTAACCCAAGAGTGCCGCAACAAACAGCTGAGGTGACTGTTTTTGCTAATGGAACCATTATTAGAGCTCAGGAAAGGAGTGAAAGCCTTTATGCAAGTATCGACCTTGTAGCTAGTAAGCTTTCACGTCAGTTGCGAAGGTATAAAGATCGAAACACTGATCATCATCACAGTTCAGGGCATAACGCTTCAATTACTCCACCTACAGAGGCTGTTTTAACCGAAGATTTGATAGAAGGTTCATTGTTAGATGGAAAAGAACCGAATCTTCCTCATCCCGGTATTCGCAGAAAATATTTCACAATGCCGCCAATGAGCCTTGAAGAGGCTAGATATCAACTGGACTTAATTGACCATGATTTTTATTTATTTCGTGAAAAAGTTAGCAATGAATTGCAAGTAATATATAAACGCAATCATGGCGGCTATGGTGTTATTTTGGCTCGTGAATAGTTTTAATTCCTTATGTCAGAAGGCCAAGCGGTATATGAATTAGACGATTTAGCCCCCTTGGTACATCAGGCGGCATTAAATCCTCATCTAGGAGAAGATGATTTCAACCAAATTTGTTATGCTTCAAAATACTTTGAACTTGGTGGTTTATGCACTTTCCTTCATAGATTGATTTCTGCTCGTAAAATTCTTGGTAAAACTTCGAAGACGAAGCTTATATCTGTCATTTCTTTTCCTTTTGGAGATATGCCTCATCTATTGAAATTAGAACAGGCCAAATGGGCTATAGAGCATGGTGCTGAGGAGCTAGATGTTGTTCCAAACTTTGATAAAATAACCAAAAGAGATATTAATTCTTTTGCAGAAGAGCTTTCTGAAATTTGTTCATTAGGAGTTCCCGTTAGAGCAATTTTAGACATCCCAAATTTAAACCCTAATAGTCTAGAGGTTTGTATTAATGCCTCCTTAGAGGCAGGAGTCTATGGGCTGCAAACTGGTAATGGTTTTGGTCGTAGTCTAAGTCCAAAAGATATTAAAAATTTGGTAAGCGTGACAAGAAATTCATGTCAAATAAAGGCTGTAGGTGGTTTGCACACAATTGAAAAAGCTCTAGAAGTTATTTATGCAGGAGCATCACTTATTGGTACCAGCCAAGGTCTAGATCTAATTCGATTATTTCGCAATAAAAAAACATGACCTCAGAGATTAATATTCAAGGTCTTGCTTTAAAGGTTGGGCCTCTTGGCGAGCATGACCGTTTGTTGACTGTTTTGAGTGATCAAGAGGGTTTAACAAGACTTGCGGTTCCAGGCGCACGACGACCAAAAAGCAGTCTTGCTGCAGCAACTTCATTGACTTATTTGGATTTATTTTTTATCTCAGGTAAGGGACTTGCGCGGGTAAAGCATCTCAAAGTTCTCCATACTTTTAATGGAGTTGGTCAAAAATTAGAGACGCTTGCCGCTGCTCAAGCTTTATCCGAAATTTGTTTAAGTATCGTCACGGTCAATGATCCAATACCAGGTTTGTTAGGCACGGTTTTAATGCATCTTGAGCGTTTGGAGACTTATGGAAAGAATAAAGAATCAGAACAACTTTTAACTCTCGCAAGTGTTGTGCAGGCCTTTATCCATGCTCTTGCACTTGGTGGATATGCATTACCACTTCAAAATTGTTGCCGTACTGGTGAGTTGCTAAATCCACCTTTAGGTAATTGGGAATGGGCCTGTAGCCTTATCCCTCTAGAGGGATTTGCTATTGGAACTTATGAGAATGCTGCTTTTGTCCTGAATCCATCTGAGCTGGCACTTTTACAAAGATTAGTAAGAGTTGAGCTTCCTATAGGAAAAAATGGGAATCTAATGGGACCAAAAGATGTATGGTTGAGACTTCTTTCAGTTATAGAATGCTGGATCGAGATACATTTGTCTAAGAAAATCCAAGCTTTAGCGATGTTGCGAGAGACTGTTGTCAGCTAGTTCAACATTGGTTATGCACGATTATGAATAGGGAAGCATAAAAATTTTGAGTGGTTTAAACCTAAATAGTCCTGAACCAGCTTTCCCTACAGGTAGAAATCCTGAAGGGAATAGGGGACTGCAAGCTGTTATCAAATTAGATGGTTTTCGCCGTCTATGGATTGGTCAAATTTTTTCTCAGCTTGCAGATAAGTTCTACATCGTCCTGATGGTTTATTTGATTGCTCAATATTGGGTAATTAGTTCTCCTCAAAGTAATGACGTTCTCGCTGAAGTAGCAGCTGTAATGCGTATGGATTTTCAAACCCGTGCGCAAATGATTACTTTGCTTGCGACTGGAGTTTATGTAGCAAATACTGTTCCTGCCATGGTTTTAGGGACTTTGGCTGGTGTTTGGGCTGACCGTTGGCCAAAACGTAGAGTTATGGTTGCTTCGAATGCGTTACGTGCGGTATTAGTTGTTTTTGCACCATTTTGCTTAGCTCCTGGTCCAAATTTTTTAGGTCTTAGTTGGGGGTATTGGGCTCTCTTAGGAATGACTTTCTTGGAATCTGTCCTGACACAATTCTTCGCGCCTGCAGAACAATCAGCAATCCCTTTGTTAGTTCCTAAGGAACACTTATTGGCAGCAAATTCTTTATATCAAGCAACGAGTATGGGAGCAACAATAGTTGGTTTTGCACTAGGTGACCCGATCTTAAGGATTCTGCATCAAATCCTCTTAGGAGTTGGAATTAGTGGAGGCGAATTTGTCCTTTTACCTTTCTGTTATGGAATCGCTGCAATTAGCATTAGTACTATCAAATTAAAAGAGCGTATTGACCCTGTAAGGCATGAAAAATTGTGGGATGAGGTCGGAGAAGGTCTTCAGATACTCAGACAAAAAACAACAGTTAGAAATGCAATGTTGCATCTGGTGCTTTTGTATAGCCTATTAGCAGCTTTATACGTGCTAGCAATCAGTCTTGCTTCGTTTATTCCAGGACTTGGCCCGACTCGTTTTGGGACCTTATTAGCCTTAAGTGGAATTGGTATGGCTATTGGAGCAGTAGTAGTTGCTCAAATTGGTCATTCGTTTAACAGAAGAAATCTTTCTGCAACTGGCTTAGGGACAATCACATTCAGCCTTCTCCTTTTGGGACATGTAAAGGGTTCCTTGTCTGGCAGTCTTCTTTTTTGTGGGATCTTGGGTTTTGGTGCAGCGCTGGTTGCGATTCCTGCACAAACTACTCTTCAAGAAGACACTCCAGAGAATAAGAGAGGCAAGGTTTTTGGCTTGCAAAATAACCTGATCAATATTTCATTGAGCCTGCCTTTAGTCCTTGCAGGAGCGATGGTTAGCCGCTATGGGCTTATCCCAGTTCTTTGGCTATTAGCAATGCTTGCACTTGTAGCATCATTTCTAGAACTTCCTTGGTGGAAGCGTCGCTAATTTAAATTAGTCTTTAGCTGAAGGTCAGCATTTGGCGCATATCGCCTGGCTGGGTAAAAAGACTCCATTTTGTGGAAATGTTACCTATGGGCTCAACACGATTGAAGCCCTAAGGCAGCGTGGACATCAAACGAGTTTTATTCACTTTGACAACCCTAAAAGTCCTGACCGCAGGAATACATCTTTGGTTGCAAATGACCCTGATGTAAGCCTCCCTTATTTAGTGAAATCTCAGGTTTATACAATTCCGTCTCCTGGTGCACAAAGAGAATTAAGAGAATCCCTTGAAAGACTTCAACCGGATTTAGTACATGCAAGCCTTACTCTTTCGCCGCTTGATTTTAGGCTTCCAGAATTATGTCAGCAGTTAGGAGTTCCTCTGGTAGCTACTTTTCACCCACCCTTTGATGCAGGGATTCGAAACCTTACTGCGGGCACCCAACAGCTAACTTATCAACTTTATGCACCTGCTCTGGCTCGTTATGACAGGGTTATAGTGTTTTCGGAGCTTCAAGCAGAAGTCCTTGCCAGATTAGGTGTCAGGGAGCATCGGCTCTCAGTTATACCAAATGGAGTAGATCCAGAATTGTGGACTCCTGCAGGTCCACAGCGAACAAGTCCTATGAGAAGAGTGGTGAGGGAGAAACTAGGAAGAGACAGGGTGTTTCTATATATGGGACGTATAGCTACTGAAAAAAATGTTGAGGCACTTTTGCAGGCATGGAGATTAGTCGACCCTAAAGGTTGCAAATTAGTTGTTGTAGGGGATGGACCTCTTCGCGCCACGCTTGAGACAAATACAGGTATTACAAACGCTAGTGGTGTCTTTTGGTGGGGTTATGAATCAGATTTAGATACCAAAGTAGCTCTTTTGCAATGTGCAGAAGTTTTTCTTTTGCCCAGTTTGGTTGAAGGACTTTCCCTTGCTTTGCTTGAAGCAATGGCGACAGGTACAGCTTGCGTAGCAACCGATGCTGGGGCTGATGGAGAAGTCCTTGACGGAGGTGCAGGGATAATTCTGAGTACTCAAGGGGTTACAACCCAATTGCGGACATTGCTTCCTGTCCTTAGAGATCAGCCTGTTTTGACTTCCGAATTAGGACGTCGTGCAAGAGAAAGAGTCCTTGAACGCTATACCCTCACCAGAAATATAGATGCATTAGAGGATTTATATGGAGAATTGCTTGGTGCAACACCTTTAGTTGCTTAAATTAGATAACTCTTTACTTCTCTCAAAAGCAGCCATAACTGCTTCGATTAGTGCAGAGCGGAGACCAGCTTTTTCTAATTTTCTCAATGCCGCGATCGTTGTTCCTCCTGGGGAGGTGACCATATCTTTTAATTGACCAGGGTGAATAATATCCTGATGATTAAGCAGTGCTGCTGTTCCAGCAATTGTCCGATGAGCAAGATAACCTGCTAAATCTCTTGGCAAGCCTGCGGATACTGCTCCATCCGCTAAGGCTTCTGACATTAAAGCGATATACGCAGGTCCCGAAGAGGTCAATGCAAGAAATGCATCAAGTTGGGATTCGGGCAGTTCTAATACTTCGCTTACTGGGTTAAATATTTCTTTTGTTAAACGTCGATCTTCTGCGTGAATGTTTTCTCCCCATGCGATGCCAGTAAGACCAGCTCCAACTAGTGCTGGTGTATTTGGAACTGCTCTTACACATTGATATCCAGGGAACGCCTTTTGGAGATTTCTTAGAGACACACCAGCTATGACAGAGATTAATAAAGAATTGGAAGATTGTGAAAGATGATTTTTTTCAAAAGAAGCTACGACTTCTGATAGTTGTTGAGGTTTTACTGACAGAAGAATGATTGATGAATTCCATACTTCTTTGGAGGCTGGGTTTTGAGAACTGACTAATTTAAGTTCTTTAGGGAATTTGTTAGCAATTACTTCAACGCTTTCAGAATGTTTGACAACACCTAAAATATTTTTTATTTGAATACTTTCGCTTTTAATTAAGGGCAAAAGTAGAGCCTGAGCCATTCGACCCAGGCCTACGACACCTAATGAAGTATCCACGAGACTTTCGAATTAAATACTCGCAACTCTTGCCTCGCCCCATGCAGGAGCGGGAGCGGTAGAAGACTCAGCAGCTGAGGCCTCAGTTTCTTTAGTTACTGTTGTTGGAGTTGAAATATCATCTTGAGTTGAGTTGGTAACAGCTACACAGCTAGGAGCGAATAGAAAAATGCTTTCACCTACACGTTCTTGATGCCCATCGATAGCAAAGGTTCCTCCTGCGACAAAATCGACGGCTCTCTGTGCTTGATCAGGTTCCATCATTGTTAGATTTAATATCACCGTTTTGCGTTCTCGAAGAGCTTGGATCGCTCTAGGCATCTCATCAAAGCTTCTGGGCTCCATTAAATTAACTTCTGAGGTAGCCGACGAAATCCCTGGCATACCAATAACCTTGGAGTCTCTAAAACCATTACCCATTCCAAAAGGAGAGGTGTCTGCTAATGAAGCAAGTTCTCCACTAAAGGAAGATGATCTTTCGTGATCATCTTCATACTGATCACTTGATTCATAATCTAAATCGTCAAAGTCACTATCTAGATAATCATCACCAGCGACAACGGAACGAAGACGGGAAATAAACGACACCTTTAAAATCCTCTGAGACGGATAGTGAGAGTTCGACTAATTGCCGAAATTAGGAGAGTTTCTAGATAAGAAACTGCATTACCTACCCTCTAATAGCGTTCATAAGTGGTCAGGGCAAGAGTTGAAGACCGCTTTGATGACAGATTGGAATTTTTGCGCTCACTTTTGACGTGAACCAAAAATACAAGAACCAAGGCGCAACCAAGTGGCTCCGGCATCTAGAGCCTCTTTCCAATCTGAGCTCATGCCCATAGAGCAATCATTTAAATTCAGTTGATTGGCTAATGAACGACATTCTTTGAATAAAGTTTTTCGTTCTTCTAGGGAAAAGTTGAATGGTGCCATTGTCATAAGACCAGTAGTTTTTATGTTTGGAAGATGAAGAGTTGATTGCATTACTTTCTTGAGTTCTGAAGGCGTTAGGCCTCCTTTTGTTGGGTCTTCAGCAAGTTTGACCTGAAGCATGATCTTTATAGATCTTTTTTCTTGCGAAGCTATTGTTGAGATTCTTTCAGCCAGTACTTGGCTATCAACTGAGTGTATAAAGTCAAAATTACGCACGACACTTCTTACTTTGTTTGATTGCAAGCGTCCAATAAAGTGCCAACGAATTTGTTTAATGTTGCTTAAATCGCTTAGTTTTGGCAATGCTTCTTGCAAGCGACTTTCTCCAAAATCAATTTGTCCCTTCTTTGCTAGTTCACGAATTGATTGGGATGAATGTCCCTTACTGACTGCCAGTAAATTAACCCCATTTGGTAGTTGCTTACGGATAATTCCCAAATTCTCTATAGGCTTCATTGCTGAATCAGCTAAACGTTTGGTGGAATAACTCTTGCCATCGCTCAAACTCTTCGGAGTTATTACGCTTACATCTAGACAAATGGAGTTCCGCATGATGCCTTGCATCCTGATAAGGGATGACCTCAAACTCAGAACCTCTTGGCTGAAGGGTAACTAAGAAGAACATTCTTTGAGCATATAAAGTGGCATAGACATCTCTACCTTCTCCAGCCGGCGAGACTAGATAGAGCATCCCAAAATTTGGGTGGTTTAAATATCGCTCAGCTGACACTTTCTTTCAAAAATAAAGTTTCTTAAAACTCACCGTACTTCTTTCTTAATAACAAAACCAGAAAAAGCAATATCCCTGAACTAACATTTAGCCATCGATAAGGCTTTCGTTTTAGCTGATCTGGTTGGAACTGTTCACTAGGCAACCAATAACCACCTCGAACTAAAAGAGCATCCGCACCTTGTTCGGCTCTTAGAAGGATGTTCCCAATGAGACGTTCGCCTACAGAAAGCAGAAGCCCTATGGAAGCTTTGAACCCAAGTGCACGAAGATTGACTGCTCTTATTGCTAGAGACCTGAGGAGATTTTGCAATTCTTCCTGAACTAAAGGTAGGAACCTTAGTGCTAAGAGTAGTTGGAAACTAATGCGATCTACAGGGACTCCGACATATGCCAGAGGAGCCATGAACCAACTTAAAGCCCATACAAGTTCTTCAGGAGGCGTAGTGATGAGCATAAGATTAACGCTGTGAATTACCGTAAATATCAAGGTTGCGGTGTTAATCCCTAGTTCGGCAGATCTACGAGCAATAACTAAAGGGCCTAAGACCATTCCTCCAATATGAACAGGTTCTATTCGTAAGAGTTCCCAAGAAGGACCATTTAATGTCAAACCTTCTAATTCATTAGGAGAGCGAGCAAAGACTAGAGGAATTGGATTGCCAGTTGGTAAAAATAAGGATAACCCTCCAAAGATAAGTGCTAAAAAAATCAGAAAAAGGAGAGATCTACTCCAAACTTTTCTCGGAATAGAGCTGATGAAGGTCAAAATAAAAAGGGTTAGCACTAGACCAATTCTCCAAAATGGTCCTGCCAATACCGGGGTCAAGAGAAACATCAATATCCAGGCAAATTTCAATCTTGGATCCAAGAATCTCAACCAACCAGAACTCCCACTTACATACTGTCCAATTGGGACTTGCCTCAACCAGTCCATAAATCAATCCAACTTATTTTGTTGACGAATTAAATCTTTTTCGGCTTGTCTTTGCTGTTTCCCTCTCCAAAATAATTTTAAAGGAGTACCTTCAAATCCAAGACCTTCCCGAAGTTGTCGTTCGACATAGCGTCTATAAGTTTCACCAAATAACTTAGGTTCATTAACAAATAGAGTAAAGGTAGGAGGTTGAGTCGCAACTTGTGTTCCGTAATAAAGCTTTCCTTGCCTCCCTCCTCGAGTCGTAGGAGGGTTTCGCCAACTTAATGCCTCTTTAAGTACTTCATTGACAACTGAAGTGCTAACACGTCTTCGATGCTGATCAACGGCTAGAGTTGCAAGTGCAAAAATGTTATCTACTCTCTGACCAGTCAAGGCAGAGGTGAAAAGCATTGTTGCCCAGTGAAGGAAATAAAGTTTTGAACGAAACTCTTTCTCAACGCTGGACATCGTATGACTATCTTTTTCGACGGCATCCCACTTATTGACTACTATTACGCAAGACCGCCCAGAGTCTTCGATCCTTCCTGCTAGGCGTTGATCTTGTTCTGTAACACCTTCTAAAGCGTCAATTACTAAAATGCATACATCACTACGTTCTATCGCCTTGAAGCTTCTATTGATTCCAAAAAATTCAGGACCATAATTAACACTTCTCCGCCGCCTTATGCCAGCAGTATCAATAAGTCGCCACCATTGCCCCTCTTTTTCTAGACTTGTGTCGATTGTATCTCTGGTTGTTCCTCTTATAGGACTAACTATCGCTCTTGACTCGCCACAAATTGAATTAAGTAAGCTTGATTTGCCCACATTAGGCCTTCCAATAATTGCAATCTGAATAGGTTCTTTTTCATTAGTTTCTTTCTTTTGTGGAGGGAAAATAGTTATTATTTGATCCATTAAATCTCCAGTCCCGGCTCCATGAATTGCGGAAATTGGGTATGGTTCTCCAAGTCCAAGTCTCCAAAATTCTCCAGCTAAAGCAAGCCCTTGTTCGGGTGATTCGCATTTGTTGACTGCTAAAAGTATTTTGCATTGTTGGAGCCGTAACCACTCAGCAATAGCTTCATCAGCAGCTGTAACTCCCTGTTGCCCATCGACAATTAGAAGAGCGACGGAAGCTTCTGCTAGAGCTAAATTTGCTTGTTCGCGTATTTCCGGTAGAAATTCGCTGTCATCATCGAAAACTAACCCTCCTGTATCAACCACTTTAAATTCACGATCCCTCCAATACCCATTTTGATATGTACGGTCACGAGTAATACCAGGCTCGTCATGCACAATTGCTTCGCGGCTTTGGCAAAGACGATTCACGAGCGTGGACTTCCCTACGTTAGGTCGTCCGATTATGGCGAGGATTGGATGCCCCACTTAATTAGTTTCGGTAGACATTTTTCACCCCACATAGACAAAGGGCGAGAATCAATCCCTTCATGAGCTTTCATTTTAATGCTATGACTCCTGATGAAAAGGAATTCATCATTCAATCTGGGCATCACCTGGATGGCCTAGCACAGGATTGTTAGGTACCGGTAACAGGTCTGGTGATGGCCCATCCCAAGGTAAATCTTTTTCTAGGGAAATTGACCAGGCAACTAACCAATTGACTGCTGTTGCTCTTCTGGTTCGCCTTGGATAGAGTTCTCCAATTTTATAACCATTGAAGTTTAGTTTTTCTTTCAAGAGTTGTTTGCAAGAGCTTGGAATAGATCTTGTTAACTGAACAGATGCTTTTCTCTGGGCAATTAATTCAGGTGCCTTTGGGAAGGCATTTGCCCAGTCGGGAGGAGTTAATGTAGTAGCGACCCAGTCGTTTGACGGTTCATTTAAAGGTAGGTAACCAAGCCTTTCCCAAACAAGTACTACAACAAAACTATCGGTGATTCGATCATCCAGAATGTTGCTGAAAAGCTTTGAACTCAAGGGCCAAAAAGCATGTTTATTTTCAGGAATCGTAGTTGGGAAAGATAGATGCACCATGCGAACAAATGAAATTATGATTATTTATACTATTTAGATGAATAAACTATCCTATCCAATTAATCTTATTGGCCAAGGACTGACAAGAACAATTCGATCTAGGGTCTTTCAATCCCCTCTAGCTGGAATTAGTGATTGTGTTTTTAGAGAGTTGGTAAGGAAGTGGGCACCAGATGCCTTGTTGTTTACTGAAATGGTAAATGCAACCAGCCTTGAATCTGGTTATGGATTATGCAAATTAGAAGAACTTACTCAAGAAGCAGGGCCAGTAGGTGTCCAATTATTTGATTATCGACCCTTGGCTATGGTTGAGGCAGCTAAGAGGGCGGAAGGATTAGGAGCATTCTTGGTTGATATAAATATGGGATGTCCTGTCAAGAAGATTTCAAGAAAAGGAGGAGGGAGTGGATTGTTAAAAGATCCCGATCTTGCGGCAAAGATCGTGAATAAAGTTTCTGAAGCAATAAATATTCCAGTCACTGTGAAAACTCGACTGGGCTGGAATTATGACTTAGCCGATCCGATCGGTTTTTCTAAAAAAATGCAAGAGGCAGGAGCTCAATTGCTAACCATGCATGGAAGGACGAGAGAGCAGGCTTTCTCTGGAAAATCAGATTGGGCGGCAATTGCGGAGGTGAAGAATGCTCTTGAGATACCAGTAATAGCCAATGGCGATATAAATACACCAGCCGATGCAGTTAGGTGTCTTTCTTGTACAGGAGCAGATGGGATCATGGTTGGCAGGGCAACTTTGGGGGCCCCATGGTTAGTTGGGCAAATTTCAGCAGTTTTAGAGGGTAAAGCGTTTATAAAAACACCAGGGAAGAAAGAACGGTTAAGTCTTCTGAAGGAACACTTGGTCAAGTTGTTAAGTATTAAGGGAGACCATGGTTTGCTTTTGGCACGGAAGCATATGAATTGGACTTGTAAAGATTTTCCGGGAGCTTCTTTACTTCGTCATAAATTAGTACGTGCCAATACACCAGAAGATGCCTTAAGGTTATTAGACAATGAGTTGAAATCTATTACTTGTTAGATAGATTTGATTGCTAGATATTTACGGAATAATACTTGGCCATGCCTGACGAATAAGAACAAAAGAGAAGTAAGATCTTTGAGTTGCTTTTATGTTGATTGCTGATGTTACCTTCTCATCAGTGAACCCCACCCTTTCTGCAAATAATGCTTGAGCTAATAAACCTCTCTTCTCAAGTAGAGGTCTAACCCAAGACCACCGATGACCTAATTTCATTAAAGCCAGTACTCTTCCTGATATGGCTGCTTCGTCTAGTAGTTGTTCAAGTTTTTTTGAATCTTCAGGAGTAGCAACAATTAAGAGTTGATCATTTTGCAAAGCTAATGGCCAAGAGCCTAATGCTGCACCTGCAGAGATAGATGTTACTCCTGGAATAAGTTTTATTGGGCAGTGAGCATGAGAAGTCTTAATCCTCAAAAGCATGTACGAACTGCTTGCAAATAAGGACACATCTCCTTGACAAAGATAAACTACTTTTTCTCCTTGTTCTACGTAATCGACGAGTTTCTTAGCTCCAACTTCCCAGGCTTTACGTAGAGTATTCTCTTCTGATGTCATTGGCAAAAGTAGAGGTACTTTGATTTGTCTTTTTGTAATCCATTTGGAAGCAATACTTTCAGCAATGCCGACGTCATTTTCTTCTGCTGAGATAGGAAATGCAATAATTGTTGCAGCTTTGATTGATTGAACTGCAGCAAGAGTCAATAGAGATGGATCTCCTGGCCCCACACCTACAAAGGTTAGGCTATGAAATCGAGTGGTTTGATGAGCAGACAAAGAAGATTGAAGGGGTGAAATCTTATTTTAGATAATTTAGATTAAGATAATAATCTCGTTGTTGGCTGCATCAACATTTTGAACAAATGGGATTGATAATTATTTTGTAAAGTCTGAAGAGCTAGAGGATTATTTCCAAAAATTAAATTAGTGAAATCAACGTTAGCTGTGCATCCGAGGCTTCTCATGTAAATTTGCAAGTATCGAAGCTTCCTCAGTTGCAAGTTCACTTAAACGAGTTAATACTTCCTCATGTTCATAGCGCTGATTTGCAAGGAACCAGTAAAGAGATGAATGACGTGCTTCACTAAGCATTAAGCCAGCATATAAATCACGAAGCTCTTTCTCTGGACTATTAGCTGCTAGTAATTGCATCCGCTCATGGCTTCTTGCTTCTATTAAACCTGCGACCAGAAAGCTATCAAGCATCCTTTGAGGTTCAGTTTTTCTAATTGATTTTGATAGAAGTGTTCCATAAGGTGGAGCAGCAAGAGGCTCTAGATAGCGACCTTTCTTTTTTATCAATGCAAGAACAGTTTCGAAATGATCCAACTCTTCTTTGACTAAAGGTGTAAGAGCTTCTGCTAAACCTGGTTCACATAGATACCTGAACATTAATTGAAGAGCCGCTCCAGCGGCTTTCCTTTCACAATGTGCATGATCGATAAGGATCTCAATAGGGTTTTTTAAAGCTTGTTCTAGCCAGTCATCACTGGTAGCCGACGCTAACCATTTAATAGAAGAAAAATCTCGTTTAAAAATTTTTCCTGAAGACATAACTATAACTATTTAGTGGCTTCTCTTAAATAAGAGAGAAGACCATCCATTGCCAATTGATAACTCATCATGCCAAACCCACTAACAACTCCTAACGCTCGATCAGCAATAAAGGATTTTTGTCGAAAGGACTCTCTGGAGTAAGGGTTGCTTAGGTGCAACTCAACGTATGGAATATTTACTGCCAATAGAGCATCCCTTATGGCAATAGAAGTGTGTGTAAGTGCACCTGCATTTATAAGTATCCCATCGACTTTATCAACAGCCTGATGTATTCGATCAACTAAAGCTCCTTCAAAGTTACTTTGAAAGCAATCGATCTCAACATCAATTTCCTTTGCCTTTAGTTGGAGACTATCCTCAATAGCCTCCAGGCTGGAAGAGCCATAAAGATCTGGTTCACGTTTCCCAAGAAGATTGAGATTCGGGCCATTAATTAGCAATAAGCGCATGCCCAAGAAGATCAGAACTTCTTTGATCGTATCGATGCTGACAAGGATCTTTCAACAGAAATCTTTGAACGGGGTCTTTAAGCTGGTAATGTCTGTGTGTGGTTCGGGTCGGTGCCCGAGTGGTTAATGGGGGCGGACTGTAAATCCGCTGGCTCTGCCTACGTTGGTTCAAATCCAACCCGGCCCACCTTCCACACGCCCTTGTAGCTCAGCGGTAGAGCACTCCCTTGGTAAGGGAGAGGTCTCGGGTTCAAGTCCCGACGAGGGCACTAGCCCAGGCCTCTTCTAAGACAAAGCCTCTCAGGCACCAGAGGTTGTTTATATCTGAAAGTGGACGTCCACTTTTGCTCTCCCGATCATGCTTGCTTGATGCATCTGACCTGATGCAATTCAAGCAATGGCACCCATTAGAAGGAACGGTAAAGGCTGGCAAGCACTCATAAGAAAGCAGGAATATGTAGGTCCAAAAGCCAAAACATTTCGCTCAAAAGCGCAGGCTCAGTTGTTGGCAAATGCTGTTGAAAGTTCCCTCCAAAAACCAGCCCAATCAAATCAAACCCCACTGCAAATTTTCAAAGAATCCATCGATCTGTTTATTGATGGCCCACTGCAAGAACATCGCAGTGGGCATAACGAGCAATATCCATTAAGAGCAATGGCAAACAGCTGGATCGGTGGAGTTCCACTCAGTGAACTTTCGATCAGGCATTTTGCTCTTTGGCGTGATGAACGCCTGCTACAAGTAAAACCAAACACGATCATTAGGGAACTCAGGATCTTACGAGTTCTATTGGATTGGGCTAAAGATGAACAAGGATGCCTTCTCAAGTCCAACCCGGCCCACTTTTTACACTCACTTTTGGCTCATTAGCAGGGCACTCCCTTGGTAGTGGAATAGCCTCTGAATAAAGCCTCGGTGAGCGGATTAGTTTAGATCTCACACAGGGGGAAATCCCAAGCACCAAAGGCTTGAAGAATTTTAAGGTAGGAGACTGACACTTCTTAGCTCAAAATGGATTTATTCAAAAGGCATCTGCAAGACTGATCTCTATAGGCTTTATATGAAGGATTCTTCAAATAGCAATCCTGCATAAGGGCCGCCTTCTCGTGCAAGTTTTAAATAGATAGTACAATCATACTTTGGAGGAGTTATGATAGATATTTTTAATCCTAAGAAATCAAAATTATGTTGTGATAAGGTAAACGAAATTTGAATCGAAAGATGTAATTCGCTATGCGACAGGAAATCCAATATCTTTTTAATAAATCAACTCAGGAGGTGGTCTCTGAATTTGAGAAATTCATCAGAAATAATTTTTCAGTAGATCAGTCCTCGGATCTTCACTTGTTGTTGAAATCTAATAAAGAATTGGATTATATAGAAGATCAAACAACCTTTGCGCACAAAATAATCTATAAAGAGTTTGACAGGGAACTCTCTTCTCCATTGATTTCTAGTTATAGGAAATTAGCTGAGGAAATTTGCAACCAACTAATTAGTGAGAATGATATTAGAAACTGGGCAATCCAACGTTACCCCTCTGTTAGAGTTCAATTTCCCAATAATATATCAGTATTTAAGTTCCATAGAGACAGTGATTTTGCACATCCTATTGGTGAGCTTAATAATTTTCTTGCTATTACTCAGTGCAATAATACTGCAGCACTGTTTGTTGAACGCACTCTTGGTTGGGGTGATTATGAACCGCTAAATCTTCGAGCTGGAGAGCTTGCTAAATTAAATACTTCTATTTTTAAACACGGAGACAAACCTAACCTTGAAGGCTTTACAAGAGTTTCAATTGATTTTCGATTAATCCCAAAGAGTGCTCTTGACTCTGAATCTATCGGCAAAAGCATTACACAAGGCAAGAGATTTGACACTAATGATTATTATTACTTGTACGAAGTGTGATTAAATTATCCAAAAATCAATGTAAGGGAAGATTATATGGTTATACTTAAGAGTACTTTGATTTTAATAAATAAAATAGAATGTCACATTTAACAGTTTATTTGAAAGGTGGATTCGGCAATCAGTTGTTCCAAATCATTGCTTGTAAGCATATAGCTGAGTACTCAAATATGATTCCGTTTTATTATGATCTAGACATAGCAAATGATAAGTATAAGAGGGGACTCGCTGTTGCTGAGATAGCGGAGCTTTTCAATATCAAGAAAAACACCAATCTTAAAGATCATCTTTATTTTGATGAAGAGGACTTAATGCATCCTGCTTTTTATAATTATGACTCTCCTCTTAGATCTATTAACTCGGAAAATATTCTAATTGAAGGATATTTCCAAAATTATAGAACTTTCGATCCAAAAATAATTAAGCCAGTCAAGAAACTACTTCAAGATAGATTTTACGAAATGGGGTTGCCTAAACATAGTTATATTTCGCTGCATATTAGAGAGCTACATGGCATGGGTAGAGGTGAAAAAATATTCCAATTTGATAGCTTAAACTCCAATTATTACAAAAAAGCATTAGATAGGATTATTCAAGAAAAATCAGGTCTTGCTACTAATCCAAAGTTGGTAATATTTATGGATCTATGGAAAGATCCTGCTCAGTCTAAAATTCTTCCAAAAATTTATTCTTTTGCTTCAGAGTTCAATTTAGAAGTAGTTTTAGGTGACCAGATTTGCAAGAGTCCTCTTGAGATAGTTTCATTCATGTCTCAATCTCATTATTTAATAACTGCTAATTCCTCATTAAGTTGGTTTGGAGGTTACTTTAACAATGGAAAGGTATATTCACCGATAATGTCCCTTTGGGAGCCCTCGTTGCCGGTTCCTGATTCTTGGACTCAGCTATACGAAGGTAATTTTGAACCTAAAACACATTCTGGAATAAATACTTACACTACTTTTTGTAAGGAACTTCTATTCTTTAGAGATCTAAGACCTTTTGCCAAAAAGATTTTTCTGGCAACTCGACGAATGGTTGTCAGAAAGTATATATTAAAGATTCGATCTAAATATCAGAAGATTTTCAGACTATTCTCAAATCAATTCTTAAACACTCTAGCATTCTTGCGTTAATCTGATCACCTGAGTTAGAGATCCAAGTTTTGCATATGAATCTTTGATACTTAATTAAGTATTGGAACAATACAAGAGTTCTTGAAATAGGGGTTTAAATATTTTTAATCTTATAAAATTCTATCTAGAAGTTCTATGCAATCATCCAATGGATAAGGATGATTTCCTATAAATAGACCTTCCTTGTCAATATAATCTGCATTAAGTAGATCACCATGAATAGTATAATTAAAATAGTGAATTACTTCACTATTAACAAAATTCCCTGTGACTATTGGCCGAACCTCAAAACCATATTCCTGAAGCTTTTGAATAAGAGTAGAACGCGATAATGATGAAAATTCGTTGATTATTATTGCGAAGCCAAACCAACTGCTCTGTCCGGTTTCTTTTTGGATCCTTAAGTCAGGATGAGTTTTCATTTTTGCCTTAAATAAGGCAGCATTTTGTCTGCGTTTCTTCACCATTCCTGGGAGTTTTTTTATTTGTTCCCGTCCAATTGCGCCAGATAGTTCTAGAGGCCTTACATTGTAGCCAGGTAGAACAAAACGAAATGAATCTCTGAAAGGATCATCCAACTTTGAAGAAGTGATCAAATTATTTACAGGAAGATTACGGGTCCATCCATGGGCACGTAGAGATAGAAGTATTTGGTATATTTCCTCATTATTAGTTACTATCATTCCTCCTTCCATAGTAGAAATATGATGACTATAGAAAAAGCTAAATGTACCCACAATACCAAAGGTTCCTGCCATCTTACCATTGAATTTCGCCCCCAAAGACTCACAATTATCTTCAATAATTATAATATCTTTTCCAGCAATTATCGAGTTTAGTTGAGAATAGTCTAGTGGGTTCCCTAATAGATTAACGGCTAGTATTGCTTTAGTTTTTTCAGTAATGGCATCTTTTAGTTTTTCTAGGTCTAAGTTCAGTGTTTTTGAATCAATGTCTACAAATTTTAGCCTCAGACCATATTGATATAAAGGATAATAGGTTGTACTCCATGAGACAGCAGGAACTATTACTTCATCTCCTTTCTTTAGTTTTTGACTATTATTTTTAGTGTAAAAAAGTGAGGCAACCGCTAATAGATTTGCTGAAGAACCTGAGTTCACCATTACACAATAATCCGAACCTATATATTTAGAAAACTCTTTTTCGAAACAGGCTACCTCCTCTCCCATTGTGAATTTTCCAGATCTTATTACTCTTTCAATGGCTTCTATCTCTAGATTGTTCCAAGAAGAGCTAGCCAGCGGATAATTCATCGATTTTTCTCAAAAGAACTGAGGTAATCACTATATGTTTTTAATATTCCTTCGGGTAAATCTGTTTTAGCCCTCCAACCCAGCGAGTTTAATAAGGTTACGTCAACAACCTTCCTGCTCATTCCCACAGGTTTTGTCAGATCGTATTTAAACTCACCTTTAAAACCTATTACTTCTGCCACAGTTTCATAGTATTCACGGACACTAAAGTCAATGCCAAGACCAATGTTCATTATTTGTGGAAGTTTTTCGAAATTCTCTATACAATAAATTAACGAATCTGCGAAGTCACCTGCATACATAAACTCACGACGAGCCAGTCCATTACCCCAGATTTCCACGAAAGGTTTTGATGACATTATTGCCTTGTGTATCTTGTGAATTATTGCAGGGATTAAATGTGAATTGTGAACATCATATTTGTCATGCTTACCATATAGATTGCATGGAATAATGGTTTTATAATTATACTCCCTATCCTCTAATGTTATATATTGACATAACTTTGCGATTGTAACTTTTGCTAAGCCATAGCCTTCATTAGTGGGCTCCAACTCTCCAGAAAATATTTCACTCTCACTAAGGTTACCTTTACTATATCGTGGATACATACAAGAACTACCGAGGTTGATTAACTTTCTAATACCTGCATCTTTTGCTGCAAGAATAATATTTTGACCAATAATTAGATTTTCTACTAAAAAAGTTAGAGGACTGGCACTATTAGCCTTGATTCCACCAACTTTTCCAGCAGCATGGATTATAATATCGGGCTGAGTCTTAAGAAGAAAAGATGTTACTATATCTCTATTCTTTAAATCAAGCTGGTTACGATCAGGTGCTAATACATTGAACGAATTAATTAAACTATGCTCCAAAAAATTTCTACCGACCATCCCATTCCCGCCAGTAATAAGGACTTTCAATTTTAATAATATCAAACAATCATTGATAGCATAGCTGATTATCCTTGCTAAGTAATCTCAGAAGTTAATCTCTAATATAATCAGATCTGTGCATTAGTTCTATCGACCATCAATTTTGCAAGACTTCTTTCTTTGCCTTGGTCAAGTCAAATTTAATCATTTCAGCAACTAATTCCTCTAATGTACACCTCGGGGACCATCCCAGTTTTTCTTTTGCCTTCGAAGGGTCTCCTAATAAGCTTTCGACTTCTGCAGGACGAAAATATCTTGAGTCAATCTGTACTACAAGCTGTCCGGTGTCTGCACGATAACCCTTTTCCTCTATACCGTTTCCTTTCCAAATAATGGCAGGCGAGTTGTTGCTCTTACTCCAGTGCAGCTCCTTTGCGGCGAGTTCTATGAAGTTCCTAACGCTTTCCTGACGCCCCGTTGAGATGACAAAATCATCTGGCTCTTCTTGTTGGAGCATCTTCCACTGAATTTCTATGTAATCTTTTGCATAGCCCCAATCTCTTTGGGCATTTAAATTCCCTACATATAGGCAAGTATCTAAATTCTGATCAATTCTAGATAATCCTCTAGTGATTTTTCTGGTTATAAACGTCTCTCCTCTTCGTGGACTTTCGTGGTTAAACAGTATTCCATTGCATGCATACATACCATAGGATTCACGATAATTTATTGTTATCCAATAGGCATAAAGTTTAGCTACCCCATATGGACTTCTTGGATAAAATGGCGTGCTTTCATTTTGTGGACTCTGTTGAATCTTTCCATATAATTCACTTGTACTTGCCTGATAAATCCTTGTTTTATCAATAAGCCCAAGTATTCGAACTGCTTCTAAAACTCTTAAAGTCCCAAGTGCATCACAATTTGCTGTATATTCTGGCGTCTCAAAGCTGACAGAAACATGACTTTGTGCAGCCAGATTGTATATTTCATCTGGTTTAACCTGCTGAATTATCCTTATTAGATTTGTACTATCAGTCAAGTCACCGTAATGGAGAATAAAATTCTGATTGGCTTCATGTGGGTCTTGAAACAAATGATCTATTCGTTCTGTATTAAATGAGGATGAACGACGTTTGATGCCATGAACTTCATAGCCTTTGTCAAGTAAGAACTCTGCCAAGTAACTCCCATCCTGACCAGTGATGCCTGTTATAAGTGCAACTCGCCTTTCATTAGAAGTATATTTTTTTTGAAGTTGGTCTTTCATGGATTACTTATGCTTAATTAAAATACTACTAAAATGAAGGTTGATCAAGCTTTTTAATTACTTGAGGCTTTTATGGGTTGCTTTGCAGGATAGGAACTAGACTTGCTCAAGTTTAAGAAAAAAACTTTTCGATAGGTTTCAATTGCGCTAATAAACAGCTATTATTAGCTTAATTTGATTTTCAGATTGCTTTACTATTTTGGTTAGAACCTAATGAATATAATCAGTACTATTAAAGAAAAAAAAATCATTTCAAGATTTCTTTTATATATCTCTATTTCTGTTTTTTATTACTTTTTCATGTCGGTCAATTCACCTTTAGGAATTGAATGGCGACCTTTTCATCAAGAACGCGTTTTAAATGCTACTGAGAATCTCCTAAGTTTTAATTTTCTTAATAGATATGCTTTAACAACTGAAACCAATCCTGAAGCAGTAAGAATTGGACTAACCTCAGAAGAACCTTTTGTTTTGTACGTGCAAGCAGCTCATTCATATATACATTTTGCGATCACTAAGTTATTGCTAGGAAAGGATTACCTGATTACTTTAGGGGAGAGTCTAGACAGAATAACTATTTCATTAACAGCAATGATAACCGCTGAAATAGCAAGGATTTCAATACTTAATACAAAGTTAATTAGCAGAAATTTAATCGCAATATCAACCTTTACATTATTTTTAACTAGCCCTTGGACCTATAGAATGGTAATAGCAGCTTGGTTAGAGATATATTTCATCTTTTTTTTCTTACTAGCACAATTATGTTTTCTCTATAAAAGAAAAACGATTGGTATCCTTTTTATATTGATTTCATCATTAGCCCACTTTCAATGGGCCTTTATCTTATTCGTCCTATATATAACTTTAATTCTCATTGATTATTTCTCGCAAAATCCTGTTAAGCTTTCAGCTCTTTTTCCTCCAGGTATAAATTCTTTTAAAACGAAATTTTTCTTTTTGCTTAGTCTGACTTCTCCAATCTTTATGACTTTAATCATTTCTATTTTATTCAAGATAAACAATACACAAATTGAGCTTACAAACTCATCTGCCCTTTCGCGAATCGGATTAACTTTCCCCAATATCCACCATGGTGGCTGGCTAGCAGGGTTTCAATTCTTAGGGGGGAACCGTATTTCGCTTTGTCTACCAAGTCAACTAACCTTGCTCAATACCCTTGATAGTAAAATTTTCCTTTTTAATTGCTCTTTATCTATTGTTGGAATGTTTATATTGTCAATCCTCTCCATTTTTGGTTACTTATATTTCCATATAAATAACACTAAGCTTAGATTTATTACTCTACCAATTGCCTTCTCTTTGTTTACTTTTGCGATTATTTTTCAACAGAGTTTTGCATCACATCTGCAGGGATATTCCTACTTATTCTCATTTATTTTTTCAATAGGAGCTGTTTCTGCAATTTTATTTGCCTTGACCAAATGGGGACCAAAATATTATTCTGTTTTGATATACTCACCTATTGTTTTAGGGATAATCATTTCTAATATTCGTGTGAGTTTTTTAACTGGTATTAATGGCTGATTACAAAATTATTACCTTTTCAATTGTATTGAAAAGTTGAAATTCTTGAAACATATTAATGTTAATTCCCTAAGTTTTTACTATCTTGACTAACTTAGTAACTAAAATACTTTAGTTCTGCAATTTCCTTTTAATCAATCAATAAATCTGGCTTATGTCTAAACGATTGCTCTGCATATGAAATGTTTTGGATGATGAGCAACTTGACAAATATTTCTTTTTTCTAACAAGTGCTATAGCATTTGAGTTTATTTATTCGAATACTTTTTTGTCTAACTCAGAAGAAATAATTTCACCCCACTAATAATTAAATAATTTTTTAAACTAGTAATTTCTATTTGAATACTAAATGATATTTAATACTAATTTATCCTTCCCAGGTTTCGGACCGCCCCACTTTCAAACCCTAATTCAAATTTTATTCCAACTCTCTCCCCTCTCCCCTTTCCCCTCTCTCCTAATGGACAAACCAAGAAGCGTCCTTGCCTCTAGGATGTCTAGACTGTATCGAATTATACATAAACAATGTAAGTCAAGCTTTGTACATGAAAAAGCGTTTTCTTAAGTCAGTTATTGCTACTGGCATTGCTTTGTCAGCTTTTGGAGGCACTGCTTTAGCAGATGACGACAAAGGTTTTTATGTCACTCTTGGAATAGGGACCTCAGGGACAACTGCAGGCCAAGTTGACCTGGATGAAACTTCATATTCACAAAACTATGGTGGCCACCTCGACCTAGGAAGCGCTCTTCAAGGAGAAGCTGGTTTTGGATATGATTTCGGAAATACCTTCAGGCTAGAAGCAACTTATACCGGTAGCAAATATAGTCTCGACGGACTTGACATCGATTCAAACAATAATAATCACGCTTTAACTACTGATGGAGACCTCTCTGTCGCGAGTTGGATGATTAACGGATACAAGGATTTCCCAATAGGAAATAAATTTAAAACCTATGTAGGAGGTGGAATAGGTACCGCATTGCTTGATGTTGATTCATTCAAGCTTGGTGGTGTAGAACTCGGTGAAAACCGCGATTCTTTCCAGGCTTTTACCTACCGGGCAAAGGTTGGACTTAGTTACCCAGTTACTAACAGTTTGGATGCATTTGCTGAAGGCAATATTCAGAATATTGCTAAATCTAAGTATGAGTACGTTTCTTTTGATGCATTTACTACTTGGGGAGCACAAGCTGGTGTTCGATACAGCTTCTGATAGAAGCTAAAAGTTAATAAAAAAGTGATTCTAAGGGAGCAGCTTATTTGATTCCAACTGCATTCTGATATTCCTTAATGCAATATTTATGGATTATTAATATGCCCTGCGCATGGCATCCATAGTTCACCCATTTTATGAACACCTAAACATCCAATTTTTTTGGCCTCTACTTCTGCTTGAGATCTTGTCGGATATGCATATAAATTCTTTTGAGATAAAGAATTATCCTTAATTGTTTTTTGAAGAATTGAACTCTCTGGGCTCCAAACCTTGAGCCCCATAGTTGTTATACCTGCAGAGAAGATTCCCATTCCAACTATTGAAGCGTTAATAACTCCCATTGCTACAACGCCAAGAGATACTACTCCCATTGGAACTATTCCAATGGTAACTATGCCCATTGGAACTATTCCAATAGATATGACTCCAAGGGGAGCTATTCCGATGGCAATCTTTTTGGGTTTGCTCCCACAATGAGACGGACCTGTTGATTCTTGCTGCTGAGAGTTATTAGGTGCTTTCATTTATGAATTTTCTAGCGAGCTTGATGTTGCCCATGATTGCCATGCTTCTTGCAAGGCATCCACTTTTCGCCCATCTTGTGAGCACCGACACAGTTAAAATCTTTAGCTGCTTTTTCCGCTTCAGCCTTGGTGTTAAACAGAGCCGGGGTTCCCTTTTCCTGTTGGATAGTAGAGCATGAGATTAAAAGCCCAGTAGAAAAAATTAAGGCCACCAAATTTTGATTCAAGAGATTCCTCTTTTTTTTTTACACTAGCCATATTCCAATATTTAGCTATATTTTAAATTCATTTCATTAAATTTGCTGAAGAGAGTACGGATAGCATTTGATGTTGCTAGACAACTATTTCTGAATATATAAGGTTTGAAAAGACTAATAAATTTTGTCATGAAGGCTGAAACCCTTTGCTTTTGAAGCAGTTTTTCATGAGATCAAACAATCTTTATAGCTTTGCTGCTAGGTTGAAAGTTCATTGACGATTGTCTCAGTGCTTAAAACGTTGACTAAATGCATTTCTTTCGGACTTCTATCATTATTGCTTGCTTTGGGGCTCTCTGTTGAGTCTGCCTATGCCGACATTAATTTTGAAGAGGAGGAGGCAGGTAATATTTTTGTAGTTCCTATGGAAACATCAAAGTCCAATCAAACTTCTGAAAATGACGAGTTAGATATCGATAAGCCTATGAGTGCTGAAAGCATGAAGGAGCTTTTTGGAGATGATCAGGTCTTTCCATTTGTAGCGGGTTTAGATTCTTACTAATAAATTTAGAATGTTCAAATCCACTCGAATGGATTTGAACATGGTTGAGTAATTCTGCTAGAGACATTACTTATGCTTCTAATACTTGGAGAGAGATAATGATGATATTATTTAAATCTTTAGAAAAACAAAGTATTGAATTAGTAAATCTTCTGCATTGGGTTCTATTTGTGAAATGTCTATTTTACCCGAAAGTTCTACCATCCCAACCCCATAAACTTGCTGGCACATCTTCAAATTCAATATATATTCTATTAGTAGGTATGCCAGTTCTTGATTCAATTAACTCGCAAAATGATGAAGACATCTTGACAGGGTCTAAAGAACCTATGGATTTGATTTCGACAAAACAACAAGGTTCATTTGAGCCAGCATAAGTCATTGCTACGTCAGTTTGTAGGGCAGTCATCACATATGTTTCAGGCTTGCCAGTAAGATTAGATAACTCTTTAGAAAGAACCTTGAGGAGGGCTTCAGGGTTTTCTATATTAATGTTTGAGGTTTTTAAATTGATGAGGGGCATAGAAGTAAAGCAATTAAGTAGCTAGAGAGCATTATTGTACTTCGGATCAGTGTGACTTTTGATAATAGAATTGAGAAAGCATGTGATCCTCAGAATGTTTAATTGAAGTTGGTTTCGGTGAACTACTGTTGTTTTATATAAAAATATAAAGGCAAGATATTGAATTCAATTACCTAATTCTCTTAGAATTTCTGTCTCTCGCTTGTTTTTCAATGATTACTTATAAGGCATTTTTGTCCATAGACTAACTCCCAGCAGTAATTCTTTCCAAAGCCAAGTCCCCTTATAGGAATTCTCTTTTTGGATATCAATGGCTTTAACCCACCCTCTGTTACTGGTTCTGTTTGGATAATCGCTGTTGGCTTCTTTATGAAATTAGATGGAACCACTTGGTTGGGTTTTGTTGTGAGAATCGTTGTAGGTTCATAGTCCTGTTTTTGATTATCAGAAAAGAATGCCTTGTTGTTCGTGTTATTAGATCCACAACTAATTGTCGTACAACATACTCCGATGAATACACAAGAGATGGTGATTTTTTTAAGAGGGGATCGAGTAAATAGCATAAAATCGAAGTCTAGAGCATATTTAAATCTGAATAATAAATCTGTTTTTGGCAACATCATTAACACAAGTATTTAAGTTGCGATTTTCTCCTGATAGGTATTTCTTCTCTCTTAGGTGAAGAGGACCTGCCTTTTTTTTATGCTTAGGTTGATGGGGATCAAGGATTTAGCTAAGTTTGATTCAACTTTGTTTTATTATACTGTTTATATCTTGCAATTTATTTTAGGTTTAGTGCAAAATTAGAACCTATTGAGTGTAATTTCCTGCATGACACGATTACTGATTGGATTGCTGACTCCTTTCCCTTTAATAGGTCTTCTGAGCAGTTGTATGAAATCAGAGTTACAGAAGGAATTTCTTTTCTCATCGCGCTTTTCTTCTCAAGAAGAAGCTCATTCAGCATGCAAGCTATGGCAGAGAAAAGGTGGAAGTTGGGAATTGAAAGTTACTCAATTAGGTCTTTCAAGAGTTGATCCGCAAAATTCTTCTTCTTTACCACTTCCAATAAAAGTTAGTGGTACTAATAATATCCCTAAGTATGATCCAAGCTATCGCAAGGAAGATGATGAGTTGGCTGTTACATTGCCTTTACTTTCTTCTGGTAAATATTCAAGTAAAACTACTCAAGAAGAAACAGTTCAGTCGATAGGTGATCAATGGTTGGTATATGAAAGACGAATTTGTTCAACGGAAGATAATATGATTGTAGGTAAGGAGTATTCAGTTAGGCAATCTGCAAGAGTAAATAGTTCTGAAATGCCTTTATTGCTTTCGAAGAAGCGATTCCCATTTTGACCAGAGGAATCTGCACCGTTATTTATAGTTAGAAGTAAATGCATATCTTCTAGTAGGATTAAATCCGATTTATTTTTCGAATGGATTCCAACCTCATTTTTATTTACGATGGAGAATGTCCTTTTTGCAATCATTTTAGCGAGTTACTGATCCTGAAAAGTAATTTGAGTGGCATCCAGGTTAAGAATGCGCGTGAAAAGCCCCCAGAAATACCATATGGGTATGACATGGATGAGAAGGGGGCAATTTTAATTAAGGATGGGGAGCTCTTGTTTGGAGCTAATGCTATTAATTGGATTTGCACCCAAATTCAAGACCCAACAGATTCTTTATTAGATATACTCAGTGTTGTTTTTAAATCTCATCAAAGAACCAGATTGTTATTTCCTCTGCTTCTATGGGCTAGAAGGGTTACCCTTTTTATAAAAGGTGTACCTAGGAAATTCATTACGCCTTAGTAATTGGTTGTTTCAAGATTAACTAATATCTTGTTCGAGCTGGGAAACTAACAAAAGATATTTGCAAATCAATGCCATTTTCTGATGAGCAGTATTTTCAGGCCATCTCTAGCAACGAGGTCGTCAAGGGTGCTTTTGAACAGATCAAAGCAGCATGTCAAACTTTAAAAGAAGGGACCGGATGTCCAGATGAAGATGTTGATGATTTCCTGGAATTTCTTGTCGGGAAATGGCAATGAGACTATTTCGGAAGACTTTACGCACAAATTTAATTCAATCTTTAATTAGATTCTTAGAGGATATTCACTGACTCTTGGTAAACAAGCTTTATGACCTAGCTAAAGTTTTGCTATTTGTTCAGAAGTGCTTTGTCATCATGTAAGATCTCATTGATTTCATTAGTTAATTATTCTTTAGTATTAGTTCTCTTGTCTTTATGCTTGAGTCATCCTTCTTCTTTCCTTCCTCTTTTTATAGTTGTAAAGACATCCCTAAAGAAAAAAGCTCCCACAGAAGTGAAAATATCTAAAGTTAAAATAGTTTCCCAGCCAGCATCTTTTGTGCTTTGATTGATTTTTTCGTATGTCCCCATATTTCTGATTCGCTCCTAATTATTCCATTTTACTTGATTTAGTGAATATCACATCATGAATAATTCTCAATTAAATCCTTTACTCCTCCCTATTAATTCTGCATATTGTTTATCCATTATTGATATCGTTCTAGCTAAATGGAGATCGTATATTTGATAGCTTTGGTAATCAAAAAAAAACCTCGTCATTTGACGAGGTTTTTTTTGTAAATGCAGAGACTTGCTATTCAGCTGCAAATTTCAATTTAGCTCCAAGATCTTTGAAGTTGTATCCCATTGCACGAAGGGCATGCCATAAGTGCCCTTGAAGAGCAAAAAAACCGGCTATGTAATGGAAGTTGGCTAGGTAACAACGACCAGAATGTCCTAGAGGTGCTGTGCCTGTAAGGTCAACTGAATCTACCCAGGCAGGAGCTATCAGGAATACTCGATCTAGGGGCTCTCCATAGAATTCAATTGGATAAATAGTGGTGTTAGTTGCACACCAGAAAGCAACAACAATTGCTGCAAAGCCAATTCCTCCTAGAGAAAAAGATAGTACTGCCTCAGCTGAGAGGAGCCCATCTCCTTTGAACTTGGTGTATTCACCAATTTGTCTGGTTGCAATATGGAAGGCCCCTCCAGTGATTTCAAAGAATGCAAGGAAGGCATGACCACCCATGACATCTTCAAGATTGTCAATAGCAAGGAAGTCAAACTGACGTTGCCAAATCATCGACAGGTCAAGGTTGTAATTGACCTGTCTTACTGCACCTATAGCAGGGTCATAAATGCCATGGATTCTGGCCCATTCAACGAACCAAATGCATGCAACTCCAAAAAAGAGCAGATGGTGTCCAAGAATAAAGGTCTGGTTGTCAGGATTATTCCATTCGAGCTTGAATTTGCGAGCTTGAATGACCTCACTATCTTGCATATCTCCTGGGAAAAGAAGTGAATGCATAAGAGCACCTGCTCCATAGACCATGGAAAAGATCAAGTGAACAATGGCTATCGTTACCACACCTGCACCAGTCCATGCACCAACTTCATCGAAGCCAATGCCTATGGATGCTAAGTGAGGAAGGCTTACGAAGCCTTGGTTGCCCATTGGCAAGGAGGGGTCAAACCGTGAAAGCTCAAATAGTGTGTTCGCACCAGCGGCGAAGCTAATTAATCCAGTGTGTGCAGCATGAGCCGCGATGAATTTTCCTGAGCGGTTTGTTACCCCAGAATTTCCAGTCCACCACTTGTAGGTGACATTTGGATTTCCATAGGTTTGCATAGGTTAAAGAGGTTTGAGATAAAGCATCCACTGACCTTAATCTTAATTAGAGCCTGCGAGGCAATACGGATATATATCCTTAATTGACTGCGATATTTAAAGACTTCCAGTAGGTAGTGAATTAAGCAAACTATCTATTGTCATTCCTCAGTTATCTATTGCTACCTGTATCGGCTATACGTCTTAAGCCAAGCCAGTGAATTTAGCGGCAGCAGCCCTTTTAAAGATCCGAGCAATTGGACGATTGTTAGAAATTTAGGGATTTTGTCTAAGTACAGTAGTCGAAAAATTGAAGAACTTGATCCACCTTACTTTTGTTGTCTTTAGATTTCGGCAGTATTAAAAGCTCTTCAAGAAAACTAATTAACTTATGTGTGGAAATTTTTTGAGAACCATTAGAGATGCTTTTCTCTACAAAAAGTGTTTGAGAGTCATCGACCAATAAGGGTTGATAATTTTCTATGCATTTGAGTAATTGAAGAAACTTTCTAAGACTAAAACTCTTATCGAATAAAAAGACTTGATAGATATCTCATTGTTACTGCTTTGTCCTCACAGCCATTCTGGAATAAGAAGTTAACTAGAGCTGAGCACAAAAAATCTGATTGATTCAATTGTTGTTTTGTTTGAATGAACGCTCTCATTTCTTTAAAAAGAATCTCGGATAGCTGGGTTTCCAAAATGATGATCTTTTCATCAGTCTGTGAAATTTCTTCCTTAGGCGAGTCTGGAACTATCTTTAAAGGAACAGAGGTCATTTTGTTTTTCCTTGGAACTGCCACCACTTCCACATATCAATTGCCAATAGTCAAGAAACGAAAAATAGCCCTGTCTAAAGAAGTCTCACCATTGGATTCAGCGCTCGCAGGGCTTTCGCGAGGAGAAGATGAGGTGATTGAAAGTTTTTGAGAGAGGGCTTCATATTGTCAAGCCCATGAATGTATTTTTTGAAGTTCTCCACAGATTGAAGCCCATTTAATTGATCTCTTCATCTAGGCTGTGGAAAAAGGGTGGAAAACTTGTGAAATGTTGAGGGAATATGAATGAAATCACCATCGATAAGCTTTGCTAATGTTTAAAAGAGACTCATTCTGTCTCTTGTGAAAAGTCGCAAACCCTTTCCCTCAGACAGTGTTGCTAAGTGGAAACACCTACAAGCTAAATGACCTTTTCGGAGGAAGTATAGGCTGACGACAAGCATTTTTCTGTCTAAAAGTGCTGAAAACAAAGGGAATACCTGAAGAGAAAGTTTCGTTTTTGTTATTTTTTAGGATTGAATAGAAATTAAATAGAAAAGAAGATTTTCCTTCAAGTCTGGTCCTTAGCCTTGAGCATAAAGCAGGCAGGAAAGGCAAGGAGACGAAATAGGAGGTGCCAATTGAGCAACCGAACACTGTGGAAAAGTAGTCCCTTGCTGGGGCCAGTTTTTGAAGTCTTCTAAGGTTTATGTTTTTGCTGATCAAGGAAAAACCTGCAGGGGATAGTATGGGATCAAACTTCCAATTCACATTGCCAATTCTTCTATCTGCTTGGCTTCTGTGTTATTAGCAATTTTGTTATTTCAGGAGATTGCCCAGTTCGATGCATAAGCATCTTGGAATAATGCAGCATATGCAACTTTAGACTTCCTTAAGAGTATTAATCGTCAGTCCCTGGGAAATAGAATTCATTTTGGTTGATTTTCAAAGACTATAGTTCGTTTATAATAGTCTTCAATCATAATAAACTTACCGAATGCCTTTCAAAGAATATTGAAAGGCATTAAAATATTATTGGTAAAATTTTCTTAATGCTAATTCTTTTTAATTGGATGGGTGCAATGAGAATCTTCCAAAGTGAAACTTGTTAACCAACTTTTCTCGATACCCAACAATTCTATGGCTTTTAACTTGAAATCATCTAGTTGATAGTAGTTATACGGAACTTTTAATTTTAGAGTTAATTTGCCATCTTTGTTTTTAAGTGAATGATATGAAAATTCAAGCTCTTCGAGTTGTTCTTTGAAATCACATGATATAGTCAACTTTGCAATTTTATTTTTATCCCATGGAAATTGATCCATGAATTTGGCTTGCTCTTCCCAGTAATTCTTGTAAAAATTAAATCCTTTAGGCTTGGACATTTTATCTTAAAATAATGCGTAAGATCCGATTGGAATTATAGCAATTTAGATTTTTTATTCAAGGTAGTGTTAACAGTCTCCATTGATCTTCAAGACTTTTTGCGGTGTCCTTTTCACACAATCCCCCTAAAGAATTCACGATAGTGCAAGTATTGTGAATTGCTACTGAAATAGTGTTTCCTGTTGGCATCAACCCATCAACATAAATTGGTTTTGATGATAGTGGGATTGAACTTTGTTTGCTTATGTTCCTCATTAATTTTGAACTAGGCTTTTGCTCAGGGAATATTACTTTTATATTCTCTTCTTTTAGTTTTGATAGGACTGATGAAATAGTCTTTGGTCTCAGGCTAGATGAATGACCAAGAAAGTCTAGTAAGCTAACGGTTTTTAACCCAAATGCATCGCCATAGTATTTCATCCCGTTGTGCTTAGAAACTATCGTCCTTTGGCTGGTAGGAATGGTCGAAATTTGCTGCTTCGTCCAATGCTCCAGTCCCAGCAAAATAGATTCAAAAGATTCTGATTTTTTTTCTAATATTTTTCTATTGCTTCTATCAAAAACAGAAATAGTTTTTTTAACACCTTCGGAAATCAGCTTCCCCATTTTTATTATATTCTGAGGGTTGTGCCAAATATGGGGGTCTAATCCACCATGTGAATGATGATCGTGATTTTGACCATTGATCCCAGCTGAATTCATATTTCCATGATCTTGATGATGTCCATTTTCTTTGTTATGTGCATTTTTTTCTATCTTGATTGCACTCGCACCGATCAACAATGTAATGGGATTGCCTACCCATTTCTTCATTGCTGGCGTCATCTCTGGTCCCAGTGTAATTATTTGACTGGCATTGCTGAGCATTTGCGCCTGCTTAGGAGACATTCTGAAGTTATGAACGTTTTCTGATCTGTTAATTAAACAAGTGATTTTCCTTGAAGGTGGGGAAATTGCTTTGACAACATCACATACCAAGGGTTCTATGGCAATGATTGACTTCTCCTTAGCGTGCAAATCCTGATTGCTTCCAGATATAAAAACTACTCCTACTAAAAGAGGACTGACGAGAATAGATCTATTTAAGAATGTCCTTTTATAGAATGAGAACCCTAAGGGATTTGACATGTAAGAAAAACTAGCTATTCAAGAATGATAATGGTTTTCATTCTCGAAAAGAGGATGCATTGCTATTTTGTGAGGGAATGCTCTAATTCATGACCAGCTTAATTGCTGAAAAGTTGGCTTATTCCTATCCAGGGCAAAGTCGAGTTGTCTTGGATCAGGTCTCAGTTGAGCTGACCCCAGGTACATTGACTGCACTTGTGGGTCCAAATGGTGCGGGTAAGTCCACATTGTTAAGCCTGCTTAATGGATTCAGTAAGCCTGACAAAGGTCAAATCAGCATTAATGGTGTTCCATTAATTAAAAGTGGGTACCAAGTTGCACTAATGCCTCAAAGGGGAAAGTTGAATTGGGATTTTCCAATCACAGTTGAAGGATTGGTTGCGTTAGGCCGAGTGAATCATCCCAGATCAACATGTTGTGAGTTAGAAGCTGCACTGCAAAGAGTTGGAATATCTGCTTTGGCAAAAAGGCGATTGGACTCTTTGTCTGGTGGACAACAACAAAGAGCATTGCTCGCTAAAACTCTAATGACACCAGCAAAAATCTTTCTTCTTGATGAACCTTGTTCTGCTTTAGATCCTCCTGCAAGAGAAGAGTTTTTATTAATTATGCGTCAGATGGCTAATGCTGGCTTTTCTCTATTAATTAGTAGTCACGACTGGGGTACATCTTTAAACGCTTATGACAAGGTAATTGCTCTTGATAAAACTATTTTAGCTTCTGGTTCTCCTGAAATAGTGAAAGAAAAACTTGATTCAATTAACTGTATGCATGGAAGTTACTGCTGTGGTTGATTTTGCTGAAGCTACAACAACCTGGTGGTTTATTCCTTTACTTTTGATTCTTTTTACCGGCGGGATATGTCCTGCCATGGGTGCAGTGTTAATAACCCATAGGCGGCTTTTGCAAGTTAATTTAATTTCTCATTGTGTTCTTCCAGGATTAGCTCTGGCTCTAGTACTTGGCCTTCCCCCCTCTGTAGGAGGAGTTCTCAGTGGTTTGATAGGAGCTCTTTTAGCAGAAGGCTTTACTAATAAAAAAAATCAAAACTATGAAGCCATAATGAATACAATACTTTCTGGTTCTTTAGGCCTTGGTGTTCTTCTTATTCCTCTATTTGGTATTCAAATTGATCTAGAGTCTGTTCTTTTTGGAGATTTGTTATCAGCAAGCCCTGGAGACTTATTCAGGACTCTGATTTCCTTTTTAACATTTATTCTTTTGATTTTTTGTGCTTACGATAAGCTTGTTCATATTGGATTAGACCCTGAAGGGGCAGCCTTAAGTGGCATAAAAGTATCTTATTTAAATTTAGCGCTTGGATTTACAACTGCTCTTGTTATTGTTAGTTCCATGTCTGCAGTTGGAGTAATCCTGTCAATTGCTTTGCTTTCTACCCCAGCTTTATTGGGTTTACAGCAAGCTCCATCATTGTGGGTTGCGATGCTTCGATCTTCACTATTTGGAGTTTTAGTATCACTTTTAGGTTTTTCTTTGGCTGTTATTTTTAATATGTCACCTGGCCCTCTTATCTCGGTTATTTGTATTGCCTTCTTAGGCTTTCTGCCTAAGAAGAATAATTAATCTTTTTCTAATTAAGAGCTTTCTTTTATTCTAATCAATTTAAATATCAGGAATTGACCGTTAAGATATGAGATTGTTATTTGTTTTTTATAGTCGTTATGTTTAAAATCCTACCAGTAAATGACATGGCCTTATTATAATTTACGTGAGTAGTATTCAACAACAAGTAACTCATTGATTTCGAGTGCAACCCACTCTCGTTCACAAGCACTGGTAATTTTTGCTGACATTTTTGACTTGTCAAATTCGATATGAGGAGGGACATTCGCTAGGCCTGGGAACTCCAGATTCGCTTCGGCTAGTTTTTTGCTTCCTTTCCTTTCTCGAATTGCAATAACATCACCTGTTTTGCACTGGTAGCTAGCGATATCTAGTACACGTCCATTGACCGTGACGTGCCCATGATTAACTAATTGCCTTGCGCCAGGAACAGTGGGGCCAAATCCAAGCCTAAAACAGACATTATCAAGTCTGTTTCCTAGCAGTTTAGGTTGTAGCTAGTTTCTTTTTTTAGCTATAGGAACCCAGGAAAAGGGTGTGCATTTGGTTAAGCTTGCGTAAAGGCTTTGTTCTCAAGGGATGGTTTTGATTAGACTAAATTCTTAAACACTCCTATGATTAATCATTCCAACTTGTTCTCCGAATCATGAGTCCGATGACAGATAAATGTAATAAGTGTGGAGCAAGTATTATTTGGGATAGTCTCTCTTCTCAGGCAACATGTGAGTACTGTGGTAATAAGGTTTTAAAACAACAAAACTTTCCATTTACTTATGCTAATCAATTCATATCAAAGCTAAACGATTATTCTCACTCTGTTTTTGCAAGGCTGATAAATATAACCAAGCAGTTCAAGAAACCTAACTTAAATAAGACTCAAATTAAGAGAGCATTATTTATAATTATTCCTATTGGAACATTGACTTTTTTCCTTTTCCCAAGAATCAAAAGCCTCGGATGGATTGAATATTATTCAAACGAAGAGAAAGGTGAGTTTGGTTCCGTGAAAGTAGGAAAATGGAGTAGTAATAAAAGGTATAGAGATTTTACCACAAGGCTTGTTGTTGAAGACAGTGAAGAACCCATTACCCTAAAACAAAAAGCTGATTGTAGGGATTGGAGGTATAGATACCATGGAGAATCTAACTGGAAGGACGTGATTCCATATTCAAATGGTGAATCTACATTTGAGATAGTTTGCAATCAGAAAATGGGTAAAAGATGGATACATGCCTATACCACTGATGAAGGGGAAAAGGTTTATGTAAAGAAGGGTTTTTGGAGAAAACAAAAAAGATTTAGGACATATTTAATCGCCTATGCCTCTGAAATGGATTCAACTATTAGGGCTGACGCTGATTGCTTAGATTGGAGATTGCGTTTCCCAACCTCTAACAAACAGAAGCATAAAAATTGGACTTTAGTTTCGGCTACCTCTAAAGGGAATAAGTCAACTTTGATTGTTTGTGACGCAGTAAAGACTGATCAAAAAGAAAAATGGTTTCTTCGTAACACTGATGATGATGGAGAAAAGTATTTTATAAAAAAAGGTAAAAGAATCGGTCGTTTTAACAGGGTTATAGCGAAAAAATTACAGGCAAATGGTAAATCAAAATGGCAGATTAGCTTTATCGCGGATTGTGATTATAATCGGATCCGTTATCCTGGAGAAGACAAATGGAAATATGCAAAAGAAGGTACGATTCTTGAATATGATCTTAAGTATATTTGTGATAAAAAATCTTAAACACCTTTAATACTTTCTTGGCTCAAATTTTCTCTAAATTTGTGGTTATACTTTAGTGGACATTAGACTCCTCTTTAACGGCGAGAAAACTTGATTGCTATAGGTTTATGACTTGCTTATAAAACTAGAGAAATTTCGGTATGGTCCTTTATAGATTACTGAATTTTTACAATTTTTGTGCTGACAAGAATGTTTCAGCACCCTTTGAAACTACTAAGACATATAATAGGAAAATGGCTAAAAATCAGAATAAGGATTATTTATTTAAAAAGGTTTCGCTAGGCTCTGCATGGCATAATCTTCTTTATGATATATTAGTAAAACCTATTTTAATCACTTTTCAAAAGTTAATTTAGAGACTATTTTTATTAACAACAAGATGTTAAATCTAGTAAAAAGAAAAACCCTTTCAACCTCATTATTATTTGGATTGATTCTAATAAATTATTTTCCTGCAAAAGCAGCTTTAGGTTGGAAAAATGATATTGAGTCTTTAATAAACTTGGTTATAATTGGAGCTTCTAATACTATCGGCAAGGCCTCGCAAGCTAAGCCAGTTAAGTGGGGTTGGTGTGATGACACTTACTACTCACCAAATAATAATTTCATTTGTCTAGAAAAAGAGTTCATCAAGCAACTTTCTGAGATTGGAGATGCAGCAGTTGCTTTTGTTGCTGCACATGAATATGCGCACCATGTTCAATATGCAAAACCTTCTTTAATGCTGAGGGCGCAAGGAAATACGATGAGACAAGAGCTACAAGCTGATTGCTTTGCAGGAGTTATTTTGTCCAGTATTCCTACGATATCTTTCGATAAAGAAGATGTTAAACACATGGTTCTTGCGGCGGCATTGCTTGGAGATAGGGAGTTTGATAGTCCTGATCACCATGGTGGGGGTGAGAATAGAGCGTTAGCGCTGCGTTCTGGATTAAGGTTTGGTGGGACAAAAGGTAAAGTAAAAGATGCCTACTATAAAATGTTTTGTATGCAGAAATAGTGAAAGGATGCTTTAGAAGATGAATTGATTACTGAGAGATTATCAATTAACAATTAGTTTCATCACTCTAACATTTAGCCTGAAAACTCTATGACATTTTATCAATTCCCAACCTGAAAATTTTTCTCTAAGAAATACTTGACCAGTTATTTTTCTAGTTTTAAATTTAAAACTAAGTTTAAACTTTGACAATGAAGAAGCCTTAACTTTATTATATTTTTGGAAAGCTCAATATAGAAAACTTTTATTTAACTCTTAAGGTTCAGTATATCCTTTGTGACCTCCTTTGCTTTTCCTCTAAAACTAATTATTTGATTCCTTTAAGAAGAAAAATCATTTTATTCTCATCATCAGTTGATTTAAGTATAGATAAATCATCCATTGATTTCATGCTCCTAAAATATGAACTATACGCAATAATATCTTTAACTCTGCTTATTTCATCGATGATTTCATGATTATTTGTGTATTCAATTGATGCTTGATTCAGATATACTCTCCATGCTTCTCTTGATTCAATTGATTTTCTTCTTTCTCTAGAGCTATTAAATGAAGCTTGTTTTTGTTGGTTAACAAAGACTTCTGTTTTCTCAGCCCATGCTTTTCTCTTCCTGGAGATTTCGCCTGTTACTTTCTGATTTGTATAAGAAAGTAACTCTGCTAAAATAGTATTAATAAGTAATGATGAAATTAATAATATCACTGCAAGGTCAACGGGAATATTCCCAGTAATGCTTAACAGTATTGTGATAGTAGAGATTAATAAGCACAGGGAGATGATATTGATTGATCCAAATTTTACAAATGCACCCTCTGTCCTTCCTCCTATAACAAATTGTAATTGTAGGACAAGTAAAAACGAAACTAGAAAATAACTAATTGTAGGAACAAGATCATCAAGAATTAAAGAGGATCTGTTTAGGTGGATAGACCCTAAAAATGTCCATAATGCGATTAATGGAATCCATAAAATGGGAAGTGAACGATTTAATCTCATAAAGTTTAATTGACTTGTTAAAGTCTAATCAACTAGAATTTACCAAGGAGCTCTTTTTTCTTTTGTTCATATTCTTCT
>QCGG01000002.1 GCA_003280055.1 Prochlorococcus sp. AG-363-P19
CAGCACTTCCCGCTATCATCATTCCTCTAATACGAGAAGATACAGGTGTAGTACTTATAGGTATAGGACTATGGGTCGTATTCCGGAAAAGAAATCAATGGAAACTTGGAAGCCTTTTGATATTTTATGGCGGAGTTTGGGTGCTTTTAGTTACTAATTTATTGATGCCTATCTTTAGTGAAGATAGCTCTAAAAGATTTATGGTAGAAAACTTTGGTCAATATTTACAAGGTAGAAAGCAAGCAAATAGTATAGAAGTTATTCAATTAGCACTACAGCAACCTATTATTATTCTGAAAGAAATAATAACACCTCCAGGACAAACATTGAGATATCTCCTGGGACAATTTTTGCCTCTAATGTTTATTCCTATTGTCTCACTGGATGCCTGGTTAATGATGGGCCTTCCCCTTTTGGGTCTTTTAATGGCTCAAGGGAATCCACTTGCAATCAACTGGAGATACACATATCTTGTAGTCCCTGGAATATTTGCTGGAAGTGTTTACTGGTTAAGAAATAACATCAACACTTTTCCCTTTGGGAAACTAAAAAGTATTTGGACAGGATGTATTATCTTGTCATTGATTTTTACAATCACGAGTAATCCTAATCGGACTTTATCTTGGTTAATACCTGAAAGTATCAATCCTTGGGTCTATCAATCTCCTATTAAACAATGGAATCATGCACAATTGGCCCTAAATTCAATAAAAATGATCCCGTCAAAGGCATCTGTTTCCGCTAGTTCAACTTTAGTCCCACACTTGGCAAATAGGGAAGCTATAATACGCTTCCCTTATCATATAAACTATAACAATAGAAAAGGTGAGGAAACTTATGTAGACTGGATTATAGCAGATCTTGACCATCACAAAAAATATGCAAACTATTTTAAAAATGAATGGCAAGATCTCCAAGAAATAATCCAAGTACTTGAAAATGCTAAAGAAAATTATACTCCAGTATTTGTTAAAGATGGCATCGCCATACTTCAATTAAATGGAAAGAAAATCCCAGCAATAGAGAATGAGTACGAAAACTTGCTAAATAAGATCAAGGGAATTCAACCACCAAAAAGCTAGTTTTAGGAAATTAAATTTTAAGCAATATGTTCAAAATTACATATAAGGCATTCTTTTAGTTTTAAAAACAATCTCGACATCGCAAAATTGAAAAGAGACTTTCTAACTTTGCCATGTACGTAATTGAACTGGCCCTCAAATTCAGCCCTTTCCCTTTGTCTGTCGAACGGAAAGAATTGAACCAAGCGGAAGCGCTATACCATCAGATCAAGCATTCTCTGGAGAAAGGACATCAAGGTCTTCTAGAGCTAACTTGTGACAAGATTGAAAGCAAGCGAATCTCAGTCGTCACTAAAGAAATTCTTGCAGTACAACTCTATGAAAAAACTGCAACATCAATTGGGACTAAGCGACCTGGGTTCACATTTGAGGCTTAACAAAATCATTGACGGCATGCAACGTGACAAACACTTCCTCCCAATTGTCAGAAGTAATTCTCAAGATTGAAAATATCTCTTTTACTTGGCCTTGTGGAACTAAAGCTCTAGATAATTGCAATCTCTCGATTCCAGGACCAGGACTTTGGATGCTTGTAGGAAGCAATGGAAGCGGGAAAAGCACTTTATTCAGAATAATCAGCGGGCTATTAAAAGCAGATCATGGAAAATTAATGTGCAATGTCAGTCCAGCATTAGTGTTTCAAAACCCGGATCATCAAATTCTATTGCCAAGTTGTGGGAGTGATCTTTTACTAAATATGCCCACTCACTTAAGCAATCAGGAACGAAAAACTCGTGTGAAATCAGTTTTGGAGGAAGTCGACTTATCTGGTCTTTCTTCTAGACCTATCCATACTCTTAGTGGCGGCCAAAAACAGCGCCTTGCTCTTGCAGGCGCATTGGCTAGTGATTCAAAAATACTACTTCTAGACGAGCCAACTGCACTACTAGATCCCGAAAGTCAAGACGGGGTCTTGAAAACAGTCAAAAAATTATGCCATCGCAAAAAAGATCCTCTTGCTGCTCTCTGGATTACCCATCGACTTGAGGAACTTGAGCATGCGGATGGAGCAACCAGAATGAAAAACGGACAAATTGGCGCTTGGTATTCTGGACATCAACTAAGAAAATCTTTAGAGCCACTTGCAGTTTTGCCTCTATGAGCAGTAAGTTCTTCGAGTTACCCATTCCTCGGTAGCTCAGCGGTAGAGCGGTCGACTGTTAATCGATTGGTCGCAGGTTCGAATCCCGCCCGGGGAGCTTCTTGAGCCACAGCATTAGCTGTGGCTCTCTTTGTAAGTCATTAAATCCACAACAGAGCATGGAGAGATTTGGAAGACTTTCTAAAGACAAGTAAAACAAAAAGGTGCCTTTGAACAGCTCAAAGCCCAATATTGCCAATACTTCTTGGTGTATTGGCGACAAAAGCTTCACAGATGGGTGCCCTGCAAGGTAAACAAAATCTTGAGAGAATCGGACAATTCCTCATGTAACAGCTTTTTGGTTGTTACGGATTCATCCCTAAAGCAGATCTAATGAAGCCCTGCATCCTGCTGATCGAAGACGACCAGGACATGCGTGAACTGGTAAGTGGACATTTAGAACACTGTGGTTTTGACGTACAAAAAGCTGAAGATGGAATTAAAGGACAAGCCCTCGCTCTGCAGTACAGCCCCGATCTAATACTGCTAGATCTAATGCTTCCAAACGTTGATGGACTAACAATCTGTCAACGATTAAGAAGAGATGAACGCACCTCCGGTATTCCAATCTTAATGATCACAGCTTTGGGGGGTACAAAAGATAAAGTCAGTGGTTTTAATTCTGGTGCAGATGATTATCTAACTAAGCCATTTGACCTTGAAGAGCTTGCAGTAAGGGTAAAAGCACTTTTACGAAGAACTGATAGAGCACCAATTGGAACAGGTAGTCATCAGGAAATTCTTAGCTTTGGCCCTTTGACACTTGTTCCTGAGAGATTTGAAGCAATTTGGTTCGAACGGCCAGTCAGACTTACCCATCTGGAATTTGAGCTTCTACACTGCTTATTGCAACGACATGGTCAAACTGTTGCTCCATCGCTAATCCTTAAAGAAGTTTGGGGATATGAACCTGATGATGATATTGAGACTATTCGCGTTCACGTTCGCCACCTAAGAACGAAACTTGAACCTGATCCACGCAAACCAAGATTCATAAAAACTGTTTATGGTGCTGGATACTGTCTTGAACTACCCACTGGAGGAGAAATAAAAACAATGAAAGATGTTCTTGCAAAAGCAAGAGAGGAAAGAGAAAAGAAAAAAAACGAAAGAGAAAGCGCCTAAGATCTAGGGAAAATTTCCAATAATGCCACTTCCCAAGCAAGTCTTGGCTGAACAAAACTTAAAAGGTGCTTACGAAGTTTTTCAAGTCTTTCTAGAGCTATAAAATCTTTGTTTCTTAGCCATAGATGATATTGCCACCAACTAATCACCCAAAGCTGATTCTGAACATCTAAAGCATCCGTTAAATCCTTAGCCAGGGAAAGTGATTGCATCGCATTAGAAGGGGTTTCCTTTAACCGCAAGATAATTTCCTGCGGCAATGAGGACCAAATACGTGAATTATTAATAAGCATTCCTGGCGATCCTGCAGCAAGAGCACTCAACTCAGGTTGATCAAGTTGATCAGACAATTGGTCAATCGAGTAATTATCCAGTTTCAAAATCACCTGCTTAATTGCATCAAACTCCAAACGATTGAAAATGATTTGATGACATCTTGATCGAATTGTTTGCAACAACCTTTCTGGCGCTGAAGAAAGAAGAATTAACAAACCATGTGAGGGTTCTTCAAGGGTCTTTAGTAAAGCATTAGCCGAAGCTTCTGGCATTGATTCTGCTGACTCAATGACGACCATTCCCCTTGAAACTTCAATAGGCTGTTTTGAAAGAAATCTTGTAATCAATCGAACTTGCTCTAAACGAATCTGAGGGGCTGTCCTTCGACTAACTCCTTGTTCCTCTGCTTGAGACTGAGGAACAAGATGTCCTTGATGGGTATAAGTAGGTTCTATCCAAAGCAAATCAGGATGATTGAAATTCTCCAGCCTTCTGCGGGTTCCTAAACTCTCGCACCCCGAATGAATAATCCCCTCCAAGAATCGAAAGGCCGCTAAACGGCGGCCTACACCTTCAGGTCCAGAAAAAAGATACGCAGGTGACAAAGCACCCTTTGAGATTGCTGACGTTAATAATTCCACTGCCAAAGGCTGACCAATTAAATCATCAAAAAGTGAAGAATTTCTCTCCAAATAATCCATCTCAAGAAGACTTTAATTCTGCAGAATTAATAAGTGCATTTTCTATAGACCTACTTACAGAAATAGGACTCTGATTAGCATTGATCTGGATCCAATTTCGTTCCCTTGCCATAATTTCAAATCCCTCAGAAACTCTTTGTAAAAATTCAAGCCCCTCTGCCTCAATACGATCATCAACCATCGAAGTTCGTCGCGCAAAACTTTCTTTTACTGGTAAAGCCAGCCAAAAAGTCATATCTGGAACTATCCCGAAGGTTGCAATTTTTTCAAGAGTCTCTATTACATCTAAATCCAGTTGTCTACCATAGCCTTGATAAGCGACTGTAGATCCACTAAATCTATCGGTTAAAACCCAATCACCCGAGTTAATCCTAGGGAGAATCAATTTAGATACATGCTGCGCTCTGTCTGCTGCATATAGCAATAACTCAGTTAAAGGTTCTGGAGAAACTTCTTCGGATGGATCTAACAATAACTTTCTCAAAGCAATTCCTAAATCAGTACCACCTGGTTCCTTTGTAAGATGCAATCTGGCACCATCAGGCATTAAGCCACTCATTGGAAGCCACTCAGCAAGATGAGTTAGCTGTGTAGATTTTCCACAGCCATCAATACCTTCTAAAGCAAGAAAATAACCAGTCATGTGCTGCGCAATGTCAACGCATTTACGACAACAGTTATTGAACTTAAAGCCATCAATAAGGCTGCTATTGGAGGGGAAAGTAATAAGCCAAAACCTGGCAAAAGTACTCCTGCAGCAATAGGAAGGGCGATTAAGTTATAACCAAATGCCCAACTCAGATTCTGGCGCACCTTATCCATGGTTTTACGAGCCAATAAAAGAGCTTCTGGCAATCCCTCTAAACGATCTCCAAGTAAAACCAAATCTGCTGTTTCCTGAGCAATTTGTGTTCCTGTACCAACTGCTATACCAAGGTCTGCTGCTGCTAAGGCTGGAGCATCATTAATACCATCGCCAACCATTGCTAACGGACCTAACCCCTTAAGCCGCTCTAACTCCTCAAGCTTACGGGCTGGCAAAAGGCCCCAAAAAAGCTGGTCCTTCTTAAACCCAAGTTCTAAGCCTAAACGTTCTACAGCTTCTCTCCGGTCTCCACTCAAAATAGTCATTTTAAATCCCTGATTTCGCAATCTGTCCAAGGCCACAAAGGAATCAGGTCTCAGACGATCCTCAATAGCGATTAAACCAAGTAACTTTTCTCCACAAGAAACACCCACAAGAGATTGTCCCTTGCCAGCAGCAGCAGAAATCACTTTTTGTATGTCTGCCTCCATAATTACCTTTTGAGATCTCAGCCATTCGGGATTGCCTACTCGAACAATGCCATCCACTCCTTCAATCTCGCCAGAAATACCCGAACCAGGAACCGTAGAGGATTTCAAAGGCTTCAAAGATGGCATTTTGTAGCGTTGAGCCTCCTGGGTAACTGCTTGGGCCAAAGGATGGCGACTATTTTCTTCTAAACAAGAAGCAAGCTGAAACATTCGGCCAGGCTCTTTTGTCAGCATTACGGCTGAAACAAGAGGTCTACCAAGGGTCAGGGTACCTGTTTTGTCAAAAGCTACTTGTTTTAATGAGGCTGCCATTTCGATTACATCCCCTCCACGAAATAACCAACCCTTACGCGCTGCCTGACCAGATGAAACAGTAATTACCGTAGGAGTTGCAAGTCCCAGCGCGCAGGGACAAGCAACTACAAGTACTGCAATAGCCAATTGCAAAGCCAACCCTAATGGCGTCTCAGCTCCACTACCTAAAGAAGAATGCAAACTATGACCATGTAAAAGACCTTGACCTGAAGCATGTAAAACATGAGGCCAGAGTCTTGTACCAATTAACCACCAAAAGAAAAATGTTCCTATGGCAAGTAATACAACTCCATAGCAAAAACGACCTGCGATTCGATCAGCTAAACCCTGAATAGGTGCTTTCCTCGCTTGTGCTCTCTCTACCAAAGCAATTATGCGTGCTAATGCTGTCTGAGCCCCCACAAGTTTCACCCTCAGTACAAGAGTCGACTCAAGATTCAAACTCCCAGATGAAAGTTCTGTCCCTGGGGAGGCCTCTAACGGCAAAGGTTCTCCAGTGAGGCTCGAGATATCTACAGCGGAAGAACCCTCCTCGACGACGCCATCAACAGGAATACGATCCCCAGCTAGTAATTGAACTTTGTCCCCAACGCGCAGAGAGCCGACACGAACTTCCTTAATCCGACCATTCCCCATCACAAGCCTTGCATTATCAGGTTGTAATTCTGCTAATTGCTTCAAGGCTCGTCCCGTTCGAAAACGAGCACGCTCTTCCATAAAGCGTCCCAATAAAACAAAACCAAGCAGCATCACTGGCTCATTAAAAAAACACGGCCAACCGACCTGGGGCCAAACAAGTGCAACCAAACTTGCTATATAGGCACTTGAAACACCAAGCCCAACCAAAGTATCCATCGTCGGTGATGCAGCTAAAGCTGCAGATAGTCCCCCTTGCAAAATCTTTCGACCAGGTCCTAAAAGCGCAAAAGTAGCTAATGCAGCATGGAAAGGCAAAGTGCCTATCAACCCAATCTCTACAAAACCCCCTTCAGCAAGATGGCCTAAACCAGAAAGAAGCAATAACAACAAAGCAAATATCATCCGTTTCCACTGCCGCCATAATTCGATAGCAGAATCAGCCTGCGAATCTTGCAGTTTTTCTAACGGATTCTGATCTCTTAACTGCGCCGGGAAACCTCTCTGCGCTAATGCCCTAAAAATCTGATCAAGTGGCTTATCTGGATCCTTTAACTCTAAGTATGCAGTTCTAGAAACCAAATTCACACTCGCACTTAAAACGCCCTCCTGTCCAAGCAAAATGGCCTCCACAGATCGCACACAACCAGCACATTTCATGCCCTGAACATCGAGCAATATGATTTCTTGCAAAGGAAGGTTGTCTGGGGAGTTCACTAGTCATCGAAGGCTATATACACGTTAATAAGAACCTTCCGATTAAAGAACAATTAATTCATTCCAAACCGAAAAAAGCAATTTCAATAAGCAAAAAGCAGTAATTTCGGTCAAAATGGTTGTTTAATACCTATTTCCTTAAGCAAAAAGTGCCCCTTAGTCAAAAGAAAGACAATTTCATTGACAAAGCCTTCACCGTAATGGCTGAGTTAATAGTGAAGGTCATGCCAATCGCAGAACAAGAAAAGAAAGCTTATATCTACTACCGAGAAGGTCTTTCTGCTCAAGACTGTGGTGACTATTCAGAAGCACTTGAATGCTATGAAGAAAGCCTCAAGCTAGAAGAAAATGCAGTAGATCGAGGGGAAACACTCAAAAACATGGCGATCATCTACATGAGCAACGGAGATGAAGAAAAGGCAATTGAAATTTACCATCTAGCTTTAGAGGAGAATCCTAAGCAACCTTCATGTCTCAAAAATATGGGTTTAATTTATGAAAAACGAGGAAGACTTGCAGAACAAGCTGGGGAAAAAGATGAGGCAGACCGTTGGTTTGATCAAGCAACGGAAGTATGGACAAAAGCGGTTAAGCTTTATCCAGGTGGCTATTTAGATATTGAAAACTGGCTCAAAACAAGTGGGAGAAGCAATATAGATGTGTACTTCTAAAATAAAAAATCTATTTAAAACAAACTGTATACTTACACACCCAATGCCATAAGGATAGCCTCATTGATAGTATCTGCCTTAAGCAACTTCATTTCTTTAGAAGTATCAATTAACTCCAAGCCACTAGCTTTGGGTACAACAGCAGTATTAAATCCTAATCTTTCTGCTTCTTGAAGCCTCTGTGAAATTTGACCCACTGATCTCAACTGTCCTCCAAGGCCCAATTCACCAATAAAAACCATGCCAGAAGGCAAGATTATATCTTTAAAACTAGAAACAATTGAAGCTGCAATACCCAGGTCTGATGCAGGTTCCTCGACATCCAAACCACCTGCTACCGCCAAATAGCAATCATAACGAGACAAAGGAAATCCCATATGCTTTTCTAAAACAGCCAGAATCTGATGCAAGCGATTCGTTCCTACACCTGTAGCGGTCCGTCTTGGACTGGGGTAACTCGTAGAACTAACTAATGCCTGAACATCAACAAGAAGCGATCTAGTTCCTTCACAAGCAACGATTGTCGCCACTCCAACAGCTGAAGCTCCGCTCAAAAATAACTTGCTTGGATTACTGACCTCAACAAGGCCACTTCCATGCATTTCAAAAACGCCCAATTCATTAGTCGCCCCAAAACGATTTTTAACCGCACGCAAAAGTCGATGACTAGCGAACCTATCCCCCTCAAAAGTTAAAACTGCATCTACTAAATGTTCTAAGACCTTTGGGCCTGCGAGCATCCCTTCTTTAGTAACATGGCCTACCAAAATCAAAGCAATAGATTGCTCCTTAGCCATTCGCTGCAGGGCAGCAGCACATTCTCTTACCTGGGCTACTGAGCCTGGTGCACTAGAAAGTGCTGAATCATGTAATGCCTGGATACTATCGACAATTGCAACCTCAGGTCTCAATACTTCTAATTCCTGAAGAACAGTTTCTAAATCAGTCTCAGCTAGAAGATGCAAATTTGATTCAGTCGATTGGAGCCGACTCCAACGAAGTTTTACCTGTTGAGCAGATTCCTCAGCACTGACGTAAAGCACAGACCTACTCAGCGACATAGCTGTAGCACTTTGAAGTAACAAAGTGCTCTTGCCAATCCCAGGATCACCCCCGAGCAATATCAGTGACCCTGGGACCAAACCACTTCCCAAAACTCGATCCAGTTCCCTATAACCGCTAGCTAATCTCATGACCAATTTTTCACTCAAGGACGCTATTGGGACAGATCTCAAATTCGATGGATCCTTGGGAAGATGAATACTTTTACGACTCTGTCGACCGTCACCTTTTGGAACCTTCTGCTCAATCAATGAGTTCCAATCTCCACAACTTGAGCAACGTCCAAAGAATTGCTTTGTTTGAGCTCCGCAGCTCTGACAAACAAAAAAAGATGCCGTTTTCCCCACGTCAATTATGTAAAAAGTTAAAGTTGAGTAGATCCTCCCCCCGCGAAAGTGCGAAGGGGTATTTATCTAGGATCCAATCTCACACACGCTAAAGAAAGTTTTGACGGTCTCAAGTCCATCAAAAGAAACGATTCTCGTGGTCGATGATGAGGCGAGTATTCGAAGAATTCTCGAAACTCGCCTGTCGATGATTGGATATCAGGTAGTCACAGCCTGTGACGGCAAAGAAGCTATCGACCTCTTTCGAAATAACGAGCCAGACCTTGTAGTTCTGGACGTGATGATGCCGAAACTAGATGGCTATGGAGTCATTCAAGAGCTCAGGAAGGACTCAGATGTCCCAATTGTGATGTTGACAGCCCTTGGGGACGTCGCGGACAAAATCACAGGGCTAGAGCTTGGTGCAGATGACTATGTGGTGAAACCATTCAGTCCCAAAGAATTGGAAGCAAGAATCAGATGTGTACTCCGAAGAGTCGATAAAGAAGGTATTGCAGGCATACCAAACTCAGGTGTTATCCAAGTCACCAATTTAAGAATTGATACCAACAAGCGACAAGTTTTTCGAGCAGATGAACGTATTCGCCTAACTGGAATGGAGTTTAGTCTCCTTGAGCTATTGGTTAGTCGATCAGGAGAACCCTTCAGCCGTGGAGAAATCCTGAAGGAGGTCTGGGGTTACACCCCTGAGCGTCATGTAGACACTCGCGTTGTGGACGTCCATATTTCTAGACTGAGGTCAAAGCTGGAAGACGATCCAGCAAATCCTGAACTTATTCTTACCGCCAGAGGAACAGGCTACTTATTCCAACGCATTGTCGACTCCGTTGCTACCGAAGGACCCTGATACGAATCTTGCCCCCGAATCAAGGGTAAAGGCCAACCGACCGCGTGCAATAAGGCGGTTGGTTATTTGGTATAGGAGAAACGCGGCAGTAACAACAATTGTTGATACCGCTACAAATTCAGCATCTGCCGCTGGAACAGTCGCAGGGACAGTGGTTTCCAGCGCCAGCTCAGTTGTCACAAATGCTGGATCAATGGCTGGAACCATTTTGCAGCCTCTTGTCTTTGATCCTCTACGAAGACTTCAAATTTCCGAAAGTGATGTTGAAAAAAAAGAACTAACTAATGAAGAGCGACTTTGGATTGCTGTCGATGGAATGGGTGGAGATAATGCGCCAGGTCCTATCCTTGAAGGTTGTCTTGAGGCTCTTAAGCGTCTACCAATAAGAATAAAATTCGTTGGAGAACTAGAACAAATTGAAAAAGCATCAAAAGAATTGGACCTAAAAGAGATCCTGGATGACGCAAAACAATCAGGGTGCTTGGAAATAGTTGCTAGCGGTCCATCAGTTGGAATGAATGAAGAAGCAACTGCTGTAAGACGTAAGCGCGATGCAAGCATCAATCTGGCAATGGAACTAGTCAAAAAAGGACTAGCCACTGCCATGTACTCAGCTGGAAACTCAGGAGCATTAATGGCATCAGCAATATTTCGACTGGGCCGCCTTAATGGAATCGATAGACCTGCTATAGGTGCCCTATTTCCAACAAAAGACCCTGGACAGCCAGTTCTAGTGCTTGACGTAGGCGCAAACATGGATTGCAAACCAACTTACCTGCATCAATTCGCCCTGCTTGGGAACATCTACTCAAGAGATGTTCTCCAAACCACTCACCCAAGAGTCGGATTACTCAATATTGGAGAAGAAGACTGCAAAGGGAACGATCTATCTCTTCGCACTCATGAAATACTCAGTCAAGAAACTCGACTCAATTTTGCAGGCAACTGTGAAGGTAGAGATGTACTCTCAGGAGAATTCGATGTTGTGGTTTGTGACGGATTTACAGGTAATGTTCTTCTTAAATTTTTAGAGTCTGTTGGGAGTGTGCTTTTAGATGTACTTCGTGCTGAGCTCCCCAGAGGTAGAAGAGGAAAAGTTGGTTCTGCTTTCCTTCGTAGCAACTTAAAGCGAATTAAAAAAAGGTTAGATCATGCAGAGCATGGAGGAGCGCTGCTTTTGGGGGTCAATGGTATCTGCGTCATAGGCCATGGGAGTAGTAAAGCTTTATCTGTTGTAAGTGCCCTTCGACTAGCTCACTCAGCGGCCAGTCACGGGGTAATGGATGATTTAGCTGAACTACAACAAGCCAATTCGGTACAACCTCAAACTAAGAAGGTCTAACCTCTTTACTTAAACCATCTGAAATTAATTAATCCTTGCTCGAAACCCCTGAAAACTTGTCTGGAATAGCTTTGGTTGGCTCAGGAAGTGCTGTACCTTCTCAAACTCTTAGCAATGAGGAATTAGGCCTTCGAGTCGAAACTAACGACTCTTGGATAAGAGAAAGAACTGGCATCGAAACACGTCGAATAATTAGCAAAAATGAAACACTGACTGGTCTTTGCAGCAAGGCTGGCTCAAAAGCATTGGAAATGGCTGGGTGGGACCCTTCAAGTATTGACTTGATCATCCTGGCGACCTCAACGCCAGATGATTTGTTCGGCACAGGACCAGAAATCCAAGCAAGCCTTGGGGCAAACAATGCCGTTTCATTTGACCTAACAGCAGCTTGCAGTGGTTTTCTATTTGCCTTAATAACCGCAGCTCAATTCCTAAAAAATGGTGAAATGAAACGCGCAATTGTTATAGGCGGAGACCAACTAAGTAGTTGCATTGACTGGGATGATAGGAGGAGCTGCATCTTATTCGGGGATGGCGCAGGAGCAGTTGCTATAGAAAAAACAACTGCTGAAAAAAATGGGTTATTAGCGTTCAAGATGAAGTCTGATGGGCAAAGAAGAAGTTGTCTTAATTTGAGACAATTTTCAGAACATTTACCATTACTAAAAGAGAAAACTTATCAAAAAGGAAGCTATCAACCTATACAAATGAATGGGCAGGAAGTTTATAAGTTTGCAGTAAAAGAAGTACCTTTAATATTGGCCTCTCTCTTGAAAACAGCACAAATTGAAGCTGATTCACTTAATTGGCTGCTACTACATCAAGCAAACCAAAGGATTCTCGATTCCGTTGCAGATCGTTTCTCAATTCCTCATGAGAAAGTACTCAGTAATCTTTCAAAATATGGCAATACTTCTGCAGCAACTATCCCATTAATGCTTGATGAAGCCGTTCGAGACAGCCGAATACAACCTGGTGACTTAATTGCTACAAGTGGTTTTGGCGCTGGCCTGAGCTGGGGAGCAGCTTTGCTTCGTTGGCAAGGTCCCTCCTAGTCTTCAAAGGTCTCTAATTTCATTCAATGACTATTGCTTGGGTGTTTCCTGGACAGGGATCACAAAAAATTGGGATGGCCGACCAGGTTCTTAGCCTGGAAGGAGCACTTGAAAGATTCGAACTAGCCTCAAAAATCATCGGCAGAGACTTATTAGCAATTTGTCAAGGGAGAGATGAGTGTGAAAATCATCTCACAAATCTCAATGACACTAGAAACACTCAGCCAGCTCTATTTGTCGTTGAATCTATCCTTGTAGACGATATGTTGCGGCAAGGTCGAAAAGCTTCCTTGATAGCAGGGCATAGCTTGGGAGAATTTGTAGCGCTCTATGCATCAGAAGTCTTTAATGCAGAAACTGCTCTAGAACTACTGCACCGAAGATCAGAACTAATGGCCTCAGAAGGAGGAGGTGCTATGACTGCTGTTTTAGGTTTTGATCGCAAACAACTGGAAGAACTAGTAAATCAAACTGATGGGGTCGTAATTGCTAACGACAACAATGAATCGCAAGTTGTTCTATCAGGGGTCCCAGAAGCTGTAAGTATTGTTAGCGAACAACTGACCTGCAAAAGAAAAATCCCACTTTCTGTTTCAGGGGCATTTCATTCACCTTTCATGCAAAATGCTGCGACAAACTTTGCAAAAGAACTGGACAAAGTCGTTTTCAAAAATGCCAAGATTCCTCTTCTAAGCAATTCTGACCCAAGGCCATGTAGTGATGGCGCTTTGCTTAAAGATAAATTAAAATCTCAAATGACAAATGGGGTTCGATGGAGAGAAACTATGGAAATAATGGTCAAAGAAAATATAAATACGTTAGTAGAAATTGGTCCTGGAAATGTATTGAGTGGCCTAGCAAAGCGCTCAATGAAAGAAGTCACATCAACTCGAATCTCAAATGCGCAAGACTTAGGGCATTAAACATTGAAGAGCCACAAATTAACTATTATTGATTCCTACGAAGTAATCAAAAAACCTAAGCCAAGTATTACATACCTGGTAATTAGTTATTTATTGGTTTGTCCAATTTTTCGGGGATTGTTTAGAGGTACAGTCTCAGGACTTGAAAATGTCCCTAAAGAAGGCCCCTTAGTTGTTGTGGCAAATCATGGATCACATCTAGATCCACCAATCCTTGGTCATGTTTTAGGACGTCCTGTCGCATTTATGGCAAAGGAAGAGCTTTTTAAAGTCCCTATTTTAGGAAAGATCATTAGAGCGTGTGGTGCTTATCCCGTCAAAAGAGGAGGAAGCGACCGTGATGCGATCCGAATGGCCAGCAAGATGCTTTCAGAGGGTTGGGCAACTGGCATATTTCTTGATGGCAAAAGACAAATAAACGGGCGAATAAATGAACCTTTATCAGGCGCAGCTTTCATAGCAGCTCGGAGCAAATCACCTTTACTACCAGTGGCTATAATTAACTCCCATAGAGTGCTAGCAAAAGGGCACTTTTTACCAAGGCTAATACCAGTTCATATAAGAATTGGTCAACCAATTGAAGCACCTATCACAAAACGGAAACCAGATCTTGAAGCCACTACATCAAGACTTAAAAGTATAATCAACTCACTTTTAGATATGAATTTAATAAATAATTAATTCAAACTTCTGAGAATAAACTTGGCCATTTTAGTCCTAAAATAATCTTCACGTCTTTACCAGTGAAAACCCAAACAAAAGATCTTATTACATCAAACCATTTCTTTCGCAATTTCTCTTCCTGGCAAAAAGGTACACAAGGAACAGAAAATCCTGTCAGATGAATTCCTCTACTTCCAGCAATCACCCAGCCAACTGCCATTGCACGTTCTATATGATCTTGACTTGTAATTAATAATACATGCCTGATACCTTCTATTGAAAGTTCATCAACTAAAGAGGTAAAATTTCCAAACGTATCTTTGGCTTGATAATCAAACCTTATGTTATCTCTAGATATTCCTGAGTTTTGAATCAACCAATTCGCATATTCTGGATTACTACCGCCAGTAACAACTAACGGTAAGCTCAATTGCTTTGCAAGACGAACGCCAACATGTTCTCTATCAACATCTCCACCGAGAACTATTATCAACTGAGGCGAATCAGTATTAAATATTGCCATTTTATACAAACGAAACAAGCTAATTTCTAACAAACCCAAACACAAACCAAAAAAAATCAACGATCTAATAAAAAAACGTACCATTACAAATTCTCTACTGGAGAAGTTGGATAAATTGGGACAACATCCATCCAATTTGCGACCTCATTATTCAAATAAGCCTCTAAAGAATGCTTTAAAAGATTCTCAACATCTGCCTCAACATCCTCAACCCCACAAATTGCAGGACTCAAGTCAAAATCACTAGAATATAACTTAGGAGCCTGTAGCTCAATAGCCCTCTGCAAAGAGTTTGTTTTCAAGTTACTTTTTAATTGATAGCGACCTGCCACAACACCCCTTCTCTTTAGCTCCTGAAAAATCCAAAAAGGCTGATTAATTTGCTGTTGATCAAGATGAGAGAAAAGGCGCAAAGCCATCAAAGAAAAACTACTGATCCCGTCTAAAGGACAAGGAATTTGCTGAGCTAAAGTTCTTGCCAACACAACACTTAGACGTGTACCAGTAAATCCACCTGGACCTATAGCTACAGAAAGTCTAACTATTTGCTTCCATTGCTCAAAGGGACAAATCTCATTGACACAGCTCAACAAACTATTGGAAAGTTCCCGCCCTAAAGGAAAGAGTCCCTTTTTTATTTTCCGGTGAGAAGCACGAAGATCCATACAAGCAACTCCAAAGGTTTCTGAGGTGCTATGCAAGGCCAATAAAATTTGGCCTTTGTGGTCAAGCAAGGGATCTTTTAGGCCTTCTTTCATTGAGGTATCTCCTCACCTGGTCGTAACCGTTGCCATTTACCAGAATCTTCAATAAAACTGCCACAAGAACGCACATCCCATTCCACACCAATAAGACCATCAGCTAGATCCTCCATCACACTTACATGGATATATGGATCTACAGGCTCTATATCCGGGCTCTCAGTGAGATGATCCACTCCATGCTGTCTTTCCACTGCGTGATAGGCATGACAACGGTCAACCCAGCGACAGTCAATGCAAATGCACATGTCTAAACCTCTTCATAGCCAGAGCATTCCTAAAGGTGATCAAAATATTCTCGCGCAAAAACTCTTCAAACGAATCAATCCGGATAGATGGCCAGTTCCACTCAAAGATCTACCTAATGAAACAGTGTTAGTTGGAGGTACTGTTAGAGATGGCCTCCTCGGAAAGTTGAATATTAAACCAGACCTAGATCTAATTATTCCAAAACAAGCTACCGAACTCGCTAAAGAACTTGCAAAAAAACAAGAAGGCAACTTTATTATTTTAGATAGTACAAGAGATATTGCCAGAGTAATAATTAAAGGCTGGAGCATAGATCTTGCCTCTCAAATTGGTAACAACCTTGAGGATGATCTTTATAGAAGGGATTTCAGAATCAATGCTATTGCACTTACTCTTCATGAACAACCAAAACTAATAGATCCAACTGGTGGGTTAAAAGATCTATTGGGAAATACCCTAGTAGCAATAAATGAAAAAAATCTTCTGCTGGATCCTTTACGTTTAATTCGGGGATTACGGCTAATGGCAGAACATAACCTCACCCTCGATAAACAAACAAAGGAATGGATACATAAAAATAATAAGCTTCTAAAGCAAGCTGCCCCAGAAAGAATTTGTGCTGAAATTGAAAAAATGGTCCATGGAAAATATGCTGACAAAATCCTGCCCTTAATTCAAGAGCTTGAACTACTCGAGCATTGGCAAGAAACTACTAGAAATATTAATAAAAAAGACTTCTACAACGAACGCACCAAAACCTTTAGCGAGCATGAAAGGAAAATAGCCTTGCCACTGGCACGCTTAACCAACATTTTAAGCGACAAAGGTCTTCAAGAACTTCGCTTCAGCAAGAGGCAGCAGGAACGTTGCAAGAAACTACGTTATTGGAAGCAAAAAAACAAAGGTAATGCTTTTAAAAGCCTCAATGAAAAAGAGCGTCTCAAACTTCATCAAGAATTAGAAAAAGACCTTCCCGCCTTAATAATTGAATTTTCTCTAACGGAACAAACAAGATGGTTAGAGCGCTGGCGAAACCAACAAGATCCCCTCTTTCATCCATCTTCCCCTATCGACGGAAATACGCTTCAGGACTGTATTGGAGTGCCTCAGGGGCCCCTCTTGGGCGAGTTAATTAGCAGGCTAAATCTTGAAAATGCATTTGGAAGATTAGAAAATCAGGAGGATGCAATTCGTTGGGCACGTTACTGGTGGGAACACAAACAGACCTTACTGTGATTAACTAATTGCACATGAATACAACATGCTGATCAATTTGATCCTAAATTCTGTTCTACCTCCTGCTTTTTCATGAGTGTTCGCCTCTACATCGGCAACTTGCCGCAAAACTTCGACAACAAAGAGCTAGAAGCCTTGCTGGCAAGCGTCTCGGAAGGCATTCGTTTCAAAGCTGTGCTGGACAAAGAAACAGGCCACTGTAGAGGCTTTGGGTTTGCCAACATTGACGACAAGAAAGTTGCAAACGCATTAATAGAGCAACTTAATGGTCGTGAATTTAATGGCAATAATCTCAGAGTTGAACGTTCAGAACGACGTGATTCTAATAATGGTAATTCACGCCGAGGCGGCCAAAACTCCAACAACAATCACCAAGGCGCTAATCGCAAAGGAACTAAAAAAGTTGTACATAGTGACGCACCGAACTCTGAAGCACCTGATCCACGCTGGGCCGGAGAATTGTCCAAATTAAAAGAGTTGCTTGATAATCAAAAAACCGCTGTTTAATAATTAAAAACTTCAGTATAGTTGTTCATAGAAATATTACTTTATCAGCGTGATTGAGAAATTACGTAGGCGATTGGTAGATTTAAAAGTTTAACCCACTGACTTACATAAGCTCGATTATTAAATACATCATAATCCAGTCTCTCAATTGAATCTAGAATTCCCCTGTAAAGCCTTAGGGAAGTCCAAACTGGCCATCGAGCATCACCTGAAAGCCATCTAACCCCTGATTCAGAAAGTGCAAACCATTCTCTTGCTCTCTGAAGCTGAAATGCCATCAAAGATCTCCAATTATTATTTAATTTTCCTTCCATAAGATCTTCTTCTGAATAATCAAATCGAATTAAATCTTCTTGAGGGATATAAATTCTTCCACGACCTCGATCCTCGCCAACATCTCGAAGAATGTTTGTCAATTGATTAGCGATACCCAAGGCAACTGCTGCATCAGAGGTATCAGGATCAGAGCTCCATGGTGCCGATGTATAAGCAGGATCCAAACCCATCACACCCTGCGTCATCAAGCCAACTGTTCCTGCAACCCTGTAGCAATAAAGCTTAAGATCCTCAAATGTTGCATAACGATGTAAGTTTAAATCCATCCGTTGACCTTCAATCATATCCAAATAAGGTTGTATATTCATTGGAAACTTATCCAACATATCGACCATTACTGCATCAAAATCATTATGTATTTTGCCCTTGAAAATATCTCTAGTACGTTGCTCCCAAAGTTCTAAACGAGTCGACAGTTTTTCATTAGAAAGCTTCATTGCCTCTGGACTGTCCATCAACTCATCCGTCCTCCTACACCAAACATAAATAGCCCATATAGCTCTCCTTTTAACTGGAGGAAGCAATAAGGTACCTAAATAAAAAGTTTTGGCCCATTTGGCAGTTTCCTTTCTACAAAGCTCATAAGCTTCTTCCAATTGAACAGAAGTCTTATCACTAAGAGATCTTGATTTAGAGCCTGAAAGAGTCATCTCTCAGATATAGCGGCTTTAAAAGATAAAATATTCATTTTTTATCAAACCTTCTCATGACTAAGATTAACTTCAGCAGCACAAAGCTTTCCACTAAGAACTGCCCCTTCCATCGAGGCTAAGTAACGCTGCATTGTGTAATCACCAGCCAAAAAGAAATTGGGTATAGGTGTGCTCTGACTTGGTCGATAATCCTGACATCCTGGGACAGCTTTATAAACAGACAAAGGCGTTTTTACTACTTTATATTTTCTCAGGCTTGCCTTATTTTCCCCTGTCAGGTGCATAGGAAAAAGATTCTTAAGCTCTTCCATTGTGGCCATAATAATATCTTCATCACTTCTACCAATCCAATCCTTTGCAGGGGCAAAGACCAACTCAAGCATTGATTTGTCAGGGTCGGCATACTCTTTACAAGTAATACTCATGTCTGCATAAACACTCAATAATTTAGATCTACTAAACAACAAATGATCTATATCTGTCATTTTCCGATCAAACCATAGGTGGATATTAATAACTGGAACACCCCTTAATCCATCGAGCTTTTGAAAAATCTCAAGATCCTTCCATTGCTTGGGTAAAAGTAACTTAAAGGGATCAACAGGGAGAGCACTTACATATGCATCAGCTTGAACCATTTCACTACCTTGCTTATCAGGCTTCGATATTCGGAAACCATCAACACTTCCATCATCTTTCAGAACAATTTCTTTAAGTGCTCTATTCAAATAAACCTCGCCACCATGAGCCTGAATATGATTAACAATTGGTTCACATAATCTCTCAGGTGGTGCTCCGTCTAAAAATGCCATTTTTGACCCATTTTTTTCTTGGAGAAACCTATTTAATGCCGTGAGTAAAACAGTAGAAGAGATTTCATCGGGACCAATAAAATTAAGGGCCTTACTCATCGCAATGAAGACTTCTTCATTAACTCTTTCAGGAATATTGTGCAATCTCAACCAATCAGTCCAAGACAACTTATCGCACTCTTCTACATACTCTTGCCCCCTCAACATGGCAGGTACCAAACCAAGACCAAAAGCTATTTTTTCCGGCCAACTGAGCATATCGTTATTCCCCAGTATTGCTGCTACGCCATTCAATGGAGCCGGTAGATCTGGAAAATCAAAACGGCTATATGTTCCCGGTTCTTCAGGCTGATTAAAAATCATTGAATGACTTTTCCACTGAAGTCTTTCTTCAATCCCCAACTCGCCAAAAAGCTGAAGCATATTGGGATATGCTCCAAAAAATATATGCAAACCTGTCTCATACCAATCTCCATCCTCATCTTTCCAAGCCGCAACTTTGCCACCCAGCACATCTCTAGCTTCAAAAACAATTGGAGTGTGGCCAGCATCAGAAAGATATTTGGCACAAGAGAGGCCTGCTAGACCGGCACCTGCTACTACAACCCTCATGCTCAAAAAATAAGGTGAATGACAAGATTAAAAGGAGCAGAGCCTCTTTGGCTTCCTAGAGTTCTATAAAGTCAACGAGAGGTCCGGTTATTTAACCAGTCTTTACCACTATGACTGAGACACAACTTAAATGCACTACACGCCATATCAGGCTTTTCACCGCAAGGGTTGAAGAGGGCAGGCTTGTACCTGATCCAACTCGTCTAACCCTAGATCTCGATCCTGATAACGAGTTTATTTGGACAGAGGAAGTTATTAACAAAGTGCAGCATCGCTTCAATGAATTAGTTCAGGAAAATGAAGGGCGCGAACTGAGCGAATACAACCTGAGACGCATTGGATCAGATCTAGAAGGTACTATTCGCCAACTACTACAAGAAGGTCTTTTGAGCTATAACCCTGATTGTCGAGTCCTCAACTATTCCATGGGGCTACCTAGAGCTAGTGATCTCCTGTGACTAGATCTCCTTACAACAACAATCGATCCAGAAGAGCATTGGGAAGCAGTGGAAGAAGGCGTGATGAAAGTAGATATAGAGGAGCTAGAGGAGAATTTGGCCCTAATTATGGCCAGGGAAATAAATCTCGCTCTTCCTCTTCATTTGGTGGTGGGCAAGGCGGTGGTGGATTCAAAATGAATACCGGCACAGTTGCCGTCATAGCAGGAGTTCTTGTGGTGGGGATTGGTATAGGAAGTGCAATTACAAGCACAACACAAGGCGGACAAGGCAATATTGCTAGCCAACAACAACTTGATATGGCAGTCCCTGATCCAGAGTTTTGCAGACAATGGGGAGCCAGTGCATTTGTAATAGATGTAGAGATGTATACAACACTCAATCCATCAACCAGTTTCGTAACACAACCGGCTCTCCAGCCTGGTTGCGTTATACGAAGAGAAAACTGGACAGTCCTACAAAAACAAGGAGCAATTACTAATGAAGACGTTAGAGAATGTAAGCAAAGAATGAATACCTTTGCCTACATCGGCTCAATTAGAGACAACCCCGTTGTGCGATGTGTATATCAAGCAGATATCAATGAAAACAAATTTATTATCAAAGGACCTGCCGAAGACGCCTCAGGAGTCAATCAAGAGGCTGTGCAATTCTAATGATCTAAGTGAGCTCACTTAGATCATTAGAATAACCTTTGGTCTTTCTAAGAGGACTATCCGTGCTAGCAAAAACTGGCAAGACATCTTCTCTAAAAGCCTCAGCAGCTCGTGAACAATACCTAGCAGGATGAGTTATCAGTTTCAGCTGACGTGAGACTTGGAGGTCAGCAATAACGGGCCTATGAACAGTACCTGCATTCAGCTCACGCTCAATAGAAACCACAGGAAGAAATGCTGCTCCTAATCCAGCTTGGACAGCATTCTTAATTGCTTCAAGCGAATTTAGTTCCATTTCTATCCTCAATCTCTGTACATCTAAACCTGATTCTTGAAGTAATTGATCAACCATTTTTCTAGTTGTAGATTGTGTATCAAGACTTACAAAACCCAATCTATAAAGATCCTCTTTAGTTAATTCATTAAGCCTTGCCAAAGGATGTTTTTTGGGCAAAACAAGCGCCACTTCGTCACTTGCATAAGGAACAACTTTAAGTAATTCATTCAATTCTGCAGGCAGCTCACCGCCAATAATCGCAAGATCAATTTGGCCATTAGCCACACTCCAGCCAGTTCTACGTGTGCTGTGCACTTGCAACTGAACAGAAACATCTGGGTATTTCTGCCTAAACAAACCAATCATTCTTGGCATGAGATATGTCCCTGTCGTCTGGCTTGCTCCAACTACCAAAGAGCCACCCTTAAGCTCATGAAGGTCTTCTATCGCCCTACAGGCCTCTTGACATTGACTAAGGATTCTTTCGCAATAAGTCAAAAGAACCTTACCAGCCTCGGTTAGCTGGGCCCTGCGCCCTCCCCTATCAAAGAGTACGACCTCAAGTTGTTTCTCCAGATTCTGAATCTGCAGGCTAACCGCAGGCTGAGTTACATAAAGACTGTCGGCAGCTTTCTTAAAGCTGCCTTCGCGCTCTATGGCTCGTAGGATTCGAAGCTGATCGAGAGTAAAAGGCAGTTCGGCCATGACAGCTGCCTAAATGGCAGCAACAATAGAAAAAACTCTACGTGGGAATCTATTAATCCCGAAAACACCTAACAATTTTCACGAGCAATTGCTACAACTCTCTGCAAACCAAATACACCACAGCAGTGGTGTAATGCTGCTACTAATTCTTGGCTTCGCCATAATTCATAGTGGGGGGGCTGCTATTCGTTCCAATGTTGAGGCAAAAATTGGAGCCAGAGCATGGCGCTTGATTTTTGCCAGTGCAAGCATTCCCTCTGCAGTCTTACTCATTGGGTATTTCCTGGCACACCGTTATGACGGTATACGGCTCTGGAATGTACAAGGACTACCTGGCATACAAAGTGCTGTATGGATCTTTACTGCTATTAGTTTCCTGTTTCTCTATCCAGCCACATACAATCTTTTAGAAATCCCAGCTTTACTTAAACCTGAAGTAAGGCTCTACACAACCGGAATTATTCGAATCAGCAGGCACCCTCAAGCAATTGGTCAAATTCTTTGGTGCTTGAGTCACACACTTTGGATTGGAAGCACTTTCATGCTGGTTACTTCAGCTGGATTAATTGCCCACCATCTTTTTGCTATCTGGCATGGGGACCGAAGATTAAAAAAGAGGTTTGGGATCGAATTCGATGAATTAAAAATTAAAACATCTGTAATCCCATTTTTAGCTATTTTGAATGGCCGCCAAAAATTATTTTTAGAAGAATTTCTTAGGCCTGCACAGCTAGGTATTGTTATTGCAATTGGTTTGATCTGGTGGTCCCACCGCTTCATTTCTATAACCAGCAATACATTCATCTCTTCACACCTTTCCAAACTACTGGGCTGAAATGCCTACACTCGCAAGAGCCTAAAAAGTGCTGATGCCTTCGGCCGCAGAATTTGCCTGGTTAATACCTGTACTTCCTCTAATAGGTGCAGTAGCTATAGGACTGGGCTTAATTACTTTCAATCAAGCAATTAATGATCTCCGAAAACCTGTCGCAATAACTCTCCTGAGCTGTGTAGGGGCTTCTGCAATCCTCAGTTATGCGGTTCTTGCTGAACAAATCAATGGCGGCCCTGTTGTTGAACATCTTTTTATTTGGGCAAGTGCGGGCAATTTCAATCTGCCAATGGGCTATGTGATTGATCCTTTAGGAGCTGTAATGCTCTCACTTGTGACCACAGTGGCTCTGCTGGTGATGATCTACTCGCATGGCTATATGGCTCACGACAAGGGCTACGTAAGATTTTTTACTTATCTTGCACTCTTTAGCAGCTCAATGCTTGGGCTCATCGTCAGTCCCAATCTTCTTGAGGTTTATGTCTTTTGGGAATTAGTAGGAATGTGTTCTTACCTACTAGTTGGTTTTTGGTATGACAGAGATGGTGCTGCTCATGCAGCACAAAAAGCTTTTGTTGTAAATAGAGTTGGTGATTTTGGGCTATTGCTTGGAATTCTTGGTCTCTTTTGGGCTACAAAAAGCTTTGACTTCCAAGGAATTGCAGATGGTCTTGAAAATGCTATTGCGCTAGGGGCAGTGCCTCACTGGGCAGCATTGGCTTTATGTCTATTGGTATTTATGGGGCCAATGGCAAAGTCAGCACAATTCCCACTGCATGTATGGCTTCCTGATGCAATGGAAGGCCCTACTCCAATCTCTGCTTTGATTCATGCTGCAACCATGGTTGCAGCAGGGGTATTTCTCGTAGCCAGACTAGACCCTCTTTATAGCCAATTCCCTAGCGTTGGACTTGCCATAGCAACCATAGGAACTATCACCTGCTTTCTTGGTGCATCAATAGCGCTAACACAAATGGACCTCAAAAAAGGTTTGGCCTACAGCACAGTTTCTCAATTGGGTTACATGATGCTTGCGATGGGCTGTGGCGCTCCCGTGGCAGGAATGTTCCATCTAGTTACTCATGCCTTCTTTAAAGCCATGCTCTTCCTTGGATCAGGTTCCGTAATTCATGCGATGGAAGAGGTTGTAGGCCATGAGCCAATCCTTGCTCAAGATATGAGGTTAATGGGTGGTCTTAGAAAAAAAATGCCCTTAACCTCATCTACCTTTCTTATTGGTTGTATCGCAATTAGTGGAATACCCCCATTAGCAGGCTTCTGGAGCAAAGATGAAATCCTAGGTCAAGCATTTAATTCCTTCCCCTTCCTATGGGCTATTGGCTTTCTAACCGCTGGCATGACAGCCTTTTATATGTTCCGGCTTTATTTTCTTACATTTGAGGGAGATTTCCGAGGAGATAATAAAGCTCTTCAAACAGAATTACTTAGTCTTTCAGGACAGACAATCGAGGAGGAAGAAACAGAAGAAGAAGGTTCAAATCAATCAGAGCATTCAGGGGTGATTCATGAGTCACCATGGCCAATGACCTTGCCTCTTGCTGTGCTTGCTGTCCCTTCAATTCTCATTGGTTTCCTAGGGATGCCATGGTCAAACAAATTTGGAACACTATTAGATGCTAATGAAGCACTAGACATGGCAAGCAATTTTCAATTAGGAGAGTTTCTACTATTAGCAGGTGCTTCTGTTTTAATCTCTTCAATAGGAATAAGTATTGCTTTTTTAGCCTACTACCGTAAGCAGATTAACCTGACAAAACTCTTCGTTCAAAGGTTTTCAAATGTAAATGCTTTCCTACAAAATAAATGGTATTTAGATGACATAAATCACAGGATTTTTGTAAGAGGAAGTAGAAAACTGGCTAAAGAAGTTTTAGAAGTTGACGCTAAAGTGGTCGATGGTGTGGTGAATCTCACCGGACTACTAACCCTTGGTAGCGGTGAAGGCTTGAAGTACTTGGAAACTGGAAGAGCACAGTTTTATGCATTGATCGTATTCGGAGGAGTGATTGCTCTGGTATTGCTTTTTGGGGTTCTTGGTGGTTAAGAAGCTTTCCATCTCTACATTCTGTTATGTGTCAACGCCTATAAAGGTGGTGCGAGAACTCCCAGGATTTCTACACTTCCAGAAAGTGGTTAAACCTTCTAAGTGCTGGAATTTGCATTTAACGCAACCATTGAACCTGGCAATGGCCTTATAGCAGAAGTGATTACATCTGATTTCCCATGGCTCAGCCTCTCAATATTCTTCCCTATTGTCGGAGCCTTTTTAGTACCTTTTATCCCCGATCAAGGCGAAGGCAAACAAGTTCGCTGGTTTGCTCTAGGAGTTTCTCTGATCACCTTCCTAATTACAGTTGGGGCCTACAAAAGCGGATATGAGCCAACTGTAAACGGTCTCCAACTGTCAGAAAAAATAAGTTGGCTTCCTGATCTAGGGCTGAATTGGTCAGTTGGGGCGGATGGACTGTCTATGCCTTTGATCCTTTTAACTAGCTTCATAACTTCTTTAGCAGTACTCGCTGCCTGGCCAGTCACCTTTAAACCAAAACTGTTCTTTTTTCTAATGTTGGCCATGGATGGTGGCCAAATAGCAGTTTTCGCTGTTCAGGATATGTTGCTATTTTTCCTTGCGTGGGAACTTGAACTTATACCTGTTTATCTTTTACTAGCAATATGGGGTGGCAAAAAACGTCAATATGCAGCGACAAAATTCATTATCTATACAGCAGGAAGTTCCTTATTCATATTATTAGCTGCCCTTGGAATGGGTTTCTTCGGTGGTGGCACCCCAAGCTTTGAATACACTGTCCTGGCAGAAAAAGGGTTTGGTTCTAATTTCCAATTGCTCTGCTACATAGGACTTTTAATTGCATTCGGAGTGAAATTACCTGTTGTTCCATTGCACACTTGGCTTCCAGATGCACATGGAGAAGCAACAGCTCCAGTCCACATGCTTCTCGCAGGGATCTTGTTAAAAATGGGTGGCTATGCACTTTTGAGATTCAATGCGCAACTTCTACCTGATGCTCATGCACAATTTGCTCCTCTTTTGATCATTCTTGGAGTGGTCAATATCATTTATGCAGCTCTAACTTCCTTCGCGCAAAGAAACCTCAAACGCAAAATTGCATATAGCTCAATAAGTCATATGGGCTTTGTGCTTATTGGCATAGGAAGCTTCAGTGCTCTAGGGACTAGTGGTGCGATGCTGCAAATGATTAGTCATGGATTAATTGGTGCAAGCCTCTTCTTCCTAGTAGGTGCAACTTATGACCGCACCCATACTCTTCAACTTGAAGAGATGGGTGGAGTAGGCCAAAAAATGCGCATAATGTTTGCACTTTGGACTGCTTGCTCTCTTGCCTCACTTGCTCTACCAGGAATGAGCGGTTTTGTATCAGAATTAATGGTTTTTGCAGGGCTTGTAACAGATGAAACCTACACACTTACATTCAGAATTGTAATTGCAGCTTTGGCAGCAATAGGTGTAATTCTTACACCGATTTACTTGCTATCAATGCTTCGAGAAATCTTCTTTGGAAAAGAGAATACCGAACTTGTATCTAATACAAATCTTGTAGATGCTGAACCCAGGGAGATATATATAATTGGCTGCCTACTCGTACCCATTATTGGGATTGGCCTCTATCCAAGACTTGTTACAGATAGCTATACCGCCTCAATAGAAGCGCTTGTAAAGCGAGATCTCTTAGCAATTGAACAACTTCAAAAGCCTGCAAGCCCTCTCATAAGGACCAAAAATCTTTTACCTGCTTTTATAAATGCACCTAGACTTTAAGGGGGTATTACCAGTAATTTTCAATACTTTATTTTCTTCACAAGAAATTTTGCGGTAAAACAACGACAACCAAATACATTTGACTGGCAACTTGCTCTTAATGCAGATAACTTTCAGAAAAGCTTTTTTTAACCTTGCAGGAAGATGGACTAGATAAGGGCGTGAACTCTGCAGCCAGGCTTGCTATTCGTCTGCTCCAAGATGCCGCGGAACAAGGGGATCTAGATCCATGGGATGTTGACGTCATAGCAGTTATTGATGGGTTCTTAGATCAATTACGCCAGAGAATTGAAATCCCAAGACAGATATCTGCTCAAATCAATCCCCATGGTGGAAGCTTTGAACATGATTTAGCTGAAAGCAGCGAGGCTTTTCTGGCTGCATCAATATTGGTTGGATTAAAAGCAGAGGTATTAGAAGCTCAAACTTTTCCTCCAGAACCACTAGAGGACGAATACTTCGATACAGAGCTATCTGAACAAGGATGGCTGGATCCAAGCTTTGTACTGCCACAAAGGCCAGAGCGACACCTATTGAGGCGACCGGTCGCTCCTCCTCCCCTACGCCGTCCTGTAAGCCTTGGAGAACTCATAGAGCAACTAGAGACAATTGCAAAACAACTTGAATCCGATGACCTAGAACAGCGAAGGAGAAAGAAAAAAAAGCGTTTTAGTGATCGAGAGGCCATTGCTCAAGTCAAAGCATTAGCGCACCGAGAAAAACTACCTGAAACAACAGCAGCCCTAGGCGTTTTCTTAAAAAACTGGGAATCCGCTATGCATTGGACAGACTTTGAGGTCTTAGTTCAAAAATGGAAAGAAACGGCTAGAGAAGATTTAGATACTGATCGAGTGGGTGTGTTTTGGGCACTTTTGTTTTTGTGTTCCCAAGGACAAATACAACTGGAACAACAAGGCTCTTTATTTGCACCTATAAGGCTGAAACGAATACTCTCACCAGGAACTTTTGCTCAACTTCCTCTAAAAGCAGCCGACGTGACACCTGCCACGCCGGCTGCCGCATAGAAGCGAGGGTGCATGGGCGTCTATGTTGTCTCACTAGATGAGGCCTAAAAACGCCTATGAAGGCGATGATTCTGGCGGCCGGAAAGGGTACGAGAGTACAACCGATCACTCACGTGATCCCAAAGCCAATGATTCCAATCCTACAGAAACCAGTTATGGAGTTTCTGTTGGAACTCCTTAAGGAACATGGATTTACAGAGGTGATGGTCAATGTCTCACACCTAGCAGAAGAAATTGAGAACTATTTCCGAGATGGTCAACGTTTTGGTGTTGAAATTGCATATAGCTTTGAGGGAAGAATTGAAGATGGTGAGCTAATAGGAGATGCCTTAGGTTCAGCAGGAGGACTCAAAAAAATCCAAGATTTTCAAAAATTCTTTGATGATACATTTGTAGTTTTATGCGGTGATGCACTGATCGATCTTGATCTCACAGAAGCAGTAAAGCGTCATAGAGCCAAAGGTGCCATGGCAAGCTTAATAACTAAGAGAGTCCCTAAAGATCAAGTCAGTAGTTATGGAGTTGTCGTAACTGATGACAATGATCTTGTTCAAGATTTCCAAGAAAAACCTGCTATAGATGAAGCACGTAGCGACACAATTAATACTGGAATATACCTTTTTGAACCTGAAATATTTGATCACATCCCTTCTAAAAAGCCATTTGATATTGGATCTGATTTGTTTCCAAAATTGGTAGAAATGAAAGCTCCTTTTTATGCCTTACCAATGGATTTTGAATGGGTAGATATTGGGAAAGTCCCCGACTACTGGAAAGCAATTAGAAGTGTGCTACAAGGGGAAGTAAGACAAATTGGTATACCAGGAAAACAAATAAAGCCTGGTATTTATACAGGTCTAAATGTAGCTGCGAATTGGGATAAAATAGATGTTAAAGGACCTATATATGTTGGAGGAATGACCCGCATTGAAGATGGAGCAACAATTATTGGACCATCAATGATTGGGCCAAGTTGTTGCATCTGCGAAGGAGCAACAATCGACAACTCAATTATCTTTGACTATTCGCGAATAGGAGCTGGGGTTCAACTAGTCGAAAAGCTTGTTTTTGGAAGATATTGTGTAGGAAAAAATGGCAATCACTTTGATCTGCAAGAAGCCGCGCTGGATTGGCTAATTACTGATGCAAGACGCCAAGATCTCGTTGAACCATCCCCTCAACAAAAGGCTATGGCAGAACTTCTGGGAACTGACTTAACTGCTCCTGCTAGTTAACCCCAGCCTTAGAAAGAATCTCAGGGATGAGATTCTCGGCTTTCACAGCCATAATGTGAACTCCCTGTGCAATAGACAAATAACTTTCTACTTGCTCAGAAGCGATAGCAACACCTTCTGCAATTGGATCAGAAGCGTTTTCAAGTCGTTCTATCAAAAAATCAGGTATAGAAGCCCCAGGAACAACCCTGTTTATGAATCTTGCATTACGAGCGGATTTCAATAAAAACACACCTGCTAAAACTGGTAACGCAAGAGGTCTCGCTACTTGAGAACAAAATTCTTCAAGGACATTTGATTCCATAACCATCTGTGTTTGTAAGAACTTTGCACCAGCAGCCTTTTTACGTTCCAAGCGTTTGAAGATACCTGAAAAGTTCTTACAATTAGGATCAGCTGCAGCTCCAGGGAAAAAATTCGTTCCGCCGTCAGGCAAAAAGCCTTTAACAGGATCTTCAGCTCGATTAAAACAGGAGATTTGCTGAAGAAGTCTTACAGATTCAAAATCATTCACTGGTTTCGCTTCGGACTGATCACCTACTCGCACTGGATCTCCAGTAAGACAAAGCACATTTCGAATTCCTAAAGCATGCGCACCAAGCAGATCGCTCTGTATAGCAATACGATTCCTATCTCTACAACCGACCTGCAAAATTGGTTCCAAGCCAGCATTAAGTAACAACCTACAAACCGCAAGGCTGCTCATTCTCATGACCGCCCTACTACCATCAGTAACATTAATTGCATGTACGCAACCCCTCAAAGTCTCTGCCATTGCTAGAGACTTGGTTGGATCAGCTCCTCTTGGAGGCATGATTTCCGCAGTAATTGTTACGGCTCCTCCCTCAAGAGACCGCTGAAGCGTTGCAATCAAAACCCTTCTGCATTTAGCTTCTTACTATGGGTTATCGAACGGCAAGTCTGCTTAAGATGTATACAAAGGGCTCAGAGGGACGGCAATGACGACAGGGGAAGTCTCTGATCCAGGTCAAATGTCCCTTTCGGCAAGGGAAATGGAAATTATTGAGCTGGTCGCAAATGGTCTTACCAACCAGGAAATCGCTGAAAAGCTAACCATCAGCAAACGAACAGTTGATAACCATGTAAGCAACATGTTTACAAAAACTGGTTCAAAAAATCGAGTTGCTCTTCTCAATTGGGCAATGGACCATGGGAAAATTTGTCGAGACGGATTTAATTGTTGTTCATTGCAAGACGAACCCTCTTCCGACTCTTGACTTCTTGCAATTCTGTCTCGGGCAAGGACATCAAAGAGCATGAACCAGAAGGCATCTCAAATAATTCTGCATAAGCCAAACAAGCTTCTTTATCGGCGCCAATAAATCGCAAGATGCCGTCAGTGTCGTATAAACCAAACAAATGAGTCTCCTTTGATAACTCAGAGCAGACAAGCAGCAGCAAAGAATATTGTAATTATAAAGAGAATCTAAAGGATCGTGGCGTCACTTAGCCCTTAAGCAATCATTTTGTTGCTTTGAGGGCCACTGCGAAAATGGAATTTGCGCCAATGCCACATTACTAAATCCAGAATCACCGGTAACCTCCCTCCCACACCAGGCTGGGACATCAATTGGAAAATTTTCCCTAGAAAGCTCAACTTCTGCTATGACAAGAGGGGAGTTAGCACCCTCAAAACAATCAACTACCCAGTCTCCATCAGCTTTAACTAATTGGTAACGAGTCTTAATCAATCGGTGCTTAGATAATTTCCAGATCTCTTGTGCATCTCGAAAGGGTATTAAATACTCAAATTCATGACGAATTATTCCCCTCTCAGGAGCCTTGAGAGTCAACCAAGATTGCTTGTCAGCAGAGATTCTGACTCGAACAGTTATCCCTTCTGAGGAAACTATTAAGTAACACTGCCTAAATTTTTTTGCATTAAAGGCAACAGCCTTCCATTCATCTGAAGAAACCAAAAAGCGTCTTTCAATCTCTAAGCCCATCTGATGAATTAAAGACGATTTTTATCTTTCATAAAACTACCTGCCCAATGAAGTTTATGGGTAAGGCTTCTGTAATAGGAAGGACTGTCTTCTAGCCAAACCATAACAGCATCATCTTTTGACTTACGCACAGCACAAAACTGACCTGGCTCAAGTAAAGCCACACTTACTCCATCCTTCCAAAGCTTCACTCTTCTAGTGATACCACCCAAGGGCCTAACAATCAGCCTGGAAGAAGGGGGAACAACAACCGATCTACTAGAAAGGCTCATAGGAGATATCGGACTAACAATTATCGCCTCTATCTCAGGATGAAGTATTGGCCCTCCTGTAGCCAAGGAATAACCAGTAGATCCAGTAGGCGTAGCAAGAATTAAGCCATCGCCTCGATATTGATCAACCACTTCTCCATCAATCTCTAATTCAAGAGTGCATGTCGGTGAAATCTCATCACGATATGAACGCATGTAAAAATCATTCAGAGCTAGATGTAGCTGAGAAGGGGCCTCTAATTGAGTCTGATTTAAAACTTGCAAATTAGATAAGTTGTTATCTTCCCAATGAACAGATGCTTCAAGCATCATGCGATGTTCTACGGCAAAAGCGTCTTTTAATAATCTTTCCCAAAGGCTTGTCTTTTTAAGCAAACGAGAATCATGGGTAAGGAATCCAAGATGCCCTCCAACATTAAAGCTCAAAATAGGTACATGATGCACTGAAAGATGGCGCGCTGCTCCTAAAACAGTTCCATCTCCACCAAGCACAACCGCCAAATCAGGCAACTGAGCATCAAGATCAGAAAGCTCCTTATAAAGGGCAGCGTTAGAACTACTGACTGATTGAATTACCTTGGCACCTAATGCCTCAAGCTCTTTAATACAATTTTTGGCCTCTAATTTTGCAAGGACACTGTCCTCCCGATAGATCACCCAGACCAAATCGAGCCGCATTACTTTTTTCTCCCTACCACCTCAAAAGATTGAAGCGTTCCATATCAACAGTGACACGGTTTCTATATAGAGACAAAAGGATTGCCAAACCCACAGCAGCTTCAGCTGCTGCAACAGTAATTACAAATACAGCAAAGACTTGTCCTCGAATTAATTCACCATCTATATAAGAAGAAAATGTCATTAGATTTATATTTACTGCATTAAGCATTAATTCGATACTCATAAGCACTCTCACAGCATTTCGACTATTAATTAACCCCCAAATACCAATACAAAAAAGGAAAGCTGCTAGCAATAGATATGCTTCTATTGGAATTTGGCCGTTTGTAAATCCTTGCATAACAGTCAATAAATAAGTGTATTTATAAAGTGGTTTTCTCAGTCAAGACAGGCGTTTTTACTTTCTCTAGAAGAGCCTGATCAACTGGCTCACCAGTACCAACATCCTCAAGTAATACATCCCGTCTCGCTAAGACAATTGCACCAATCATCGCCATCAGCAAAAGAACAGAGGCCAATTCAAATGGCAATAGATAATCAGTAAAGAGGTGTTCTCCAATTCTTTCAGTAGCCTCCTCTCCTATAGCAGTTGGACCAGGCACCGCCCAGGGTGTTTTAACAACAACTCTAATCAATAAAGCCAACATACCTGAACAAACGAGTCCTGAGACAAACCTTCTGACTTGCAAACCTTTGATAGGGGCTAGGTCCTCGCGTTTATTAACCAACATAATCGCAAAAAGAATTAAAACATTGACTGCACCTACATAAACCAATACCTGAGCTGCTGCTACAAAACTCGCATTAAGTAGAAGATAAAGGCCTGCTATAGCCATAAAAACTCCCCCTAATAAAAAAGCGGAATAAACAATATTGCTAAGGAGTACTACCCCAATACCACCAATGACAACAATAGATGCCAGAACTAAAAAACAAATCAACTCTGTGGAAATAGGTAGTGTCATGAACCAGATACATCCAATTTGTCAGAATTCAAACCTTTATTTAGACCCTGTAAAACTTCAGAAGGTAACTTTCCAGCTCGCGCCTCAGTATCAGGTATTTCGTGAGGGTCCATTACCCCAGAAGGTAAATAAGCCAGCTCCCTGAGCGGCCTCACTGAGGGGTCTGTAGTGACACTAGTAGGCAAACGACCCAAAGCAACATTGTCAAAATTCAGACTATGCCTATCAAATGAAGAGAGCTCATATTCTTCAGTCATAGAAAGACAATTAGTAGGGCAATATTCGACACAATTGCCACAGAAAATGCAGACTCCAAAGTCAATAGAATAATTTCTCAATTCTTTTTTCTTGGTTTCTTTATTCATCACCCAATCAACAACTGGCAGGTTGATTGGGCAAACCCTTACACAAACTTCACATGCAATACATTTATCAAATTCATAATGAATTCGGCCTCGATATCTCTCAGAAGGAATCAGCTTCTCATATGGATATTGAACTGTGATTGGACGCCTACGCAAATGGTCAAAAGTCACAGCTAAACCCTGGGTCAAGTAATTAGCCGCCCCAACCGCCTCGCGGGTGTAATCAGAAACTTTCTGCAGGAACCCAAACATCGAAAATCAAGAGGTTTAGTACTTACGAAAATCGTCTTCAAATCTTACAAGCACCTTTCTCTTAATAGGTACAACTACGTTGAATTTTATTGAAAAGCCTGGTGATAAATCACTGATCAGCCTCCAAATGCAATGGGGAAAACTAGTTTGAGACCAGCCGTTACCAACAAATTCACTAGAGAAATGGGCAGAAGAAATTTCCAACCCAAATCTAACAACTGATCAATACGGACTCTCGGAGTTGTCCATCTAAGCAATATTGCAAGAAACACAAGTAGATATGCCTTAAGGACTGTCATCACAATCCCAAGGGATCCAATTACGATTTGGATCACCGGGGCATTTGGAGACTGCCCCAGCCAAGAACACAACCATTCAGCGGGTAATGGTGAACCCCACCCACCTAGATAAAGCACTGAAACTAATAAAGCTGATAAAACTAAATTGATATAACTACCAAGATAAAAAAGGGCAAATTTCATACCTGCATATTCAGTCTGATAACCAGCAACGAGTTCCTCCTCGGCCTCAGGCAAATCAAAAGGCAATCTTTCGCACTCAGCCAGAGCACATATCCAAAAAATTAAAAAACCAACCGGTTGCCTCCATATATTCCAACTCAACAAACCAGCCCCATTTTGTTGCTGAACAATATCGACTGTACTCAAAGAGTTGCTCATCATGACTACAGCAAGCACAGATAAAGCCAAAGGTATTTCATAACTAATAGACTGCGCTGCCGCTCTTAACCCGCCTAACAATGAATACTTGTTATTAGATGCATACCCGCTCATTAATAAGCCAATTGGCTGAATACTGCTCAAAGAGATCCATAGGAAAATCCCAACTCCAACATTACTGATCAACAAATTTTGCCCAAAAGGAACAATAACCCAAGACAAAATTACAGGTACCAAAACCAAGACGGGGCCAAGAGTAAACAAAAGCCCATCTGCTCTGGCAGGAATCACATCTTCCTTGACTAACAACTTCAAGCCATCTGCCATTGGTTGAAGAATTCCAAGTGCTCCGGCATATTCAGGACCAATTCTCTGTTGAGCGGCAGCCGAAATTTTCCTCTCAAGCCAAACCGATACCAACACTCCAATAATTGCTGCAACTAAAACCAACAACATTGGAAAAGGAAGCCAAAGGACATGAGCCAACTCCGATGACAAACCCCAGCCTTTAACAGCATCCACAAAACTGAGCTCAAGATCAATTCCCGAAACCGCTGTGCAAATAGTTATGGGCGCAAAAGTGGTCACAATTATCATTGATTACATAAGTGCACCTTACGCACCCATTTCTATATTGCGCTCTTCTATCGGTCGCCAAGAACGAATTTTCTTACCGGTATAGATCTGCGAAGGTCGGAAAATCCTATTCGCTCCAAGCTGCTCCCGCCAATGAGCAAGCCAACCGGCTACACGAGATATTGCAAAAACAGGTGTAAAAAGATCTCTAGGTATACCTAATTTCCTGTAAACCAAGCCAGAGTAAAAGTCCACATTTGGATAGATGCCTTTAGAAGCAAGGCAACTGGAAGCTTCTCGTTCGAGAGCTATAGCCACGTCATACATCTGGTCTTTACCAAATCTTGCAAACAGCTCCTCTGCAAGTCCTTGAAGAATTGTGGCTCTAGGGTCCTTAACTCTGTATTCCCTATGACCAAAGCCCATGATTTTCTGCTTCTTTGCAATCGCCTGCTCTAAATAAAGAGAAGCTTTATCAGGTGCAGCAATCTCTTCTAGCATCGCCAACACATCTTCATTCGCACCTCCATGAAGTGGACCAGCCAAGGTGCCTACTGCTGAAGCCACGACCGCATACGGGTCCGTAAGTGTACTCGCAGTTACACGCGCACTAAAAGTACTTGCATTAAGGCTATGTTCAGCATGAAGTATTAAACATCGATCAAAAATACGCGCTGCTATTGGATCTGGTTCACGCTCAGTAAGCATGTATAAAAAATTTGCCGAATATGCCAAATCATCCCTTGGTTGAATTGGATCTTGCCCTTTTCGAATCAATTGAAAAGCAGCAACCATCGTTGGAATCTTGGCAATTAATCTAATCACTGCGTCATAGACATACTCAGGATTATCAATTGCCCGACGCGAATAAAAAAGTCCTAAAGAAGCAGCACTTGACTGCAGCGCATCCATAGGATGCCCAGTGGCTGGAAAACACTTCAACATATCTCGAACTCGAAAACTGACCCTCCTGTGCATCTGAACTTCAGCTTGAAAGTCATTCAGTTGCTCTTCAGTGGGCAATTCACCCCATATCAATAAATAAGCTGTTTCTAAAAAAGTACTATGAGCAGCAAGTTCTTCAATGGAATACCCTCGATAAGACAGCTTGCCCTTCAAGCCATCGATATCGCAAATACTTGAGTGGGTAACTGGAACCCCCTCAAGACCAGGACGGAAAATTATTTCACTAGCTTCATTGCTCATTTCACGAGGCTGTTTCTCTACTTGGAATTTGATAGTTAGATCTTCAAACTAATAACAAAAAACAAATCCGTCACCCCAAGCTAAGACGGGTAAGTATTTGAAGTCCAGAGACCTCTTCATTCTTCAACGGCCCAACTACCACAACCAAACCCTTCACAGCTGAATTAAATGAACTACCCGCCAGAACTTGCATGAGACTCCATGGCCGCCATTTCTGAAGGGTCTCTTGACTAAGTTCTGAGCCTAAAACAATCATCTCTATAAAAGAGTTGTCTTCTGAATTTTGCATTCCTTGGATGTTTTCAAGTCTTTGATTAAAGGATTTAAATTTTTTTCTTGTCGCTAAAGCACTAATTGTCTGTCCCCACCATTGCATTTCTAGATCGTCATCTAAAGCAACAGCAAGATCGGTATCTAACGAGAGTTCACTGTCGTGATCCTGAAGGCCAAACTTTGTCCAAATCTTTAACGGATAGGGATCGAATTCCAGATCAGACTCAACAAAACCTTTCGCAGTAAGAGAATTATTAACAATGGGAAGCAATGAGCTAGGTTTTTTGATCCCTAATACCCAGCCTTTAGCCTGACGAAGCAAAACCAAAGGTCCATTTTCTCCAAAATAAATATGATCTAGTGATGTCCCATTTCCTACTCCCCAGATAGCAGAAAGAAAAGGAAAAGCTAATTGAAGAATCGAAACTTCTTTTATATTAGACATTAGATCACTTGTAGGATTAATTTCTGCATAAGCATCAGCCTCATCGACAGACATATTTACAATAGAATGAATGTCTAAATAAGAATTTTCATAGCTAAATTCTTGGTCATCAAAAGGCAAGATACTGTCTAGCAGAATATCTTTTCCTTCTATCCTTAAATCCGCATATAGACCTTGAAGGTCCTTCATTTCAGTAAATTCTTTTGGAAAGCCTAAAAAATAATTCAAACCCTTTGGGGAGGCAGTAAGTAAAGCATTACCTTTTTCAAAGCCACCGATTAAATCTCTAAAATCAAGATCAGTAAACTGCTGCTTATTTGGAGAATAATATATATCGAGAGCAGAATGCATGACCTTACTCGTTGAAGAAATCAGAAGTAAATTCTCATCAATTAATGCGGTTGAAATAGAATCTGGAAATCCATCAGACATTCCTTTACTTAAAGTATTGATTTGAATCCCTCTATATTGAGTCAAATCAAAGCCAATTTCCTCTGTCACCCTTCGGGCCCAAAATCTCTCAAGGAAGCTCTTCCCCTCACCTTCTTGATTGCCAGATAAAGCCAAAAGCCAATCAAATGAATCTTCATTTTCTTCTGCCCCCATGATTGCGAAACTAATTTGATCTACGAAGCTTTCATCGATTTCACTTTCAAAATCAATGTCAGCCAATGCGAAATAACCATTTATCAAATTCCGCAAAACATCTCTAGATTCATTTTTACTTCTCTTGTCTGCAATAGCTTCTACAAAGTCAGGTAAATCCCCAGGGTCCAAAAAGCAATATGCGCTCAGCAATGCTGATCTTGGAAAAAACTCTGCAGCTCTGGGCAGTTCTAATGGTTTTTCTTCCACTAAATCAAATATCGCTCTACGCTCAAACGAACGTCCAAAACCAAAGATAAACAATAAACAAACTAAAAAGATTATTATGGACAAAATGAAAAAAGGTCTTGCCTTCATTGATCTAAAATCTTTCAGCAAGAACATCTTTATCCATTAACTGTAAAAAACCCAAAACAATCAACAAAATGAATATATGGAACATCCCCAACCTAAAGGAATATCTCCAAGAGCATTGTCTGATTGGCTCAAGAAGGAGTCCTCAAAACCATTTTTGATAGATGTAAGAGAGCAAGAAGAACTAAATATTGCTCCCTTCCCAAAAACTGCAATGCATCTACCACTAAGCCAAGCCGATAATTGGTTGCCGAACATTCAGGATGCAATTCCCAAAGATCAAGCTATTGTAGTGATCTGCCATAGAGGAATTAGAAGCTGGAACTTTGGATGCTGGCTTCTAGAACAACAAGCTGAATTGGACGTTTGGAATCTAGAGGGCGGAATAGATTCATGGAGTATGGAAATCAACCCTGAAACACCAAGATATTAAAGCCTTACTTAAAAGCTATGCAATCTCAATTAATACCTAAATAAAGACATTATATGATTACTGGAATTCAATAGATCCATTGCATCAATTATCCTTTAGACAAGAGAAAGTTCTTGGCTCAACGGTTCATCACTACCTAGAGACGATCGAATCAGTAAGTAGCAAAACACTTGTGCAAAGATTTGGGTTGCTAGCAGGTGCTGCGACTATTCGCTATGCAATGGGAGAACTTGAGCTAAAAGGGTTTCTTACACAACCACATAGATCGTCGGGTCTAATACCAATTCTAATGTCTTATTGGACATGTAACGTTAATAGGGCCAATGCATATGGCCTATTCATCAGCTATGGCAGCCGTAAAACTCGTTGCAAATCACTTAGAAAGACTTTTAAGTGAAAAAAGAAGTCTCATAAATCAACTCCTAGCTTTTGAGCAACAGTATTTACGTCCTTATCTCCACGCCCTGAGCAATTAATAACCACTTCCTTACCAGAGCCAAGAGTTGGGCAAAGTTTTTCAAGCCAGGCAAAAGCATGTGCTGTCTCCAATGCAGGGATAATTCCTTCTAACTCACTCACCAATTGCAAAGCGTTCAAAGCTTCCTTATCCGTTACCGCTACATACTCTGCTCTTCCTATTTCAGCGAAATAACTGTGCTCAGGCCCGACTCCCGGATAATCCAAGCCAGCGCTAATTGAATGCGCCTCTTGCACTTGACCTTGATCGTCTTGCAATAAATAACTCATTGCCCCATGAAGAACACCTATTCGACCCTCTGTAATCGTTGCTGCATGGCGACCAGTTAAGACTCCATCTCCTGCAGCTTCAACTCCAATCATTCGTACATTCGTTTGCTGTACAAATGGATGAAACAACCCCATAGCATTAGATCCGCCCCCTACACAAGCCAGAAGCACATCAGGGAGTCTTCCAAAAGCTTCCTGACACTGTCGCAACGTTTCCTGGCCAATTACCGCATGAAAGTCACGAACCAACATTGGATATGGATGAGGACCTGCCACAGAGCCAAGGATGTAGTGAGTTGACTCAACATTTGTAACCCAATCCCTAATAGCCTCGCTAGTTGCGTCTTTCAGAGTTGCGGTACCTGCTGAGACTGGCTGTACTTTTGCGCCCAACAGTTTCATTCGAAAGACATTTAGGGCCTGTCTGCGCATATCTTCCTCACCCATATAAACCACACACTCCAATCCAAAACGTGCACAAACAGTTGCCGTTGCAACACCATGTTGTCCCGCACCAGTTTCAGCAATAATTCTCTTCTTGCCCATCCGCAAAGCTAATAAAGCTTGCCCTAAAGCATTGTTTATCTTATGGGCTCCAGTGTGATTAAGATCTTCTCTCTTGAGCCAAATCCTTGGCCCCCCATCAGCCCTTGAGTAATGAGCTGTCAGTCTTTCAGCCTCATACAAAGGCGTTGAACGACCAACATAGGAACGCAAGAGCCTACTCAATTCATCAGTAAAAAATGGGTCTTTCCAAGCTTCCGCAGCAGCTAGCTCAAGTTCAGCCAAAGCTGGCATCAATGTCTCAGGAACATACTGCCCTCCAAATCGACCAAAACGGCCGGATGCGGATGGTCTTGCGTTCGCTGCAAGATCATCATTTTTTGATTTAGAAGGAAGCGTGCTGCTCATCGACAAAAAGGTTGAAAATAGATATTAGTTAGGACTAAAGAGTTAAATCTATGTCAAAAGGAAACTGGGTCGAATTCAATGACCCAAAGCTAACCATTCCCCCAGAAGCTAATGCATTCACCAAACCCAAAACTAGTCGTCTAGTAAGAGTCAAGAGAATCCGTAATAACAAAAGAGGTAAAACAATTACTGAAATAAGTGGCTTAGGCCTGCCCCATGAAGAAGGCTTAAAACTACTCAAAAAGCTGAAAACCCTTCTAGGTACTGGCGGGACCCTAAAAGGAGATTGTGTTGAAATTCAAGGTGATCAAGTAAATACCATTATGGATTTGCTCAAAGTCGAAGGGTATCGTCCAAAAAAATCTGGTTCCTAACAAGAGAAAAATATTTGTCCCTCATCGTTGGAGAATGATGTTGATAAAAGGATCAGTACTATGTGCCCAACACCCTCCGAAAACCGTATAGAAAAAGACAAAAATCTAACTTGGCATCAAGCATCTATCAATAGGGAGGACATAACGAGGCAAAGAGGACATAAAAGTGCGATTCTCTGGTTCACAGGGCTCTCAGGGTCAGGGAAAAGCACCTTGGCAAATGCTGTCAATTCAAAACTTTTTAAGAATGGAATCTCCAGTTATGTTCTCGATGGAGACAACATCAGACACGGCCTTTGCAAAGATTTAGGTTTCTCAGATGAAGATCGTGCTGAAAATATTCGAAGGATCGGAGAAGTAGCAAAACTCTTTCTTGATTCAGGTGTCATAATTCTCACTGCTTTTGTATCACCCTTTCGTAGTGATAGGGATAGAGCGAGAAAACTCGTTAAAACAGAAGATTTCATAGAGATCCATTGTGCAGCCGATCTTCAACAATGTGAAGCGCGTGATCCCAAAGGCCTATATGCAAAAGCAAGGGCAGGAGAAATAAAAGAATTTACTGGAATATCAAGTCCATATGAAGAGCCAATTTCTCCTGAAATAAAGGTGGAAACAGGCATTCAAAAACTTGATGATTGCGTTGAAGGAGTGATTCAAAAATTGATTGAATTACATGTCATTCCAGAGGGTTTTGATCAAAAATAAAATTATTTATCGAATATTTAATTCAACTCAATAGTTAAACTATATTTCTTTTAAATAACTTGAAATTCCTACATCTGACAACTTTTGGTCCTTGGTCACCACCTCGTCATGAATAGATTCACGATATAACAATAATTTTTCCTCCAAACTTGAATCAAATGCTCCCAAAATCTGTATAGCCAGCAAGCCAGCATTCAATCCACCACCAATAGCCACAGTTGCAACGGGAATACCTGCAGGCATTTGCAAAATAGAAAGCATTGAGTCAACTCCCCTAAGGGCCCTACTTCTGACTGGCACTCCAATGACTGGCAAAGAAGTTAGCGCAGCGACCATCCCAGGTAAATGAGCCGCTCCTCCTGCTCCAGCAATAATTACCTTAAAGCCTTTCTCGCGTGCATTTTTCGCAAAAGAAACCATCTCAAGAGGGGTGCGATGTGCAGAAAGAATCCTGACTTCATAATCCACTCCAAACTTTTTCAAAATGGCTGCCGCTGGCTGCAAAGTAGCCAAATCAGAGTCACTGCCCATCAAGATGGCAACTTTTGGATTTAAATCGGCAACTTCAGAAGACACAGAAAGACTAAAAGGGGGCACTATGCATAATGACGAGACTGCAATTCTCTCGCATTAGATCCTATTTTTTCACTTCAATGCGTCGGATTATCAATGTAAGCCTCCCAAAGACAGGCCATAAACATGCTCCAAAAGAACTTTGGTGGATAGGTCTCAATGAGAAAAACCAAATCATCGATATTCAACCTATGACGGAAAAAGAAGATGAAATCAAAGGGGAAGACTGGCAAAAGGACTTTTTAAGCCCTATGGGCGTAGACCTTCAAATAAATGGTGGTATTGGCCTCTGCTTCAATAAAGTTACAACTCAAGATTTACCAAAATTACTGAAACTACTCGAGAAACTCTGGCTAGATGGTATTGAAAGTATATGTCCAACATTAATCACTTGTGAGGTCGGTCAACTAAGGGAAGCATTAGCTATTCTAAAAAAAGCAAGAGAAGAACATTCTCAAAATCGTTGTCAGTTACTTGGCGCACATCTTGAAGGTCCTTTTATAGCAAAATCTCATATCGGAGTTCATCCTCTAAACCAGGTCTTGCCACCAAGTCCTGATGCATTAGAACAAATAATTGAGGGCTTTGAAGAAGAAATCTCAATGATGACTTTGGCACCTGAACTTCCAGGGGCAAACGAGGTAATTAAACGACTCAAGGCAAACAACATCATTAGTTGTATTGGACACTCAAACGCCAATCAACTTGAGAGCGAGATTGCTTTCAAGAATGGCAGCAAAATGATCACTCATACTTTCAATGCAATGAACGGAATTCATCACCGGGCACCAGGACCTGTAGGGGCCGCATTAGCAAATGGGAATATTGCTTTAGGACTAATTGCTGATGGCGTACATATAGATCCATTAATAGCTTCATTACTCCAGAAATTGTCTCCACGAAAACTAGTACTTGTCAGTGACGCAGTACCTGCTTACGGGCTAAAAGATGGTGAGCACCTTTGGGAAGGGAAAAAATTGATCGTTAACAAAGGCACCTGCCAAATCAAAGATGGTCCTCTAGCCGGTACAACATTGTCCTTGTTAGATGGTTGTATGAATCTCGCCGAATGGATTAAAGATCCTGCGGCTGCGATTTGGTCAGCAACCATTGCCCCAAGAGAAGTCTTATGGGGTGAAGTCTCAATAACTAAACTTTTAATTGGCCAACCATTAAGTAAGCTTCTACGTTGGCATCAGCAACCAGCTAAATTCAAATTGAATTGGCATCAAGCTGCATAAACCCCTTTTATCACTGAGTCAAATCTATGAGCACAAAGAATTTAAAAAGGCTCAAGGAAGCAGAGAAGGCAGAAGTGGCCAAATATTTCAATGAAATGGGGTTTGATCGCTGGAACAGAATTTACAGCGAAAGTAAAGATATCAATAAAGTTCAACAAAATATAAGAGTTGGCCATCAAAAAACAGTTGACGATGTTCTTTCTTGGCTAGAAGAAAGTGAAAACCTTAGTGAAATCAGCTTCTGTGATGCCGGTTGTGGAGTAGGCAGTTTATCCCTTCCCCTGGCAGCAATGGGGGCAGGCTCAATTTGTGCCAGTGATATATCACAAGCAATGATTGAGGAGACTAAAAGGAGAGCCAATCAAATGGAAATTGATATCGAAAAAATTACATTCATTAAATCTGATTTAGAAAGCCTTACTGGTTCTTTCAATACTGTTATTTGTCTAGATGTATTCATACACTATCCTCAAAATGCTGCTGAGGAGATGGTTCGTCATCTATGCTCTTTAACAGAAGAAAGGTTGATTGTTAGTTTCGCACCTTATACATTATATCTTGCAATCCTAAAAAAAATAGGGCAGCTCTTTCCTGGCCCTAGTAAAACAACACGTGCTTATACTCTGCGTGAACAAGGAATCATAAATGCCGCAAATGAATGTGGTTTCATTGTAAAACATAAAAAATTGAACACGGCCCCTTTCTATTTCTCTAAACTCATTGAATTCAAAAAAGCTAGTTAAAGCAAAAGCACTTATCATTAATCAATACTAGAAATTAAAGAAACATAAAATGGTAGATCAATTTCAAGATTTAAATTAATCTACCAAGTGATTTTCCAGGGCATAACGCACTAACTCAGTCCGACTTGAAGTGCCAGTTTTATTAAACAGGCGGCTAACGTACTTCTCTACATTGCGAATTGATGTCTCAAGCTGTCTAGCTATCTCCTTATTCATTAAGCCTTCTGCTACAAGTTGCAATACACTTGCTTCTCTAGGAGTGAAATTATGAATAACACCTGTCTGATTATTCGGATTATCTCCCTGAGCCAATAAAGATCTTATTTCCGTAATCTGCTTTGCCATTTGACCAACATCTGCACCCGCAAAACGTGCTGCTTCAGCAAGTAATCGATCTTGTCTTCGTACAACATTACGAACACGAGCCACTAATTCCTCAGGGTCAAAGGGCTTCGGTATGTAGTCATCAACCCCTGCTTGATACCCCTGAGTACGATCAACTGTCATCCCCTTCGCAGTAAGAAAAATCACAGGGGTTCCTCCGAGTCGTTCATCATCCCGGAGTCGTTTGAGAAGCTCATAGCCATCACACCTCGGCATCATCACATCACTAATCACGACATCTGGAAGCATTTGCTGCGCCTTTTCCCAGCCTTCCTCACCATCAACTGCTGTTAAGACTTCAAAACCTTCGTCTTGAAGATATGCCTGCACTGCTGTTCTCAAGCCAGGCTCATCATCAACCAGTAATAATCGATTGGGCTTTATAGCCTCAGAATTTGTAGTAGGTGAGTCACTCATTCTGGTAATCATGAATTCATAAAATGAATTTAGAAGCGATACGTCAAGCTAGCGAACAAGACTTAGTATTCCTCACCGGGAAGGGAGGCTTAAAACCTCTTGTTTTTCTACTAAACCAGTTGAAAAGCCCAAAGACAGAGCCTTTCCTTTGAGGGTCGATGGATCAATACCAGCCATTTCTGGTACACACGCTGCCCACCAAACCAAATGATCTTCTTGATTTGCTGATGTAATCAAGCCTCCTGGATTCAAGCGTCGAACATAAATTGCCATAGAATCACGCTTAACCCGCAATGGTCCTTCCGGATTACAGCGAACAGACTCACTGCGAACCTTGAGGTTATACGACCATTCTTCCCAGATCTTGTATCGACGGAGGTTTTCATCATTTTCATCTATCTCAACTCCATAAATTCCCAATACATAATCTCCACCTAAAGCTGGCTTTTGAATCAACACAACAAGTTTTGGAGGTCTTAGCTTCCTTATTTCTTCAATGGAACTCTTACTCGCAGAAGCTTCTAACGGAACTGTCAAAAAGCTACAAAGCGCAACCAAACTCAAACACCCATAACAAATCCAGCGATCAATACGAGTCAAATCAAAAAATTTTTGAATCATGATTTCACATCATAAAAAACCAAATAAAGAAAACTTTCCGATTCAACTGGACTTTCAAGCCAGCACTCCTTGCGCGAAAGAGGTGATTGAAGTGATGCATCCATATTGGTCTCAAAATTGGGGGAATGCAGCCAGTCAACAACATCGAGAAGGCATTCGAGCTGCTGCTGCAGTCAATTTAGCTAGAGAACAACTCGCATCCTCTTTAGATGTCAAACCTAAACAGATCCTTTTTACAAGTGGCGCAACTGAAGCCAACAACCTTGCACTTTTAGGATATGCAAGAGCAAAAGCAAAATTACTAAAAAAGAAAGGTCACATAATCACTCTTCAAACAGAACATCATGCGGTACTAGATCCATTGCGACAACTTCAAAAAGAAGGTTTTGAGCTCACGGAAATTCAACCGGATTCCAATGGAATAGTTAGACCTGAACAACTAATTCAAGCTTTCAGGGAAGACACATTTCTTGTCAGTATCATGACCGCAAATAATGAAATAGGTGTCATACAAGAAATAAACGAAATAGCAGAATTATGCCAAGAACGGAATATAACTTTTCACAGCGATGCTGCTCAAGCTTTTGGTCATATTCCAATAATTTTTAACTCGGGGGGGCCTGACTTAATGTGTATCAGTGCTCATAAAGTTTATGGTCCAAAAGGGATAGGTGCCTTAATAATCAAGCCAAATATTATCCTCGAGCCATTGCAATGGGGAGGGAAGCAGCAGGCTGGCCTTAGGCCAGGTACACTTCCAGTTCCATTGATTATTGGCTTTGCGAAAGCAGCTGAACTTGCTCAAGAAGATATGACAAATCGAGCAAAAAGACTTAAAGACTTAAGAAATGAACTTTGGAAGACTTTAAAAACAAATAACTCCGATTTGTTACTAAATGGTTGTCTTAAAAATCGACTTCCCCACAATCTCAATATTACTGTTCCTAATATCAGCGGTAGTAAATTACATAGGGAGCTTAGGCCTTTTGTGAGCTGTAGTAGTGGATCGGCATGTAGCAGTGGTGAACCATCTCATGTACTTCTTTCCCTTGGTAGAAGCTTTAAAGAAGCCTCAGCTTCTTTAAGACTAAGTTTGGGCAGGGATACAACAATTACAGAAATTAATGCGGCCGCAGAAAAAATCAATCAAGTTATCAATCAACTAAAAACTGCTGCAAATTAAATTGATTTAAGATCAAAAAAAATTTGAATCTGATCTATTAACTTTAGGTAATAGATCCAACTTTACATGCCATTCGACACTTAGCCGATCTACTTCGAGGGTTAATGGCGAGCTCCTTCTCGCTTGCTTTTAAAGGTTTTCGCATCAGAGGGTGAAATCGCTTATCCTCCAAAAAAAATTTTTTTACAGGTCGGTCTTCTAAAGAATGAAAACTAATTATGCAAGCTAGTCCTCCATCAACTAACCAATCAGGAACTTCACTAAGAAATCGATTAAGGCTATTCAACTCATCATTAACGGCTATGCGCAATGCTTGAAATGTTCTAGTTGCAGGATGGATTCGACCATAACGCATTTTTGGAGGAAAGCACCCTGCAACTGCATAAGCCAATGCTGCAGTTCCTGCATATTGTCCATTTTGATCCAAATCTTGCTTAATGCGCTTAGCGATTTTCCGTGAAAAACGCTCCTCTCCATATGAATAAATAATATCTGCCAATTCTTTTTCACTAACCTGATTAAGGAGATCTGCTGCAGTCAATGAACTGTTGGGGTTCATTCGCATATCTAATGGACCATCAAGACGAAAACTAAATCCCCTCTCTGCTATATCCAATTGGGGACTGCTCACGCCTAAATCAGCTAGAACGATTACCGCTGGCTCTGTTGGAATGAAATCGGCAAAATTGGTTGAAATTATCTCCACACGATTACCAAAAGGTGCTAACCGATCCGCAGCGGCCACCCTCGCCGCAGGGTCCTGATCAAGCCCAATCAAGCGTAACTTTGGAAAAGCCTTTAAAAGAAGTTCCGAATGGCCGCCATAACCCAGTGTTGCATCGACCAACAGACCACCATCAAAGAGATCTGAAGGAAATGTGGCTATAATGTTTAAAATCTCATCTGCCAAAACCGGAAGGTGCTGAGATGCGGAATACGACGAAGATAGGTTTTCTGTCATAAGTTCTTCCTAAGATCTTGCAAAAGCTCTATCAATTCCCAGGGCCATGACGCAGCTTGAAACGCGCACAGAGCCCATGGTCGTTAACTTCGGCCCCCATCACCCATCTATGCATGGAGTACTACGTCTAGTGGTAACACTGGATGGGGAAGATGTTCTGGACTGTGAACCTGTCATTGGATACCTCCATCGAGGGATGGAGAAAATTGCAGAGAATAGAACAAATGTAATGTTCGTCCCCTATGTGAGTCGAATGGACTATGCAGCAGGGATGTTTTATGAAGCAATTGTTGTGAATGCTCCAGAGCGTCTAGCAAATATTTCTATCCCGAAACGCGCAAGTTATATCCGAGTATTAATGCTTGAACTAAATCGAATAGCTAACCATCTGCTTTGGCTTGGGCCTTTTCTTGCAGATGTAGGTGCTCAAACTCCATTCTTTTACATTTTCCGAGAGAGGGAAATGATTTATGACCTATGGGAAGCTGCAACTGGACAAAGATTAATAAACAATAACTATTTTCGGATTGGCGGCGTCGCAAGTGATTTACCTTGGGGCTGGCTTGAAAAGTGCCAAGACTTTTGCAATTGGTTTGGCCCAAAAATTGATGAATATGAAAAATTAATTACTAATAACCCCATCTTCCGTCGAAGAATTGAAGGATTAGGAACTATCAGTCGTGACGAAGCAATTAATTGGAGTCTTTCTGGACCAATGTTAAGGGCCTCAGGTGTTCCTTGGGATCTAAGGAAAATAGATCACTATGAATGCTATGACGATTTTGAATGGGATGTCCCCTCGGAAAAAGAAGGCGATTGCTATGCAAGGTATCGAGTACGAATAGAAGAAATGCGGCAATCGCTAAAAATTCTGCAACAAGCTTGCAAGATGATCCCTGGTGGGCCTACAGAAAATCTAGAAGCGAGAAAAATGGCAGAAGGAAAGAAAAGTATTTTTTCGGGATTCGACTACCAATATGTAGCCAAAAAAGTAGCTCCTACATTCAAAATACCCAATGGCGAGCTATACACACGCCTGGAATCCGGGAAAGGAGAGATTGGAGTCTTCCTTCAAGGGAACAATGAAGTAACACCATGGCGTTTTAAAATTCGTGCGGCGGATCTAAATAATCTGCAAATACTTCCTCATATTCTCAAAGGTGCAAAAGTCGCAGACATCATGGCAATACTTGGTTCTATAGACGTAATTATGGGTTCTGTGGATCGCTAAGAATTTAATTTTGAATAACAATACTGAAAACTGGCTTTATTTAAAACGGACTGTACGCTTTGGAGAAACTGACGCAGCAGGCGTCATGCACTTTCATCAACTTTTTCGATGGTGCCATGAAGCATGGGAAGAAAGTCTTCAAAATTTTGGGCTACCTAACAATGAAATCTTTCCTTCGCTAACAAAGGGAAATAATCTACTTAAAGTAGCCTTACCAGTAGTCTACTGTCACGCTAATTTTAGGAATGCTATCTTTTCAGGTGACAACTTACAAGTGGTAGTCAAGCCAATTAAATTAAACTCTAACAGCTTTGAAATACATACTGCATTCCAGAGAAATAATAAGTCCCTAGCCATTGGTTTAATCAGACACATGGCTATTGACCCAAAGACTCGCCAACGAGTGCACATCCCTATAGGGATTGAAAAATGGATAGAAGCCTCCTCAATAAACCAAGGGCCAATACCTACGTAAATTGAAAGAAAAAGACGACGAAATTGCGCCTAACTAATATGAAATACAACACTATTCACAATTCTCCTTCAACCAATTAGTCCATCGCGCACGATCCCATTTACCAGTTTCATTGCGAGCAAGACCTGGACATATATGCCAAGAAACAGGTTTCTGGGAAGGCAACCAATTCCCAACAAGTACCCTTAAAGCTTGTAACAACAAAGCATCATCATCCGATGTCTTTTCTGTTTGCCAACGCACTAGTACTTTTAAGCGATGTCCCCATTCACTATCTTTTTGAGGCAAAAAAAGAATATTTTCAATTGGCAGCCCAGCTTCAACAGCAAGCTGAAATAACTTTTCCTCCAAATACTCAGGAAAAACAGTTTCACCACCTGAGTGAACGGCAAGATCCATTCGGCCAAGAATCTGCAAGTTTGGTTTATCAGGCACACCCAATATCTGAGCCTTGTCAGCTGAGCGCCACCAACCTTTGACCGAACATGGAATTTCCATGCCAAATTCATTGCAAATACGAATTGCCAGTCTCGAAGTACGAACTAATAAAGCTCCGTCAGATGCCAAGGAAAGCTCAATATCATGTAAAGGACGACCGCATCCAGTTTGACCTGACAAAAAATCATTCGGGGAAAGAGCAGCAATCATTGCAGCCGTCTCAGTAGCTCCATAACAAGGAGCCAACCGCAACCCTTCTTTCCTTGCTAATCCCTCCAACTCACTAGACACGCTATCCCCGCCAACCCAAATCACAGAAAAGCTTCTTAACCAGTCCATCCCTAATGGATGAGACATCAAACGAGACAACTGAATAGGTACTAAAGAAATTAAACGAGGTTTAACCTTGTCAGTATTTTGCAAATGAGAAGACAAAAACTCCTCTAGCAAATTTGGTTGACGCATTACGTCGGATCCAAGTGAGACATACTCAGCACCCCAACATTTACTCCTCCATAAAGGCATTAAGCCACTTACATGGTGCAATGGCAAAGGATTGAAAATCAAACATTCTTTGGGCTCCAAACCAAGAGTTCCAAGCCAGTGAGCTGTTGCATGTGCTGACTCGTCTAAATGCTTGCATGGCTGAAAGCAATACTTGCTAGATCCTGAACTCCCACTACTCAGGACAACAACACCTGGGCCTATTGGCAAAGTCTTCCTGGAAACAAGTCTTTTGCTCGCATTCAGTGGTACTAATTGAACCCAAGAGCCATTATTAAGTTCTTGCAAAAGTCTCTCAGTGCAATGCTTTATATCCTTTGGATCACATTGAAGTACTACTAAATTTTTCATGTCGCATGCCAAACAAGCTCAGGGTCATTACTAAACAACAAGTCTTCAGGAAACCAACCAGGTGCAAGACCTGGAGCAGTTGGAGTAGGACCATTCTGTTGAATAGCTGCAAGATGGTGAACCCATCTACGCCCAATCCCTGTCTCAAAAGCGGTACTAATCATTCTGTAAGACCTCCCCTCTTTTAAATCATTCAATAAAATCCGAGGATCTCCTTCAACGACAGGGCGTCGAACTTGCCATCCAATCCAAGATTGTCTTAATGAATTGTCTACTGATAAGGACTCATCAAGAGCAATAGGTACATGAGTCGCTAAATCACGCAAACCTGAAATGTCTTCAACTGGCAAAGGTTGTTCAAACCACTCCAATCTTGCTTCATTATGGAGATAAGCAGCCCAACGTCTAGCAATCCTTCTATCCCATCCACCATTGGCATCCAACCTTAAACGAGAATCCGAAGGAAGTAGATCAAGCAATTTTTCCATCAAGGAAAGCTCTTGATCAAGTGACAAAACACCAACCTTCCACTTAACAGTTAAGGGTGGTGATAATTGCAAAATATTGCTCAGAATTAAATCAACTTCCAACAACGACTTCTTTCCAGCAGATAGGAGCATTGCCGAATAAGGAGCTTCTAACCAAGGAGTCGATGCTCCAACCAAACCATCTATCTCTCCTAATGCAGCCCCAATTCCGAAGGCAAGTGGCCCTGGTCCTGAAAGAACTAAATCTTCTAATGTTCTTCGGGTAGGTTTACTGTTTAAAGCAACAAGTAATTCATAACATCTTTTGAAATGTTGAGGGTTTAAAGGAGAGACTTCGCCCCATCCGCATCTCCCAAAAGGATCTTCTAAACGTAATAGCCAACCCCGTCGTGCATGCAAAGTTCCTTGAGATGTTTTTACAGGTTTCAACAACCGAAATTCATAAGGCTTGTACTGGAATCTGAAATCCACGGAATTACCTAATGCTCCATGCATCTAACTCAAATAAGGAGCTAACACAAAACCAAGGGTCAACCCCAAACCATTGAGAGACTGGAATCTCAATGCTAAAAACTTACAACCACTGATTCTCAGCGGCTCGTCATGATAAGAATTTAATTTTCTTATTAAAGCAACCCCTGAAGGGAGCCCCAACACTCCTAGCAAAGACGTTATGGGCCAGTGACCCAAGAAAACAGGTATCCACTCCAACGCAAAAATCAAAGATAAAATCCAAGGAACCAACTGTGCTCCACGCTTAGTTCCTAAACGAACCAAAGGCGACCTCTTCCCATGAGCAGCATCCTCATCAACTTGATGAAAATGGGAACAAAATAAAACAAGTGTTGTAGCAAGTGCCGGACCAGCGCCGAGACTAAAAGCCAACCCCCAAGGCACTACTGAATGGTTGCTTGTGCTTGGCGATAAAACCAACAAAGATGCCGCTGTGGCAAAAGGACCAAATGCAAGCCAGCACAAAGGCTCTCCTAAACCTTTATAGCCCAAGCGAAAAGGTGGTCCCTGATACAAATAACCAAGACTGCAACTGATAAGAACCAATCCAAATACTAAAAAGCTACTCCGCCACGCCAAACTAAAAATAATTAATAGCCCAAAAACAAGTGAGAGATAGGCCAGCCGTCCAACTATCCCTCGTTCTCCTAAAAGTTTTACAACTGAATGTGGCTTCGCAAATTCATCGATCCCTGTTTCATCGTCAAAAAGATCATTTGTCAGGTTTTCCCAAAGCAATAAAAGAACCGACGCAAGCAAAAACCCCAACAAGTGATCAATACGCACAGAGTCACCTGCTCCAAAACGCCAACCGGCAGCTAAAAGCACTGGCATCACTGCAACCGAGTACAACGGCCACTTGATCGCAGCCCTCCAAAGTCGTCCTTTTTCTGACTTCAAGGCATGAAGGGATGCAACAGCCTTAGGGTCTTGCATGCAATCAATCTCCCTTTTGCCCACATTACGGTTTATACATTTGAACAGCGCATGCACTCAATCCGCAATTAAGGATGACAGCTTGTCCAAGCTTCAGCGAAATTGTTAACGCATCATCTATTGGTTGGTGCGAAAAGAAAGGTGATGAAGGTGTGCTCAGCATTGCACTACCGCTTCAAGGCGCCGATCCACTTGCATTATTACCCCTAATTGCTAAGGAACAGCATTTTCGCTTTCTTTGGGATGAAGAGAAAGATCGCAGTGTTGCAGCCGCAGGATATTGTCAGAAAATTGAACTTGCGGGCCCAAAACGATTTGAACTAGCCCAACGTTTCAGTGACGCAATCTTTGGAAAATTAACCAATGCAAGTCCTAGGACCCCTGCAATAGCAAGGCCAAGAATCCTTGTGGCTTTTTCTTTCTTCACACAAGCAATTGAAAGACTTCAGAATCTTGACGTAATTCCAGCGATGCAAGCCGTTCTCCCTAAATGGCAAATCAGTAGACAAGGTAAACAAGCATGGTTACGACTGAACGGAATAGTCACTCATGAAGCAGATGCAAGAGAGCTAGCTGAAAAACTTTGGCTAATGAAAGAAGCTGTAGAAAATCATTCCCCCAAAACGGATCCTTCCGCAAGCTTCACACTAGTTAATTCTCCAACTTCCAAAAATTGGCAAGGCAGCTACATTCCAGCCTTAAGTAAAGGCATAGAGCTTGTAGAAAGCGGAGAACTCCACAAACTTGTACTTGCAGTTAGACAATCTATTCAACTAAAAGAATCTTTAGATCCCCTAAGGCTGTTATCTCGACTTAGAAAGCACCAAACAAGAAGTTGTCGATTCCTTTGGCAGCGACAATCTGATGAAGCCTTTTTCGGGGCATCGCCCGAGAAACTACTCAAAATGACAGATGGAAAACTCTACTGTGATGCTCTTGCAGGAACAGCAAGTTGCAATGAAAATGGTTCTCTTCTTCTGCAATCAAATAAAGACAGACTCGAACATGAGCTTGTTGTAAATGCAATCACAAAGCAATTGATTCAAGAAGGTATTAATCCAATAAGACCAAGACAGCCTCAACTTGCTCAATATGGAAAATTAGTTCATCTACATACCCCAATCACAGCCAATCTCAAAAATCAACGAGCACTATTACTTGCAGAGAAGCTACACCCAACACCAGCTGTAGCAGGTCTACCACGTAAAGAAGCTATGTCATGGTTAAGAACATTAGAGCCTTTTGAAAGAGGAAACTACGCTGCACCTATTGGATGGATTGACAGTCAAGGTGATTCCGAACTTAGAGTGGCCATCAGGTGTGGAACATCTAAAGGAAGATTATTAGAATTAACAGCTGGAGCTGGACTAGTAAAGGGATCAATTGCCGAAAAGGAGCTCGAGGAAGTAGGCCTAAAGCTCACTGTATTAGCAGACCAACTTTCAGCAAAAACTAATTCTCAAGACAAAGATCCAATCAGACAATCAATTATTTGATCAGCCAAAGGAACCTCCATCAACCTCTCTACTTCTCTAACACCTGTTGGACTAGTGACATTTATTTCGCTCAAGATCCCATCAATTACATCTATTCCGACAAAGAAAAGTCCGTTTTCTCTAAGCACCGGAGAGATTTCGTCACAAATCTGATGTTCCCTTATGGTTAATTCAGTGATCTCTGGAGTGCCACCAACCGCAAGATTACTGCGAAAATCTCCACTTCTAGGTCTTCGATTCACTGCTCCAAGAGGCTTGCCATTTACTAAAAGGATCCGCTTATCACCATTCATAACCTCAGGGAGAAAACGCTGGATCATCACTGGCAAGCGTTGCTGATCAGTTACCAATTCCAGCAAAGCCTCTAAGCCTGCTGATGAATCTGAAACTCTAACCACACCTTGTCCAGCTCTGCCACCAAGCGGCTTAAGCACAACCTCACCTTGCTCCTTTGCAAAAGCCGCTAAATCAATCACACGGCTGCTAACCAAAGTTGGAGCCATCAATTCACTAAAGCGCAAGGCACCTAACTTTTCATTCCATGCTCTTAAAGCACTGGGTCTATTCAAAACTCGAACTCCTTCCCTCTCAGCGATTTCGAGTAAATGAGTGGCATAAAGGTAAGCATCATCAACGGGCGGATCCTTTCTCATCCAAATGCAATCAAAATCAATCAACTGACAGGTCTTCGGTTCCCCTTGAGTAATCCATGGTTGAGGGATTACAGGCGACGCAATAGCCCAAGAGGTCGATCCCTTGGCTTGAAGATCTGGAAGTGTACAAATCCAAACTTCTACTGACGCTCTATAAGCTGCCTGCATTAAAGCTGCTGAAGAATCCTTAACGGGATTGATTTGCTGAATAGGATCCAGCACAAAGAGTTGTCGCATAACCTCAGCCAACTAAACCAAGCAATAAATCCAGCTGATTTGATCTTTCCAGATCATGTAATTCATCACACCCTCCAATGCCCTGCCCATCTATGAAAATCTGAGGAACAGTACTACGGCCTTCGGCCCTATGAATCATGGCGATTCTTGCCTGATTGTCCCCATCAATTGAATGTTCCTCATATGAAACCCCCTTACTATCCAAAAGTTTTTTGGCCCGAATGCAAAATGGGCAAGATTGCCAAGTATAAATTTCAACCTTGTTCATGATAAAAAAGATTAATTACCCAATAATCCTATTAATAATTAGGGTTCTTCGACGGCCACCTGATAACTTCGAGTCTGAATTATCCTCTATCGCACCAAAACATTGCAAGATCTAACCGATTTCAAAAGAGACCTCTCACTACTCACAGATCGCCTGGGCAAAGCTCAGGACTGTCTTTGACGTTCCAGCTCTACAAGCAAAACAAAAAGACCTTGAACAAGTAGCAGCTCAACGAGATTTTTGGAATGACCAGCAAAATGCCCAAAAACAAATGCGCCTACTGGATGAGGTCAAAGCTCAACTAAACCTATTAATGAATTGGAATAATGCAATTGTTGATGCAAACGCCACTTTGGAATTATATGAATTAGAAGCTGATGAAGAGATGCTAGAAGAATCGCAAATAGGACTTCAGAAACTCCGAGAAGGGCTTGACAGATGGGAATTAGAAAGATTGTTAAGTGGACCATATGACAAAGAAGGGGCAGTACTTTCAATTAATGCTGGAGCAGGAGGTACTGACGCACAAGATTGGGCACAAATGCTTCTCAGGATGTACACCAGATGGGCCGAAGATCATTCCATGAAAGTAATCATTGATGAAATGTCTGAAGGAGAAGAAGCAGGAATAAAAAGTGCCACTATTGAAATCGAAGGGCGTTATGCATATGGCTATCTCCAAAATGAGAAAGGGACACATCGACTTGTACGAATCTCACCATTTAACGCCAACGACAAACGTCAAACCAGCTTTGCAGGGGTTGAAGTTATGCCAAAACTTGAAAACGAGATAGAACTAGAAATCCCAGAAAAAGATCTAGAAATAACAACCAGTCGTTCAGGGGGGGCTGGTGGACAAAACGTCAATAAGGTTGAAACCGCAGTGCGTATTCTCCACATCCCAACAGGTCTAGCCGTAAGATGTACACAAGAAAGATCACAGCTGCAAAACAAAGAAAAAGCAATGGCTTTACTAAAAGCCAAGCTTCTTGTTATTGCTCAAGAGCAACGTGCTGCACAAATTGCAGATATTCGTGGTGACATTGTTGAAGCGGCTTGGGGTAATCAGATTAGAAATTATGTCTTTCACCCCTATCAAATGGTTAAAGACTTGCGAACCGAAGAAGAAACTACCGATGTACAAGGCGTAATGGATGGAGACTTGGACAATTTCATTCAGGGTCTTCTTCGTCAAGGAGCAGAAGACATTGGCAATACAATAAATAAATAACTACAATTGAATAAAAATTATGACATCTAAAAATCAAAATATGAAAGCAGTAGCACCTCCAAGTTTTGTAAAGCTGGCCATGAAAAATATGGTTTCCAAAGGCAAACAAAGCATCTTTCACTTTTTTTTGACAGCAGTTGGATTTACTTTTTTTATCTTAATAATAGCTTTTCTTGGAAGGCCAAATCTACCTCATTAATCTAATGATTAATCCTTTAGATCTAGACTTGGCTTTTAAAACTAATCCTAAAAATCTACAAGTAGGAAACCAAGATACAAATGATTTATCCCGACTTAATAGTAGCGAATTATGGAGCCACGACTTAATGAATTGGATTATATTTATTAAGTCAGATACAAGTCTTCTATGCCCAGATATTGTTAGAAATAATTCATCTTTTAGTATTGGACTTCAGCTAACCGATGACCTAACCATTGCCAAAGCAAATGCCAGGTGGCGCAATAAAGTCGAGGCTACTGATGTGCTTTCTTTCGCTGCTCTGGACGATGCAATTATCCATCCAGCAAACACCTGCATTGAACTAGGTGACATCATCGTGTCTGTTGAAACTGCCACTATTCAAGCCATGGAAAATGAACACTCACTAGATACGGAGCTCCGGTGGCTAGTCAGCCATGGTTTTCTTCACCTTTTAGGCTGGAATCACCCAAGCGAAAAGAAACTAAAAGAGATGTTGACATGCCAAGAAAAACTTCTAGAAATCAATACTAAAGACCATCATCGGACGGATCCCCGAATGAATTAAGTGATACTTGCTAACACAACTTATGTATCAAAAGGAAAAATGATCCATCCACAATCAAAAAAAATATGACTATTCGAACGGGCTACTGGAAAATTGCAACAGACCTGCCATCAAGTTTTCGGTATGCGTTTCAGGGTATTAGATATGGCTTAAGCAGTCAACGAAATTTTCGAATTCACTGTTTGCTCGGCACTTTGACTTTAGTTCTCTCATTTTGGCTAGAGCTAAGCCGAAGCGAAACGTCAATCCTTGTTCTTACCATTGCATCTGTTCTGATTCTTGAACTAATAAACACTTCTATTGAAGCCGTGGTAGACCTGGCCATAGGTCCTAAATTTCATCCATTAGCCAAAATTGCTAAGGACTGTGCCGCGGCTGCAGTTGTAATTGCCTCAATAAGTGCTTTAGTTATAGCTTTCCTTGTACTTTTTCCACCCTTGCTAGTCCAACTAGGTTTCTAACTTTTCCGACCCAATGCTTCTTGTAATCGATAACTATGACAGTTTTACCTTCAACCTTGTTCAATACTTGGGGGAGCTTGCCAATAGCCATGATATTGCAAGAGATTTGCGAGTAGAGCGCAACGACGCTATTTCACTAAATCAAATTGAAGATCTCAAGCCATCAGCAATAGTTCTTTCCCCAGGGCCTGGCGACCCCAATCAATCAGGCATTTGTCTGGAGATACTTAAAAAGTTGTCTCCATCAATACCAACCCTTGGAGTATGTCTAGGGCATCAAGCATTGGCTCAAGCTTATGGGGGCAAGATAATCAGAGCAAAAGAACTAATGCACGGCAAAACATCAAAAGTCATACATACAGGCCAAGGACTTTTTACTGAACTACCTCAACCACTTACTGCCACAAGGTATCACAGCTTAATTGTTGATAGGACTAGCCTCCCTGACTGCCTAGAAGTGACCGCTTGGTTGAAAGACAACACGATCATGGGATTACGTCATCGAAAGTTTTCTCACCTACAAGGCGTCCAGTTTCACCCTGAAAGTGTTCTCAGCGAGGCGGGTCATCAACTACTAAGTAACTTCCTAGGCATCGCAGAGACAAAGTCCAAACACTGCTAACTTCTTGCTAATTTGCGCCTCATGATGAAACACTTAACCTGGATATCAAAATTCTTATTCCTTCCAGTCCTATCAACTATTGGAATTCTGATCTCTTCAAATGATTCAGCAATGGCTGGCAATATCACTATTACCAGTTACGGCCATAGTGCTCTATTAATTCAAGGGAATGGCAAGTCAGTTTTACTAAACCCTTTCAAAGCAGTTGGATGTGCAGCAGGACTCAAGGAACCAAAGCTTGACATTGATTTGATTCTTGCAAGTTCAAAACTGGCTGATGAAGGAGCACAAGTTGCCAATGGAATTTTCTTAGTCGAGCCTGGCTCTTATCGAGTAAAGGGCATGAACCTTGAAGGATTTGCGGCACCACATGATCGACTGAATGGACGTCGTTTTGGTCAATCCACTTTATGGAGATGGCGTCAAGGAGGCTATACATTTGCCCACTTAGGAGGCAGCGCAGCCCCAATAACAGGTGAGATAAAAATACTTTTTGGCAACCCTGATGTATTAATTATTGGAGTTGGTGGTGGGGCAAAGGTTTACAACGGTGATGAAGCAGCAAAAGTTGTCAAAGCACTAAAACCAAAGTATGTAATCCCTGTCCAATACGTCAAAGATAATACTCCAAAAAACTGCGATCAAAAAGGAATAACTTCTTTCTTAAATGCCATGCAAGGAATAGAAGTAAGAAAAGTGGGCAAATCGCTAACGCTCTCTAAAAGAAAAAATAATACTACAATTATAAATATTCTTCAGTAGATACAATTAATGGATAATCTAATAAAATGAGCTGTCAATACCCTTTGGAGATCGAAGAAAAAACATCCCAAAATTTTTCCATTTGAGGCATTGTCCCGATGCTCACGCGTAGAGAACCATCAATCAAAGGTTTACCACTCATTTCTCTCACAAGAATTCCCGAATGCCTCAAAGAATCCGACATTATCTGAGGACTAATCGAGGGCCATACCAAAAAATAATTCCCTCCATCGAGATGATGCTGCACGCCACTCATCACTAACTGTTCCTTTATCCATCTACGAGCGTTCAAAACCTGGGCTACATAAGAATCGGTGTATTCTTGATCAGCCAATGCCGCAAAAGCTGCAGTAACAGCAAAACTATTAATGTCATAAGGCCCAGTAACACGATTTAGACTATCGATCACTTCAGGCGAGCCTATTGCAAAACCAATACGCAAACCCGCCAAGCCAGCAGTTTTAGCAAGGGACCTCAACACTAAAAGGTTGGGTGCGAAATTGATATCGAGATTCGGCAAAACACTATCTCCTGTAAATGCCTCATAAAGTTCATCAATAACAATCAATGTCTCTGGAAAGTCATGAGCCAGATCAATAATCTTCTCTGGAGCCAATCTTGTGCCTGTTGGATTATTTGGGTTACATATGATTAATAGCTTTGGTCTTGCTTCTAAAAGAGCTGTGCGTATTGCTCGCAATGGAAAGTCAAAGCATTTTCCTTCATAAGGAATAGCTTGAACGACCATCCCTTGCATATGAGCACAAGGAGTGTAATAGCCAAACGTAGGTAATGTAGTCAAGAACTTACTGCCTTGATCGCCATATGCATGGAAGATGGCATGAATTGCCGCGTCGACACCATTAAAAATACCGATCTGCTCCAAAGAGGGGGGGGTATCAAGACCTTGCGATCTAAGATTTTTAATGAAAGCCTCATGAAGACCGCCATATTCAGGATAAATTGCTATTTCAGAAGCTTGAATATCTCGCAGAGCTTGAACAACTTTTGGGCTAGGACCAATCGTATTCTCATTAAAATCTAATCTTAAAAACGGTCTTCTACCTTCCAATGGGGCTCGATAAGGAGCTAATCGACTAACCTCTGCTCTGGCTAATGGGATTTCAACAAAAGATGAGTTGTCATCAGAAGTCATCACATTCTCTCCAAAGTAGGAATCCCTAATAGGGTCATCCCTAATTTCAAAGTATCCGCCGTTAAGCGACAAAGTGCCAATCTGGAGACACGATGTGGTTCTTCGGCCTTCAAAACAGGTACTTGATCATAAAAACGATTGAAAACCTGGCTTAATTCAAATAAGTAGTTGCAAAGGCGATTGGGAAGCAACTCCTTCTCAACTAAGACAATAACATCATCAAATTTCAATAATTCTCTAAGCAATACCCATTCTTGTGGCTCAGAAAATTCAACTTTACTCAAAGCAAGGTCCGTATCCCCTCCCTTACGATAAATTCCAGAGATCCTCACAAGTGCATATAAAAGATATGGTGCCGTATTGCCTTGTAAGGAAAGCATTCGATCAAAGCTAAATTGATAGTTGGTAATGCGATTTTGGCTCAAATCTGCATATTTAACTGATGCGAGTCCGACTGTAGAGGAGACATTACTAATAAACGCAGAATCTTCTTGACGACCTTCTTCTCTAAGACGTCTACGAAGATCTTTTTCCGCTCTCCCAATTGCTTCATCCAATAAATCTCTCAATCGGACCGTATCGCCAGAACGAGTTTTCAACTTTTTACCATCTTCACCCTGAACCAATCCAAAAGGTACATGTTCCAAGGAGCCGTCAGAAGGAATCCACCCAGCTCTCTTTGCGACCTGAAATACACCGAAAAAATGATTAGATTGCCCTACATCTGTCACATAAATCACTCGACATGCTCCATCACCTTGAGGAATAGCTGTAAATCGATACCGAATAGCAGCCAAATCTGTTGTCGCATAATTAAAACCTCCATCGCGCTTCTGCACGATTACTGGTAAAGCTTTACCATCCTTCCCTACTAGTCCTTCTAGAAAAACGCATTTGGCTCCATCATCAACAACTAACAATCCTGATCTCTCAAGACCATCTACCACTGACTGAAGATAGGGATTATAAAAAGATTCGCCTCTCTCAGTTAGACGTATATCTAATCTCTGATAAATATTTTGAAATTCTCTACGCGATTGTTCGCAAAGCAAAGACCAAGCTTTCAAGGAAATTTCATCGCCACTCTGCAACTTCACCACCTCCTCACGTGAAAGAGCCTGAAAAGTTATATCGGTGTCAAAACGTTGTTTCGCCTCTCGATAAAAATCCACTAAATCACCAAGATCAACCGCATCAGGTTTCTTCAGTGCTAAAGGCGCTACTTGTTTAAGATGCGTAATTAGCATCCCAAATTGTGTTCCCCAGTCACCTACATGATTAAGCCTCAATACAGTGTGACCACGAAACTCAAGGACTCTTGCCAAGCAATCGCCAATAATAGTTGAACGTAAGTGGCCAACATGCATTTCTTTCGCAATATTTGGACTAGAAAAATCAACTACTACTCTTGAAAGCTGTTTATCACTTCTATCACTATCAATCGGTGGAACACCCAGTCGTTTATCCCGTAATCTATGCTCTAACTCTGAAATCAAACATTTAGGTTTAACAGTAATATTAATAAAGCCTGGTCCTGCAATTAAAGGGACTTCGCATAATTCAAGAAATTGTTCATCATGCTTTATTTTTTCTACTATTGCCAAGGCAATCTCACGAGGCGGTTTCCTCAAAGGCTTCGCTAAAGTCAGAGCACAATTGACCTGAAAATCTCCAAACTCTGGCTTTGTAGCTGGGACTAATTGAGGGTCAAGTAAGGCAATTGAACTCTCAGATAAAGTCGTACATTCTGAAACAAACTCTTCTAGGGCTCTTCGAATTCTAATTCCTATTAATTGAGAGATGATAAGCATTGAAGTTTTAAGGAATAATTTTGAAAAATACTTTATTCATGAATACAAGACTGACATCAAACATTCTTATCAAAGCGCATGCTGATGTCTATCCAAGTGCTTTTGGTAATGGATGCACTACTAGAAATAAAATCAACACCTGTAAATGCATACTGCTTTAAATTAGTTGAGTCAACTCCGGATGCTTCCAAAACAATTCGTCCTGGGCCCCCCTTGCTTTCTGCGAGTAACGCTAACTCTCTCAATTTAGGAACAAGCGCTTTTAAAGCAACAGGGGAAAACTCATCAAGAAGTACACCATCTACGCCTAAACGAGCAGCCTCCTCTGCCTCCATAGAAGTCTCTGCTTCAACAATTAACCGGGATGGCCAGGGTATTGTTTTCTGAAGAGCACGCACTGCAGGTTCAATTCCACCAGACCAAGCAATGTGATTTTCTTTTAGCATTGCAGCATCATCCAATCCAAGGCGATGATTTACTCCACCTCCACACCGAACTGCATATTTCTCAAGAATACGAAGCCCAGGAGTGGTTTTCCTAGTGTCCGCATACTTTGCAGGAGTTCCTTCAAGCTGAGCCACTAGGGAAGCTGTCGCAGTAGCAATCCCTGATAAATGCATAGCCAAATTTAAAGCAGTTCGTTCCCCAGCCAAAAGAGTCATGGCAGGTCCCTGTAATTCCAACAATTTTTGACCGATAGCAAAGCCTTCGCCATCAGCGACTAATCGACGAATAATGACCACACCATCAAGACGCTGAAATAATCTTTCAATTAGAGGGCCACCACAAAAAACACCTTGCTGCTTAGCTACCAAATTTGCTTTAACAGAAAGATTATTATCAATGATAGATGTTAAATCACCCCGTCCTAGATCCTCATCTAGGAAAGTATCTAAAAGACGATTGAGCCCTGGAGAAAATAAATCCAAAACGAGCGTCATACATTAACTATGAATAAAGCCTATTCGTAAGTTTGCCCAACCAGGGAAAACTGGAATCTTATTTACCGATACAGAAGCGAGAAAAAATCCGATCCAATACAGCCTCAGTCAAATCCTCACCAACAAGCTCGCTCAAACTATGAATTGCATGACGTAAATCTATGGTCCAGAAATCCCATGGCAACATCTGGTCAGCAACCTCTTGAACACGTTGTAACGCTTCTACTGCAACTATCGCAAGATCTTTTTGCCTTTCATTAAGTGCAATTAGCAAAGCATCATTATCTGCAGCACCACACGCACTTAAAATAGCCTTAATTAAATTTTCCTCTCCTTCTCCTGTGAGGGCACTGAGCATCACATCAGGGGTTATTTCCCTGCCTGATAGACCAATGACAAAAGATTCCGGAACATGCGGGAGATCTGCTTTATTTCCAATCAACAACCGTGGAATATCAATAGGAATTTTTTCTAATAATTTGGAATCCGTGCTTGTCCAACCACGTTGCAAATCGAAAACCAACAAAACTACATCTGCTCCTAACAACACCTCATAACTACGATCAATCCCTAGCTGTTCTAGTGAATCTTTTGTCTGATGAATTCCTGCTGTATCAACAATTGTAATTGGAACCCCATTTAAAACTAACGAACTCTCAAGCACATCTCGTGTCGTTCCTGGCAAGTCTGAGACAATTGCTCTTTGATGACCACTAAGCCTATTTAATAAAGAACTTTTCCCAACATTCGGACTTCCAACTAGCGCCACTCGAAGACCTTTTCTAAAAATGAGCCCCCTTTTAGAATCTTCGATTAATTTCTCAAGTTCCAAACGAACTTCATTAAGCTCTTTAAGAACAACATCGGCCTCTAGGAGTGGCAGCTCATCTTCAAAATCCACACGAGCATCTAATTCACTAAGTTGATCGATTAGCTTTGTTCGCAGAGAGGTAATACGTCTCTGGATTCCTCCATCAAGGCCTTTCATAGCTAGCTGAGCAGCGCGTCTACTACGAGCACCAATAAGTTCATTAATTGCCTCGGCGCTAGTCAAATCCAATCTTCCATTTAAAACAGCACGTTGACTAAATTCACCAGGCAAAGCTCTGCGAACACCAGGTTGGGCAAGAACACGTTCCATTACTTGCTCTACAGAAATCAATCCCCCATGACAATGGATCTCTACAACATCCTCCCCGGTAAAACTACGAGGAGACTTCATCAGTAAAATCAAAACCTCATCAATACGTTCACGAGACTTTTCATCAATTACAAAGCCATAAAGGATTCGATGGCTTTCCCATCTCTGAGTCCCGGGTACAAAGACAATGCTCTTCACTACGCTCTCTGCCTTAGCCCCAGATACTCTCACAATGGCTACACCACCCTTTGCAGGTGCTACTGCAGTAATCACTGCAGCAATAGTCTCTTCAAGGAAGAATGGTGGGGAAGACATTGACAAAAAACCCTCCGATTTCTCTACGATCACCTGCATCCTTACAACAATCGTATCCCTGAGCTTGCCAAAAATTAAGTATCTCCAAAAACTAAAAGCCAAGTTATACAAGTCACTTGTATGGATCTGGCAACAAGAAGGCTCAGCAGGTCAACGAGCAAAAGGACTTGCAGTAGGTATATTTAGCGGCTGCTTTCCATTCTTCGGATTACAAACTCTTTTAGGAATTAGTCTGGCTGGTGTCTTTCGCGGGAATCTTATCCTAGCCGCTATTGGAACATGGATTAGCAATCCATTCACTTATATACCCCTCTACTGGTTTAATTACAAAGTTGGTTCATTTTTAATTGGTAATCACGAAGATTTTACAAAAATCAGCGATCTTAATTCGTATCAAGTATGGTCACAAAGTATAAGCTTTATAACACGAATACTGTTAGGATCTATTGTGACGGGTGGGGTATCAGCAATTGTTATAGGGAGCATCTTTTATAAAATCCTTCAGCAAAGAAAATTTAAATAAGCAAGAACTCCTAATAAGGTTAAAAAGTCAATATTTTCTCTTAAAGTATTGTATGATTTTGCTTTTTTTAATAACCTATCCCAATCCTGTACGTGCAATGTCAAGTACATCGGCCATTGATCTAATTTGTTCAACTGTTGTTGACAATTGAGGAGAATTTTTCAATTCAACTCTCAAATCTATGCAAGCTGGCTTATCCGGAGCTGTTTTCACTCGTGCGTCACTAACATTAATTCCACTATCCGACAAACGCATCAAAATGTCTTTAAGAATACCTACACGATCAATAACTTCGATTCGAAGCTGTACTGGAAACCGTTGCATATCAGTAATCGTATTTTGATTCCAGTGAACTGGCAACCTTCTCTCACTGGGCATAGTCGAAACATTAGGACAGTCCTGACGATGAATCGTAATGCCATGATTTCCTAAAGCAACCGTTCCCAAGATTGCTTCTCCGGGAAGAGGACTACAACAACCACCTAGTCGATATTCCAATCCTTCCACTCCTAAGATCGGTTCACCTTCTAATAAGCAGGGTCTAACAGAGCTAACTTCAGTCTGATTGACAAGATTTCTCGCAACAACATCATTTGTTTCAACTTGATTCGGAACTAAATTCTGTAGACGTATCTCCTCACGTAATCGATTAAGAACTTGTTGAAGAGTTAACGCACCAAATCCTAATCCAGCTAACAAATCATCTGTTGTTTGTAAATTACATCGCTCTGCAACTCTTAGCATTGCCTCACTACTTAACAAGGTATCAAAACCATTTCGTCCTAATTCCCTCTCCAACAATTCTTTTCCCCTCTCAATTGTTTCGTCTCGATGACTACGCTTATACCACTGTCGTATACGATTACGAGCTGTAGGAGTCGCAACAAAATTAAGCCAATCAAGGCTGGGATGTGCTGTCTTACTAGTTAAGACATGAACAAAGTCTCCATTTTGAAGGGGTGTTGACAAAGGACAAAGTCGGTCATTAATTCTCGTTCCATGGCAATGATTACCTACTTCAGAATGAATTCGATACGCAAAATCTACAGCTGTTGAACCCTTGCGAAGTCCAACAACATCTCCCTTTGGAGTAAATACAAATACTTCCTCGTCAAAAAGATCTTCCTTTATAGAAGCAAGATAGTCATTGTGATCATCATTCCCTCCTTCTTGTTGCCACTCAACTAATTGTCGCAACCAATTAAAGCGTTGAGTGTCCCCAACAGCAGGAGATCCTCCTTCTTTATATTTCCAATGGGCGGCAATACCAAACTCTGCCACTCTATGCATCTCTGGGGTGCGGATCTGAACTTCAATTGGTCGATGTCTACCAATAACAGAAGTATGCAAGGATTGATAGCCATTAGGCTTAGGTAAACCAATATAGTCTTTAAACCGACCTGGAATGGGGCGAAAAGTATCATGTACAACAGCTAATGCCCGATAACAAGCATCAACAGTTGGAGCAATTATACGAAGAGCCGCAACATCAAATATTTCATGAAAAGCTTTTTGTTGACGTTGCATCTTGCTCCAAATTCCATAAAGGTGTTTAGGTCGACCGCTAATCTCACAAGTGCCAAGACCCATACAAGACAAGCGGTCACTTAGTAAATCCAAGGTAATTTCAAGTCGTTCTTCTCTCTCACTACGTTTGGTCGCAACCTGCTGTTGAATCTCGCGAAAATCCTCTGGTTCCAATAACTTAAATGCCAAATCCTCCAATTCCCACTTAAAGCGGCCTATACCTAGCCGATTAGCTAAAGGAGCATAAATCTCTCGTGTTTCACGAGCTATTCTCTGTTGTTTATCTAACTGCAATGAACTAATGGTCCTCATATTATGGAGCCTGTCAGCCAACTTCACTAAGACAACTCTGATATCACTGGCCATTGCCAAAAACATTTTGCGGAGATTTTCAGCTTGAGCCTCAGTTCGATTGGTGAAATGAATTCCTCCTAATTTCGTCACTCCTTCAACTAAACCACGTACTTCAACGCCAAAATATGCTTCAAGTTGTTTAGGAGTAACGTCAGTATCCTCAACAACATCATGTAAGAAACCAGCGGCAATAACGGTTGCGCTAGAGCCGATCTCCCGCAATAGATCAGCTACTGCCACTGGATGAACAATATAAGGCTCGCCACTAGCTCTAAATTGCCCCTCATGAAGCTGAAAAGCAAAGTCAAAGGCTGCCGCTAATAAAGCCTCAGAATCAATTGGACAACTTTGACCAATCCCATTAGGAACTTGCTTAATACAATCCTTTAACCAATCTGGAAGCACAATTTCATAGTCCTCAAGTCCCCTGACAGGGGCCATAAGCACTGGAAAATTGCCGCACAAATCCTGAGAACCGCCTTCGCTAGTGTTAGTGGGATCAATTTCAGAACTGACGTTAAGCATCCGACCTTGCGGATAATTCCATGGTATTCAGGCCATATAAGACGTGCTACTCCTATGCCCCATTCATCCGGGCAGGTTCTTGAGTTGAAACACTTGCGAGTCCAATATCCCTCAACTAACAAATGGATATTGAACGGATTGGACCTCACGCTTTCCCAAGGCGAAAGCGTTGCTCTAGTAGGGCCATCAGGCTGTGGGAAAAGCACCGTGGCAAAAGCATCCTTAAAACTTCTTCCAGCACAAAGCATATGCGAAGGAGAAATATTCTTAGGAGGTAAAGATCCTCGTCAACTAAAGGAAGTCAAACTTAGAGAATTAAGAGCAAAAACAGCAGGGTTGATTTTCCAAGATCCAATGACTCGTCTGAATCCCTTAATCAAGATCGAAGATCATTTACTCGACACCCTACAAGCACATCAACCACAAACTTCCTACAAAAAAAGAAAACAAAAAGCAGAAATACTCCTTGAGAAAGTAGGTATTAATCCCAGTCGAATCAATGCCTATCCTCACGAATTGAGCGGTGGAATGCGTCAAAGACTAGGCATCGCATTAGCAATCGCCCTAAACCCTCCTTTAATTATCGCTGATGAGCCAACTACCAGTCTCGATGTTGCCGTAGCAGATCAAATCATGCATCAACTAACTAACCTTTGCAAAGAAATGGGCGTAGCTCTTTTGCTGATAAGTCATGACCTGGCCTTAGCAGCAAAATGGTGCAAGCGATTGGCAATTCTCGATAAAGGGCGCATTGTCGAAGACGGACCATGTAAAAAAATACTAAGCCAGCCGGAATCACAAGTTGGCAGAATAATGATTGAATCTGCTCGAAAAAAAGAAATTTTTATTCCTGAATCTAAAGAACTGAAATCTACAGTCTTAGAAATAAATAATTTACGTTGTTGGCACAAACAAGGTGGTCAGCCTTGGTCACCTTCCTGGAATAAAGCCGTCAATGGAATTAGCTTCTCTTTGCAAGCTGGAGAGACTATTGGTGTAGTTGGGAAATCAGGTTGTGGGAAAAGTACTCTTTGCAGGGCACTGTTAGGACTTACCCCAATCAGAGGAGGTTTAGTAACTCTAGATAATTGCGATTTTCTAAAATTAAAGGGCAAATCATTCCAGAAAAAAAGAAAACTAATACAGATGGTCTTCCAAGACCCGCTTGCTTGTCTCAATCCAAGCATGACTGTTGAGGATGCAATAGCAGACCCTCTACTAATACATAAAATATGCCAAAAATCACAAGCAAAAGAAAAAGCCATGCAACTACTTCAGCAAGTAGGACTGAATCCACCTGAATATTTTAAAAATCGTATGCCAAAGGAACTCTCGGGGGGACAACAACAAAGAGTTGCTATAGCACGTGCTATAGCATTAATGCCAAAAGTTCTAATTTGCGATGAAAGTGTAAGTATGCTTGATCCAGAGATACAGAATGAGGTTCTTCAATTGCTAAAGAGACTACAAAAGAAATTAAATATAGGCATACTATTTATTACACATGATTTACAAATTGCAGCGAATTTTTGTCAAAAAATAATCGTCCTAGATCAGGGAGAAATTGTTGAACAAGGGTCACCAGATACAGTACTTAAAGAACCAAAGGCACATATCACAAAACTCCTTGTCCAATCCCTCCCAAGATTATCTTAGTCAAGACTCATTTCCGGATCTCTTACGCAATAAAGACAACAACCTAAGAAATTCCAACGGTAAAGGAGCCTCAAAATTCATTCGTGATCCTGTAATGGGATGATCCAAGCCAAGTTGAATAGCATGTAAGGCCTGTCCTGACAAATTAATAGGAAGTTTTTTACGACGGCTATAAATAGGATCGCCAACAATTGGGTGCCCAAGGTGAGAGCAATGAACACGAATCTGATGAGTGCGGCCAGTATCTAATTTGAAACGCAATAATGAATAATCGCCAAGACGTTCCTTCAATTGCCAACTTGTAGAAGCATATCGACCAATATCATCGGACACTACAGCGTATTTCTTTCTATCAACAGGATGTCTTCCAATCGCACCTTTAATCATTCCTTCATCACCTTTAAGTACTCCATGAACAACAGCTAAATAATTACGTGATGCAATTCTTCTTTGAATCTGTTTCTGCAAACTAACCAAAGACTCTTGACTCTTTGCAATAACAATACAACCAGTAGTGTCCTTATCAAGCCGGTGTACTATTCCTGGTCTCAGCTTCCCATTAATCCCAGGTAGATCATTGCAATGATATAAAATTCCATTCACTAATGTACCATCCTTATTTCCAGGTGCAGGATGAACAGTTAGGCCTGCTGGTTTATTTACTACAATTAAATGGTCATCTTCAAATAAAATATCAAGATCCATTTTTTCTGGTTTTAAATAAGGTAATGGTTCTGGCGGTGGGATCCAAATAACAACCTCATCTCCTTCTCTTAAAGGAGTTTTAGATAAGCCAATTTTTCCATTTATTCGAACATATCCTGCATCAATAAACTTTTGAATTCTATTTCGACTTTGCTCTTGTCGCTGGCTCACCAACCAACGATCTAGCCTCATAGGTAAAGGTTTTAAATAAACAAGCTTAACCAGCTCACCTTCTCCTTCCTTAAACCCCAATAGTTGTTCTTTAGAGTTCATGGGAGTTCCAATGTAATCTGACCCAGAGAACATTTCCGAAAATCATCCAATAATCTTTGTGCCATTCTCTGAGCATCGCCTGAGGTATTTCTTTGAGCTAATACACTCAGCCATTCATGACAATCTTTAGCTTGTTTCGGGATAGGAATCCCATAACGCCTCTGCAAGATTGAACTTGAACAAATAGCTTGATTTTCTAGCTCTACCAACATCTTAAGGAACTCAACTGCAACAATTTCAACGTCATATGCTCCCTGACCAATGTCATCACAAATAGCAAGAAGTAAAGCAGATTTTTGATCATCCAACCTTGGAGGCAATACGCCCGGAGCATCCAGCAAATCCAAATCCTGGCCAACCCTTACCCAACGCAAAGTGCGAGTAACACCAGCCCGTCTAGCACTCGCAACAATCTTCTGACGAACCAATCGATTAATTAACGCAGACTTTCCAACATTCGGGAATCCTAAAACAAGTGCTCGAACTGGTCGTCTCCGCATGCCTCTAGAAAAACGGCGTTTATTAAGCTGGCGACCAGAACGAATTGCAGCTTGTTGAATCTGCTTCACACCTTTTCCACTTTTAGCGTCGCACCACCATGGAATTTGCCCTTTTCCCCTAAACCATTTATCCCATAAAGCCATGGTTTCTTTGGAAACCATGTCTCGTCTATTTAAGACTAAAAGATGTTGCTTCCCACTAATCCAACGCTTTAAGCGTGGATGAGAAGTAGATAGTGGAATTCTTGCATCACGTACTTCAATCACTAAATCAACCTTGTCCAAACTATTGGCCAACTGTTGTTCTGCTTTAGCAATATGGCCTGGATACCACTGAATAGTTAAAGAACTCATGGCACCACCAGAACAGGGCAAGGTGCTAACTGAATCACACGAGCAGGGGTGCTTTCCCACTCATCCTCAAGATTTATGCCCTTGGCACCCATAAGAATCAAATCAACATTCCTTTCATCTGCTAGATCACAAATCACAACAGCAGGATTACCTGCTCGCTGAACTGCCTCAACAACAACTCCCGCCTCCTGAAAATGCGTTACAACGGTCTCACAAAAGCTCTGACCTGCAGTCAAAGTTCTATTGCGATAAGAAAAATTAGCATCATCCACCGACAGCAATATCAACTGGCTTCTCTGACTTATTACTAATTCCAAAGCCTTCTTAGCTCCTTCAAGAGCCCGTAAAAACGGTTCAATTGGAAAAAGAACTTTTTCGAACAAATAACCCTCCGACACTCAATTCTTATTTGTAGTACAGCAGCTGAAGGTCATTTAGCCAACTGGACAACAAGCCAAAACGCCCTCCCAAGGGTTAATCTCTCACCGTTTACTTAATACACGCAACAAATACTATGGCTAAGCGTTCTCTGTCTAGCCTCAGCGCAAAAGACCTCCGCAGTAAACGCGTGTTAGTTCGTGTGGACTTCAATGTACCTCTCGATGAAGCTAATCATATAACCGATGACACACGAATCCGTGCAGCAATACCAACAATCACAGACCTGATTAGAAAAAATGCGCGTGTAATTCTTTGTGCTCACTTTGGAAGACCTAAGGGTCAAGTAAAAGAAGACATGCGCTTAACCCCAGTTGCTGCGCGCCTAAGTGAACTCCTTCAAAAAGACGTAGTAAAAAGTGATAGCTGCATAGGAGAAGACGCCTCATCGAAAGTCGCCGCAATGAGTGATGGTGATGTTCTCCTGCTAGAAAATGTCCGTTTCTTTGCAGAGGAAGAAAACAATGAGTCTAATTTTGCAAAAACACTCGCATCCCTAGCAGAGGTTTATGTGAATGATGCGTTTGGAGCTGCACATCGTGCCCATGCTTCAACTGAAGGAGTCACCAAATTCCTAACAACAAATGTTGCTGGCTATCTTATGGAGAAAGAACTTCAGTATCTTCAAGGTGCTATAGAAGAACCCAAAAGACCTTTAGCAGCAATCGTTGGAGGCTCGAAGGTAAGCAGCAAAATTGGCGTTCTTGAATCCCTAATAGATAAATGTGACAAGGTATTGATAGGAGGTGGAATGATATTCACTTTCTATAAAGCCCGTGGTCTGGACGTAGGCAAAAGCCTGATTGAAAATGACAAGCTCGAACTTGCTAAAGAACTTGAAGCTAAAGCCAACGCTAAAGGTGTGGAGTTATTGCTACCAACTGATGTAGTACTTGCAGATAATTTCGCTCCAGATGCGAATAGCAAAACTACATCTGTAAATTCTATTCCTGATGGCTGGATGGGACTTGATATTGGCCCAGAGTCAATCTCAACATTTCAAAGCGCTCTTCAAGATTGTCAAACTGTAATTTGGAATGGCCCTATGGGGGTATTTGAGTTTGAAAAATTTGCCGCCGGTACAAACAATATTGCTACTACACTTGCAGAACTAGGGTCCAAAGGTTGTTGCACAATTATAGGTGGAGGCGATTCTGTGGCTGCAGTAGAAAAGGCAGGTCTAGCTGAAAAAATGTCTCACATTTCTACTGGAGGAGGAGCAAGTCTAGAACTACTAGAAGGAAAGACTCTTCCTGGAGTTGCTGCCCTAGACGAGATAGCTTAACTGCTTTAATGAAAAGTATAAAAACGATTTAATGTGAAAAAAATATCAAGATTCCAATAGTAGATATAAAATAAAAAGACTATCTTTTAAAATGAAATTATTTTTTATAAACCAAGTCTTCCTCTTTGGAAACGACTCTAACCATCTTTGTTACAGAAATAATCCCATCTGTGTGAGCCAAAAGAATAGCCCATGTCTGCTTGCCTGGTTTCAAAGGTGCGATCACTGATTTAAACAATCCTCCACCATGCATTGGCGCAAGCAATATTTCAGGCTGATTATCTCCATATACCTGTTCACTTGTTAGATCAATCATGCCTGCCGCAACAATTGCATCTCCCAAGGGGTTATCAAATAATACATCAACGTCATATCTACTACCTGTAAGAACTGAATCAGGTATTTGAAGAGTAATTGGAATTAATTCATCCTTCCTTCTAAGAATTGACTCCTCAAATAACAATTCCTGGTCTAGAATTTTCTGGTTTAAAATTCTTAAAGCCACAATTTGTCGAGATTCAAAAGTATAGTTTTGTTCTCTTGATTGTGTGTTGCCATTAATGAGAATCTCCAAGACAAGGCGGCCATCCTTAAGTTTTCTCGAGGATTCAAGGCTCCAACGAACATCTGGAAAACGAGTTCTCAACCTGCTATAACGAAGCGCAAGCTCAGAAGACAACTGACTGCCAAAGAAATTACTAAATTCCGGCTCTGAAGGATGATTTAATGCTTGTTCAAGATTAGCGAGAAAGGTTGATTTCTTCTGAGCCTGTGAAGGGTTCACACCAAGAAGAACCATTAAAGGCAAAAAATACAATGCAATCAGAGCCTTTGTTAAATGTCGCAAATTAAGGTTTCATCTAATGAATACAAGTTAACCGCTATAGCGCACAATATGTCCAAAATGATGCCAAAACTCCTTATTGCAGCAAGTGGAACTGGTGGTCACATATATCCCGCCCTCGCAGTGGTAGAAGCCTTACCGGCATACTGGCAATCAACTTGGGTTGGAGTCACAGACCGACTCGAAAGCAAACTAGTCCCCGAAAAATACAAGCTAATCAAAGTTTTTGCAGGGGGATTGCAAAAAAACCTTTTTCGTAAAATTCTTAGTTTATTTCAGGTGCTCTCTGCGAGCTTGCAAATCAGTTACTTGATCAGAAAAGAAAGAATCAACGTGGTTTTTACAACGGGTGGTTATATAGCTGCTCCAGCAATTTTGGCAGCACGAATATGTGGCATACCAATTTTATTACATGAATCTAATGCCATTCCTGGAAAAGTAACTCGTTTAATGGGAAGGCTATGTCAAGTAATAGCTACTGGATTGCCCAATACAGCCAGGCAAATGCCAAAATATAAAACCATCTTTACTGGCACACCTGTTCGACCGGCATTTCACAAATCACAGCCTTTACCCAAATGGGTTCCTATCGGGTCAGGCCCTCTCTTAGTAGTCATTGGAGGAAGTCAAGGAGCACTGGGATTAAATAAAATGATTAGGCCAATACTTCCCTCTCTACTAGAAGCAGGTTGCAGAGTAGTTCATTTAACTGGGAGCAATGACAAGGAAGTTAATCGCATAATTCATCCAAACCTAATTGAAAAGCAATTCACCGAAGAAATCGCTGGCTTGCTGCAAAATGCAGATTTAGCAATAAGTAGAGCTGGCGCTGGAAGTCTTAGCGAGCTCTCAATTTGTGGAACTCCAAGTATCTTGGTCCCCTTCCCAGAGGCTGCTGACAAGCATCAAGACGCAAACGCCTCATGCGCCGCAGAAATTGGCGCAGCGGTGATAGTTCATCAACATCTACCCACAGAGAGCAGTCTCAAAAATACAATTTTTTATTTACTTCAATCAAGAATTTCACAAGTCAACCTGGAAACAGATCTTCTAGCAGAAATGAGTGCCCAAATGAAAAAATTAGCAGTTCGAAACTCACAAATTAAGCTCGTCGAGCTTTTAGAAAAGCTAAGTCTAATTATTTAGACAGATCTTTAAATTATTAACGATTCGTCGATTTCCTTTGCGCTCCTTTAAGCCTATACGCACCCAATTTTCGCCAAGGCCTAAAAAAGACCGACAATCTCTTAATAAAATCCTTCTTTGCGCCATTTTTTCAATCACAGACAACAAAGATTTGTCTCCTTTAATAAGCAAAAAATTCGCAGTTGAAGGATGAGGAATAATACCTGACATCTCATCTAGTTGCTGATGCAGCCAATACCCCTCCGTCTTGACCCAAGAGTGCACTTTTCTAACCCAATTCTCCAAGGACTCAATATTAGACATCAAGTGAATACCACCATCAATTGCAAAAGCATTTAAAGGCCATGGGTCGCGCCATTTCTTCCAGACTTCCAAGCGTTCAGGATGAGCAATTGCATAACCAAGTCGTAAACCTGGTAAAGCAAATAATTTTGTCAGGCTCCTTACAACAACTAAATTAGGATGATTCTCTATCAAAGGAATAACTGATTCATATTCACCGTCTGGTACTAAAGGTAAAAAAGCCTCGTCACAAATAACAAGTTTGTAGTTTACAGCTAAATTCTCAATTGATTCTCTACTCCACAACTGTCCAGTGGGATTATGAGGATTAGTAATCCAAAGAACATCTGACTTTGGCCTTAATGGAAAACACTGTGGTCTTTGAGCAGACCAAACCTTTGGCAAAGACTCGTAACTGAAAGCTCCATGCCAACAGCGCAGAGCCCTTGAATAATCTGCAAAGCCTGGGGAAGGCAAGGAACTTAACCCTAAGCAAGAAGCGTCTCGAGCAACCCAATTAAATAACTCAGCGGCACCATTACCTGGGAACACCATGTCTGGGTTAACCTTATGCCAATGGGCAATCGATTCTCTCAACTCAAGATGATCTCTATCGGGATAAATATTCAACACACCACTATCAAGCGACTTAATCAAACATCGTCTTAATGAGTTATTAATCGGAAAAGGTACTAACGATGAACTTGCGTCTAAAATTTGATCAGGCCTACATCCCAATCTTTTAGCCTCATTCAAAAGGTTGCCACCATGTAATTGAATTTCTTGGCTCATAAATTCAGCTCAAACATTTTCATATCATTGAATGAAATAAGGACTGAACACTAGAAATACATTTTCAACTACGCCCACGGAACCTCACTACCTACTGCTTCAGAGACATTGCTAAAACCATATCTATCAAGTTGTCTTACTATTCCCTCTAAAATTGTTGGGACCAAGTCAGGCCCTTGAAAAATCCAACCTGTATAAAGTTGCAAAAGAGAAGCACCTGCAGCAATGCGGTTCCACGCATCTTTCGGTGAGTCAATACCACCCACACCAATGAGAGGTAATGACGGTCCTGCACTAACTCTTAGTCGACGTATCACTTCCAAAGCCCTGTCACAAAGAGGGGAACCACTAAGACCACCAGATTCTTCTTGGAGTGTTTTTCCAGTCTGCCTGAGCACCCTATTCTCTAATCCAAGCCTATCCAGGCTCGTGTTGACGGCGATAATTGCTGCAAGACCCACCTCATTGGCTAATCGAGCCAATTCATCTATTTGAGTATTGTTCAAGTCTGGAGCAATTTTGACTAATAAAGGAGGACAGCCATCTACACCACGCAGCCGTTCAACTAAATGCCGCAATTGATTCGGTTCCTGAAGATCTCTTAATCCAGGCGTATTCGGAGAACTTACATTGATCACGACATAGTCGGCAAATGGAATGATCAATTCGAGAGATGCAACATAATCATCTGAGGCATGCTCTAAAGGCGTGATTCGTGATTTTCCCAGATTGATTCCCAATGGAAACAATCTTTGTCCGGGCGGAGGCATTAACTGTCTTTCAAGTGTTCTGCAGAGCGCTTGAGCCCCTTTGTTATTAAAACCCATGCGATTTAATGCTGCCTTTTCATCCGCCAATCGAAATAACCGAGGGCGTGGATTACCTTCCTGAGATTTAAAAGTAACGGTGCCGATCTCAGCAAAACCAAAACCAAACCGATCCCAAATAGAAGCTGCAACGCCGTTCTTATCAAAACCAGCAGCTAGACCTAAAGGATTAGGAAAAGAACATCCAAAAAGGCTTTGTTGAAGTCGCAAATCTCGACGCTGCAAATCTCTTGCAACCTTCGACAAAGTTCTCGACAATAAAGGCCAATTTTTTAGAAGTGAAGCCTGCCCCAAGGCAATCAATGCAGCTTGAGACATTTGTTCAGCATCTAAGCCTTCGTCATTCTTTAAATAATGGCTGAACCATCGTTGATATAGGTGACCGGTTGCACTCAAATTTAACTGTGATTTTTCACTCATTAAAACAATCCTCTGGTGAAATGATCTTTTCCAAATTTCTATGTAAACGCCAGTTGTTATCTCCTACAGGCTCTACAAGCCAATCTCTCCATAACCATGGCTTAACAAGCTTACGAAGCTTCTCAACAGGTTGATCAACTAATTGAGCTAACTCCTCAAGGGTCAGAATATATGCACCTTTAGCAAAATGATCTGCTATCTCAAGCCTTGTCAAAACCTTTTGCAAAGGACTAGGAGTAAGATCAAAAATATCTGGATTTTCAATAGTTTGTTTAGTAGGAAGTGAATTACCTTTACGACAGTTGGTCTTAGTTAAATTGATAGAAATACCTTTAGAAAAACTAACAGCAATTTGATCAACACGGTCGTTGTCGTGATCGCCACTATGACCTTTTACATACTCAAAAGGAACCTGAACTAAGCGAGCATGATCCAGAGCTAACCACAAATCTTTGTTGATTACAGGTTTTCTAGAAGAAGTACGCCATCCATTCTTCTTCCAAGTTGTCATCCATTTCGTAAAACCATCAATCAAATATTTACTATCAGTTCGAATTGTTAAATCCGAATGAAATGAAAGTAATCTCAATCGCTTTAAAGCCTCTAGTCCTGCTTGTAATTCCATTCGATTATTAGTCGTTGAAGCGACATGTGCTCCAAACTCCTCCACACTCCCATCTTCAAAACGTAATAACACTGCCCAACCTCCAGGGCCTGGATTCCCGCTGCAAGCTCCATCAGTTGCAGCAGCTATAACTTTTCGCTTTTGCTCAGTCATTCATTGACTATCTTAATTTCATTGATGATTAATACTGCAAGCTTAATTAGAAGAAATACAAACTCTTCTTCTCAGCCTTTCAATAGATATCTTTGTCTAGGACAGTTCAAATAGCGCCACTTTGACAATGAGAGAAAGCTTACAGAGACGATATCTTGATTTATGTGTGAGGGGTGAGGAATTATCCCAGGGTCGAAACAAGGAAAGACTCCTGTGAATTTCCACCTAAAAAACCCTGCCTGTAGGCAGGGTTTTTTTGTAAATTAATAAATAAAGAAGCTAACTAAAATTGGCCGGTAACTGATTACTTATCCACAAAGGGAAAACCAATCGGAAAGTCTCAAGAAATCATTTAAGAGTAACTTTCCCACCAGCCTCTTCAATAGCCTTTTTAACAGTTTCGGCCTCATCTTTAGCAACTCCCTCTTTAACAACCTTTGGAGCTGCCTCAACCATAGCCTTCGCATCGCCAAGGCCAAGTCCTGTAGCTTCTCTGACCGCTTTCAATACCTTGATCTTGGCTGAAGCTTCAAAGCTTTCAAGTACAACATCAAATTCGGTCTTCTCTTCTTCAGCTTCGCCAGCAGCAGCGCCGGCAGCTCCTGGTGCAGCCATAACAACACCAGCCGAAGCGGCAGCTGAGACTCCAAAAGCATCCTCAATTTGCTTGACAAGCTCGGAAGCCTCCAACAAAGAGAGAGCCTTTAAAGACTCAAGGATTTCATCAGTTTTTGCAGACATGATTGGGATTCAGCAACAGATCAAAATGGGAAATTAAAGTCGAAAATTACTAGCTATCGCCGCTTTCGGCATGCTGGTTAATGGTCCTCGCAAGGCCAGAGGGAACCTCGTTAATACCAACTGCAACTTTGGTCGCAAGAGCATTAATTGCACCAGCTATTTGAGCCATCAATGCCTCCTTAGAAGGCAGATTCCCAATAGCCTTAATTTCATCTTGAGAAAGAAGCTTGCCTTCAAACAAACCTCCTTTTGTCTCAGATTTCTTGGTGTCCTTTTGAAAAGCTTGTACAGCCTTAACTGCACCGCCTACATCACCTTTAACAAGGACAAAAGCATTAGTGCCTTTCAATAAGGATTCGAGATTTGACCAAGCACTGTTTCCATCAATAGCTCGACGCATCAAGGTGTTTTTTGTCACCTTGCATACACCGCTCTTAGCCTGCAAACGATTTCGCAGGTCAGAAATTTCCTTAATAGAAAGTCCTTGATAATCAAGAACAAGTGCTAGTTCAGCCTCATCGAGGAGTCCTTTTAACTCTTCGACAATCTGTTGCTTGCTCTCCAGAGTGCGGCCCATAGGATTTGGATCGAGTCGGGTGAACAAGCTGGACATGCGACCGGAGCTCTGCTCCTTTTAGGAACGAGGCCGCATAGGATCCAATCCAAAGGGAAAAAACCTTAGCGTTCGCCTCGGCAGGGATTGCAAAATCAAATTGATGTCAAAATCAATTAAAGATCATTACCTGCTGTCTTTGGCCGGGAGCACGCCCGTTGGCTTTCGCCAGACATAAACATACAACACAGGGGTCAATTATCTTGCTGCATATCTTGCAAAGCCGTGACATCAACTTCTACTGAAGGCCCCATGGTAGAAGTTAAATAAAGACTTTTCCAATAACGTCCCTTTGCACCGCTTGGCTTATTTCGATCAATAGACGCCTGCAAAGTCTTGAGGTTTTCGAGCAAGGCCTCTGCTTTAAAACTTGCCTTGCCAAACCGAACATGAACAATCCCTGCTCGATCAGCACGAAATTCCAACTTTCCCGCTTTGAACTCATTAATTGCCGCCTTCAAGTCACTTGTGACAGTTCCAGCCTTAGGATTTGGCATTAGACCACGGGGGCCTAAAACCCGGCCCAACTTTGCCACCTTTGGCATCATGTCTGGAGTAGCAATAAGAAGATCAAAATCCATCGAACCCTTGGCAATTGTCTCAACTAACTCATCTTCTCCAGCAAGATCTGCTCCTGCAGATTTTGCTTCAGAAACCTTTTCACCTTTAGCAATTACAGCAATCCGGACAGTTTGACCAGTGCCATTAGGCAATGCAACTGTCGTTCTCAATTGCTGATCGGTATATTTAGGATCAATACCGAGACGAGCATGAACCTCCATTGTCTCATCAAATTTTGCTGTCGCATTCTCCTTGACAAGCTGTATTGCTTCTAGAGGTAAGTAAGCGCGAGATTCGACCTTTGAAGCAAGACTGCCAAACCTCTTAGATAGTTTTTTCATAAAGAAAAGGGGTCATGACGGCAAAATATTTGCCTCCCCCAGGAATTAACACCTTCAAGATTACCCCTAAGAGGGCCATCAAGGGTTTTTAATCGCTGATAGAAACTCCCATATTGCGAGCAGTACCTTCAATGACACGCATCGCGGATTCAACGCTACTGCAATTGAGATCAGGAAGTTTGGTCTTAGCGATCTCCTCCAACTGAGCACGAGTAATTGTGCCAGACTTTCCTTTTGCAGATTCACCAGAGCCTTTCTGAATACCAGCAGCTTTAGTAATTAGAACCGATGCAGGGGGAGTCTTTGTAATGAAGGTAAAGCTTCTATCTTCAAAGACAGAAATTTCAACGGGGATTACAAAACCAGCTTTGTCTTGAGTACGAGCGTTGTACTCCTTACAGAAAGCCATGATATTGACCCCGTGCTGACCGAGGGCAGGACCCACCGGCGGTGCAGGGTTAGCTTTGCCGGCCTGAAGGGCCAACTTGATCAGAGCTACTACTTTCTTTGCCATCAGCTAGCGGAGTTAGACAATTGCGGATACCTGTCAAAAGACAAGATGCAGCGAGGATAAGTAGTTGACAATACCTCTAAGGCCGGCCCTCCGCAGGGAGACGGCCTAAAACATTAATTCTGTTTGCTTATTTGAGAAAACTCAAGTTCTACAGGGGTTTCTCTACCAAAAATAGAAAGTAAGGCTTTGAGCTTATTTCGCTCACCAGAAACTTCGATAACTTCGCCCTGAAAATCTTTAAAAGGACCACCAGTAACTAAGATCTGATCCCCTTCTTCAAGATCTAATTTTACAACAGTCTTCTTCTCAGCTGCTCGCTTAAATATTCGATCAACCTCTTGTCGGCTCAAAGGACGAGGTTTTATATGACCCCTAGCTTTTCCTGTCGCACGCCTATCCTCAGCACCTACAAAATTAATAACGTTTGGAGTACTCCGTACTGCCATCATCGTATCTTCGTCCAAAACCATTCGAACTAAAACATATCCTGGAAAAACCTTTTCCTCAGTTGACTGGCGACTGCCATCTTTTTTCAATTTAACTGCTGGAGTTTGAGGAATTTCTATCTCTAGGATTCGATTACTCACCCCAAGCGTTAAAGCCCTTTGTTCAAGAGTTGCTTTCACTTTCTTCTCGCAACTTGATGCCACTTGTATTGCGTACCAACGTGCAACACTTGTTTTCGCAACCGAAACAGTTTCAAGATCTATATCAGATCCTTCTTGAGATTTGTTATCGAACTCGGACACGTGAGAAAAAGATGTAGAAAAATGGCCTTTAAAGTAAAGACCAACTTGTTTTTTCAACGAAAAATTTGGGAAGCACCCCAGCCGTAAAAACGACTTACAGCAGCAATGGATGCAGCCGAAAGACTGACCATCAAAATTACTGCAATGGATTCGCTGAATAACTGTTGTCGGCTAGGCCAGACAACCAACTTCAACTCTTCATAAGTAGCAGCAAAAAAACCACGCTTAGGAGCTGAAGTCGCCTCTGATGGTGAGCTCTCGTCTGAAATTTCCTCTGAAGATGGACTAGTCACGAAGCTAAACCCAGAAGCTAATGCCAGTTTTAATAAAAACTCGGCAAAATAAGGATTTACTTTACCGGATTCTGGTTGACTTAGTCTTCCGCAACAAAAAGAAAAGATTCAGTTGAAGAGATCCCTACCTTCACTCGAACAGCTGGAAAACCTTGAAAACGCTCTTCCAACAATTCTGTCGCTAGAGGGTTCTCAAGTCTTCTTCGAACCACTCTTCTTAAAGGGCGCGCGCCATATTCAGGCTCATAACCCTCAGATGCAAGAGCAAGAACAACATCATCATCAACTCTTAAATCAAGATCCTGTTCGGCAAGAAGTAAAGCTAGTTCAGAAAGTTGAAGCCGAACTATCTTTTCCAAGTGCTTAGCTTGAAGAGGCGAAAAACATATGACTTCATCAATTCGATTTAAAAATTCAGGGCGAAACTCTTTTGCTAGAGAGACATCAATTTTCTTTTTCAACTTATTTTTCAACTCAAAGCAATCTGCCTCCTCCTGTTGAGATAACTTTGCTGTCTCTAAGATCTCCCTACTAGCAAGATTGCTAGTCATCACAATGACTGTATGGCAAAAATCAACTGTGCGACCTTGAGAGTCTGTCAAACGCCCATCATCTAATACTTGCAAAAGCAAATTGAAGACATCTGGATGAGCCTTTTCAATTTCATCTAACAACAGCACTGCATATGGCCTTCTTCTTACAGCCTCAGTAAGTTGCCCACCCTCTTCATAACCTACATAGCCAGGTGGTGCACCCAACAATCTAGCTACTGCATTCCTTTCCATAAATTCACTCATATCTAACCTCACCAAAGCTTCTTCTTCATCAAACAGTGAAGAAGCCAATGCTTTTGCCAGCTCTGTCTTCCCGACACCTGTAGGGCCCAAAAATAGAAAGGAGCCAACTGGTCTCCTCGGATCTTTCATGCCAGCTCTCGCACGTCTAATTGCAGCAGAGACAGCCTTAATAGCCTCTGGCTGACCAACAACTTTCTCCGACAAGAAATTCTCAAGCTCGAGAAGCTTTTGCCTTTCTCCTGCTAATAATCTCATTACAGGAATGCCCGTCCAACGCGCCACAACATCTGCAATATCTTCTGGTTCAACCTGCTCACGAATCAGTGCAGTTCCTGATGACTGAATTTGTTCTAAAGCCTCTTCTAACTCTGAGCGGCGTTGTTGAATTCCATAGAGCTCATCATATTGCAACCTAGCGGCTTCTTCTAAGTCTCCCAAACGCTCTGCATCAGAGATAGCATTTCGCAGTTCTTCATCCTGTTGCAGGAGCTTTCGCAACTCATCAATCTGATCGACTTCCTCTTGCCAATGGTCCTGAAGATCTGACAGATTTGAAGCGGCAGCTAGACGGGATTTTTGCAACTCCATTCTTTCTGCTTTTTTTGCCTCATTAGAGGCCAGCAAAGCCATCTCAATACGCCGCAACTCTGTTTCTGCCTCTTCTATGACCTGCGGCTTAGATGTGATCTCCATCTTCAATTGGGCGGAAGCTTCATCAATTAAATCAATAGCTTTATCTGGCAAACAACGATCACTGATATAGCGATCTGCTAAACGATTGGCCGCCTGAACAGCCTCATCAGTAATTGCAACACCATGATGGAGCTCATATCTCTCCTTCAAGCCACGCAAAATCTGAAGACTTAAGTCTAGATTTGGCTCCTTAATTAAAACCTGCTGAAACCTACGACTAAAAGCCTGGTCCTTTTCTACAGAACGACGAAAATTCTCTGATGTTGTAGCTCCTATGCACCTTAAATCACCCCTTGCAAGAAGAGGTTTTAGCAAGCTTCCAGCATCAGAACTAGACCTATCGCTACTAACAAGAGCGTGCAATTCATCAATAAACAAAATCACCGCCGCATCAGGATCACTTACTTCGGTCAAAACAGCTCTTAGTCTTTCCTCAAATTGACCCCTAAACTTGGCCCCTGCAATCAATGCTCCTAAATCGAGAGCGATTAATCGCATACCTTTCAACGAATCAGGCACATCCCCATTCACAATTCTCTGTGCCAATAATTCAACAATTGCAGTTTTTCCAACACCAGGGGCACCTATAAGAACAGGATTATTTTTACCCCTTCTAGATAAGACCTTGATCAACCGCCTAATTTCTGGGTCACGACCAATAACTGGATCCAACTCTCCTTGCTGAGCAGCTAAAGTTAAATCTCTGCCATACAAATCAATAGCCTTCGGCTCCTGCACAAGTTCTAAAGAAGCTGAATCTGCATTTGCAATCTCTACGTCTGATTTTGTTCTAGATAAAGAATTTAACGATGATTTTTGCTTGATACTGTTTTCCCTAGACACCTCCTTCTTCTTCGATTGCGAAACGGCCAGAAATGAGGGACTTTCATTGGCAGAGTTAGGAACTCCCCTCAATACAACTTCCAACCTTTGTCTAGGCAATCCAAGCTCTTCAAATAATTCCGCACCAATCCTCGAATCTTTACCTAAAGCAAGCAAAAGGTGCGAAACATCAATTAACCGAGATCCCCAAAGAACTCTGGAACGTTCAGCTTCTTCAAGCAAATCCTCCAAATCATCACCTATAAACAACTCTTGGCTTCGGGACATTGGCTGCTCTGCTAAAAAAGCTTCCAAACGATCTAACAAATCTGTATTTTCAATAGGCAAATCATCTACCCAATTCCTATAGGAAATATCACTAAATAGAACCTGCAAGATATGCTCTACATCAAGGTTTTCATGACGCCATCGACGAGCTACATCTTGAGCAGCCAATAAAAGATCCCAAGCATCATTACTAAAGCGATCGGGGTCTGTAGTCAGGCTGCCCTGACTAGAAGCCTCTCTAGCAGTTTTAAAATCCATCAAATTTACGATGCAGGCTCACGAGAATTCATTTGAATCAGTTCAATCTTGTAACCATCAGGATCTTCAATAAAAGCAATTACAGTTTTTCCATGTTTCATTGGTCCGGGCTCTCTGACCACAAGACCCCCTCTTTCCGAAATTGCCGAACAGGTTGAATAAATATCCTCCACACCTAACGCAATATGACCATAGCCTTGTCCAAGCGCATAGTGAGTTTTATCCCAATTGTGCGTTAACTCAAGCACAGTATTTTCACTTTCATCCCCATAACCAACAAATGCCAAGGTAAAACGCCCTGATGGGTAATCCTTTCGCCTTAAGATTCTCATACCTAAAACCTCGGTATAAAAAATCAAAGACCTTTCAAGGTCTCCAACCCTCAGCATCGTGTGCAACATGCGCATAACTATCGACTCAGAACACCTAGCCAGCTAAGTTCATTCTGCACTTAGTAAGCAGTTCATCCACCCATGTGAAGATCTAGTAGTGCAATCACACAAATTACTAGACCAAATAAGGGAGGAAACTCAACTAACCTCAAAGGCCCCATACTCAAAATCTCTAATAAACAATTGTGATCGATTCCCTCGACCTAGTCATTGATACGATTTTCGCCAGAGAGGTACTGGACTCTCGAGGCAATCCAACTATCGAAGCCGAAGTCATCCTTGAAGGAGGAGCTATAGGGCGAGCGATTGTCCCAAGCGGCGCCAGTACCGGTGCTCATGAAGCTCATGAGATGCGAGATGGCGAATCTCGATATATGGGAAAAGGAGTAAGAAAAGCAGTGAGTGCGATTGAAGAACAAATAGCTCCCTCACTATGTGGCCTTATTGCCCATGATCAAGCAACAATTGACCAGGCCATGAAAGATCTTGATGGCACTCAAAACAAATCAAATCTTGGCGCAAATGCGATTTTGGCTGTAAGTATTGCCACTGCGAAAGCCTGTGCAAATGGACTGGGATTGCCTCTTTATAGATACCTAGGAGGACCCATGGCCACTCTCCTTCCAGTACCACTAATGAATGTTATAAACGGTGGTGCACATGCTGCAAATAATCTTGATTTTCAAGAATTTATGCTTGTTCCCCACGGAGCAAAATCATTTCGGGAAGCACTACAAATGGGAGCAGAGGTCTTTCACACATTGAAGTCTCTTCTTGAAGACAAAGGTTTGTCAACTGCTGTAGGAGATGAGGGCGGATTCGCACCAAATTTATCTAGCAACGATGCAGCTGGAGAACTTCTAGTAGATGCAATTGAAAAAGCAGGTTATAAAGCAGGAGAAGAGGTTTCATTAGCATTAGATGTAGCCAGTACAGAATTCTTTAACAATGGAAAATATAAGTTTGGGGGTAATATTTACTCAGATTCAGAAATGGTAAATGAACTTGTAAAACTCACAAGTAACTATCCGATTATTTCAATTGAAGATGGCTTGGCTGAAGATGATTGGGATGGTTGGAAAATATTAACTAATAAGCTAGGGAAAAGTATACAACTAGTTGGCGATGATTTGTTCGTCACAAATACACAAAGACTCCAACAGGGAATCACAAATAATATAGCTAATTCTATTTTAATAAAAGTCAATCAAATAGGATCATTAACTGAGACTTTACAAGCAATTAATTTGGCAACTAAATCTGGCTACACGAGTGTAATCAGCCATCGTAGTGGCGAAACTGAAGACACAACCATTGCGGATCTTGCAGTTGCTACTCGAGCAGGGCAAATAAAAACTGGCTCTCTGAGCCGAAGCGAAAGAGTTGCTAAATACAATCAGCTTCTCCGAATTGAAGATGAATTAGGCAAACAAGCAGAGTATGCAGGACTGACCCGGGAAGGACCAAAAGCTCTGACTTGATTTAATTAATTTATTAACAACTATTTTGAAATCTTTTATAAATACTATCTAGAGATCGGAATTCTCCTATCTAAACGTGCCTCTCTGCTTGCCTTAACTTGTAATTTCAACCAACTAAATAATACTGGAATTCCAAAAAAGATAGGTATAAAAGCTAGCAACGGCTGATCACTCAAGCGAAGCAATGACGCAGAAATTGCGCAACTACCTAGCAAAATGGCCTGACTGACTGATTGTTGAACATTGACCATGCGACGAAACTGCCGATCCGATTCACCCATACGAATTTGCAATTGCAAATCTCCTTGCTCAAGCCTTTCAAGACTTTCATCAAGCCGTTTAGGAAGAGCAACCGCCCTACTACCTATTTCTCCAACCTGCCGCCCTAATTCATTAAAAAGATCATTTGGGCCAGAGCTACTAGAATTCATAAGTGGAAGAAGGTAAGGCTGCGCTATAGCCATAAGGTTAAAGCCTGGATCTAAGCCTCGACCAACCCCTTCAAAAGTAGATAATGCACGCATTACAAAAATAAATTCGACAGGGAGTTGAAAAGGCTGTCCATAAACCAAATCATAAATATCTCCTGATAACTTCTCAAGTAAATTCGAATCAAAAGGAGGGGTCAAAGCCTCACGTAACATCAATCGCACCAATCGTCGTACAGGACCCAATTCAACACCACTTGCAATAAGTCCCGCTGCCTGCAATTCCTTAACCAATGCAACTGCATCTCGCAAGGCGGCTGCTCGAACCATGGCACCAAGCCTTCTACGAAGACGATCTGATATAGACCCCATCATTCCAAAATCGTAATAAATCAAGGCACCATCGCTAGCGACAGCAAGATTTCCCGGGTGAGGGTCCGCATGAAAAAAACCATATCGCACAAGTTGCTGCAAATAACTAGCAGCTCCGGTGGCAGCGACTTCCGAGGGGTTGACCCCTAACTTAAGTATTGATTGACGATCATTGACTTTAATCCCAGGTAAATAATCAAGGCAAAGAATACGCCGCGTACTTAAACTCCAAATCACTGAAGGTACGCGTATTCGAGGATCATCCAAAAATTGCTGCCTAAAACGCGCGGCGTACTGTGCCTCTTGACGAAAATCAAGTTCCCGAAGCAAAACTCGTCTACTTTCCTTAGCTATACCAATCCAATCCCTCCCTCTTCCCCATGAAGGATGACGCTGCAACAATGCAGCCACTTGTTGCATCACTTCCAAATCAAGTCGAAATAATTTCTCAAGACCAGGCCTTTGAATCTTTAAAACAATCCTTCTTCCACTACGCAACCTTGCACGATGAACTTGTGCTAAAGAGGCTGCACCCAGAGGAGTGAGCTCCAAATCAATAATGTCATCGCACCTATCTCCTAATTCTTGATTAAGCAAAGCCTGAACCTGATCAAAGCCAAAAGGTGGGACTTTATCTTGCAATTCAGAAAGCTTATCTATCCATCCAACAGGAAATACATCTGGTCTCGCAGAGAGTAATTGGCCCACTTTGATAAACGCTGAGCCCAACTCAATCAGTTCAGTTACTAACCACCTAGCTCTTATTTGTTGGCGAAACTGGCGTCTATGACTACTAGAACCTCCTATGTATGTCCATGAACGACTATCCCACCAGAGGAAAAAAATCAAACATAAGAATGTCCTCCAAATTCTTAATGCTCGTAATCCACGCTTTAGTGATTCCAATAATCTAACAAAGAACATCAAGACATTGTTTGCTCAATCTTACGAGTCAAATTAATTACCTTTAATCGCAAACGATCGAGTCTTTCCTGCGGATGGTCAATATCACTCACGACAGGAGCACTAACTTCTTGACCATCCTCCGATACTGAATTGTCCTCATTCATTCGATCAGCTTCAGCAATCACTTCCTCATAAAAACTCTTCAATTCTTCTCGTAACCTCCCGGGTCCATCTTTCAAAAGGACATCCATACGTAGCAATAATTGCTTCAACGTGGCCTGAATTAAAAAATCTGAGGAGCTCATAAAAGACAAAGACCTGAACCAGTTAAGGTCTAACAACCCTAGGTAACTCCTGTGGGATAGAAAAAGTCCTTTGTGAAGGAAACTTCGGAATCCAAGGAATAACTGGAAGTGACTGAGGAACATTTTCAGATTGATTAACCATAAGCTGTTCAATCTCAGGTTTAGTCGAATGGCTCCCAACAACCTCCGAGGAAACCTTGTTCGTGACAGCCCCTAATGAATTGGACTTAGCACTATCCAAATCAACCTTAATAGAACCTTGAGATTGCTTGAGATGATGATCAGGTAATAAATCCAAACTTTTCCCACCATGCAAATTGCGAAGCGCATTCAACTCAATACCTGGAAACACCTTTTCATCAAAGGAACTCTTTTGTACTAAGCGTCCTTGGCTTCCAAGAATTAGCAAACGATGGGTCATTCCATAACTAAAGGCGAAGCAACCGCCAGCGAGAAGAGGCCCCAACCAAAAACGCGGTCGTTTTTTTAAAGATTGGGGATCTTTCTTTAAAGCCTTCACCAAAACATCGCCTAGTAAATAAATTCTCACATATTCTTGTGTTGAAATATTATAAATTCACCATAATGCTGCATTCGAATTACAAATTTCTAAAAGTAACTGAAAAAGAAAATCCAATCAGCCTTGATGATTTTCATCCTTATCAAAAGCTAATTTTGCTTGTAGGGCCATAGATAAATGAACCTCTAAAGCCCCTAATGCCATGGCTTTAGTTGGGTGTAAAGACTCAACAACTGATGACTCTTTTTTTCTTATTATCTCTACAAGCATCTGACTAAGGTTGGTCCATTCTCCTAATAATGACTCCCATTCCTCTCGCTTAGCAGAAACCTCAGAAGAATCATTATTAGTTACATCACCTTCTTTCATGGCTAAAATGAATAATGAGTTCAAGTCTTTATGACTGATCTCATTTGGAAGAGAAGTGAATTCTGTCAAGGCAATTCTCCTACATCTATACTTTCAAACACTATAATTTAAAAATCCACATCCACATAGCTCATACCATGGCGAAATAACCGGTATGTAAGAATAAATACTCAATAATCTGATGATCGATAATGAATTTGGCATTATAGAATATGCTTCATAAACAGAAAATTCAGGGTTTATTTTTAAAAAGTATTTCCTATAAAAACCGCATAAATAAAAACATTTAACCACTAATTGTCAATTTCTGACTGAAGATTGAAGTTTACTCTCACGGTCTTCAAGCAGTGTTCTCAACCATTTTGCTCCTAAGGCAGGAGAAATGGTCCGATCATGCAGAAAATCACAAATCCATGAATACAATGGGCCTGCATTTGTCTCAAGATTAAACCTTGATTCAAAGGAAAGAACCTGCTCCTTAGTTTTACAAGCACGCAACTGATCGACAATCGCTTCTCGAACACCCTTGTTAATAATGTTTGAAGGCTGAGTATTTGTAAGGGGCATGGGTATAAAGGCGTTAATAGGGTAATGACCCAGTACTTCATCATTAGCTCCTTTGTAGCCCCTTGCGCAAGTAGATCTAAACCATTTTCGCTAATTTTTTTGGTTAATGGCCTCTGCAATCCGTAGGCAAGGCCCAAAAAGTACATGGGCTCTAAGGAATTAGGGCATTTTCTGTGTGCAAAGCAAATCTTTTCTTTATTCTTCAGGGAACAACAAGCTTGCCAACTCGTCTGGATCCACGTCATATACTCTTGCAAGACTTGTTTCAATAGCACTAGTTACCTCACCTGGCAAAAAGCGCATGGCATTTAGGGCATCTTCGGTTATGTCTTCTGTAAGCAATGTCTCATCGCTTTCTAACTTTTCATCATTTATTACAGCCATTACCCAACTTTGATAGGCATAAACCAAATCAGAGAACTCAAGTTCAGGGTCATTCAAGTCCAAAATCATTTTTCAATGCCGATCTTTAGGCAACACCAGTCTGTACATTAAAAGAAAGAATGTCTGAAAGCGATGCTTCTCTAAAAACTCACATCCAAGGAAAGCTGTTTGATTTAGCCTTATTTGAATTAGTAAAGAATTATCGCGAAAGTTTCAAACCTCTGTGGTCTACAGATAGTTGGGTCAAATTTCTTATATTTCTTGCCCTGAGATCTGGGCTGTCTGGCGAACAAGAAGCAATCGGGATTTTCGTCAAAGCATTGGGAAATAAGGTGACCTCGAAAATGCGAAGAGTTTTCTTTGAAAGAAGACTCGAGGCAATAGGTCTGCTTGTAATGGCCGATCCAGCAGAAAAACAAGTCTTGATCATGCCCATGAATCCAAAAACAAATCTCACTAAGGATCAAGCTGCTGAAGCAATTGAGGCAGTTGGCCTGGAGAAGAGAACCATTCCTGATCAAACTAATTGGAAGCAACTTGATTCCTTGATCGCAATCCCTTGGAAAATCGACTAAAAAAAACTGATTTGTTAGCAATCCAGTCATAAGTTATACGCACTTTGCGACCATGGTCAAAGCGCTTTCTACTTAAGCCTTGACCGAGTTGAACGCCGAAGCTGATTTCCCTATCCAGAAAGGTACTTCTTTGCCAAAAAACTATGACCCGGCAGGTACTGAAAATCACTGGCAACAAGCCTGGGAAGCAAATGCTGCCTTTCATCCTCAAGCAAATCAAACTGCAGAGCCATTTTGCGTCGTAATACCACCACCAAACGTCACTGGCAGCTTGCATATGGGCCATGCGTTCAATACAGCCTTAATAGACACCATTATTCGCTTTCAACGATTACAAGGAAAAAATGTGCTTTGTCTTCCTGGCACAGATCACGCATCTATAGCTGTACAAACAATTCTTGAAAAACAACTTCAAAAAGAAAAAATAGACCAAATCCAATTAGGGAGGGAAAACTTCCTAAAACGTGCCTGGAAATGGAAAGAAGAAAGTGGTGGAAACATAGTGCGCCAACTTCGTAGGCTTGGCTACTCGGTTGATTGGGAAAGAGAACGATTTACCCTAGATGCAGGTCTTAGTAAAGCGGTCCGCGAAGCGTTTATTCGCCTACACGAACAAGGATTGATCTATCGCGGAGAATACCTTGTGAACTGGTGTCCTGCATCTGGGTCCGCCGTAAGTGATCTGGAAGTAGAAATGAAAGAGGTAGATGGATTTCTTTGGCACTTTCGTTATCCATTCAAAAAAGAATCGGAATCGGAAAGAACGACTCATCTGGAAGTTGCAACTACTCGGCCCGAAACACTCCTTGGAGATACTGCCGTTGCAGTAAACCCCTCTGATGAACGCTATAAGCACTTAATAGGTAAAACGTTAATAGTCCCATTTCTGAATCGTGAGATCCCCCTAATTGCAGATGATCATGTGGATAAAGAATTCGGCACAGGTTGCGTAAAGGTCACACCTGCCCACGACGCTAATGATTTTGCAATTGGTCAACGACACAACCTGCCACAAATAACAATAATGAAAAAAGATGGCAGCATGAACAAAAATACTGGTCAATTTGAAGGGCTAGACCGTTTTGAGGCACGACAAGCTGTCATCAAAGCTTTAGATGATGCAGGCTTGCTAATCGATGTAAAACCCCATCGACATAACGTTCCATATTCTGATCGTGGCAAAGTCCCTGTTGAACCACTTTTATCAACTCAATGGTTCGTCAGAATGGAACCCCTAGCATCAAAAACACGAGATCATCTTAAAAATGGCGAGCCAAATTTTGTACCAAAAAGATGGGAGAAGGTATACCAAGACTGGTTAACGGACATACGTGACTGGTGCATCAGTAGACAACTTTGGTGGGGACATCAAATTCCTGCTTGGTTTGTAATTAGTGAAACACAAGGCAGAATCACTAACTCCACTCCCTACATAGTTGCCCACTCTGAAAACGAAGCCCTCCAAAAAGCAAAAAAACAATTTGGTCAATCCGTCGAGCTACAACAAGATGAAGATGTTCTAGACACTTGGTTCTCAAGTGGTCTCTGGCCTTTTTCGACTTTGGGCTGGCCTGATGAAAAAAACAAAGATCTTTGTTGCTGGTTTCCCACAAGCACATTAATAACCGGATTCGACATTATTTTCTTCTGGGTAGCAAGAATGACCATGTTGTCAGTCATCTTTACTGGCAAAATTCCTTTTAAAGATGTTTACATCCATGGATTAGTTCGAGATGAGCAAAACAAAAAAATGAGTAAAAGTGCAGGGAATGGTATAGATCCCTTACTACTGATAAAAAGATATGGCGCCGATGCATTAAGGTTTGCACTTGTTCGTGAAGTCGCTGGAGCAGGGCAAGATATAAGACTGGACTATGACCGCAAAAAAGACACGTCAATTACAATTGAAGCATCGAGAAACTTTGCCAATAAACTCTGGAATGCCACAAGATTTGTACTGCTTAATAAATTAGAATTTAATGGACAACAAGATTTGGAATTTGACCCAGAAGATCTCCAACTAGCAGATAGATGGATATTATCTCGACTAGCAAGAGCTAATCAGGAGGCCACTAAACGCTATCAAACTTATAATCTTGGTGAAGCGGCTAAAGGTCTTTATGAATTTACCTGGAATGATTTCTGTGATTGGTATTTAGAACTAATTAAAAAACGACTGAATCCAAAAGAAACATCAAATAAGCAAGCCTTAAAGGATCAAAAGATAGCTCAAAAGGTAATGATCAAAGTTCTTTGTGAGTTACTAACAATGCTAAATCCACTCATGCCGCACCTTACAGAAGAACTTTGGCATAGCATCACTAAAGCCCCAGAAAACGATTTCTTATCGCTCAAACTATGGCCAGAATTAAACACTAATGCACTCAATAAGGAGCTCGAAGAATCGTTTGAGAATATCACTGAAGCGATAAGGGTCGTTCGCAATTTACGAGCAGTGGCTGAGCTTAAACCAACTCAAACTGCACCCGTAATATTTGTAACTCCTCAGAAACACCTTGCGACTATAATGAAAGAAGCAGAATCAGAAATAAGCAGCCTGACTCGTGCAAGCAAATTAGAAATATTGGACCCGAAAGAACTAAACAAAAAACAATCAAAAAAATCTCTTGCTGGTGTAAGTAAGGATCTAGAAATACTATTACCAGTTGATGGACTAGTCGATCTTTCTGCATTAGAAATTCGATTAAAACGAGATCTTTCTAAAGCAGAAAAAAATATTGAAAATCTAACTTCTCGTTTAAATAATCCCAATTTCTCAAAAAAAGCTCCTGCAACAGTTGTAAGTGAATGCAAAGCCAAGCTATTAGATGCAGAAACTCAAGCAGAACTTGCAAAAAAACGACTTTCCGATCTGACCTAAGAGGACAATTGCTATGTTTCTATTAGAGCATATTTTACCTTTTCTACAAACCACTTTAGGAAGCATTTTATTCATACCCTTTTATGCAATATGGGTATCTTTTCTTCTTCCTGGTGTATGGGCATCAATGCTCGCAGGGGCCCTTTATGGAACTTGGATAGGAAGTTGCATAGTTTTTATTGGAGCATCAATTGGAGCGCTATTTAGCTTTATCTTATCCAGGACAATCCTAAGAGAATGGACTCAAAAAAAATTGTCTCATAACCCCAAACTATTAGCACTTGAAAAGGCAGTAAATCGAGAAGGAATAAAACTAATACTGCTCACTCGTCTTTCACCCCTATTTCCATTTAGTCTATTAAATTTTGCTTATGGACTTAGCAAAGTTAGCATCAAAGAATATTCACTTGGTTTAATAGGAATAATTCCAGGAACAATTTTATTTTGCAATCTCGGTTCACTTGCAGGAAATATTAATGATTTCAATATGACATTGAATAATAATCAAAACTTTTGGACCCTAGGATTAAGAGGACTCGGCATTTTCGCAACAATCTCTATTATTTTACTCATTGGGAGAACTTCAACACGTATCCTTCAAGAATTAGATTGATCTAAATAATCTGGATTTATTAGAGGCAAATCTCTAATAGTTGCACAAACTACAAACCACAAGAGTCGGAACCTTGAGATCAAACCACTCCGAGAAGATAACTCGATGAATTTTGCGCGACCACACTCAGTCTTAATCAGGTCATTAATCCTTATCTTCAACATTTTCTGAATATTGATTGGAGAATAAATAATATCATGCTAAAAGGTCTATCAACTCTAATTCATTAATGATTTTAATACCTAATTTCTGAGCCTTAGCTAGCTTACTTCCTGCTTTAATTCCTGCAACTAAATAATTAGTTTTGCTGCTAATAGACGAAGCAATCACCCCCCCCGCCTTCTCAACTAATTCCTCTGCATCACTCCTTTTAAAAGTGGTCATCGTACCAGTGAATACAAATAATTTTCCCTCTAATGGTCTAAAGTCATCAATCAACTTAACAGATTCTTGTTCAAAACCCTCAGAACTGCTTAAAGAAAATCCAACTCGTTTCAAATCAAATAAAAGCTCTTGATTAGAATCCTCAGAAAACCATTCTTGTAAGGATAATATAATCTCATCACCTATACCCTCAATTGATCTAACTAAATCAGGGTTTTCACAAACTGAAGATGATAATTGATCAATATCTTTAAAAGCCTTCGCCAAGGACTTAGCATTTACTACTCCAATATGTTCAATACCCAAACCATAAAGTTGTTTATGCCAAGGTTGTTTTTTCGAAGCATCAAGAGAAGCTAAAAGATTAAGTGCGGATTTTTTGCCCATACGCTCTAAACCGATTAATGAAGAAAAATCAAGTCTATAAAGATCGACTATCGACTTCACCAATGATGCAGCAACTAACTGCTCAATAGCTTTAATTCCAAGCCCTTCAACATCTAAAGAGGACTTCCCAACCCAATGACGCAAAGTAGCTCGCAAAATTGCTGGACAGGAACTATTAATACAACGAGTCACTGATTTTCCAATTCCACGGTGCAATTGCGAAGAACACTCAGGGCATTGATCTGGAAAAAGTAGTCTCTTTGCAAGCGATGGTCGAAGTTCTTTTAGAACCCGGACAACCTCTGGAATAATTTCTCCAGCTTTTCTAACGACAACAGTATCTCCAGTATAAAGATCTAAATCTGCTAATCGATCAGCATTATGCAATGTTGCCCGACTGACAGTAGTACCTGCTAAAAGAACAGGTTCGAATAAAGCAATTGGAGTAACCGCACCTGATCTGCCTATCTGAAAACTAAGCCGAATTAATTTACTAGGGGCTTCCTCTGCAGGAAATTTCATTGCAATTGCCCAACGAGGTGCTTTCTGAGTAAATCCAGCAACTAACTGCAACTTAAAGTCGTTGACTTTCACTACAAGCCCGTCAGTTGCATATGGAAGTTGATGGCGCTCAGCCTCCCATTTATTTGTAAATAAATTGATCTTGTCAAGATTCTCTATCAAAGCCGCATGAGGATTGACCTTAAAACCAGCAATTTTCAACCAATTCAAGGCTTCCCATTGACCTGTTGGGGGCAAAGGGTCACCACCTTGGGCTTCCCAATCATTAGGCAAATGAAGTGTATAGGCAAAAAAATCAAGAGCTCGGGCAGCAGCCACCTGAGGATCTAACTGACGCAAGGTGCCAGCACAAGCATTACGAGGATTAGCAAATAAGGGCTCTCCACGAGTTTCGCGTTCAAGATTTATCCGAGAAAAAATATCATCAGGTATAAATGCCTCACCCCGCACTTCTAACCAAGGGGGCGGATTATTAATAAATAAGCGAAGAGGGATTGAGGTTATCGTCCGGACATTGCTCGTAATATCTTCACCTTCCTCTCCATCTCCTCTCGTAGTACCTCTAACCAAAATCCCATCTTCATAACTCAAAGCTAATGCGTTACCATCAATTTTGAGTTCAGCGACCATTGGCAAGTCTGTATTCAAAATATCTTCAGAAATATTTCGATCCAATGATTTCTGTAATTTTCTTTGCCATGCAGAAAGTTCATTTATTGAAAACACATTATCCAAACTAAATAAAGAAACTTTATGACGAACCTTTTGAAATCGCTCAACAGGTTCACCACCTATTCGTTGCGTAGGACTATCAGAACTTTTTAAAAAAGGATATTGATGTTCTAAATCGCTTAACTCTTGATAAAGACAATCGTAAACAGAATCCTCCATCATCGGATGATCAAGAACGTAATAAGCATGAGCCGCTTTATTAAGAAGGTTGCGTAACTCTGATACACGCTCAGAAATGGAACTGGGTATTACTTCCAAGACAGATTTTTAGAAATTCAGATCAATTACTAACATCAACAATCCTATCTATCCGCCATGCATCCTCAACCTTAATGAAAGTAAAATCTAAGGGCAATTCATCTTTATTTTCAGCCTTTAACTTAAGAGTTAAGATAATTTTTCCTTCTTGAATCCTTGGACGTCCTGACTTCAAATTGCTATAGCGATTTAACTTCAGACCGACCAAAAATTTGATAAATTGCTGCCGACTAACATGCTGACGATAGCCCTTAGAAGTCAAGCGATATGCAGCATCTACTCTACCTGCAGCTATCTGGTTGAAAAATTGCTTAACCATTGGATTAATTCCTCTGGCATTAAAAACCAGTTTAGCTGCAGTAAAAATCCAATACAGGAGAAGAGCTCCAAGCCCTCCGAATAAGGCCTTGGTTCCAATCTCCTTGATTAATACCTCATCCATTAGAAAATCAGCAAGTTACTAAAGAGTGTTTCATAAACACTCTAAAGAAACTAATTTTATCCGACTCGACCAATTCAAGGCAGACTACCCAACAATTCTCCAAAGGAATTCATCAGCAGAGTTTATGCCCCTTATCCCTTTGCTACCAATCTTTCACAGGCTAAGCAGAGAGCACTTTCAGGGAAGTCTCGTCAGGCAATCAAAACCAATTGTCGATTTACGATGGAGTGATGGAAGATTGCGCAAAACCGCTGGTTTTTATCGTCGAAGACACCTCGTCGATGGCAGACAAAACTGCGAAATAGTTTTGTCTCAACCTTTACTAGAAACCCTTCCCCAAAGCGCTATTGAAAGTACTCTTTGCCATGAAATGATCCATGCATGGATTGATTTAATCCTGAAAATCAACGAAGGACATGGTCCCCATTTTCATAAGCGCATGGCTGCTATCAACGCATCAGAAAAAACATTTCAGGTCAGTGTCCACCACCAATTTCCAGTTCCCAAAACAATTCACAAGTGGTTAGCTATCTGTCCCTCCTGTGGACTTTGCTTCCGATATCAAAGACGTATCTCAAATGCAGCTTGCAAAGAATGTTGTAACAAACATGATGCGGGGAGATGGAATAGAAAATTTCTACTTACCTTTCAAGAAATAAGTCATGAGGACTAATTTGGATATTTTCTTATGGGTTTTCCAGCTGAGTGGCATATCTATTGCTTTCATCGGTTGGCAAAGAGAACAATGGCTTCAGCGCCATCGGCGCTAACTTCAAGACATGAATAGAAACTTCAATCCTCGTCATAGATCTAGAGAAGCCATAGATCGCAAAGTCGATCAATGGCTGCAAACGGGCAGGCAATTTGTAGATGGTGTTGCAGGTACAAGGCCAGGTCAAAGAAAATACGGTCGATCAGAACGAAGGTCAGGCGCAAACATCGAAACAGTTGGACGCTGGGTGGGAGACAAACTGGACTGGTTCTTAGAAGAAGAAGAAGATTGGATGGAAGATTTAGGAATCAATCCTCAAGATGAGGGGACAAAAACTAAAAGGCCATTAGAAGCAATTTCAAGACGAGTAACACCTATGCTCCCGCCCCAACCAAAACAAACAGAAGATTGGCCAAATGAAAATATCTTTAAACTGAACCGTTGGGCAAGAGATCAGTCTCCAAAAAATCAGGAAAGAACTATGCAACCCACAAAACAATCTCAAATTAAAGACAGACGATCGCTCCCTAAATCAAATCGTCGACGTAAATAAAACAATCCTGCTAATAGTTCAATCTGTTTAAGCTGAGTTCGAATTAATTAAATCAATACATGAAGAGATTTTTCCTGATTATTTTGATGATCACTGCTTTCTAAGCGAAAATCACAACCCCGTTGTGCCAACTGATCATTCACTTCACCAACCAGCTCTTCTGGTACATCCTCTGCCATCTGTTCCGGTGTGACATTTACAGAAGGAGATCCTGCAGCTAAAGCCTCCAAAAATTGTGCCCATTGATTTGCTTTTGTCTTACGACTAATTGGTTGATATCCATTTCTCTCGATCGATTTGCGACAAAGTTCTACATTCCAGAGAGCTAAATGAATGGGATTGTTTTGGTTATGAGTTGAAGCAATTCCAGCTTCTAAAGCACATGAAGTTGGCCTTCCAAAACGATCTCGCAAACCTTGTTTTTCCAAAACTCTCCCACACTGAAAAGCAGAAATTCCATAAATTCGTCCCAAATCAGCAAGGCTTAACCAATCTTCAGTAGGTTTCATCTTGAGGAAAAATGCTGAGCCCATATTCCGCTAAGCATGAAAGTTGGCAAGTTGTCAAGGCAAAATCAAAATAAATATGAAAAATTCATTTAAGCAATGAAAAACCCTTACGTGGCACAGAACCCAACCAAGTTTCTAACAAAGGACTAAAAACTTCCCTTATTACAGTCAATTCTTTTTCCTGACGAAAAAAACGATAGTGCCTACTCCAAAAAGGACCTTCAAAGCCAAACCGTTCTTCCAGCCATGATCCACTCACTAACGCCAAGCCATCAACTTCCCGAAAAAGTTCAGACCTTCCTCTCGTAAGGCTATGCCAAATAGGTTGATTTTTATTCCGCAAATGATATTCGGCCTCCTGTTTATTCCACCAGCTTTCTGCCCAAGCCAGAGTATTGGAACCGCACTTCAGCCAAACTTGCCTTCTCAATAGCGGAGGTGCAAGTTCACTTACCTCTTTTGGTGCTGTAATCGCTTTCGTATTATCCAAGTCCATTAATATTAAGCTCACTTCAACTTCATGGCCTGTCAACAATCGTAGATGCCGTGTAGGACTGCCGTCACCGAGCAACATGATCCTCCAAGAACCTGAAAGTGGCGAAGGACCTTCACCGGACATGACCGACTCGGATGGGGCCTCCCAAATTATTTCTGGAGAAAGAAACGACTTAGAGCTAATCAGAGATCCTTCCAAAACAAAACGAGGTTATCTCTTCTTGAGAGATCCTGCGAGTTCACTTCTACACTTAAGCTTCAACCAGATCAGAAGAGCAGCTAAATCAGCCTTGCTAACTCCTGGTAGTTGGGCTGCATGTCCCAAACTTAAAGGACGAACCTTTATAAGCTGCTCTCTAGCCTCATTAGAAAGTGTACGAATACTCGCATAATCAATATCTATAGGAATTGGGCGCTCTCTCTGTCTTTTCATATGATCAATTTGTTGTTTTTGACGCTCTAAATATCCACTATATTTAATGTCAATTTCAGCTCCTTCACGAACTGCAATTGACAAAGACGAATCAACTAATCCATAGCGTATAAGATCTCCACTATGTACACCTGGTCTTCGAAGAAGATTCGCAAGTGTTATTGAACCCTTAATAGGTGCCCCAGTTTCACGTTCGAGAATTACAGCGATTGGATCACTACCTTTTATCCTTTCTGTTTCAAGGCGAAGTTTTTCATTTTCCAGCGCAATTTGCTTGGCTTCATATATTCTCCATCGGCGATCATCTATAAGCCCCATTTCTCTTCCTAGAGGCGTCAATCGCCTATCAGCATTGTCACCTCTAAGTAATAAGCGATATTCACTTCTACTGGTGAGGACTCTATAAGGTTCCCTAAGGTCTTTAGTCACTAAATCATCAATCATAGTCCCGATATAACTGCCTTCTCTTGAAAAAATAATTTCCCCTTCTGCTTTAACCTGTCGAGCCGCACTAATGCCAGCAACCAGTCCTTGAGCCGCTGCCTCCTCATATCCTGTAGTCCCATTAATTTGACCTGCTCCAAAAAGTCCACTAATGCGTTTAGTCTCTAAAGAATGCTTCAATTGAGTAGCAGGAAGATACGTATAGTCAACGGCATATGCAGGCCTTAGCATTACACAATTTTCCATCCCTGGAAGAGTTCTCAAAAGCTGAAGTTGCAGGCGTTCGGGAAGACCCGTTGAAAATCCCTGAACATAAATTTCTGGGGTATTACGACCTTCAGGCTCTAGAAATATTTGATGTGATTGTTTATCAGCAAATCTAACAATCTTATCCTCAATTGACGGGCAATAACGTGGTCCTTTGCTGTCAAGAAATCCTCCATAAATTGGAGTTAAATGAAGATTCTGCTTAATCAGGTCATGAGTAGCAGTAGTTGTGCGTGTTATATGACAACTAATTTGATCATCGGAAATCCAATTATCAGGATCGAATGAAAAAAAACGATCTGCAGCATCACTTGGTTGTTCCTCGAGAACTTCAAAAGCAATACTCCTTCGATCTACTCGTGGAGGTGTACCTGTCTTGAGTCGATCAGTCTCAAAACCTAACTTTAAAAGTTCTTCTCCTAACCCCTTTGCTGCCTGCTCACCAGCACGTCCAGCAGACATGGATTGATTGCCAATCCATATTTTTCCATCCAAAAAAGTACCCGTGGTAAGGATTACTGCCTTGGCTCCGTAAACACTCCCGAAATATGTTCTGACTCCTCTAACCTTAGCAATAGAGCCTTTGGCAGGATCCCAAACTTCATCACCGATAGAGACCTCCCCATCTAATTCCAATCCTGTAACCATTGCTTCTCGTAAAACCAAGTTGCTCGTCTCCTGAAGTAACTCGAGCATTTTTTGGGCATAAAGCCTTTTATCTGTCTGGGCCCGAAGTGCCCATACAGCAGGACCTCGACTGGAATTCAACACTCTTTTTTGCAAAGCCGTTGCATCCGCAATTCGACCAATTACACCACCAAGTGCATCAACCTCATGGACCAATTGACTTTTAGCAGGACCACCAACCGCAGGATTACAAGGTTGCCATGCAATTCGATCAAGATTAAGAGTAAATAATGCAGTAGAAAGGCCTAGTCGAGCAGTTGTAATTGCTGCTTCGCAGCCTGCATGACCACCTCCAACAACAATGACATCAAACTCTTCAGTTAGGTCCTTCATTGTGTTCATATATTTATCATCGGTTTAGAAAAAAGAAAACTCACAAATCAGAAATCTTAAGCAGCAAGATTACGAAAACGTGTGAACTGAGGCTCAAAAAGTAGTTTGACAGTACCTACAGGACCGTTTCTATGCTTGGTCACTATGACTTCAGTTATTCCTCGATCAGTTGTCTCTGGATTGTAATACTCATCTCTATAAATCATTAGAACCAGATCAGCGTCCTGCTCAATTGAACCTGATTCACGGAGATCACTTAACATTGGCCGCTTATTAGTACGTGATTCAACACCCCTACTTAACTGCGATAGAGCAACCACAGGAACCTTAAGTTCTCTTGCCATACCTTTTAAGCCCCTAGTAATTCTAGACAATTCTTGTACACGATTATCAGGTGTAGATCCCTCCATTAATTGTAAATAATCAATTACTACCAAACCCAGTTCTGTTCCTTGTTCAGCAATTAAACGTCTGCACAAAGTACGCATTTCCAAAACACTAGAGTTGGGTTTGTCATCAATAAAAATTGGCAACTGGCCAAGTGTATTAATTCCTTGCCCAAGTAAAGGCCATTCATCTTCTTGCAAACGCCCAGTTCTCAAGCGACCACTATCAATACCAAGCTCCATTGAAAGCAAACGATAGGTAAGTTGCTCTTTACTCATTTCTAAGCTAAAAACACAAACTGGAAGGCTATGAAGTTGGGCAACATTCTTTGCCAAATTCAAAACAATCGATGTTTTTCCCATCGCTGGTCGTCCCGCAACAATTATCAAATCACTACGCTGAAGCCCCTGGGTCATTGCATCTAAATCGTAAAAATTAACTGGAATACCAGCAACTGAAGTTCCTAAAGATCTACTTTCAATCTCATTAAATGTACTTGTAAGAATTTCTGCTGTAGGGGTTAAACCATCTGAAGGCTTCTTCTGACTAATTGCAAAGATTGTCTGTTCAGCTTTATCCAAAACCTCATCCATTGGCATCATTTGCTCAAAACCAAGTTGAATAACTTCATTCCCTGAGCGAATTAACTGCCTTCGCAAAAACTTATCCATCACCAATCGCGCTATCTGCTCGATAGACGCGGTAGATGCAACCCCTTCTACTAACTCCACAAGACGTTTACTTCCACCTACCTTTTCCAAAGCTCCAGTATCAGAAAGCCAAGCAGTCATTGCTGTTAAATCTGTAGGCTTCCCTTGGCCATGCAACATCACAGCTGTCCTAAAAATCTCACGATGAGCATTTAGGTAAAAAGCCTCTGGCTGCAACAAATCAGCCACTCGGCTAATTGCATCTGGATCGAGCAGTATGCCGCCTAAGATCGCCTCCTCCGCCTCTAAATTCTGAGGGGGTACAAGATCAGGTGGTGCTGAAAAACTAGGCTCTCCAGAACTATTAATTCTCTTCCTGGAAGCTCCTGACCCCTTGTTGGCAGAATCTGAATTCTTTGAAGATTGTGCGCTAATCATATGAAAACCTTATGGCGAACGAAAACCCACTTTGACTCGAAAAAGGGTCCTTGCAAGAAATCAATAGCTAACTACTTCTAGATTTATCTCAGCTGTCACTTCACTATGCAACTTGACTTGGACCTTATAGCTTCCAATCCGATGAATCTCAGGAACAGTAATGTCTCTTCTGTCGACCTCCTTTTTTGTAGCTTCTTGTATGGCTTGGGCCACATCACCATTAGTGACTGTGCCAAACAAAACTTCATCCTCACCAATTTGCTTCTTGATCGTAAATCTACCAATAGTCACAAGAGCAGTTTGGAAATCAAGTGCTTCTTGCTTTAATGCTGCAGCTTGCTCTGCCTGCTTGGCCCTTCTATGAGCTACCTGTTTAAGTACTGCGGCAGTGACAGGGACAGCCTTACCAAAAGGCAGCAAAAAATTTCTTGCGTATCCGGGAGCAACTTCTACAAGGTCTCCGTCCTTACCAAGGCTAAGAATATCCTCATTAAGAACCACTTGAACTCGCTTAGGCATGGCAACAAAAAAAAGAAAAATTGATCATGTACTTGTTCTAACCCTAATACTTAGCAGGCAATCTAATTTTTCTAGCCAACCCAAGAAATCTTAAAAAGCGTATATGTTGCCAAGTGAGATCTATTTGCCCTGGCTGAAGACCTTGAAGGGCCGAATTAGGAAAGGCATGATGATTGTTATGCCATCCCTCACCAAAAGTTAAAGCTGCAACCCAAGGGTTGTTCTTTGAACTATCTCCACTCTCATAGATCACACTTCCCCAGCAATGAGTTGCTGAGTTGACTAGCCATGTCACGTGATAGACAAAAACCAAGCGAAGGGGGATTCCCCATAACACCATTGACCATCCTCCAACTCCACTAAGAGTGCCAATCCAAAAAAGCATTGCCCCTAAAGGGATCTGCAACAAAAGAAAGTTTTTATTTAACCAACGATAATAAGGATCTCTATATAAATCGCCACTTAAACGTGCGACAGCTTTCATAGCCGGGATAGGTTCAAACATCCATCCCATATGACTCCACCAAAAACCTTTATTACTATTGTGATGATCTGCATCAGTATCAGAAAAGGTGTGATGGTGACGATGTAATCCGACCCAATCAATTGGACCGTGCTGACAACTCAAGGCACCGCATGTAGCAAAAAAGCGCTCAAGCCATTTCGGAACTCGGAAAGCACGGTGGGAAAGAAGGCGGTGATAGCCAAGGGTCACTCCCAAACATGCTGTGACCCAATACAAAATCAAAAAAGCTATAAAAGCCTGCAAACTCCAAAATTTAGGAATTAACGCAACGGCTGTTAATAGATGAATAGCAATCATGAATCCAACCGTTCCCCATCTTTTTTGTTCCTTTTTCCATGGCCTAGAAGTATTTCTTGACGAGGCTTGCAACTTTGCCGAATATTCAATTGCCTGTTGCGGAGCTACAGGCCTAGACAAAGGAGCTGGAGCCGCAAAAACATCCGAAGCCATGAGCGATCCGCAAACTGTCAAGATATAATAATAGATCAGGATCCATATCACTAAACCTAGAGCGATCCTGAATCTGATCCCTTGAGTATTGGCTTTCGCGATCGACTATCAGAGGGGCGACGAGCAATGGCCCACCTCATCCATGTTTGGCATGAGAGAAATGGTTGGTCTCACAAAGTACTTCCAGCGCTCGCAGAAGCTCTAGATCTTGGAAAAGTACATAGTTCTCAGATTTCCAATCTACGCAATGGAAAGCTATCTTCTCCTGGCCCAGAGGTTTTTCTTGCTTTAGCGCAAGCAAATGCCGTCTTATTTGAAGGCATAGAAAACGCAAAAGGTCGCTTAGTGGAGATACACCCGGAATTACTGCAAGTACTCCAAAACGCTGCTCTTCCTTTAGAAGGAGATGATGGGCAACCATTAGGAGCTGGGACACTATTTGAAATTTTTATAGGGTTACAACCTTTACCTACTTGCTTTGACTGGTTTATTGAGGACGACGAGGCTATCGAACTAAGTGCTGCACTAGCTGATTATTTATGCGATGGCCGAACATGGCGCAATTGTCGTGACAAAGTAATGGAAGCTTATCCAATAAACAAATTATCTAGAAGAGAACGATTTGCAGAAGTCATGGCAGGAGTCAAAGACTACAGTGCAGAAGATTTAGATGGCGAATTAATTGATCTAAATACAACCCATATTGCTCTAGGTGGCAATCCACAACAAGGGGCAAATGACTTCTTAAATAGTCTGCGTATTCGTGCAAAGAGAATTAAAAGTCAAAACTCTCATTGAACATATTTAACATTACGAAGTCGATGAGCTAAGCCAAAACTCCTCAATAATTTGATGTGTGTCTATATCAATTCAAATTCAAACCAACGCAGCCCATGATGTGCACTGTTTGGATAAACAGGATGATGATTGTGCCAACCCTCACCAAAAAAAAATGGCACCCCACCAACAATCAGTTGATAAGTCTGGCGAATCAAAGTTTCTATAGCCAAATTTATGTGTCGCGAAGTTAACAAACCAAGTTGCTGAGTAAACAATCACCATTCTCAACGTAATTCCCCATAGAGAAAGACCTATTCCATCACCTTTAACTTTCATCCACTCTCCAAACCAATAAAGAACTAATCTAAGAGGTATTTGCAACAACAAAAATCAATGATCCAGCCAACATTCAAAAGGATCCTCTAACAAGTCGCCAAAAAATTTATCACTAACACGAAGAGGTGGAATCTCATGCAACATCCACTCACTATGACTCCACCAGAAACCACGACCAGCATCATGATGGTCATTTGGCTGATCAGAAAACTTATGGTGATGCCTATGAAGGGCAACCCATTTGACAGGACCAATCTGACAAGCTAAAGATCCCATCAAAACAAATGTTCGTTCAACCCAAACTGGGACATCAAAACTGCGATGTGCGACAAGTCTATGCAAGCCAAGCGTGACCCCTAAAACAGTTACCCAATAAAAAACAAAAACTCCTAGGGGTTGACAACTCCAAAAACGTGGCAAAAGAGCAAATGCTGCTGCAAAGTGAAGTACAAAAATAAACCCAGTTGTGCCATCCCTAAACCTTCTTTGAGAGAGAGGCAATGGTTTCCGTCGGAGCGACATCCCTGCCTCAAGCGAAACTCCCTAGTAATCTTTGAGGGCAATGAATATCTGAGGCCAAGACAAACCTCCTAAGTTGCACAATGCAATCAGTACGAAGCTCATGCGAGAGCAGGACTGGATAGCAACTTGAAAAATTTATCAACTACTACCCCTTAAGGCTTTTTGTGCAAAAACTCCCTTCAAATAAATACAACGAGCAAGTAATTGAAACATGGGTCAACCAAGAGATATCCAATGCTTTCAAGCAAATTGAAAATTTTGCTTTAGCTAAAACTGCAGGGGTCAAGGAACACCTTGAAAGAGTTTTAAACGCTTTCTCTTCCGAAAAAATTGGCTCTCATAATTTTTCTTCTCTTTCCGGCTATGGCCATGGAGATCACAATAGAGATTCCATAGACAGGGTATTTGCAAAAATTCTTGGGGCTGAAAAAGCAGCAGTCCGTATGCAATTCGTAAGTGGAACACACGCAATATGCAGCGCATTATTTGGCATTCTCAGGCCTGGCGACAAACTCTTATGCATAACAGGTCAGCCCTATGACACTCTTGAAGAAGTTATTGGAACCAGAGGCAAAGGCCAAGGTTCATTAATTGATTTTGGAATCTCTTACGAAGAGATAAGTCTAAAAGATGATGGAAAAATTGACATTAAGAGTCTAAATAAAGCACTAGAAATTAATAGGAAAGTCGTTTTTATTCAACGAAGTTGTGGTTATAACTGGAGACCTTCGCTTACAATAAATTCTATCAAGAATCTATGTGAAAGGATACATAATAGGCAACCAGATTGCATTTGCTTTGTGGATAATTGCTATGGAGAATTTGTTGAGAACAGAGAACCAACTGAAGTTGGCGCAGATCTAATTGCTGGCTCTTTAATCAAAAATCTAGGTGGAACAATCACACCTACAGGTGGCTACATTGCGGGCAGAGCAAACTTGGTTGAACAAGCCTGCTGTCGCCTAACAGCACCTGGCATAGGAAACAAAGGTGGCACAAGCTTTGATTTGAATCGGCTCGTATTGCAAGGTCTCTTCTTGTCTCCCCAAATGGTTTCAGAAGCACTGATTGGAGCCGAGCTAAGTGCAGAAGTTTTCAGATCACTCGGTTTTGATGTCAACCCAACCCCTGGAGAAAATCGAGGGGACATTATTCAAGCAGTTTGCTTAAGAAGCCCAAAAGCAATAAAAGTAGTTTGCCAAGCATTCCAAGCTTCTTCTCCGATAGGCTCATATCTTGATCCGATTCCTGCTGAGATGCCTGGTTATAACAATGATTTACTGATGGCTGGTGGAACCTTTATTGACGGAAGCACAAGTGAATTCTCTGCTGACGCTCCTCTCAAACCACCCTATAACTTATATATTCAAGGTGGAACGCATCACGCACATATCAAGATTGCTCTTAAAAAAGCATTGATTGCGCTTTTAAAAACCGATTTAATTGCGTTGCCGCCACTCTCAACCACCTAATCTTGCGTGGCCCCCAAAAATGGCCTTTACTTTTCCCGAAAACTTTCGTTTTGCTGACAGCCACGAATATGCAAATCCCCAAGGGGATCTAATTCGAGTGGGGATCAGCGCCTTTGCCGTAGATCAATTAGGAGACATAGTTTTTGTGGAGCTCCCCGAAATTGGAACCAAGCTGGTTCGTGGAAAAAGCTTTGGTTCAGTTGAATCAGTGAAAGCGGTTGAAGATATGTATTCCCCGATCAGTGGAGAAGTCTTAGAGAGAAATGAATCGGTACTGAATAGTCCCGAAGAACTTCAAAACAGCCCACATGAGAACGGTTGGTTAATGCTCTTGCGCCCTAGTGACCCAAACCAACTTGAAGAACTGATGGATGCAACAACTTATTCGAACAAAGTCAATTCCTAAAAAATGAAATAAAAAAGTAAAACTAATGCTTCAGATCCTTCAAAGATTTTCTAAGGTTAGAGCTTCCTTCGTTCAGCTTTAATCGTGCTTGAATCTCAGCCCATCGAGGCTTCAAGCATTCAGTATGCAGAGTTTCTATCAAGGCATATTGGCCCGAATGCTCAAGAACAGAAGAAAATGCTCCAAACTCTGGGGTATTCAGATCTGAAAGAGTTTGTAGCGGCAGTTATTCCTTCAGAAATTCTAGATAGAAGTCCACAAAATGCAGTTCTCCCAAAGGGATGCAGTGAATTTAAGGCTTTAGAAGAACTGAATGTAATTGCAAATGAGAACTACACCAAACGTTCACTAATTGGACTGGGCTATTACGGCACCGCAACACCATCTCTTATTCAGCGACAAATTCTAGAGAATCCTTCTTGGTATACCGCATATACCCCCTATCAAGCAGAGATTTCTCAAGGCAGACTCGAAGCCCTTTTTAACTTTCAAACACTAATCAGCGAATTAACAGGGCTACCTATTGCTAACGCTTCACTACTTGATGAAGGAACTGCTGCCGCTGAAGCTATGAACGTTAGTCTTGCTGTATGTAAGAACACTAATGCAAAGCGATTCTTAGTGGATAAAGAAGTTTTTCCACAGACTCTAGCTATACTCAAAACAAGAGCTGAGCCTCTAGGGATAAAAATAGAAGTTAAGGATCCTAGAAAATTTCAATTAGATCAGAATATTCTGGGTATTTTACTACAACTTCCTGGAAAAAATGGAGAAATATGGAACCCTCGGGAACTTATCCAAAAAATTCATGAAATTAATGCCTTAGCCATAGTTTCAATTGACCCTATGGCTCAAGTTCTACTAAGACCTATTGGAGAGCTAGATGCAGATATTGCTATAGGAAGTACTCAACGACTTGGGCTACCAATGAGCTTTGGTGGACCACACGCCGCTTTTTTTGCAACTAAAGAAAAATTCAAAAGACAAATTCCTGGAAGACTAGTTGGGAAATCGATTGATACTGATGGAAACGATGCATTAAGGCTGGCATTACAAACAAGAGAGCAACATATTCGTCGCGATAAAGCAACAAGCAATATTTGTACGGCACAAGTCTTATTAGCCGTTATGGCCTCTTTTTATGCAATTCATCATGGATCAGAAGGCCTGAGTAGAATTGCGAAGCGCATAGTTGGTTTACGAAAACAACTTGAAATTGGCCTAAAGGAATTGGGCTACAAGTTTGAGAAAAAGATTCGCTTCGATAGTATTGATATTATTTCTTCGAATGCATCCAAAGTACACAAAAAAGCCTCTGCCGCAGGATTAAATCTGCGAGTTTTACCTTTAGGATCAGATCCAGAATCAGCAAGTGGTTTTGGGATAACCCTTGATGAACTAAGTGACGGAAAAGAGCTCAATAAGCTTCTTAAAGTCTTAGCAGAAACAAGTCAACGACCTATTCCCCAGATCAAAAAAAGTAAAATTTCTCTAGAAGAAAATTTTGCGGGAATTCCATTAAGAATAAGACCATGGTTGCAGCAACCTGTTTTTAATTTATATAGAAGTGAGAGCGAATTGCTTAGATATATGCAGCGATTAGTAGCAAAAGACTTTTCATTAGTCCATGGAATGATCCCCCTTGGAAGTTGCACAATGAAGCTTAATGCCTGCTCAGAACTAAGTCCAATCAGCTGGCCAAAATTCTCTTCCCTACATCCATTCGCACCAGGATCACAGGCTTTAGGTTACAAAAAATTGACAGCAGATCTTGTAAATTGGCTGGGTTATTTAACTGGTTTTGAGGGGATTTCATTACAACCAAATGCTGGTTCTCAAGGAGAATTTGCTGGTTTACTTGTAATCCGTCAATGGCATAAATCACGAGGAGAAGATCATAGAAATATATGCTTAATACCTACAAGTGCACATGGAACAAACCCAGCAAGCTCAGTCATGGCAGGAATGAAAGTTGTTCCAATTTCTTGTGATGATAATGGTAATATTGATATTAATGATTTAGAAAATAAAGCAAAATTATATTCTTCAAATTTAGCTGCCTTGATGGTCACCTACCCATCAACACATGGAGTTTTTGAACCACAAATTCGTAAAATTTGTCACCTAGTCCACCTTCATGGGGGCCAGGTTTATTTAGATGGTGCAAACCTCAATGCCCAAATTGGTCTTTGCAAACCAGGAGAATATGGAGCTGATGTTTGCCATTTGAACTTACATAAAACATTTTGCATTCCGCATGGTGGTGGTGGTCCTGGGGTTGGCCCAATAGGTGTAGCAAAACACTTGGTTCCTTTTCTACCATCTCACCCACTAATCAAATGCAGTCATACAACAGGAATAGGTTCAATATCTGCTGCACCATGGGGAAGTGCAGGAATCCTTCCAATTAGCTGGATGTACTTAAGAATGATGGGAGTTGAAGGATTGCGACAAGCGAGTTCGATTGCTTTGTTATCTGCCAATTACATAGCCAAAAGACTAACTCCGTATTATCCAGTTTTATTTAAAGGTATTCACAATCTCGTGGCCCATGAATGCATTCTAGACTTACGCCTTATCAAACGAACTACTGGCGTAGAAGTGGACGATATAGCAAAACGATTAATGGACTATGGCTTTCATGCTCCAACCGTAAGTTGGCCAGTCGCAGGAACACTCATGGTCGAACCAACAGAAAGTGAGAGCTTGCAGGAACTAGATCGATTCTGCAATGCAATGATTTCTATTCGAAAAGAAGCACAAGATATCGAAGATGGTATTTGCGATCCAATCAACAATGTCTTGAAAAAAGCCCCACACACCATGACAACCATTAGCTCTGAAGACTGGAATCGCCCATATTCTCGACAAGATGCAGCTTTCCCATGCAAAGAACAACTTGAAAACAAGTTTTGGCCTGCTGTTTCGAGAATAAATAACGCCTACGGTGACAGAAATCTCATATGCACCTGTAGCTCAGTGGAAGAACTCTCAGAAATCAACACCAATAAATCAACACTGGCATAATTGCCCGTAAAGCGGTAAATTTTCACCGAAAACCGAATTTATGGTTTAATTTCACGCTGTAAGCCACAATTTTGACCAGAATTGTGCGCAGCTACACCACTTGCTGGGGGGACAGCATGGATAGCGACATTTCACCAAACCATTGTTTTCAACTCCTCGAGAACAATGAATTATCACTTCCTTCTCTGGATGGGGGGTTGGAAGCCACTCTTCACAAAGGTGAAACATTGACAATGGAAGGCACCAATGTCATACGTGTTCCATTCGGTATAAGACAACCACAAAAGCAAAGGCCTGATAATCCTAAAAGAATGGCAACTTTAGTTTTACCTCTTCAACCACAAGACAATCCAACCCCTCCTCAAGCTGCTTAATATTTTTAGGCAGCTTTTTTTTCAGTCATACCTGATAGCAGCAAAATATCCACCTGTTCCTTCACAGCTTCTAGAGAACACTCCTCAACACGAAAAGGCAAAAAATTCATTGGACTTCGTTCAGGTCGAACCAGCCAAGTGTGATTGAGCTGGGGGACGAGAAGAAATCCTCGATATCTAATAGCTGCATCATGTCCGAAGTGAAATGACATCACCAATAGAAAAGCAACTTAGAGGTACAAATATTCCAATACACAATATATAGCGTTACCTTCAAATCCTGAAATTCTTCATGATTGAAGCCGAAACTTTGTTGATGTCATGACAATGATGTTTCTGCAATGGATCATAATAATTCTCAGATTGCTATCGTCTCTTCAAGGATGAATTCCGTAATAATTAAAGCTTCACCAGTGACGCTAGATATAGAGCTTGTCGTTGACGTTCAAATAGACACTAAAAATTGGACTTCAAACATTCAAGCGTTTCCTCTGCATTAATCGACTTAACAAATCATGTATAGATTCATCCTTTGCAGGCTTAGAGCTACTACTCATTAATTGTCGTCCAACCACTTCTGCGCCCAAATGCGTCAGCTGAATCCTTAAAGACAAAAGAAGTTCTAGACCACCTCCACCTGAAAAACTTGCAATAGCAATGGGGCGGCCATTGAAAAGATATCGAAAATCATCTCCTTGCACAGACAGCCAAGCAATCACACTTGTTAAAACTGGGGGAATAGAACCGTTATATTCCGGCGCACAAATCACCCAACGTTCGTAAGACAATAAATCTTGGCTCAAAGATTTAATGCCTGCTGGAATTCCTTGTGCTAAATGCGTTCTTGGGTTGTATAAAGGAAAATCTAGTTCTGTTAAATCCAACAAGTCGGGTTTTACTCCAATAGTTTTAGCAATGTGCACAAAACGTCTTGCGAGTTTTAGATTTTCTCCATTACTTGCCGTAATCACTAGGAGATCCTTAGAAGCAGTCATAGAAAATTAATCAAAAAAGAAATGCTTGTTCTAGAGAAACTTAGAACTAATAATTTGCACCTGTTTTGCGATGATGCACGGCTGTAAGTACTTCTGCATCATTAACTTTGCCATGCTTAACATCTGCATATATCAACCAATGATCTCCGCATTCCATCCGATATTGAACGGTTGCTTCAAGCCAAGCTACTGAATCTGAAAGCAAGGGTTGTCCCGCAGGACTGATCTCTAATTCCAATCCTTGAAATCTATCCGCACCCGCAGCAAATGGCTGAAGAAATTGTTTCATTGTTTTATTTTCTCGTCCTTCCGCAAGAATATTTAAGGCAAAGCTATCCCCAATATGAAGCAATGACTCAACAGCACGGTCCTTGGCTACAGATACTGTGATACCAGGAGGAGAGAAACTGGCTTGACTAACCCAACTTGCAACCATTGCACCCGTCAAAGCCTTGTCTCCTGACCCTTGTCGAGTAGTTAAAACACATAACGAACCGATAACACGTCCTAATGCCAAAACAGACGGATCACTACGGCTAGTAGTCAATCCTCCAGAAACTCGACGAGTTTTACGTCGATGTGCGACGATCAATTCTCTACCAAAATGGGTTCCTGTTTCCTCCAACATTTTGATCATTGTTGTATTAGGGCTAAATTTCACCTTAATTGGATCAAAAGCAAAAGAAAAACCACCATCTCGCAATTTATGTTCTAAAAGATCTAAAGCTTCTCCACTCCATCCATAGCTCCCAAAAACTCCTACTTTTTTCTTGCGATCACCTTCTGCCAAGAGAGTGCCTAATGCCGAAACAATTGGAGTGGGTGCATGCCCCCCAAGTGTAGGTGAACCTATCAAATAGGCATCTGCCTCGCGAACAGCTTCAAGCAATTCCTCCGCAGAGGTAAATTCGCAATTATAGATGTCTACTCGTACACCCGTACGACTTACACCTCTAGATAATGCATCAGCCATGGCGGCTGTATTTCCATAAGCACTTGCAAAAAGCAATAAAACTTTTAAAGAGGCATGACGTTGTCCCTCACCCCAACGACGATAATTACTTACAAGGCTCCGCCAACTAGTTTCTATAGCAGGGCCATGACCAGGAGCAATTGTACGTATATCCAAATCCTCAAAACGATCAAGAATTGACTCCACCTGAGTTGACATAGATGCCATCAAAGAATCATAAAAATAACGACGATCCTCTTCCGTACTAACACCATTAGATTCACACCAATTAGCCGTACAAATATGAGCTGAGAAGAATTTATCACTCATCAATATGCCAGAAGTTTCATCAAATACCAGAAGACCTCCTGGCCATCTTGGTGTTGATGCAGGCAACAAATGTAAATCACGATCCTCAAATTGAATGAATCGTTGCTCATGCTTAATCACATTTATGTGAGGCAAAGGTGGCAATGAAAGTTGCTCAGTATTTATTTCATTTCCAGCACCTTGTGGTTTCTTCTGTACCCACAGTTCCTTTAATAATTTAACTCCAGGGTTTGAGCTAATTATTTCCAGAAAAGGGTATGCCTCAACTAACTTCTTTAAAAAGGATACTCTATTTGGATTTACATGGCCTATTATCACATGCATCCGTGATATCTTTTGAGGTAAAGTTTCAGCAAGTGCAGGTAAAAATACTTCTCCATATATATCACCTGGAGGATGAACTAACACAACAACCTGACCATTACTTCTTGAATCCAGTGGAGAAGTAAATAAAAAGCAATTGTCTGTACTTCCCCTCTCTAACGCATACTCAAGTTCAAAACGTAATCTTCTAGGACTTAGCCCTCTCAAACAGATTGCAGAAGAATCAATAGGGATTTTTACTATCTCCAACTTCTCAAAATCCTTTTTAGGTTTAGTATGAAAAACAATTCCCATCAGTAATGATTTCCAACTTTACGGTGATGTACAGCAGTTTTTGCTTCTGGATCTGAGACATTTCCCTCTTCAACAACTGCATAAACGATCCAATGATCTGGTCCCTCTAGTCTTTGCTCAACCCTACAACTCAAATAGGCCAAAGCATCTACTAGTACAGGACCACCCTTAGCTACATTTTCTAAAACATTAACTCCCTCAAAACGATCTGCACCTGGTGGAAAGCGTTTTAGGAAATGACGCAGCAAAGGTTGGTAGTTATCCTCACGTAAAACATTTATCACGAAACGGTCACCTACCTGCATTAATACCTCTATAGCCCTCTCTTTAGCAACTGCCACAGTGAGTCCTGGTGGGACAAAACTTGCTTGTGTCACCCAGCTTGCAACCATTGCGCCACGACGCTGAGCATGATGCTTCCCTTGACTGGCTGTCACAATATACAAACCACCACTAATACGCCCCAAAGCTTTATCTAAATCTCCATCCAGACTTTTCATCATCGCAATAGCTTTCTTACGATTAAGCAATTGACCTAGATCAGTACCTGCCTCCTCAAAACGCTGAAAAGTCTTTTCATCTGGTGGTACACGTACTCGGAGTGGAGCAAAAGCCTCATTCTGGGCTAATGCTCGTAGTTGATTGGCTACAGAATCAATAGGCTCATCATTGCCGCCATATGCATCGTAAACTGCTACCCATTGCTTCGATTTTAGAGCTGCCAGCATAGTTGCTATCGCACTATATAACTCAGGAGCGGGCTTGGAAGGCCACGTAGGAACAACAACAGCTGATGCTTCGCCAATTAAATTACTAAGTTCTTGAGATTCAGAACCTCTTAAATCTACTAACTGAACCAGTGCATCTGTTTTACTAATTCCATGAGCAATAGACTGACTTAATCGATCACAAAAACCATATTGACTGAAATAGCAAACAGCTACATAAGCTTCTCCTTTACTTCTTTGATTACTCCAAACTCTATAGTTTTCAATCCAAGAAAAAAGATGTTCTTTTAATAATGGTCCATGCCCAACAGCAATGATAGAGATAGCAGGCAATTGATCCATTCGCTTGAGGGCCTGCAAAACACTTCGTGCATTTGGTGCCATCAAACAGTCATAATAAAATCGAAAGTCTGCAGCAATAGCCTTAGCATCAATATCAAAAAGAGCATCAGAGCAATAATGCAAGCCAAATGCATCACATGTATAAAGAATCCCTGTGCCCCGATCAAATGAAAAAATTGTATCGGGCCAATGCAAATTAGGAGCACTTAAAAAATCAAAAATATGAGATTGACCACTGTCTTGATTTATACCTAAGTCAAGTGTATCTCCTGACTTAACAGCCCTTGAACGAAACTCTTGGTGAACCTGATCTTTCAAATAGTCAAGAGCAACCTTGGAAGCAATGATTTCTATTTGGGGATTCAGTTTGAGCAACTCACCTATCAATCCTGAATGATCTGGCTCTGTATGGCTGACAATCAAATAATCAATGGAGTTTAGTCCAATCTGTTCCTGTAAAAGTGAAAACCAAGTGGACTTAAATTTTTCATGAGAAGTATCTATTAGAGCTGTTTTAGAACCCCTTACCAAGAACGAGTTATAGGTTGTTCCATTACGAAGGCCAAACTCAATGTCAAAACGACTTCTATCCCAGTCCAAGGAGCGAATAGTAGTTGTATCTAGACCAATGTCTTCGCATTGCAGAGAAAGTCGTGAGGCTGAACTAGTCATTGCAATCGTTGTGCCTGATATAAAATCAGCAAGAATTTGCTTCCACTATCCCTTAACCTTACAAATAATTTGATCAAACTGTTGTTTTGGTCAAGAATAAGCAAGATCAGGAAGCCAATTAACTAGATCTGGTATCGCAATAATTAAGACTAAAACCGCTATCTGAAGAGCTACAAATGGCAAAGCTCCCATATATATATCCTTAGTGGTAATCTCTTTTGGAGCAACACCACGTAAATAGAATAGAGCAAAGCCAAATGGTGGTGTGAGAAAAGAAGTTTGCAAATTTGCCCCAATGATTACACCTAGCCAAATCAATGCTTCTGGGCCGAGCAGTTGGCGAGCAGCTGGGAGCAAAAGAGGTACAGCTATAAAAGCAATTTCAAAAAAATCAATAAAGAACCCTAATACAAAAATAGTCAACATACTGATAGAGAGAAAGCCTACTCTTCCCCCAGGCAAATTAAGAAGGAGATTAGCAATTAACTCATCTCCTCCAACACCTCTGAAAATCAAACTAAAAGCAGTCGAACCAATCAAAATTGCCATGACCATTGAGGTTGTCCTCAGTGTCTCATCGCAAACTCTCGAAAGTGTATGACGACTAAATCCACCATTTAAAGCTGCTAAACCAATTGCCCCAAAAGCCCCCAAAGTACCTGCCTCAGTAGGAGTAGCTACACCAAAAAAAATACTTCCCAAAACCAAAAGAATTAATCCCAACGGAGGTGTCATTACCCTGAATAAATTCATAACTTGCGAAAAAGAAAGAGCATTAGAAACTTGCTGGGGAGCTAATTCAGGTTTCAAAGCACTTATAACCAATACATACCCAGCAAATGCAAATGCCATCAATAAGCCTGGAATAACCGAACCAAGAAACAAGTCCCCAACAGAGATGCCCAGCTGATCACCTAGCACAACCAAAACAATGCTTGGAGGAATAATTTGGCCCAAAGTTCCTGATGCAGCTATTACTCCCGTAGCCAAAGAACGGTTATAACCTGCTCGCAACATCGCAGGCAATGAAATCATTCCCATAGTGGTCACAGTTGCTGCAACCACTCCGGTAGTTGCAGCAAGTAAAGAACCCACGACGACAACAGAAAGAGCCAAGCCTCCTCTGAGACGACCCAACAGCTTACCCATGCTTTCCAACAATCTCTCGGCAATCCCTGAGCTTTCCAACATTGACCCCATGAACACAAAGCCAGGAATCGCCAGAAGAGTAAAATTAGACATGATTCCCAATATTCTTTGAGGTAAAGCAGTTACAAATAATGGATCAAAAACTCCTAGAGCAACTCCCAACAAAGCAAAAAGTACTGAAATTCCCCCGAGACAAAAAGCAACTGGATAACCACTTAAAAGTGCTATAATTAAAGCGATAAACATTCCTGGAGCTAGCACACCTACAAGATCAAAAATGATCACATGCCCAAGAAGATCTATTTCAATCAAAAGATTTCTCCTCCGATTTTTCTTGAGAAAATCTTGAAAGATATTCTGAATCTTTTAAGAAAATAAAAGACTTAATTGCCTCAGCTAAACCTTGTAAAAATAATAGAAAAAACCCTAGTGGTATAAGACTTTTGACCCAATAACGAGGCAAACCATTAGGGTCTGGAGAAAGTTCTCCAATACTCCAAGAATACAAAGCAGGAGAAACAGATAGAGCCATAACAACAAAAGCAAAGGGCAATAAAAGAACAAACGTTCCAACCAAGTCCAAACGTCTCTTCTCACGTAAAGTCCAACGTGCTTGCAAAACATCCACTCGAACATGCCCATGTCGCTGTAACGTCCACGACAACCCAAATAAGAACGCCAAATCAAATAAATACCATTGACCCTCAATTAAACGATTTGAACTCAAGTTATATCCAAGTGCTGCTCCTAAGTACCTGCCTACAACATTCCAAAAACCTAAAACCAGCATCATGAATAGTGCCCATCGGGCAACTAAAGCCAAAACCCTAACCAGAGTTTCTAGACGTTCGGAAAAGACAAGCCAAGGCCTCATAATCAAATCACTACTGAGCTATAGCTATATGAGGAAAAAGAAAACTCATTAATCTTGTTCCAAGCAGATACCTCCTTACGAAATCCTTGCCATTGATTAAAGAGCTTACGAAAAATCACATCACCACTAGCCATTTCTGAATAAATTTGAAAAGCAGCCGTTTGAGCAGCTTTAAGAATTTCCACACTATATGGGACTAATTCAGTTCCACCCTGAGCAAGTCTTTGAAGAGCCAATCCATTCAAGCTGTCATATCGACTCAGCATCGTAAGGTTTGCCTCAAAGCAAGCTGTAGAGAAAATTGCTCGATATTCACTAGGTAACTTGTCCCAAGCCTTCTTATTAACAAGACCTGTCAGTGATGGCCCTGGTTCCCACCAACCTGGATAGTAATAAAATTGGGCTGCTCGATGAAGTCCTAATTTTTCATCGTCATATGGTCCTGTCCACTCTGCAGCATCAATTGCTCCTCTATCTAAAGCTAAAAATATTTCTCCTCCAGGAAGGACTTGAACATTGACTCCAAGCTGAGCCATTACCTTGCCTCCAAGACCAGGAATACGCATCTTTAATCCCTGAAGCGAATCAAGACCATCCAATTTTTTATTAAACCAACCACCCATTTGGGCACCGGTATTTCCAGCAGGAAAACTAATTACTCCAAAGTCTGAATAAACTCGATTAATTTCCCTATTACCCCCAGCTTGATACAACCAAGCATTTTGCTGTTGCGCCGTTAATCCAAATGGAACAGAGGTGCCAAACGCAAAAGCAGGATTTTTCCCAATGTAGTAATAACTCGCAGTATGACCACATTCAACGGAACCAGCCTGAACGGCATCTAAAACCTCCAGGCCAGGAACTATCTCTCCAGCAGCGTAAGGTTTGATCTGAAAACTCCCACCACTCAGTTCATTAACTCTTTTACTAATCGTCTCTGCACCACCATAAATAGTATCCAATGAGTGGGGCCAACTCGTTGCCATCTTCCAGCGAACATTCGGCAAAGAAGTACTCGCAACCTGATCCCCTTTCCGAATTGTGCAAGAACTCACAATTCCTGTCCCTACAGCAGCAGCTACTGCAGTGGCCCCATTAGTTAATAGCTTACGTCGTTCCATAAAGATCCTTTAAGCAAAATGCAGCAATCTGGTATTCAACAAATCACTACTGACTTGATTTTGCCGATCTTGTTCTAATTGTGCTTATCTTCTTGAAAAGGATTCATCTAAAGAAACCACCAACTAGAAAACGTGGCTGCTTGTCCACAGGGAATCTCATTCTCATCCCAAACTGTCCAAATATAAATATTTCTAATATAAAATTCTCTTCCTAAGCTGTCCACGCGAATACCTCCATAAGTCTTAAACGAAGTATTAATAGAAGCCTGATTCAGTAAAAATCTACGTTCTTTAAGTTGATTAGCTGGCGCAGAAATTCTTGAAGGCATACCAACCATTTCGTCCCATCGCCGATGCCAAAGTAACAGTGCAGAAGAATTTACATAATTAAGCAATGGATCATTGTTTTTATCATGTGCTAGCAGTGGCTGTTGCATTGCAAAAACCTCTTGGCTAAACGAACGGCTATCATCCTCAAAGGAGTCACAAGCAAACAGAGGTCTGCCAAAGGCACGCTGATAGGAAGTACAAATTAAATGTACAAGTCGTACCTTTTCAGGTGTTAACCAAAGAGCATCAACCACCTGAGGCCATTGCTTGAATCATTGCTTGCTCAGCCAAGACTTTTCCTTGAGAACTCAAATGACTCAAAAAAAGATTACGTGCTTCAGGAAACTTAGGATCCTGTGCGAACGGCAAATCACCAGCTACATCTAACCCTGTATCTCCTTCCATCGCAGGAGTAATAACAACAAGATCAGCACTCAAGCTTGAGCTATAAGACCACCACAAACCTGGTTCAAGAACAGCAGGGTGTGGAATATCAGGAAGGTATTGATTGTTAGTTTCATATTCCTTATCTGAGTTCTTTTCGTTTGAAAAATTAGCTAAGGCTTTTAGGCGTTGATCAGCCAGGTCAGCTAATAAAGCAGCACGACTTCTCCCTCTAAGTTGAAACAAAACAAAGGGATCCTCGCTAAAGCGTTCACCCATTAAAAAATAAATTGCACTAATATGCTTACATGGATTTGCCTTATCTGGACAACTACATTCACTACGAACTTCTTGCAATTTAAAGGGGAATAATCGCTTACCGCTAGCAGCAAAAGCCCTTTCAATATCAGATGGCATTACACCTGATAATAACTGAGCTGACCATCTTGCTTTTTGCGTTAATGCCTCAAGAACATAACTCCAATCTTCATCATTTAATACATCCAACCAAAGTTTAACTTTATATGGATCTAAATCGGTTCCCTGCACACGAGCATGCACACGTCGGCCTTCAAAACGAATAGATATTACTTTCCCTTCTCGCGCATAAGTCCAAGCACGTTCCAATCTCTTCTTAAAGCGATAAGAATTGATCAACTCCATCCACTGTTCTACCCACCAAGGCTGATCACTAAGTCCATCCTCTCCAAGAGCAGTATTAATAGGTGCATTATTTTGATTGTGTGAACTATTCATTTACTCATGCTCTAATGCCACCAAATCTCGCAATTTATCAACACCCAATCCTGCCAACCAATCCTCTCCAGAGCCAATAATGTCTTCTGCCAAACGTGATTTATCACGAATCATTTGATCAATCTTTTCTTCGACAGATCCACTAGTGATAAATTTATGCACCATTACTCGTTTGTCCTGACCTATTCTATATGCACGATCCGTAGCTTGATTCTCTACGGCAGGATTCCACCAACGGTCAACATGAAAAACATGACTTGCACGGGTCAAATTTAATCCGACACCACCTGCCTTTAAAGATAAAACAAAAAGCTGGGGGCCTCTTGGATCCTCTTGAAAGCGATCAATCATGGCCTGCCGCTCATTTTTTGAGGTGCTGCCACATAAAAATGGCACTTCAGAGTTCCATCGACATTGCAAGTAAGCTTGTAATAAATATCCCCATTCGGCAAATTGAGTAAACAATATAGCTCGATCATTCGTATCAATAATTTCTTCTAAGATCTCCTCTAAACGTTGTAATTTCTGTGAACGAAGGATAAATTTTTCATCAATTACTTTCTCCTTTAGAGCTAAAGCAGGATGATTACAAATCTGTTTTAAACGAGTTAACAATCCTAGAACTTTTCCATGCCTCTGCCCAGTTGGTGAACGTGCAATTATATCCAGGGTATCTTCAACAGTTTTTCTATACAGTGCTATTTGTTCTTTGCCTAGTCCCACCCATTCACAAAGTTCAACCTTCTCAGGTAAATCAGAAATAATCGCCTTATCAGTTTTTAATCTACGCAAGATAAAAGGACTAACTCTTGCTTTTAAATCTCTGAGAGATGACATGTCTCCGTATCGCTCTATAGGTAGTTGATACCTTTGACGAAAAAAATCTTCCTCTCCTAATACATTCGGATTGAGAAAATCCATTAATGCCCAAAGCTCACTAACTCGATTCTCAACTGGCGTTCCAGTAAGAGCAATTTTAAAACAACTTGTTTTATTCGACTTAGAAATATCACGAACCGCTCGACTTTGTTTTGCACTTGGATTCTTTATAGCCTGAGCCTCATCAATTACTACGCCTTGCCAATCAATTATTTCAAGAAGTTCACTATCTCTCTGCATTAAACCATAACTAGTGAGTACTATATTTATATCTTGTAATGCCTTTTCAAAAGAAACAATTGTATCTGGCCTACGTGGACCATAATGCTCAAAAACTTTCAATTCTGGGGTAAACGCAATAGCCTCTCTTTTCCAATTAGTCAACACTGAAGTCGGAGCAATAAGAAGTACTGGTCTTTTCAGCTCTTTTTCACACTTTAGGTGCTGTAAAAATGCCAACAACTGTATTGTTTTTCCCAGTCCCATATCATCCGCAAGACAAGCCCCCTGGTCGAAGCGATGAAGGAATGCCAACCATCCAAGTCCCCGCTCTTGATATGGCCTTAACTGACCAGTAAAGCCCTCTGGAGCAGATAAAGGGGCAGGCGCCTTTTGTTGATGATATTGCTCTAAAACTCCTTGCAGTCTTGGACCAGCCTCAAAAGAATGAACAGGTAAAGTTATAAATATATCCCCTTCAGTAGCTGTCAAACGAAGCGCATCATCCAAACTAAGAACAGGGTCAGAGGTACAAAATCTTTGCGCATTTTTTAAATCATTGGGTCTTAATTCAATCCACACATCTTTATGCAGTACTAAAGGGCTTCTTTTCTGTCCTAAGTGTTCAAGTTCTCGCAACGAAAGGCTAACGCCACCAATCATTAACTCCCAAGACCAATCCAAGCTTTCCCCAAGGGTAAAGCCTCGTGAACTTTCAATAAGTTCCGCTTTTATTGCCAATCCCAGGCGACTTGCCAATCCTCCTGAAAGACTGTTGGGCAATTCGACACCAACACCAACATCCCTAAGTTGATTTGCAGCAGTTCGAACCAAAACAAAAGCCTCAGTTGAAGTTAATTGCATTGCTTCAGGAATCGCCGTTTCTAATCCTCTCTCTAATGGAGGAAAGACTGTTAAAGCCCTCCCCAGTCCCTCTAAAAGAACTTCACCAGGATTCTCTACACGAATCTCTCCCAATTGCAGAGTTTTGGAACCACTTGCCCAAGCTGCAGATGCAGAAACTTTGAGAGTGGGATCAGCCTCTGCCTGCAATAAAAAATGCAGGTCCCAAAAATCGTCTCCCTGCCTAGGAGTTAAAAGTTCTAAACAAGCTCTAGCTGGTGTGACACGACCAGCTACCCCTTCTCTCCAATGGTTACTTGCAATTGCTAAACGTTCAACCTTTTCATCCTCTAAAGAAATAACTCCTGTATCAGAGGCAAGGGCCTGTTGCCATTCTTTCAACAATGGATCCAATCCAGTGAGATCTGGTTGAAACCCCTTCCTAAGTTGGGCATCAACAAGTTCTTCTAAAAGATTCGCGACTCGCAACCTCCCACTTCGAGGTCTACAAGATGCAACAGGATTAGCAGCTCGCATAGCCTCCGGTCGCAACCTAGTGGTTCGATTAGCCCTGCTCCCTGGTGGCTCTCTCCAGGGCAATGCACAAGTTGCCACAAGAGGCAATCTTGCAGCTAATTCTTCTAATCGACGCCGATCATCCTCACGATTCAAAAGTGGAACCCAACGGGCCCTATGTGGATACCCCTCACCCCTACTAAATTCCACTTGAGGTAGCCACCTACCTCTCGCAATGATGCTTAAAGCCCATCTTTGCAGGTGACTCCACCATCTAAGTTCATCAGATAAATCAGGATGATCACCTGAAAGAGGCAATTTCGAAAGCCAAATGGTTGCATAGCCTGGTTCAATTGCAAGTCCTTGTACCTGCCAAGGCCACCATTGTGTTTTTTGAGGAACAGGCTCGCCAGCTTGCAAAGGCAATCCAGTCCAATCAAGCTGCCTCTTTTGTGTCGGCTCTAATAAATCATTTGTAGTGCTGGTCTTATTACTAGATCTAATACCCCTACTAGGCAAAGTCAAACAAGCAGTTGCATCGATAATGCCTTCAGGTAGCAACCCTAAATCACTCAACCAAGTCCTTAGCTCCTCAGTGCTCAAAGTAAATGGGTGTTTGGCAGGGGTATCACCAGGACCAGTTGGAGCAGCAACTCTCCATGTATCAGCCCAAACAAGAAGAGCTGGCCGACCAGAACTTGTCGGGGTGCGAATAGCCGGAAGCCATGTGGCATGCAGCAAACTCATAGCCGAGACGCGGAATTCATGCGTTCGGTCCCTCTATCAAGAGTGCACTCACTAATATTAGGAACCGCACTCAAAAAAAAGCCACTAGTAATTATGACAGGCTCGTTAAATCTAGTCAGCACCTATCATTCAGAATTTCTACGTTTCTGATCAATCATTCATTCAATAGTAATTTTTCGTGCATTAAAGAAGCAGGGTTAAAAAACCAACCCCCCTATTAATATCCAAAAGTCAAGCAAAACTACCGCTATACCGAAAACATTTCTAACTCTGTTTTCAGGCCTGCACGATTTCCCTTCTTTGACAAGCTATACACATGACAATTGAACAACCAACAACTCCAGAAGGAAAACACCCTCTTAACGGCAATGAAATCCGTAGCGCCTTCTTAAAATTCTATGCTGAGCGTAAGCATGTAATTATCCCTAGCGCCTCACTTGTACCTGAAGACCCCACAGTTCTTTTAACTATTGCAGGGATGCTTCCATTTAAGCCCATTTTCCTAGGGCAAGAAAAGAGACCGGCTGCTCGAGCCACATCTTCTCAGAAATGCATTCGCACAAATGATATAGACAATGTTGGACGTACAGCTAGACATCAAACATTTTTTGAAATGCTGGGAAATTTTTCATTTGGAGATTATTTCAAACAAGAGGCAATCGCATGGGCTTGGGAACTTAGCACTCAAATTTTTGGTCTAAAACCTGAGCACCTTGTTATTAGTGTTTTCCGAGATGATGATGAAGCTGAATCAATATGGCGGGATGTTATCGGAGTTAACCCTAAAAGAATTATCAAGATGGACGAAAAGGATAACTTTTGGTCTTCAGGTGCTACAGGACCATGCGGTCCCTGTTCTGAAATGTATTACGACTTCAAGCCAGAACTAGGAGACAAACAAATTGATCTAGAAGATGATGAACGGTTTATCGAATTCTATAACCTCGTGTTTATGGAGTACAACAAAGATGCCTCTGGAATATTAACTCCTTTAGCAAATAAAAATATTGATACTGGTATGGGCCTTGAGCGAATGGCTCAAATTCTCCAGAAAGTTTCTAATAACTATGAAACCGATCTTATATATCCAATCATTTCCAAAGCCTGCTCTATTGCCAATATCAACTATTTAAATATAGATGAGAAAAAAAAGACGTCTCTAAAAATTATTGGCGATCATTGTAGAGCTATTACTATGATGATAAGTGACGGCATAACAGCAAGTAATCTTGGCCGGGGATATGTAGTTCGGCGACTAATTCGTAGAGTGATTCGGCATGGAAAAATCATAGGGGTCACTAGAGCCTTTTTGCCAGAGATGGGAGAGGCAGTAGTTGATCTCATGCAGTCTACTTATCCACAACTAAATGAAAGACGTCACATTATTTTGGCAGAAATGCAAAAAGAAGAAAATCAATTTTTAGAGACACTAGAGCGTGGTGAAAAATTACTAAAAGAAATACTTGATGAGAAACCAAAACAGATTGATGGTAATACTGCTTTTTCGCTTTATGACACATTCGGATTTCCTTTAGAGCTCACACAAGAAATAGTCGAGGAACATGGAATATCTATAGACCTTGAAGGGTTTAATAATGCTATGGAAAAACAAAGAAATAGAGCTAAAGCAGCAACTGCAAGTATCGACCTCACACATCAAAGTGCCATAGAGATCATGGCAACAAACAGTGACTCAACGCAGTTTAATGGTTATGGAGAGCTAGAGCTTAATAGCAATGTCAAAGGCCTAGTAGTCAATGGTGCATTAAGCAAGGAAGCTAATGCCGGTGATCATGTACATCTGACCCTAGAAAAAACATCCTTTTATGGAGAAGGCGGAGGTCAGGTAGGTGATCAAGGAATTATTACATCTGTAGAAGGTGCTAAAAATAAACTTCTAATAGAAATAAATGGTGTAAGCCGTCAGAAGAATGTATTCATTCATTCAGGGCAGATCATCGAAGGAAGAATTGCCATAAACGAACAAGTCAAGACAAAAGTAAATCAGCAGTTGCGTAAGCGAGCACAAGCAAACCATACAGCTACACACTTGCTGCAGGCAGGGCTCAAAAATATTTTAGGAGATGAGATAAGTCAAGCAGGCTCTCTTGTAGATTTCGATAAATTGCGATTTGATTTCAATTCCACAAGAGAAGTAACCCCTAAAGAATTAGTCAAGCTGGAAAAATTAATAAATAACTGGATCACTGAAGCACACGAACTTACTATCAATCACATGTCTCTCAAAAAAGCGAAAGCTTCAGGTGCAGTAGCCATGTTTGGTGAAAAATATGATAATGAAGTAAGAGTAGTTGATGTTCCAGGTATTTCGAAGGAACTATGTGGTGGCACTCATGTCAAGAACACAGCAGAAATAGGACTGTTTAAAATTATCAGTGAAAATGGAATTTCATCAGGAACCAGACGAATCGAAGCGATCGCTGGACCTGCAGTATTAGGCTTTTTAAATGAAAGAGATGGCATAGTTAACAAGTTGAGTCAAAGGTTTAAGGCCCAGCCAAATGAGATATATTCCAGAGTTATTGGTTTACAAGACGAACTAAAGTCAGCCGTCAAAGAATTGGAACTTACACGTGAAGAATTAGCTATTACAAAAGCAATGAACCTTATCAATAAAAAAATATTAATTGGCAATACAAATATTTTAGTTCACCGATTAGATGGCTTAAGTGGAAATTCCTTACAAAAAGCAGCTGAAAAATTAACAAATCAGCTTGGAGAGAATGCTGCGGTAATTCTTGGTGGATTACCTTTACCCAAGGATCAAAATAAAGTGATTTTGGTTGCTTCCTTTGGGAAAAATATTATCTCCAAAGGGTTAAAAGCAGGAAACTTTATAGGTATCATTGCAAAAATATGTGGTGGTGGTGGTGGTGGGAAAGATCATTTAGCTCAAGCGGGAGGTCGCAACGGTGCTGCACTCGATAATGCTTTAGAAAACGCACTAAGCCACTTAAAGAATAAGCTTGAGTGAAAAAATTCTATCTATTTAAATAAGTACTTTGTCTCAGGCTAGTCTCAACATGGTCCATTAATAAACGAGCATCTTTAATCTTCAATGCACCACCTTGAATAGCATTCTCCGTAGCAATGCGTAGACGTTCAAGTAAATGATTGGGATCATGTTCCATCGCTTCCAATACATCTGATTTTGTATTAGCTCTTACAACATGGTCAACTTGATATCCTCCCTTACTAGTCATACGTATATGAACGGCATTAGTAGTGCCAAACAAATTATGTAGACTACCCATAACCTCTTGATAAGCGCCTCCAAGAAACATCCCTATCAAATACTCCTCAGAATCATCCAACTCATGCAGGTCTAGTAGAGTCTTGCATCGACCATTATCAATAAACCTCGTCAATTTGCCGTCAGAATCACAAGTTAGGTCAGCAAAATGCCCAAGTTGTGTTGGTCGTTCATCTAAACGATGAATCGGCATTACTGGAAACAATTGATCAATTGCCCAGGTATCAGGTGCGGATCGAAAAATCGAAAAATTTGCATAATATGTACTCGCCAATGCAGAACGAAGATTCATTAGCTCATTAGAATGAGACGTATCCACAGATACTCGTTTAATTAACTCCCGAGCACATCCCCAGGTTAATTGCTCTGCTTTAGCTCTTTCAGCTAAACCTATATAACCCAACCTAAATGCTGTCAAAGCATCGTCTTTAAATTTAAGTGCATCATTCCATACTTCCTGTAAAAATGAAGTTTCAATTGGAGAATCTTGAGATAAAAAACTAATGTTTTCATATGTATCACGCAAATTTCGAAGAATTAGCGAATCATTTTCAGAAATCGATGGTATTTCTTTTGAGACAGTACCAACACCCAATACATTAAAAACAAGGACTGAAAAGTGACTGACAATCGCACGCCCACTTTCACTTATCAACGTTGGTGGGCTAATAGAATGAGACTCGCAACATTCACCTAATGTTGCGACTACATCATTGGCATAATTTTGCAAAGAATAGTTAGTGGAAGCAGAAGTAGCCGTACGACTACCATCATAATCGACTCCAAGTCCACCTCCTACATCTAAATACCCCATTGGTGCACCAAGAGCACTCAGTTCGACATACACCTGTCCTGCTTCCTGCAAGGCATCTTTTAGAACGGCTATATTATTTATTTGGCTCCCTAAATGAAAATGCAATAGCTGTAACTCATTCAATAAATTCGCCTTCCGCAATTCATCTACAGTTGACAATATATCTGGTATAGACAATCCAAATTTAGACGTTTCGCCAACTGAGTTACCCCATCGACCAGAGCTTCTACTGGCCAATTTGACTCGAATACCTATTAAAGGAGCAGCACCAAGTTGATTGCTTGCAGAAATAATCCGTTGAACTTCATCGGGCTGTTCTATAACTACTACCGGTCGCCGACCAAGCTGGCGAGCCAGAATAGCTGTTTCTATATAACGCTGGTCTTTATAACCATTGCAAATCAATAATGACTTTGGATCCTCGACCAAGGCTAGAGCAATCAAAAGTTCCGCCTTGCTTCCAGCTTCTAATCCGAAACTCCATTTTTTACCACAAGCAATCAACTCCTCTACTACGTGTCGCTGCTGATTGCACTTAACCGGAAATACCCCCTGATAATTGCCTTTGTACTGGTATTGAGCAATAGCTTTTTGAAAAGCATCTTGTAAACGATCCAATCGATCTTCAAGAATGTCATCAAACCTAATCAAAAGTGGTACACCCAAATTTCGTCCCTCCATCTCGTCAACAAGCGCCTTTAGATCTAAAGTTCCACCACTCTCTCCCTTGGGCCTAACAGTCACGTGACCCAACTTATTTATAGAAAAATAAGGATTACCCCATAAATCCAATCCATACAACTGCGCACTGTCCTCTACAGTCCACAAATGAGAATTGTGGGAAGAATCTCCAAAAGGTTTGCCTGAAAAGGCGATTTCAGCCATTACAACTAAATAGACTGTACAAGTCTTTTTAAAAACTAAATACGTATGAAATATCTGCCAAATTTGGACTTGCCAATTGGCTACGAGCTGTTTAACGATGTGGGAAGTCTAATCATTTTTATCTATGACCTCGGAAAGGACATTTATTGCCATCAAACCAGACGGCGTACAACGTAGTCTAGTAGGAGAGATCTTACGTCGCTTTGAACGCAAAGGCTTCAAATTAGTCGCCTTAAAACAACTAATTCCAAATAAAAACTTGGCCGAAAATCACTATGGTGTTCATCGAGATAGACCCTTTTTCTCTGGCTTAGTCGACTTTATTACCAGTGGTCCAGTTGTTGCGATGGTTTGGGAAGGAGAAGGCGTAATCAGTAGCTCGAGAAAACTTATAGGTGGAACAAAACCACTTGAGGCAGAACCAGGGACTATTCGTGGTGATTTTGCTATTAATATCGGAAGGAACGTAATCCACGGATCAGATTCACCCGAAACTGCCCAATTTGAAATCGGACTCTGGTTCGACGCGTCCGAGATTAACGAGTGGAAACAAGCAGATCAAATCTGGAGAGTCGAAGACTAAATCAAAATACTTTCCGCTTTCCGTGCATGCCATTTGTGGATCTTTAATCAAAATGGCATGCACGGAAAAAATTTTAATCTTCAAAACGATCCCATCGAAAAGCCTGAAGTGACTGCAACTCACGACTACTTAGAGATTGCCCGCATATCAAAATAGACATTAATTCTGAAGTTATCGCTGCTAACAGAACACCATTCCTGTGATGACCAGTCGCTAGCCACAATCCATCAATAAAAGAAGAGCCCAACAAAGGAGCTTGATCAGGTGTACAGGGCCTAAACCCCCACCAACGTTCCATTGGCGGCCATTGGCATGCACCAGGCAATAAAGCCAACATCCCGGTCTGCAACCTTCGTTGACCATTTGGTGTAAGTCCTTCCACAAAACCGGCCTCAGGTTCACTAGTGGCACCTACAACAACTAACCCATCATCACGTGGGACCAAATAAGTCCCAGGACCAAAAATCACACGTCTAAAAGCATCCTTTGGTCCTTGAACTGACATCATCTGTCCTTTAACAGGGAAAATTGGCAATTCTTTCACAAGTTGCCCACTCCAAGCGCCACTACAAAGCACAGCCTCTTGAGCAAAGATTTCCTGAAAATGTCCTTCAGCAGAACGAATCTTGATGCTCTTAAATACTCCCTGGTGATGATGAAGTTCCAAAACCTCCACACCCTCTTGAAAACGCACGCCAAGGCTTACACATGCTTTTTCAAGTGCTCGCATCAAACGTCTTCGATTGTCTATTTGTCCATCCTGTGGAAATAACAAACCACAACCCCAGCTATCTGCAATTCCTGGGACTTCTTTTTGCAACTCAGAGCGAGTAAGCGGAACACCTAACTTTGACGTTGGAAAATTATCACGTTCAACCTCACTCACAAAAGGATTGACTACACCGCACAAACGCAAGCCACATTCAATTCCACTATCGCTTTCAATACTTGCAACCCACTTAGAAACTCGCTCCAAACTGAATTCACCCAAATCGAGCAAATCCCCTTGTAATCCTTCAGCATGTGGGGCAAGCATGCCTGCAGCGACGAATCCTGCAGCTTCATTCCTACACCGACTTAGGACAATCACCGACTTGCCCTTTCGAGCCAATTGATGCGCTACAGCCAAACCCATCAAGCCTCCACCAAGAATCAAGACTGGCTGGGTATACAACACTTTCTTATCCTCAATGGCCAAAACATGAAGGGCTGTGTTTCAGCTCTAAAAATTGACCACGAAACCAGGTGAATTTCATAAGATTCATATATCTATCAGAATAGTGATGACAGAAGCAAGGAACAGATGGGAAGCAGTAATTGGTCTGGAAACTCATGTCCAATTAAAAACCAATAGCAAAATTTTCACTAATGCCTCGACAACCTTTGGGGACGATCCAAATACCCACATTGATCCAGTTGTATGTGGATTGCCAGGCACCTTGCCAGTAATGAATCAGACAGTTCTGGAATACGCCGTAAAAGCCGCAATGGCTTTAAATCTAAAAATCGCAAAACACAGCAAATTTGATCGAAAGCAATACTTCTATCCTGATCTCCCTAAAAACTATCAAATCTCCCAATATGATGAACCAATTGCTGAAGAGGGGTGGATCGAAGTTGAGGTTGCAGAGAAAGGGAAAACAACATATCTGAAGAAAATTGGCATAGAGCGACTACATATGGAAGAAGATGCTGGAAAGTTAGTTCATGCAGGCAGTGATCGATTAGCTGGATCAACTCACTCATTAGTTGACTACAATCGTGCAGGTGTAGCACTTGCAGAAATCGTTAGTAAACCTGACATACGAACTGGCAGAGAGGCTGCTGAATATGCTTCAGAAATACGCAGAATAATGCGATACCTAGAAGTTTCTGACGGGAACATGCAAGAAGGTTCTCTTCGCTGCGATGTCAACATCTCAGTTCGACAAGGGCCAAACGCGCCTTTTGGAACAAAAGTAGAAATTAAAAATATGAATTCATTCTCAGCAATTCAAAAAGCATGTGAATACGAAATCAAACGTCAAATCAATGCTTATGAAACAAACCAGTCCATTGTTCAAGAAACTCGGCTTTGGGATGAGAGCAAACAACTAACAAAAAGCATGCGCAGCAAAGAAGGTGCTAGTGACTATAGATATTTTCCAGACCCAGACTTAGGCCCAATTGAAATTTCTGATGAACAAAGGGAACTATGGCGATCCGAGCTTCCTGAACTTCCATGCCAAAAACGTCATCGCTACTCTGAGGACTTAGGTCTTTCTCAATACGACGCAAGAGTTCTTACAGATGAAAAATCTATGGCTGACTATTTTGATGCAGTCATAGCAGAAGGAACTGATCCAAAGATTGCCGCAAATTGGATTACAGGTGATATTGCAGCTTATGTAAATTCAAATCATTTAAATTACGAAAAAATTCCTTTGAAGCCCATTCAATTATCGGAAATGATTGAATTAATTCAATCTGGAAAGATTAGCGGAAAAATAGCAAAAGAAATTCTACCTGAATTGTTAAAAAAAGGTGGATCTGCAACTGCTTTGGTAGAAAAACGTGGTCTAGGAATGATTAGTGACCCTGAAGAAATTGAAAAAATTATATTAGGAATATTACACTCTAATCCAAATGAAGTAGAAGCTTTTAAAGCAGGCAAGAAAAAATTACAAGGATTCTTTATTGGTCAATTAATGAAAGCAACTAATGGAAAAGCAGACCCTAAACTTGCTAATAAAATATTGAATGAAAAGCTAAGCTCATAAATCAGAGTTTACTAAAGATAAAACTTCAGGTACCCAAGATTTTGGAGGGCCGTGGTTGTCAATTACAAAATCTGCCAACTTTTCCTTTCTTTCCATTGGCCATTGAGTTTTAATCCTTGTCTGCGCTTGTTCTAGTGAAATCCCATCACGCTTAGAAAGACGTTTTACTTGTTGGTCAATATTACAGGTAACGAGCCATACCTCGCTACATAAATCTACGAAGTCCACCTCAAATAGCAAAGGAACCATTAAAACAACTACTTTGTGATTGTCGACTTTAGAAAGTTCAGAGTCAAAACAGTTTCTTACAAAAGGATGAACCAATCCCTCAAGCCATAGCCTTTCTTCTGTATCAGAAAAAATAATTTGAGCCAAAGCAAAACGATCTAAAGTGAGTGAGTTAGATTTAGTGGGATCAAGTACATCTTTTCCATAACGTGCAACTACTCTCTTTGTTAAAGGTGTACCAGGTCCCAAAGCTTTCCTTGAAAAAAAATCCGCATCCAAAATTGTTAATCCAACACGCTCTTCTAAAAAATACGCAACACTACTCTTGCCACTGGCAATTCCTCCAGTCAGCCCAATACGACGCTGGGAGACTTTCCAACGAGAATTATCAAATTCAGATAGGAGATCCCTATTCATCAAACATTAAACAACTAAAATCGACATAAGATAAATCGTGGTAATTCCAATAAACAAAATTGAATGGAAAGAAATTCCCGGAGGCATAACTACACCTCGAGGTTTTCAAGCAGCAGGAATTAAAGCTGGCTTAAAATCATCTCATAAAAGAGATTTGGCCTTATTACTAGCACCTGAAGGAGCAATTTGTGCTGGCACATTTACACAATCATGTATTAGAGCAGCCTGCGTCGACCTTTGTGAAGAAAGACTTATCCAGAAGTCAGGCTATGCAAGAGCTGTACTAATTAATTCTGGCCAAGCCAATGCATGTACTGGCAAGAAAGGAAGGATTGATTGCATTAAGGCAACCGAAGTCTTAGCCAAGAAGCTAGGTCTAGCAGCAGAAGAAGTACTTATGTGTTCCACTGGTGTAATTGGTGAACCTATAGCAATGAAAAAATTACTATTCAGTCTAGATAAATTAATCGAAGATTTGAATGAGTATGGAGGGGACAATGCAGCTCAAGGAATAATCACCACTGATCTAACTAAAAAACAAATAGCCTTTGAAGGAGAAGTCGAAGGAAATAAAATACATGTTGGTGGTATGGCAAAAGGATCAGGAATGATTCATCCAAATATGGCCACAATGCTGGCCTATATAACCTGTGATGTCAGTTTAAATTATAACGATTGGAAAAATTTAACTCGTAAAATTGTTGATAAATCGTTCAACTCAATAACTGTTGATGGTGATACCAGTACTAATGACACATTGCTTGCATTCTGTGCTGGACAAAGACTAGCTGAAAAACACATACCATATCTAGAAGAGGGTGTTAAATTAGTTGGACAACATCTTGCGATGGCAATTGCCCGTGATGGAGAAGGTGCAAATTGTTTAATTGAAGTAGAAGTCAAAGGAACCAAAACTGACAATGACGCTAGGCAAATTGCAAGAACAATTTGCTCCTCTCCTTTAGTCAAAACAGCCATTCATGGCAATGATCCGAATTGGGGGAGAATAATCGCTGCCGCAGGGAGGTCAAAGATTGATATTGATGAAACTCAAGTTTCCCTTTGGATAGGCAACTTTCAATTACTTGCGAATGGTAAGCCAATGACAATAGATCGAATCGCATGTAGCAACTACATCAAAGATAGAATGAAAGGTAATATTCAGGAAAATGATAAAGTAATAATCAAACTTATTGTTGGAAATGGACCAGGAGTGGGAAATGGTTGGGGATGCGACCTGTCTAACAATTATGTTTCTATAAATGCCGACTACACAACTTAAAAGTGTGATAACTTAAATCAATTGGAATCACTTAATAGTGTCATCTTTGTTATACGGACCTTTTAAAATGTGATAAAAGTGAGATATGACTACGAACCTCTTAGACATTAAAAGATTTTCATGCTTAGTAAAATTATTGGTATAATATTAATTTAGCAATTTCATCCATGGATTCAGAAGGTAAACCAGACTTCAATATTTATAAATTATGGTCAAATCATAGAAGAGTCATTACTTTTGGAGGTCTTTTGATTTTATTTGGTGCTTGGATTAATCCAATTATACAAACCCATAAAAGGAAATCTATTTGTGCAGATGTTGCGGGATATATAGGATTTAGACCACAGAAAGAGAGTGAAACTGAGTTTTATCTTAGAATGAGTAAGAAGTTAGGTATTGATACAGAGGAGGAAGGTTTTAGCACAATGCAAACTGAGAATTTTTGTACTTTCTATAAGAGCAGTTAATAACATTTTATTTTTGAGTCAATTTTATTTAAGTGTGATAACTCTGAGACCCGATTGTGATAATTGTGTGATAACTATTCCTTCTTTTTAGTGCCTCAAATAACTTGGTATAACTGACCTCTACAAAAGGTTTGTATTACACATCCAAAAGGTCTGTATTAATGCCGATTACACAACGTAAGCCAGAGCCCCTTATGCTGGAAGAGATTTGAGGGTTTCTCATAGAACTAATCAACCCAATCAGTAATTCTTTAAATAAAAAATCGTATAAATATCATAAAATTGATATACTAAGTTAACAAGAAGGTCCTTCCAAGCTACTCAATGCCAATACCAGTAAAAGATAATTTCGAATATCAATTTACTGTCTTCACAGCAACTTATAATAGAGCACATACATTACATCGCGTTTTTGATAGCCTTAATAATCAAACATACAATAATTTTGAATGGCTAATTGGTGACGATGGGTCAGAAGACAATACTGAATCAATCGTAAAAGGTTGGGTCGACAAAGCCAAGTTTAGTATTAGATATTTTCGAATAAATCATGCAGGAAAGCATTTTGTTTATAATAAAGGAGTACGTCTAGCCAAGGGTCGGTATTTCTTAGAGGTTGATTCTGACGATGCAATCAAACCTATTGCCCTTGAAAGAGCAAAATTTCATTGGGATCAAATACCAAAAGATTCAATAAAAGATTACTTTATTATTTGTTTTGCATGTGAATCAGATCAAGGGGAAAGGATTGGGAATTGTTTTCCTCAATCACCTATTGACTATGATTATAGAACATTTAACTACTCGAAAGAGTACAGAAGTGAAAAACTAAGATGCATCAGAACAGAAACGCTACATGAAAAACCATTTAAAGAAAGTAATCGACTTAAAGATACATTAATACCAGAGTCTATTGTGTTCTGCGAAATCGCAAAAAATTACAAGGCAAGATTCTCAAACGAGATATTACGTATCTACTACCAAGATGTTCCTTCATTATGTAGAAATCCAGTTCATCCTATGATCAACTTAGAGGGATTAACATATGCTATCTTATATACACTAAATAATGACTTAGATTTTCTGATTAAATCCCCATATAATTTAGTAGTTAGAATCAGCAATTATGCAAGATTTTCAATGCATCTTGACATAAACTTGATTGATCAATTCTCTTCGCAAAAAAAACTACTAGTAAAATTTATTTGGATTCTTTTTTTACCATTTTCAGTACTAAGATTCTTGTTTGATATTGCCATTAAAAATACACCAAAGGAAGCAAATAAAGCCAAACTTTTGAATAGAAATAGTCAAAAACATTATTTCAACAAAAGTCCCAAATGATGAAAAGATGGGAAATTAATGATTTGCCAGATCTGCCTAAACTACGTCTTGCAGTTATTGGACACCTAGAGTGGGTAACTTTTCTTTCTGTAAAGCAATTCCCTCAATCTGGACTTATTGGACATGCAAAAAACTCGCTTGAAGCACCGGCTGGTGGTGGAGTAGTCGTAGCAGTAGAATTAGCAAGATTAATCAATTCTCGTGTTGATTTCTTCACAGCAATTGGTAGAGATTCACATGGTGAGAATGCTATAAAGAAACTCACAGAGCTAGGATTAAATGTTCATTATGTTATCAGAAATGAACCAACGAGAAAAGCAATTAGTATGGTCGATTCATTAGGCGAAAGAGCTATAACAGTTATTGGAAAGCGGCTCCAGCCGAATGGATATGATGATTTACCGTGGAATAAACTTAAAAACTATGATGGTGTTTTTATAACCGCTACAGATAATGAAGGACTTAGGAGGTCTAGACAAGCTAATTTTCTTGCAACAACCCCACGCACCGGATTCAAAACTCTTCAAGCGGCAAATATAAAAATAGATGCTCTCATTGGTAGCGGTCTAGATCCAGACGAACATATTCCAAAGCATTTATTAAAACCTCAACCAAAACTATCTATTTCAACTGAAGGTGCCTTAGGTGGGGAAGTTTGGCCTTTAGGACGTTATGAAGCATTTCCTTTAAAACAACCAATAATTGATGATTACGGATGTGGTGATAGTTTTGCTGCAGGTGTAACTGCCGGTATGGCAGCAGGATGGAAAATTGAACAAGCAATCAGTCTTGGCTCTTTTTGTGGTGCAAAATGCACAAGTTTCTTTGGTCCCTACCAAATAGAAAGATGAATATTAGAAGGTTTCTAGTCTATTTTATTCTAATAAATTTCAGATTAATTAATGATCTCGATGTCGTTTCCTATAAGAATATTTCCTCAATTTTTTAATCATCCGTTTAGAATGAGTGTACTTCTTCCTTCTCTCAAATTGATTTAAGCGATATCCTAAAAGTGAAATCAAAAACACGAATAAAAATAAAAATATATAAATCACCATTGATTACCTCTTGAATAATTACCATTCAACTAATAAATCAGATCTACAGCAGATCAAGAAATAAATTGACACACAAGAGCCATGGGAAGAACAAATCAATTTACAAGCTAGGCAAAATTCTAACTAGTGCATCCAAACGCAATCTTTAAAGCCATCCTTAGCAGTAATCAAAGTTCACTTTTACTAAAACTTCCAAGCAATCATTCCAAAGGTTGTCTTAATTGTATTAAGCAGAAATCAAGACAACAATAGATAATCTCATTTGCAGCCGTTCTACTCTAACTGGTGACAACCTGCAAATTTCTCCAAAATTTACCGGATATGAATCCCACTGCGACTGCATTAGCTTCAACATTAAAATCTGAGATTGTAAAAGACAGTCTTCAGGTTAAGTGCGCAACCCCAGATAACTAACGGTTAGAGTTCAATCTGATATATGAGAAAGCAAAGGAAAAATATTATCGACTAAAAATCAAAGGATGCAGACTTAATCCAATTAGTAACGTTATGCGAAACAGAAAGAACATATAGGTGTGTACATAAAGACTGTTCACCGAACAATCCTTTAGGTACATGATTTGATGATGGGCGATCCAGGGTTCGAACCAGGGACATCCTGCTTGTAAGGCAGGCGCTCTACCGCTGAGCTAATCGCCCATATATACAATTCTGCACTACCGCCGTCCATTTCGACATTTTCTATGATGAATAGATGGCATCAGGTGCAACCCACGACAAAATAACCAAGCTACTAAGCCTACCCTTTGGAATAGTGATAGCAATGTGTCTAGGGCAAGAAGCTGGTCTAATAAGCGGGATTTCGTTTCTAATTGGAGGGTTGTGGCTTTCACCAGATCTAGATACGACCTCCAATGCCTTCAAGCGATGGGGTCCTCTGAAATGGATTTGGAAGCCATACAAAAAATTGCTATCCCACCGTTCGTTCCTTTCTCATGCACCGATAATAGGTACAACATTAAGGCTTCTCTATTTAGCAATATGGAGCTCTCTCACCATCATGCTATTGATAAAGTTATCTATAGTTCACAATAACTTCACACTCGGGGAAATCAGTAAAAATATTTACTTACATAAAGAAAGATATTTAGCATGCATCGTTGGAATAGAAATCAGTGCATGGTTACATTTGCTCCTAGATGGTGATCCGAATTTAATTAGATTAAAAAAATAACTACTTAATGTTTTACAATGAATACCAGGGTAAGATGATCAATCATACTTAATCATGACAGAAAAAGAAGTCAACAAATTAATAAAAATAATTTCCCAGTTAAGAGATCCCTTAAAAGGATGTCCATGGGATATTATGCAAACACATACATCTTTAATACCATATGTACTTGAAGAAGCACACGAAGTTGCAGACGCTATAAGAAATGGAAATGACAATGAACTATGTGAAGAACTTGGAGACCTTCTTTTTCAAGTTTTGCTTCATGCTCAAATAGCAGAAGAAGAAAAACGTTTTAATTTAGAGGATATTTTCCAAACTTTAAGAAAAAAATTAATCAGACGTCACCCACATGTATTCTCCAAAGTAAACAGTTTAAACATAGAAGACTTAAAGAGAAATTGGGAGGAGATTAAATCTAAAGAAATTCCCCAAACACAATCAATTAGTCCAGTAAGCGATGCACTTGCTAACAAAGTTAGATCTCAACCTGCTTTTTCAGCTGCAATGCTAATCTCTAAAAAGACTGCAAGAATTGGCTTTGAATGGGATAGTTTCAATGAGCTATGGAAAAAAGTAATTGAAGAGCTGAAAGAATTGAAAGAAGCTGTGGATTCAACAGACAAAAAAAATATTGAAGAAGAGTTGGGCGATCTTTTATTTACACTTGTGAATGTTGGTCGCTGGTATGATATAAATCCCGAAGAATCTTTATCAAAGACAAATAAAAAATTTCTTGACCGTTTTAGAATCGTAGAAAGTAGTAGTACTAAAAAGATCTCTGAACAATCTGTAAAAAAGTTAAATAGATTGTGGCAACAAGCAAAAAATCAGTTGAACAAAATGAAGAAAGATCAAAAATCCTAGATTTTTACTAATTAAACACATTTGTGAAATATCATTCCTTAATGACAAACAACCAAACAAGTAAATGGTTTGACGAGTACCATAAAGGAGTACGCTACGGACTACAGGGAGAGATTTTGATAGATCTGAAAAGTGAATATCAACAAATAACTGTCTTCAATAGTCGCAGATATGGGCGTGCATTGTTACTAAATGGTTGTTGGATGACTGCAGAGCTCCAGGAAAAAAACTATCACGAATGCTTAGTGCATCCGGCACTAAGCAGTGCATTGCAAATCAAAAAAGGTTTAATAATAGGAGGTGGTGATGGTGGTACAGCAAGAGAATGTTTACGTTATCAAGACATAGAACAACTTGATTTAGTAGAAATTGACGAAAAAGTAATTGAAATTAGTCAAAAATATCTTCCAATCATTGGAGGAAGTGCTTGGAAAGATCCACGCCTAAAAATCAATATTCAAGATGGAATCGAATGGACTGAAAACACAAAAGAAAACACATACGATTTTATTATCGTTGACGGATCAGATCCCGCTGGACCGGCAGAAGGGCTATTCAATGAATCTTTTTTTAGAAATTGCAAACGAAGTCTCCGAGCAGGAGGTATTTTTGCAATGCAGAGTGAATCCCCTGAATCGTTCCTAACTATCCATTTAGATACTGTTCGGACTATTCGCAAAGTTTTTAAATATGCAGACCCTCTATACGGATGGGTACCAATGTATCCAAGTGGATGGTGGAGTTGGACATTCGCTGCAATGGAGGGGGCTCACTATCTCAAACCTCTACCTCAAAGAGTTGATGCAATCTCTCAAGATTGCAAAATCTGGAGTGCACAATGGCAAAAAGGAGCTTTTCAGGCAATTCCAGCATTCATAGAAAGAGCTCTAAAAGCATCAAATTAAAGATACCTAGCTAATGCAATGTTTAATTCTGAAGGCCCAATCTTTATGGAAAGCAGTCGTGATCCAAACGACTGCACAATAGGCATATTTGGTGTTCCATATGATGGAACTACTTCTTTCAGACCTGGCACCCGTTTCGGCCCTGCAGCGATACGAGAAGTAAGCACTGGGCTGGAAACATACTGCCCTAAATTAAAACTTGATCTCAAAGATATCAACTTTGCTGACCTTGGATCCTTGGACGTCCCAATAGGAGAACCTAAAAAAGTTTTACAAGCGATCACATTTGCAACTGAAAAGATTATTAAAAATCACCTAAAGCCCCTAATGCTAGGTGGAGAACACTCTATTACCTGTGGGGCAATCCAAGCTCTAGTAAAATTCTATCCAGATCTTATTTTGGTCCAATTAGATGCACATGCTGACCTCCGAGATGAATGGCAAGGCACGAAATTTAGCCATGCATGTGCAATGCGCCGATGCCTAGAAGTCTTGCCAAGCAAACAACTAATACAAGTGGGAATTCGCAGCGGAACGCAAGAAGAATTTGAAGAGATGGATGTACATTGTCGACTGTTATCTAATTCAAATCAAGGGCTTGCGGCCTCTCTTGCTGATGCTCTGAGGCCCTACAAAGAAAAACCTATATATCTAACAATTGATTTAGACTGGTTCGATCCAAGTGTAATGCCAGGGACAGGAACACCAGAGCCAGGAGGCTTTATGTGGCATGATTTTTCTTCTCTATTGGATGTAATTCGTCAATACAATCTGATTGGCGCTGACATCGTCGAACTATCACCTCAATTGGATCCTTCTTCATGTAGTAGTATTCTAGCTGCAAAAGTGACAAGAAGTTTGATCATGTTACTTAGCTTGTGAAGATAATTCTCAAGAAAATTGATAAGAATCAACTAATTAAATTGTTAAAAATTTATGCCTTTTAAAGAACCCGAAACTGTACGCCCTAATTCAAGTTGCCTCTCAACTGCCGGCTCGGAAAAATGTTCTGGCACACTTGGTAAAGACGGGGCTTTTTGTGTCCAATGATGACAGAAGGCATATTTAGCCAAATCAGGAGTAACTGTAAGCTGCCTAAGACGACACCAACCCTCCCCTGGGGTTTGACCAGGCCCACAATGGCGACAAGTGCTGCAGCAATCTTTCCTAAGCACTGAAATTCCTCCAAGGACCCAAGGTTAAAGACAGTTCCAAGATCTATCTTGTGTCGACATAAAATCTCCGGCTTTCCTTCAGATTCTCAAACCCCCTTGAAATGCCCCATGAATCTGCCAAGCATCTAGACAAATCAATGGAACTCAACAAAACAAGCTTATTTGAGGAACACAAAAACGCTAAGGCGCGCATAGTTTCATTTGCCGGATGGGAAATGCCTATCCAATTTTCAGGCTTGGTAAATGAGCATCATGCTGTTCGCAAACAGAGTGGGATATTTGATATCTCCCACATGGGAGTAGTGCGACTCACAGGCTTAAATACCAAAGATCTGCTCCAAACGCTTGTACCCACAGACCTCAATAGAATTGGTCCTGGGGAAGCCTGTTATACGGTTCTACTTAACGAGGAAGGAGGAATTCTTGATGATTTGATCATCTACGACCTTGGTAAAGATACAAATGAAACTGAAAATTTATTAGTAGTTATTAATGCAGCCTGCACAAATTCTGATATTAATTGGCTTAAAATGCACCTTGAGCCATCAGGTATATCAATTATTGATGAGAAAAAACAGGATATTTTTATAGCACTACAAGGTCCATATACTCAACAAAAACTAGAAAAATATACTAATGAATCACTCGCAAAAATTCCGAGATTTGGTCATCGTTATATAACAATAAATAATTCAGAAGATCAATCATCAACAACTGCGTTTATTTCTCGAACAGGATATACAGGTGAAGACGGGTTCGAACTCCTCATAAATAAAAGCTCTGGCAAAAAGCTATGGAGGCAATTAATCAATGAAGGATTTACCCCTTGTGGTCTTGGGTCACGTGACACCCTTCGCTTAGAAGCAGGCATGCTTCTTTATGGACAAGATATGAATGAGATAACAACACCTTTTGAAGCAGGCCTTTCCTGGTTAGTCCATCTTGAAATGTCAAATGATTTTATTGGCAGATCGGCTCTTGAAAGACAAGCTCAAGAAGGTGTCAAACAACGTTTAATAGGCCTTGAATTACAGAGCAGAGCAATTGCAAGAGCTGGCTATCCAATGGTCTCAAAGAACACGCAGATTGGCCAAATTACTAGTGGAACCTGGTCTCCAACTCTTGAAAAAGCAATCGGACTTGGATACGTACCTATTGATTATGCAAAAGTTGGTACCTCCATTCAAATTTCAATCAGAGGGGAAAATCAACCCGCAAATGTGATCAAACTGCCATTTTATCGGCGGAAAAGAATTTCATGAAGAGAAAAACTATTAACTACGAAATGGACGAGCTATGGGAAACTCATTCAAAGCTATGAATTCATCTTTACCTATGCGCAGCAACAAGTGCGGAGAACTGCGCACATCACACATTCAATCTGAAGTCACACTATGCGGATGGGTTGACCGTTGCAGGGATCATGGGGGAGTGATCTTTATCGACCTTCGAGACCGAAGTGGAACCGTTCAAATAACAATTGATCCGGATCAAGGCGACGAAATGTTTTCTACTGCTGAGAGCCTCCGAACCGAATCAGTAATTCAAATCAATGGGGTCGTTAGAGCGAGGCCAAAAGAAGCAATAAATAGCAAAATTCAAACGGGAGAGATTGAGATCTTAGCTAAATATCTAAATGTGCTTAACCCTGTCAAAGGAACATTACCTTTCACAGTATCTGTACATGACGAAGAACCAATACGTGAGGAGATCAGGTTGAAACACCGTTACCTTGATCTACGTAGGGAGAAAATGAGTAAAAATATTCAGATTCGTCATAAACTAATTAGAACAGCAAGAAGATTTCTCGAAGCAGAAGGCTTTATAGAAGTAGAAACACCTATCCTTACAAAATCAACTCCAGAAGGAGCACGAGATTATTTATTACCTTCAAGAGTTTGTGAGGGACAATGGTTTGCACTCCCTCAATCGCCGCAGATTTTCAAACAATTACTAATGATAGGAGGAATCGAAAAGTACTACCAAATAGCAAGGTGTTTCCGTGACGAGGACCTTCGTGCAGACCGTCAACCAGAATTCACACAACTAGATATTGAGATGAGCTTCATGAATCAAGAAGAAATTCTTGAAATAAATGAAAAACTTATTGCCTCAATTTGGAAGCAACTTAAAGGTGTCTCTTTAACCCTACCGTTTCCAAGAATGACATGGATGGAAGCAATGAACAGATATGGAACAGACAGACCCGATACTCGATACAATATGGAATTAAAGGATATAAGTGAAGTTGCAAAAACAATAAGATTCAAAGTCTTTTCAGGCGCTGTAGCAAGTGGTGGTTCCGTCAAATGTATTAACGTAAAAAACGGGAATGACTTAATCAGTAATGTACGTATTAAACCAGGGGGGGACGTATTTACGGAAGCTCAAAAAGCTGGAGCAGGAGGCCTTGCATTTATAAGAGTAAGAGAATCACTAGAAATTGATACTATTGGAGCAATCAAATCAAATCTTAGCGATCAGCAAAAAGAATCAATCCTTAGGATTACAGAGGCTGAACCAGGAGATCTTCTTTTATTTGGAGCAGGTGAAACAACTATGGTAAATAAAACACTTGATAGAATCCGGCAATTTCTTGCTCTGGAATTAAATTTAATTTCTGACAAAGAAAACTGGAACTTCCTGTGGATAATTGATTTTCCAATGTTCGAATTCAATGTTGAAGAAAATAGACTAGAAGCACTTCATCACCCTTTTTGTTCTCCTAATCCAAATGATGTTGGTAATGACTCCAAAACATGGTCATCTGATCTCCCTAAAGCACGGGCACAAGCATATGATCTCGTCCTCAATGGACTAGAACTTGGTGGTGGGTCCATACGCATTCATAATTCTGAACTGCAAAAAGCTGTTTTAAATACAATTGGTCTACCCCCAGAACAAGCACAAAAGCAGTTTGGATTCCTCACTGATGCCTTAGACATGGGCGCACCTCCTCATGGAGGTCTTGCTTTTGGAATCGACCGAATAGTCATGCTTCTGACAGGGGCAGAATCAATCCGTGAAACAATTGCCTTTCCAAAAACCCAGCAAGCTCGCTGCTTGATGACTCAGGCACCTTCTAAAGCCTCAGACAAGCAATTGAAAGAGCTTCACGTTCAAAGTACTTGGATTGAACCAGATGAAGGCTCATCAAAATAAGTTAGACAAAATCCTAATCTTGTTGGAGATTTCAGCAGACCCAGAGTAAATTAAAGAGTCGAAGTAGTGCTTATGACTAAATACGTATTTGTTACTGGTGGCGTTGTATCCAGTATCGGCAAGGGAATTGTGGCAGCCAGCTTAGGTCGCCTACTTAAATCGAGAGGATATGAGGTATCAATTCTAAAATTAGATCCTTACCTTAATGTTGACCCAGGGACAATGAGCCCCTATCAACATGGAGAAGTATTTGTCACAGAAGACGGGGCTGAAACAGATTTAGACCTTGGACATTATGAGAGATTCACAGACACAGCAATGTCTCGCTTAAACAGTGTAACTACAGGCTCAATCTATCAAGCAGTTATTAATAAGGAAAGACGAGGTGATTACAATGGCGGAACTGTGCAAGTCATTCCCCATATTACTAGTGAAATACGAGATAGAATTCATCGAGTAGCAGCGAATAGTGGCGCAGATTTTGTTATTACTGAGATTGGTGGCACAGTTGGAGATATTGAATCTCTACCTTTCCTAGAAGCAATAAGAGAATTTCGTGAAGATGTATCTAGAAACGACTTGGCTTACATCCATGTCACTCTTCTCCCTTTTATACGCACATCAGGCGAACTAAAAACCAAGCCGACACAACATTCGGTTAAAGAACTAAGATCGATTGGTATCCAACCTGATGTACTAGTTTGTAGAAGTGATCGTCCGATTAATGAAGAATTAAAAAAGAAAATTGCTGGCTTCTGTGGTGTTCAACATAAAGCAGTAATCCAATCATTAGATGCGGACAGTATCTACGCAGTCCCACTAGCTCTTAAAGAAGAAGGACTGTGCAAACAAGTTTTAAATATGTTGAACGTAAATGACCAAGAAAGTGACATGCGGAACTGGACTCAACTAGTTCACAATATTAGGAATCCTGGCCCAACTGTGAAAGTTGCACTGGTTGGTAAATATGTACAACTTAATGATGCATATCTTTCAGTAGTTGAAGCATTACGCCATGCCTGTTTAGCCCAAAATGCTTCACTTGATCTACACTGGATCTCTGCGGAGAAAATGGAAGTAGAAGGTAGCGAAACACTTTTAAAAGGCATTGATGCAATTGTCGTACCCGGTGGGTTTGGGAACAGAGGCGTAGATGGAAAAATTGAGGCTATTCAATGGGCAAGAGAAAATAGAATTCCTTTTCTTGGGTTATGTTTGGGTATGCAATGTGCCGTAATTGAATGGGCACGAAATCAAGGAAATCTAAAAGAAGCAACAAGTTCAGAACTTAATCCAAATACAAAGCATCCTGTTATTCATCTTTTACCAGAACAACAAGATGTAGAAGATTTAGGGGGCACAATGCGTCTAGGGGTTTACCCGTGTCGATTAAAATCTGGAACATTAGCGCATCAGCTCTATAAAGAAGAAGTTGTTTATGAGCGTCATCGTCATAGATATGAATTCAACAACTCCTATCGAAATTTATTTCTCGAATCAGGTTATGTTATTAGTGGAACATCACCTGATGGTCGACTTGTTGAATTAATAGAACTAAAAAATCACCCTTTCTTTACAGCATGTCAATATCATCCAGAGTTTCTTTCTAGACCTGGAAAACCACATCCTTTATTTAAGGGACTTATTAAAGCAGCACAATTACGTCTTCCAAGTTCTCCACAGGAAGCCATAAGTCACACAAATGATGCTTCTGAAATACCTATGACTAGCTCTGAAATACATGACATTTAATCTGCCTGTAGTAGAAACTTTCCATTCTATTCAGGGAGAAGGCTATCATGTAGGTAAAAGTGCGTTTTTTATTCGATTGGCGGGCTGCTTTGTTGGATGTAGTTGGTGTGATACTAAACACTCATGGGATTCAAGTAAGTATGCAAGACAAAGCGTTGATGAACTTGCAAAAATAACACTCAAAGCAACGCAAAAAGGTGTCTCATTTATAGTAATCTCCGGTGGAGAACCGCTTCATCACAACCTTAATCCACTCTGTAATGCAATTAGAGAAACAATGAAACCGTCTGGTCAAAATATTATTCCTATACATATAGAAACTAGTGGGGTCAATGAGTTAACTGGTCATCCTAATTGGGTCACACTATCTCCGAAACCACATGCTCCACCTAGACCGGAAATATTAGAATCATGTAACGAAATCAAGGTAGTGATTCACTCAAAAGAAGACATTACTTTTGCAGAAAGTATCGCCAAAAAAATTACGTATATAAAACAAAATCAAAAAGAAAACTCTGAATTACCTAATGAACAGTTTTTATATCTTCAGCCAGGATGGGAATGCATGTCTGGATTAAATCTTGTTATAGAATATATAAAATATAATCCTATGTGGCGTTTAAGTCTTCAGACACATAAATGGCTAGGCATTAAATAAATTCACCAAAGCGAGTCACAACACAATGAAGACAATGGGCTTATCTCTTTAATATCTGCATAATTAGCTTGAGTAGCTCAAATGTCGTATATGAACAACAACCCAACAATTGCACTTCTATCAGGGGGACTTGATTCCTCAACAGCTGCCGCAATGGCAATCGAGCAAGGTAAAGTTGTCATAGGATTATCATTTAATTATGGTCAACGTCATCACAAAGAACTAGAAGCTGCAAAATCAATTGCCAACTTTTTATGTATTGCTGAGCATCACATTCTAAATATAAATCTCAGCCTTTGGGGTGGCTCTTCTCTCACTGATATGAGCCAAGAAATTCCGAAAGAAGGTATTCAAAAAGATATAATACCTAATACATATGTTCCGTGTCGCAATACTGTCTTCATTGCTATAGGTTTAAGCCTGGCTGAAGCGCGAGGAGCTAATCAATTAATTTTAGGAATCAATGCGATGGATTACTCTGGTTATCCAGACTGCAGGCCTGACTATCTGGAGGCATATCAAGACTTAGCAAACCTAGCGAGTAAATCAGGACGCGAAGGAAAAGGAACCAAACTATGGGCTCCACTTATAAATTGGAATAAAAAAGATATTGCCAAAGAAGCATTACGACTAGGGTTACCTATCGAAAAAACATGGAGCTGTTATGCAGGCAGAGAAAAAGCCTGCGGAAAATGTGACAGCTGTAGACTTAGAGATGAGGCATTAAAAGGTATAGGAAGATCTGATCTCTGCACTAAACCAGAACCTTGACAAATCCTAGGAGAGAAAAATGTCGCTGGCATAATCCATATTTTCTTGCAGAAAGTCTTGGAAAAGAATGGGGTACAGATGGATTGATTTGGTTAGATGGTGATGGAAGTAAACTTGGCAGATGGGTAACCATCGGAGTCGATCCAGTCAATCAGATTTGTTGTCATGGTTTACCCAACAAAACTATTGACCCAAACCCATTTGAAGAGCTTAGAAACATCAACTCTGGTCATTGGACGGGTTGGCTTAGTTACGAGGCAGGTGCCTGGATAGAGCCTAATAATCCCTGGAAACCTGACAAAATAGCCACTCTTTGGCTAGGAAAACATGACCCTATTTTTATATTCGATTTACAAAAAAAAGAGCTCTGGCTAGAAGGTTCAAATGAAAAGCGATTTGAAGAATTCTTAAAATATATTGATCAGCTAAATACTAATAAGATTTCCAGAGATCATATAGTAACTAAAGATTTACCTGAAATAGATCTAAATAAGTGGGAATGGCTGACCTCCAGTACACAATATGCAACTGACGTCAAAAAAATCCAGAATTTGATTAAAGAAGGAGATATATTCCAAGCAAATCTAACAGCATGCTGCAAAAGCATTTTACCTAAGGAAATTACTCCTTTAGAGATTTTTAAGAAGCTAAGAAATAAATGTCCAGCACCATTTTCTGGGATGGTAATTGGTGGTGGAAAGGCAAAAGGAGAAGCTGTATTATCTGCATCACCAGAACTATTCCTGAGGGCATCTGCTTCAGGAAGAATACAAACTAGGCCTATTAAAGGCACAAGACCTCGAGGAAGGAATCAGCATGAAGATGCAGATCTAGCCGCAGATCTGATATGTAGCGGAAAAGATCGCGCAGAAAACATTATGATTGTTGATCTATTGCGCAACGATCTAGGAAGAGTATGTAAACCTGGTTCAATCAATGTGAGTCAGATAGTTGGCTTAGAAAGTTATGCTCAGGTACATCATTTGACTTCAGTCATTGAAGGCTCTCTTCTTCCTACAAGGTCATGGGTTGATCTTCTAGAGGCTTGTTGGCCCGGTGGATCAATTAGTGGTGCACCAAAACTTAGATCCTGTAAACGGTTATTTGAACTTGAGCCTGTAGCTAGAGGACCTTACTGTGGGTCATTCCTAAGAAGAAATTGGGATGGAAGTCTTGATAGCAATATACTAATTCGATCATTAATATTAGAAAATAGAAATATAAGGGCTCATGCTGGATGTGGAATAGTCGCAGATTCTGACCCATTAAACGAAGCAGAGGAATTGCAATGGAAGCTTCTGCCACTACTAAGAGCCTTACAATGACAAAAAAGCCAATAGAAAGTCTTGGATGGATAGACAATAAATGGGAAAAAATCGAAAACTTATATGTTCCTATATGTGACCGAGGACTACAAATGGCAGATGGGATTTTTGAGACAGTTTTAATACTAAATGGAGAAGCAAAACTGCTCGAAGAGCATCTAAAAAGATGGAATAAAAGTGCAGATAAACTTGGGATGTTACCACCTCCAGACTTAGATTGGCTTAAACCTGTAATTGAAAAAGGACTACAAATAACTTCAATTAAAAACGGTTCAATGAGATTAAATTGGACACGAGGAAATAATATTCATAGAGGTATCACTATTAGTAAAAGTGCTCAGGTAAAAGAGAAGCATCGATTCTGGTTAGAATTGCACTCATGCGAACCATCATTCAACCCTTTAGATACATTAATTAGTCAAACTGAAAGAAGAAATGCATACAGTTCCTTAAGCACATGCAAAACTTTTGCTTACAATCAGGGAATCCAAGCAAGAAAAGAGGCACATGATTTAGGATTCGATGATGCAATAATTCTGAACACTGATGGTGAGGTGTGCTGTGGAACAACCTCTAATCTTTTAGTTCACAGAGAAAACGAATGGTTAACACCAAGAAATATAAGCGGTTGTTTACCTGGAATAATGAGAGGAATGGGAATTAAAAAAGGTTTATTTAAAGAAGCTATAATTAATGAATGTCCAAAAGAAAATGATCAATGGTTGTTAATCAATAGTTTAAGTTGCCATCCTATCTCTCGAGTAAATGAACGATATCTAAAACCATGGATAAATCCAAAAGAACTATGGGAGAAATTATTAATCAAAATTTAATTGGCATAGTAACATTGGCAGGATCAGGCGAACACTCTTTAACTTGAAAATCCACAATCTTACCGATTACTATAATAGAAGGAGAAAAAAACTTATTTTTTCTAGATTCTGAAACTAAATCTCCTAACCGAATCTTCACATAACGTTGACCTAAAACAGTTGCCTGCTGAATGACAACTGTTGGAGTATCTATATCAATACCACCAGAAATCAGTTCATCTACAATTAGTCCAAGATTATGTAATCCCATATAAATAACCAAAGTATGGCTAGCTTTAGCCAATGCGCTCCAATTTACAGTCCGTCTGGCCTTATCAATCTCTTCATGACCTGTGACGAAGGTAACTGAAGATCCACATAATCTATGTGTAAGAGGCATACCAATATATGAAGGAGCAGCAATTCCTGCTGTGACACCTGGAACAACTTCTACTGAAACTCCCTGACGAGCTAGATATTCAGCTTCTTCGCCTCCTCTTCCGAAAATAAACGGATCACCTCCCTTTAAGCGAACTACACATTTATATTCTTGTGCAAACTTCAGAAGAATTGAGTTAATTTTTGCCTGTGGAAAAGAATGATGGCCCCTTCGTTTGCCAACAAACTTCAGTTCACATGCGTCATCAACTAACTGAAGAATCTCGTTAGGGACTAACGAATCATATACAAGAGCATCACATTGTCCAAGCAAGCGATGTGCCTTAACTGTCATCAAATCAGGATCTCCAGGTCCTGCACCAACTAAAAAAACCTTGCCATAGTTAGTTTTATCATGATAAATGTTTGAAGAAATCGCATCGGTCATTTTTAAAAGAGTCAATCTTTGGAAAGGGAATTGCCCGACTGTTATTTGAGCCTGCTAAGGCAATATGAGATACCAAAGAGGTTGGATTGATAATGAGCTTTATCAATACTCGATTGTATTGAAGCTGCTTGTCAGTAGGATATAAAGGATGGAAGGAACTTGCTTCAGCCTACAAAATAGCAAGTCTAAGAGTCTGGTCTCAAACTTATGTAAGGCAATTCAATTCTATCGTCTCTGAACGTCTCGCATGCACACCCAAAAATGAAACCATCGAGGTTTGTGGTGAGTAGTTGATTCATAATCGAAAGTATTATTCATTTCAGTAACAACGGCAACTGAATAAAATCACATGAACTGTTGTAGTTTTCTATAAATCTTTTTCTGAATATGGCTTTCGAGCAACCAGAGTGTTATCAAGGAAACGCATACAATCAAGTAAAAGGAAGGCATCGTAAGAAAAGAAAGAATAATAAGGCTTTTACAAGTGATATCGAAAGGGATTTTTTTGCAATGAATCAAGTCTGGAAAATGCTGAAAGAAGGTGCGGTAAGATGGATTGGAGAAATTGGTAGGCAGTATTAGACAATCATCGGCTGAAATTAGAAATCAACTTATTAAGTAAGGTATTTGTTATATAAGATACAAAACGAAAAAAAAATTGCTGAAATCTCAGAAAATGTATTTGTTGATACTTCTCAATCGCAAGTCGATATAAGTTAATAGTAGAGATCAAAACTACCAAAGCGAAACAAACATTTTAGAACAATGGACAACTTAGATGTTACTAGTTCTGATTCTATAAAGCCCTATTTGCAAGGGAAAAAATTAAATGCAATTGAGGTTAATAAGTCTAAAAAAGATGGACTAGATATTGGAATTGAGATAGGAGAATTTGCAAAAAAAGGATGGGAAGAAATTAACAAAACAGATCTAGAACTTCGACTCAAGTGGTATGGAATATTTTGGAGACCTAAAACACCTGGAAAATTCATGTTACGTTTAAGGGTTCCGAATGGAGTGCTTTATGAAAAGCAATTAGTAATCATCAGTTCTATTGTTGCAAGGTATGGTGAATCAGGAAGTTGCGACATCACAACCCGCCAAAATATACAAATAAGAGGTATTCTTATTTCTGATCTACCTGAGATACTTCAAAGACTAAAAGAAGCTGACCTTCACACTATTCAATCGGGATTTGATAATCCTCGAAATGTAACAGGTAATCCGATTGCAGGGATAGACCCAAAAGAAATAATTGACACAAGAAAATATACCAGTCTTTTACAAGATTTTCTTATAAATAATGGAGATGGAAACCCCGAATTCTCAAATTTACCAAGAAAGTGGAATACAGCAGTAGCAGGTTCCGAAGACAATTTTTTACTGCATAATGACTTAGTTTTTCATCCAGTTAAAAAAGATGGAGTTATGGGTTTTGGGATATGGGTAGGTGGGATCCTCTCATCACAAATGAATGACTATGCAATACCACTGGATGCCTGGATTGAAGCGTCTGATATTTGTAGAATTACTGAAGTGATTATATCTATATGGAGAGACAATGGGGAAAGGTATAAACGACAAAGAGGAAGATTTAGATTCTATCTTGATTCAATTGGAATCGATCGATTTAGGAACTTAGTAGAAAAAAAATTTGGAATGCTAGAAAGAGATCCAGGGTCAGTGTTCTCCGAAACGCCTAGATCGTTCTTAGGAATACACAAACAAAAGCAGGCTAATAAATACTATGCTGGAGTTCATATTCCAGTAGGAAGACTCTCTTCTGAAGACTTACAAGATATAGCAACAGTAAGTAGAAAATATGGAAATGGTGAAATCAGACTAACAGAAGATCAAAACATAATCTTTGTTGATATTGAATCTAAAAATATAAATGGGTTTAAGAAGGATCCAATGCTCAAACGTTTTCCGATCGAACCTAGCCCTATTGCAGCAGGGACAGTTTCATGCACAGGAAGTAAATATTGTAGTTTTGCGCTAACTAATACGAAAGATGCTGCTTTAAAAATCTCAAAAGAACTTGATAATGAAATCCAATTAACAAACGAATTAAAAATACATTGGACAGGTTGTCCAAATAGTTGTGGTCAAGCTTACATGGGAGCAATTGGACTAACTGGGAAAAAAGCAAAAAACAAAGAAGGGAAAATAGTTGAAGCCTATGATATAAGCATTGGTGGATCCCAAGGTGAAAACAATTCTATCGGGAAATTAACTCATAAAGCAGTTCCTATTGAAGAAGTCAAATCTACTCTAAAAACAATCTTAGTTGAGCAATACTCGGCGGTTAAAAAATGAATAAAAAAACTCTATTTCAGCATTTAGGTCATTTACAGAAAGCCAAAAGATCTAGCAGCAATACAACATAGCTGCTAGAGATACACTATCTTGTTATTCCTCATGAACTCAAATCCACAATCAAAAGACTTTTTTTCACGGTTTGTAAATTGGCTAAATACTACAGGAAATGAGGCCCCACAAACCAATCGAATTAATGGTAGTCAAGATTTCTTCTCAAAGCTAATGAATAAGATTAGCAATTAATTTTATTCTCCTATCAGTTTTTTATTAACTAACAAAATGGAATCAGCCGCATCCCAAATGGATTACGTTCTACCAAATGAATTGGTAGATGGAATGATCACCGCTGGTGGCAAAAAGTCTACCGTAAGTATTAAAAATCTTTTAGTTAGAGGTTTTTATTCAGGTGCAATTCTTGGTTTAGCTACATGCCTTGCTATCACAGTAGGAATTCAATCAGGAATACCCTTTTTAGGTTCGGTTCTATTTCCTTTTGGCTTTGCAAGCATAGTTCTTTTCGGTATGGAGCTTGTGACAGGTAACTTTGCTCTTCTTCCAATGGCCACATGGGCTGGCAAAAGCTCATGGCGCGCAACATTTAGAAACTGGACGTGGGTATGGATCGGAAATTTTCTAGGGACAGCTTTAGTAGCTATCTTGCTATCAATAAGTTTAACAAGTGCAGGCACAGTGGAGCCCCTAGCTGCTGCTGCTGGTGGTAAAGGTTGGGCAGTGATAGCGGCAAAAATAATAGCAATTAACAAAACAAATGTACTCACAAAATATGAGGCTCTAGGAAGTACTGGTTTGTTTCTTGCATTTCTTAGAGGTGTTATTGCAAACTGGCTAGTTTGTCTTGGGGTAACAATGGCCTTAGTCAGTAAAAGTGTTCCAGGTAAAATATTAGCCTGTTGGTTACCTATTACTGCTTTCCAAACTATGGGCATGGAGCATATTGTTGTAAATATGTTCCTCCACACTGCAGGCCCATTGCTAGGTTCTGGAGTTCCATTCTTAAAAGTAATTTTCTGGAATTTTATACCTGTGACTTTAGGAAATGTAGTAGGTGGTATGGTGTTTATAGGCATGCTTTTCTATAGCACTCATAGAACAAGTATGAGCAATGTTCGTCCTTCGATTCATGATGAAAAACTCGAAAGAGAGCTTGCAGCAGAACTTGGTGCTCGTTGAACAACAGGAAACTTCATAATTCAAGGATTTTGAGGTTCTCCTTGGTATTTAATTAGCAATCCTATTTTTGTGAAAGGAAAGATCAACTTCAAGCATTTCTTCTTCATCATCATAAGAAGAGCAGCCGTACATTAAATAAATAACTCGCTCAATATCAATTTTACGAGCAGAGATTTCTTGCCACAGGCGTCTGGTAAGTTCCTGGTCTGCTAGTTCAAATTGAGCATGGACTAACTCACGGGTAAATGCAAAGACTGTTTGGCGATCATTCCGTGCTCTAGATTCCTCGAACTGGAAAGGAAAGGAGGTTGACTCATTAGTAGGAGATAGTACCTTCTTGATCATGCAACTAAAACCATGCCTTATCATTTCTAATCGATTAGGGCCAAAGGCCTCTATGGCTTAACAAAGATTGAATCATTGGAACTACGAAAGTAAATTAAAGCCAAAAAGAGCGAGATACTAGATCAAAAGTTAAACTCTTACCTTGATAATAGAAAGAAATAGGCTGTTAAAGTATTTATTCAAATGTCAATAGATGAATCACTAGCTTGGCAATATATAAATAATTCCAAAACAATCGCTATCAATGGGGAATGGCTAGAAACAAATTATTCACCTAAATATTCTACAGAGTTGAAAATGGAGATGGCCATGAGGATAGGCCAACTTGAAAAAGAAGGATGGGGAATTATTAAAAATTTAGAGGGAAAATATGGCGCACAGGCGGAGCTATTTTATGCAGCAGGAATATGTCACCAACCTGAGGCTAAAGATTGGTTAATGCAAAATATTTATATTAACGATACATTCAATTTAGAAGTCCTTCAAGCACTCTCAATATGGGGTGATTTGCTATCAAACAAGTTACTAAATAAAATTTTAAACGAGCCAAACTTAAAGATTAAACTAGCTGGATTAGATTTACTTAACTTCAAGGCTCACAACCTTAGTGACAAAGAATTAATCGATCTTACAGCATTCCTATTAGATGATATACGGGATCCTATAATAATAAAAACAATTCAGATATTGCAAAGGCGAGATAGTGAACAGATTACAAATATTATTGGCAAAGTAGCGCTAAATGGAACAAATTTAACAGCCAAAGCCGCATTAATAGCACTGGGCTCAATAGGCACTAAACACAGTTTTGATCTCTTATCAAATATAAAAAATAATCTACCTACACCAGAACTACGTCAATTTGCTGAGAAACAGATACTCCATCAATATAGATATATTAACAATAGCAAGGTATTTTAATTGATCTATTCATGAGAATAATGTTTTCATTTATGATCAATTTTATGTTGTATAGCATTTACAATGTAAAATGCTATATCAATACTGGTTCTTAAGATAGTTAGGCAAATTTCAAGTGACCAACAGCTCAGAAAACTTCAAAAGGCTTTTAAGAAAAATAGGCAGTGGTCAACACACGAGCAAAGGAATGACTCGGGAAGAATCTGCGGAAGCACTAAGGCTAATTCTCATGGCTAAAGCCACTCCAGCACAAATAGGTGCCTTCATGATTGCACACCGTATTCGTAGGCCTGAGCCACAAGAACTCGCTGGAATGTTAGATACATACTTAGAATTAGGCCCCAAATTAACTTCAAAAGATCAACAAAAACCACCTTTTTGTTTTGGCATACCATTTGATGGTCGGTGCCGAACTTCTCCTATTTACCCACTTACAAGTCTAGTCCTATTAAGTGCTGGTCATCCTGTTGTCTTACAAGGTGGCAAGCGGATGCCTATAAAGTATGGAGTGACATCTATAGAATTATTTTCATCTCTTGGGATCTCACTAGAAGGCCTAAGTATTCAAGAAGTTCAATCAGGCTTTGATACACATAATTTTGCTTTGATCCATCAACCAGACCACTTTCCACTTGCAGAAACAATAATCACATATCGAGATCAACTAGGTAAAAGACCTCCAATAGCCAGCATGGAATTGATTTGGACTTCTCACCAAGGAGATCATGTAATTATAAGTGGTTTTGTGCACCCGCCAACAGAAGAAAAAGCCAGAAAGGCACTTAAATTACTTGGAGAAGAAAATCTAATTTTCATTAAAGGACTTGAAGGAAGTATAGATCTTTCTATAAACAGAAGCTGTATTACTGGTCAAATCAAAAAAGGGGAATTTCATAGAATTATCCTTAATCCACATCATTATTCACTCCACGGAGATGACTGTCAATGGTCAGGCCTAGATGCATGGAAAAAAGACGCGTTGGAGGCTCTGAACAACAAAGGCCCTCTAAAAAACTCACTTATCTGGAATACTGGTGCATGTCTATGGTTGGCAGGAAAAACAAACAATCTTGAAGAAGGTATCAAAACTGCGCAATCACAAATTATTTCTGGTAAAGCAATACAAACTCTAGAGAAATTAATTGGTTGGCAAAAAGATCAATTTTCGCAATAGATCTGCTTAGGAATATAGTGGAAAGATAAAATAATAAAAATCAAATAATTTAGTGGAAAAAACAAAGATTCCAATTCTATTTAGCACCTTTCTAACCTTGTTGAATGACCGCCTTGGCGAAAGCATTGTATTCCCACTTTTGCCATTTCTACTTGCGAATTTTCAAACAGATGGACGTACATTAGGGCTATTGGCAGGTAGTTACGCTCTCGCCCAATTCTCTGCAACCCCGCTAATTGGTGCACTTAGTGACCGATATGGACGAAAACCTGTAATTGCAAGCTGTGTATCAGGCTCAGTACTAGGACTAGGACTTTTTGCAGTAACAATCACTTTAAAATGGCCTGCCGAATCGGTAATACCACTTTTTCTACTCTTTAGTGCAAGATTAATTGATGGAATCAGTGGTGGAACAGCTGCAACTGCGAGTGCTGTTCTTGCAGACATTAGTTCACCTTCGCAACGCGCAAAAGCCTTTGGTTTAATTGGCGTTGCTTTTGGATTGGGATTCATCCTAGGTCCCTTTGTAGGAGGAAAATTAGCTGAACTTTCAGTAACAATTCCTGTTTGGGTGGCCACTGGTTTTGCATTAACAAATCTTGTAATAGTTTTGATGTTTTTGCCAGAGACACATCCAATAAAAGAAAGACGGTCATTGCCTAGAAAAAGAGAACTGAATCCATTAAATAAAATTAGAAAAGTGATATTTAGTGAAGTTGTCGGAAAACTTTCCCTAAGCTTCTTTCTTTTCTTTCTGGCATTTAATGGATTCACAGCAATTTTGGTTCTTTACTTCAAAGAAAAACTAAATTGGGGTCCGGAACTTTCTACCACTGCTTTTTTAATTGTTGGAGTAGTAGCTATGTGCGTCCAGGGTGGTCTAATTGGACCACTAGTGAAAAGATATGGAGAAAAAAAACTCACCCTTTTTGGTTTAGGGTTAGTCCTTATTGGATCTCTCCTCATTCCTTTTGCAAAACCTAGCCAAAGTGTGAGCATTATTTATTTTGCTGTAGGAATACTTGCATTTGGTACAGGTTTGGTAACACCATGCCTTAGAAGTCTCGTCTCAAGACGGCTTGACAAAGAGGGTCAAGGTGCCGCATTGGGAAGTTTGCAAGCTCTGCAAAGTCTAGGAAGCTTTATTGGACCGGCATTAGCTGGAATAAGCTACGATCTTCTAGGGCAAAAGAGTCCCTTTATAGGTGCATCGATTATAGTTTTACTCGTAATCTCACTCGTCGAGAGTGAATCAAGAGTACAATTATTAGATGGTTAAAATTAAAAAGTCTACAAACTATTAAATCACCAATGAACTACTAACTTTTATTTGAGAAGTTACCAAAAGCTAAAATGAAAACCAACACCTTAGAAAAAATATACATCAATCGAGAACTTAGTTGGATTTCATTCAATATTCGTGTATTAGCGCAAGCTCTGAATGACAAAACACCTCTTATTGAACAAGCAAAGTTCAGTGCAATATTCAGCAATAATCTAGATGAATTCTTTATGGTTCGTGTCGCATCCCTAAAATCACAAGTAGATGCCGGGATCACAAAACGTTCTGAAGATGGAAAAACACCCTTAGAACAGTTAGAAAAAATTAGAGAAGTACTGTTGCCAATACTAGATCAACAACAAAACCATTATCAAAAGCAATTAAAAAAGAAACTAAAAGAAGCAGGCATATCGATAATAGATCATCAAAATTTAAACGAAGAACAGTACCAATGGATTCAAAATTATTTCAAAGAAAAAGTATTCCCAATTTTAACCCCACTTTCAGTTGATCCAGCACACCCCTTTCCACATATAAGTAATTTAAGCCTAAATGTTGCTGCAATAATATACGATCCAATCAATGATCAAGAGCAATTTGTACGAGTTAAGATACCACAAAAAAACATAGGCAGATTAATATCTATTCCTAATCAGAGTAAAAAGAAAATCGGCAGAAGTTCAAAGGTCTACATTCCACTTGAACAGATCATAGGGTGCAATTTAAATCATCTATTTCCAGGAATGATGATAAAAGATTACTATGTCTTCCGAGTCACACGTGATGCAGATTTAGAATTAAGAGATATTGAAGCAGATGACCTAATGATTGCAATCGAGGAAGGGCTTCGCAAACGCAGAGTCGGAGGTGAAATAGTGAGGCTAGAAGTCTCAGACAATATGCCTGAAAAGATACTAAATATGTTAATTAAAGGGCTTTCAATAAATAAAACAGATGTGTATACATCAAAAACCATTTTGGGACTAGACGATCTATTAGAACTATCAAGTCTGCAAACCGAGAAATTAAAATTCGCTACCCATCATGGAATTACACCAAGGGAGCTAGCCGACAGCCAGGTCGACACGACCTCGAATCAATCAATGGATAATGATGAATTTAGAGATATTTTCTCAGTTATAAGGAAAAAAGACATCTTGCTGCATCACCCATACGATTTATTTACAACTTCTGTAGAGGAGTTCATTAATCAAGCTGCAGATGACTCAAAAGTACTGGCTATAAAAATGACGCTATACAGGGTAGCAAAGGACTCTGAAATTATTAAAGCTTTGATTCGCGCGGCAGAAAGTGGCAAACAAGTTATGGCACTAGTTGAGTTAAAAGCACGGTTTGACGAAGACAATAACATTCAATGGGCAAAGCATTTAGAACAATCTGGCGTCCATGTTGTTTACGGAGTTGTAGGTCTAAAAACACATACAAAAATCGCTTTGGTAATAAGAAATGAAGAGAATAACCTGACAAGTTATATGCATATAGGAACAGGAAATTATAATTGCAAAACATCAAGATTATATACTGATTTGGGCTTACTCACATCAAGAGAAGACTTAGGAAAAGATTTGGTTGAGTTATTCAACTATTTAACTGGTTTTGCTAAACAGCAGTCTTTCAGGAAATTACTTGTTGCTCCAGTGAGCTTGAGAAAAGGCATTGAAAATCTGATCGCAAGGGAAGTCGAAAATGCAAAAAAAGGGAAAAGAGGGATTATTAAAGCAAAAATGAATTCTTTGGTCGATCCATCGATCATCAATTTATTATATAAAGCATCTCAATCTGGAGTAAAAGTAGAATTAATTATAAGAGGAATGTGTTGCCTATATCCTAATGTAAAAGGTCTTAGTGAAAACATTAGGGTTATAAGTGTGATCGGAAAATTCTTAGAGCATTCTAGAATTTTTTGGTTCTATAATGATGGTAAACCCGAAGCATATATTGGCAGTGCAGATTGGATGCGACGAAATCTAGATAGAAGAATTGAAGCTGTAACACCAATTGAAGACCCAATACTTTCAAAACGTATAGAAAAACTTCTAGAGATATACTTTAATGACAACTCTGATGCCTGGGATATGCAGAGTGATGGCACATTTTTACAACGCATACCTAAAAGTCAAAAATATAAAGCGCAAGAAAAAATAATAGATTTTTGGAAATAACCAAAAAATTCCGATAAAATCCACTCAATTAAAAAGCACAAAGGGAGAGAAGAAAGAAACACATCTCTAAGCTCGACGATACGAATTGCGTTTTATACCTATTCCAGGTAATCAATTTATAGACTCCAGGAATACCAAAAGATTTCATATTCAGTTCTGCTCAAATTCTTAGCTAGTGCTAAATTTTGACAAAATCTAATCTATGGAGGACAGGGTGATGGGGATCCCTCTGAAATCTGCTAAAAGCACTTCAGCTCAACACAGTGCTAATTCATCTATCTCATCGAAAAATCCAGGCTGCATAAACAAGCCTCGATTAAGCAAACAAAATCAAAAGCAACCCAATAGACAAAGTGGTCGACTTGCTACTGATGCGATTGGCTTTTATCTAAGCAGCATAGGAAGAGTGCCTCTTCTTACACCTGCCGAAGAGATAGAGCTTGCGCATCATGTGCAAACCATGAAAGAACTCCTCGAATCACCAGAAACTGAACATACCGCTAGACAACGACATCAAATCAGAATGGGCAAGCGAGCAAGAGACAGAATGATGGCCGCTAATCTGCGCTTAGTAGTAAGTGTTGCCAAAAAATATCAAAATCAGGGACTTGAGCTTCTAGACCTCGTCCAAGAAGGCGCAATAGGCTTGGAAAGGGCTGTGGATAAATTTGATCCTGCAATGGGCTACAAATTTTCAACCTATGCCTATTGGTGGATACGTCAAGGCATGACTAGAGCTATAGACAACAGCGCACGAACTATTCGCTTGCCAATTCATATCAGTGAAAAGCTATCCAAAATGCGTCGCATCTCTAGAGAGCTATCCCATCGCTTCGGACGTCAACCAAATCGACTAGAACTAGCTAATGCAATGGGTATTGAACCCCAAGATCTAGAAGATCTTGTTGCCCAAAGTGCACCTTGCTCATCACTAGATGCCCACGCACGTGGAGAAGAAGACAGAAGCACCTTGGGAGAGCTAATACCTGATCCAAATGGAACTGAGCCAATGGAAGGTATGGATAGAAGTATTCAAAAAGAACATCTAGGTGGATGGCTTTCACAATTAAACGAAAGAGAACAAAAAATACTTCGGTTACGCTTCGGCTTAGATGGAGAAGAGCCTCTAACCTTAGCGGAAATAGGAAGACAAATAAATGTTTCTAGAGAACGGGTAAGACAATTAGAAGCCAAGGCAATTCTGAAACTTCGAGGCATGACGAACCATCAACAAGCTGCATAATCATCTTGGAGAACATTGTTTCTCTTTTATTGATTGGCTGCTGGATTGCTGTTGTAATTACAACAGCAATATATTTTCGTAAAAAATTTCCAAACAAGAAAGAACTAGTCAGAAAAATTGTTCATATAGGCAATGGTCCTGTAGTGCCACTAGCCTGGTTGCTTAAGATTCCGCAAAATCTTGCATTAACTTTTTCTATATTAATTACACTTGCTTTGTTAATTAATCAAAAATTTAGATTTATTAGCGTGTTAGAAGATATAGATAGAAAAAGTTTTGGAACAGTTGGTTATGGAATATCTATAACAATTTTATTATATTTTTTATGGCCAAATTATGGAATAGCTGCAAGTAGTGGAATGTTAGTAATGGCACTTGGTGATGGATTAGCTGGCTTAATAGGCTCAAGTATTAAATCCTATTCCTGGCAAATATTTGGTCAAAAAAAATCAATACTAGGAACATCTACTATGTTCCTAGTCACTCTAATAACATTGTCAATAATAAATATTTATGGTGGATCTCCTATCAATTTTATAGAAATTTTTGCTATTTCTACTCTTGCTATTGTCTTTGAACAATTTGGTCAATGGGGTATAGATAACATTACTGTCCCATTAGTTGTCGCATTTAGTTGGGTCTTCTTTCAAGTAACATGAATTATTATTTGATCATGAAAGAGATTTCACTGAGGCAGATAAATCTTTTAATAGTGATGCCGTTGTATCAAAATTAATACATGCATCTGTAATACTTTGACCATAAACAAGTTGACTCAGATCTGTTTTGAGGGATTGGCTTCCTTCAACTAAATGGCTCTCTAGCATTAATCCCATTATATGAGTTGAACCTTTTTTAATTTGATCAGCTACTTCATGTAAAACATCTGACTGGCGTCGAAAATCTTTATTTGAATTACCATGACTACAATCTACCATCAGCTTCTCTGATAATCCAAATTTCGATAATTCTTTGACTACAAAACTTACAGCTTCTGAATGATAATTAGTTCCTGACTTGCCACCTCTTAAGACTATATGGCCATCAGGGTTACCTGTCGTGCTAATAATTGACGCACTGCCTTCATTATTAATTCCAAGAAAATGATGTGGTCTGGATGCAGCCTGCATCGCATTAATAGCAATCGTGGCTGTTCCATCAGTTCCATTTTTATAGCCAATTGGCATTGATAGTCCAGAAGCCATTTCACGATGTGTCTGACTTTCAGTCGTTCTAGCTCCAATAGCCGTCCAACTAATTAAATCAGCAATGTATTGAGGGACAACAGGATCAAGCAACTCTGTGGCTGCTGGCATGCCTCTTCGAGCCAAATGTAATAACAAGCCTCTGGCACGTCGCAACCCTGTATTGATGTCGTAAGAACCATCTAGATGTGGGTCATTGATCAATCCCTTCCATCCAACAGTCGTACGGGGTTTCTCAAAGTAAACCCGCATAACAATTTCAAGTTCAGAGGAATATAAACAACGCAATGAATCCAGTTGCTCTGCGTAGTCCTTTGCAGCATCAACATCATGAACTGAACAAGGACCAACAATGACCAATAATCTGGAATCCTCTCCTCGCAAAATGGATTGAATACGTTGACGTGCTTTAGAGACCGTTTTGACTGCTAGGGCATCAATAGGCAAATCGTGATGCAACAACCCAGGGGGCACCAATGGACGTGTCTCGACCACATGCAGATCAGAAGTAGTGGTCATTGGCTAAAAATATCCAGTCCCTAGGCTAAGTAAAGAGCAAGCAAAGAACATCAATGAATTTCATTTCAGTATCTTTATCAATTCAAAAAGTATCCATGGGGTAGAAGAATAGAAAGCTAACTAACCTCAGGCAAGAAAGCAGTCCAATGTTGAGTGCGTATTACCAAGTCACAGCAGAACGCGAATCCATGGGAATTCCTGGCCTTCCACTGACTGCTGAAGAGACGACAGAACTAACGGATTTACTAGAAAAGCCAGTAAACGATCAAACCATCCAATTAATCCATCTTTTAAGCGAAAGAATTCCACCTGGGGTTGACGCGGCTTCTCGTGTCAAAGCCTCATGGCTAAATGCTATAGCAACTGGAAAAATAAGTAGTCCTGCGATAAGCAAGTTTGAGGCTGTACGCCTACTAGGAACAATGATTGGAGGGTATAACGTAGGCGCTCTAGTCGAATTGCTCAGTACTCAAAATGAGGACGTAGCAAGATGTGCTGCTAATTACCTAAGCAAAATAGTGCTTGTCTATGACTCGGTAAATGATGTTTTTGATCTGTCTAAAAACAACAAATTCGCAAAACAAGTAATTGAAAGCTGGTCAAGAGGTGACTGGTTTACTGATAAAGCACCATTAGAAAAAGAAATTATTGTCTCGATTTTCAAAGTTGATGGAGAAACAAATACAGATGATTTATCACCTGCTACCCACGCAACAACTAGGCCAGATATTCCATTGCATGCATTGGCAATGCTTGAATCTCGTGAACCTAAGGCACTAGAAATAATTTCTAAATTAAAGCAAAAAGGACACCAAATTGCCTACGTTGGAGATGTTGTAGGAACAGGAAGCTCAAGGAAATCAGCCATCAATTCCTTACTATGGCATATCGGTAAGGATATTCCTTTTGTGCCAAATAAAAGATCAGGTGGTGTGATTATTGCAAGTAAGATTGCTCCTATTTTCTTCAATACGGCTGAAGATTCAGGTGCATTACCAATTGAATGTGATGTCAGGAATATGGAAAATGGAGATATAATTAAAATTAACACATCTAAAGGTGTAATTAGTAAGCTAGATGATCATGGGAATGAACTAAAAATAATAGCAAATTTCAAATTAACTCCTAATACAATCAGTGATGAAATACAGGCAGGGGGAAGGATTCCCTTGATGATAGGTAGAGCATTAACAGACAAAGTAAGGGCAAAACTTGGACTAGAACCATCAACAATCTTCATCCGCCCAAATGTAACCAATCAGCCAATTAAAGGATATACACAAGCACAAAAAATTGTTGGGAAGGCCTGTGGGCTATCAGGCATTCAACCTGGTACAAGCTGTGAGCCACTAATCAGTACGGTTGGCAGCCAAGACACTACTGGGCCAATGACACGTGATGAAATGAAAGAACTTGCCTGCCTAGGCTTTTCTGCCGATTTAGTCATGCAAAGTTTTTGTCATACAGCGGCTTACCCTAAGCCAATTGATCTAGCAACACATAAAGAACTTCCTGAATTTTTTGCTGAAAGAGGAGGGGTAGCGCTTAGGCCAGGTGACGGAATTATTCATAGCTGGCTAAATAGAATGCTGCTTCCTGACACAGTTGGAACTGGCGGCGATAGCCATACAAGATTTCCACTTGGAATTTCATTTCCAGGCGGATCTGGTTTAGTAGCCTTTGCAGCAGCAATAGGTGCGATGCCTATTGATATGCCTGAATCTGTTCTAGTCCGATTCTCAGGTGCGTTACAAGAAGGTATAACCCTCAGAGATATAGTTAATTCTATTCCTTGGGTTGCTATTCAAAAAGGCTTACTAAGTATTGAAAAGTCAAACAAGAAAAATATTTTTAATGGACGTATTATGGAAATCGAAGGATTACCGGACTTAAAACTTGAACAAGCCTTTGAATTAACTGATGCATCCGCTGAAAGATCATGTGCCGGGTGCACTATACAATTATCAGAAAAAACTGTCACTGAATACCTACGAAGCAATGTAGCACTACTAAATAATATGATTGAAAAAGGCTATCAAGATTCTAGAACTTTGGAAAGGCGAATTAAAAGCATGGAAAGATGGCTAAAGGACCCTTCCCTTATAAATGCAGATAAAGAGGCAAGTTACTCAGAAGTTATAGATATCAATTTAAACGAAATAAAAGAACCAATTCTTGCATGTCCTAATGATCCAGATAACGTAAAATTACTAGATGAAGTTGCTGGACGTCCTATTCAGGAAGTATTTATTGGATCTTGTATGACTAACATAGGTCATTACAGAGCTGCAGCAAAGATTCTTGAGAACAATGGAATCAACAAGGCAAAATTATGGGTATGTCCACCAACCAGAATGGATGAAGAAATTCTTAGGAAAGAAGGTTATTATCAAACATTTGAAAATGCAGGTAGTCGAATGGAGCTGCCCGGGTGTTCATTGTGCATGGGAAATCAAGCCCGAGTAGAAGATAACAGTACTGTATTTTCTACTAGTACACGTAATTTCAATAATCGATTAGGCAATGGAGCACAAGTCTATCTTGGCAGTGCTGAGCTTGCAGCTGTATGTGCATTACTAGGATATATACCTGAGAATAAAGAATATCAATCAATAGTCTCTGAAAGAATAATGCCTTTATCAAATGATCTATATCAGTATCTAAACTTTGATAAATTATCAGAATACAAAGCAGGTTAAATCAACAAAAAACAACTATTCAAATGGAAAATAATTCTAAATCAAACTTAAATGAATTACCAGAATCGAACCATAAAAGCATAAAAAATCTTCTACGCCAACGGTGGCTAGTTGTATCAATTGCACTAACTCTGACTGGTTTAGGTGCTGCACTGACTGGAAGTCTATTTAAAAGTGGAATAAAAATATTCGAAAGTTGGAGATTAGAACTGCTAACAATATTTCCAGCATGGATAGTTCTTCCAAGTTTAGGAATGATAGGTGGTTTGATATCTGGAACGTTAATCAAAAACCTTGCACCGGCTGCAAGTGGCTCAGGAATAATTCCAATAATGGGATATTTACGTCATAGAAATATTCCTATGGGTATCAAGATTGGCATGGTTAAATTGATTGCTGGCATTGTTGCTATTGGAAGTGGCTTCCCACTAGGGCCTGAAGGTCCTGCTGTTCAAATGGGGGGGTCAGTTGCTTGGCAATTAGCAAAATGGTTGAAAGCGCCCAACACCTTTCGACGAGTAATAGTTGCTGCTGGTGGTGGCGCAGGCATTGCAGCAATCTTTAGCGCGCCAATTGGAGGCTTTCTTTATGCTATAGAAGAACTATTAAATTCTGCAAAACCAGTCATTTTACTGCTTGTTGTAGTTACAACATTCTCAGCAGATGCATGGGCTGATGTACTTCAAAGCATGGGAGTAGGATCATCCGAAGGGGGATTTAATAGAATACTTGGATTTCAACTTGAACGGACATATCAACCTCAATTACATTTTTTACCTATTGATTTTGTTTATCTAATTGCTTTAGGAATAGTTACAGGCCTTCTGGCCGAAGCTTATAGCCGATACGTACTAACTATGCAAATAAAATGGGATCAATGGTTTGGCAAAAGTATCATTTTTAGGATGACATCAAGTGGATTTTTGTTAGGTGGAATATTCGCATGTCTTCCAGATGCATTTCACAAAACCTCAGCTCTACAAAACAAGATTGCTCTGGAGAAAATAGATTTCAATATGGCAATTGCAGCTTTTCTAATTCTTTTTATTACTAGTGGAATTGCTGCAGCTTCAAAAGCTCCAGGAGGACTCTTTTATCCAATGATTACACTAGGTGGTTCAATTGGACTGGCTTTTGGGATCTGTGTAGAAATCGTCACAGGGCATGTGCCAAGCACATATGTTTTCGCAGGTATGGGTGCATTTGTGGCGGGTTGCTCACATACACCGATAACTGCCATGTTTCTAGCATTTGCGCTTACAAAAGATTTATTAATTCTGAAGCCAATCTTAGTAGCTAGTCTTACAAGTTTTCTAATTGCTAGAATATTTAGTAGTTCATCAATTTACGAAAGACAATTAAAAATAGAGTTTGGAAATAGTCCATAAAACAATTAAAGAATCAAATCAACCATACTATAAAAGCTTATTTCTTGATAGAATGTAGACAAATCATTTGTCTACCTAGTAATTAGCCTGAAAAACGAAACATTGCTATTTAAACCATATTTTCCTAGAAAGGATGCTTTAAAAGTAGTACTTGCATTCCCTAGTAGCTACTCAATTGGAATAACTAGTCTTGGATATCAAGTTATATGGACAATACTTGCAAAAAGAAACGATGTAGATGTACGCCGGCTATTTACGGATCAAAAAGAATCAATGCATAAAAATTGTGATCTATTTGGACTATCACTTAGTTGGGAGTTAGATAGTCCAATATTACTTGAACTTCTAGAAGATCAACGCATCCCTGTTTGGAGTCATCAAAGAACAGAAAATGATCCAATTGTTTTTGGTGGAGGACCTGTTCTAACTGCAAATCCCGAACCAATGGCACCATTCTTTGATGTAATTTTATTAGGTGATGGAGAAGAATTATTACCAAAATTTATAGATTTGCTAAACGAAAGCAAACAACTACCAAGAGCCAAACGCTTGAGAAGCCTGGCCAAGAATCCAGGAATTTATGTACCAAGTCTTTATCACTCTGAATATGATAAAAATGGAAATTTTTTACATACAAGACCGGTTGATATCGATATACCCCAAACAATTAAAAAACAAACATTTCTTGGAAACGTACTTAATCACTCAACAGTAATTACTCCTGATGCTGCATGGCCAAATATACATATGGTAGAAGTGGTACGCAGCTGTCCTGAAATGTGTAGATTTTGCATGGCAAGTTACTTAACATTACCTTTCCGAACTAATTCACTAGATCAGGGCCTAATCCCTGCTGTAGAAAAAGGATTAACAGTAACAAAAAGAATCGGATTATTAGGTGCATCAGTCACTCAACACCCTCAATTTAATGAATTACTTCAATGGCTTAATCAAGACACATTTGACGGGATCAGACTAAGCGTAAGTTCTGTCAGAGCAGAAACAATAACCGAAGAACTCAGCAAAATCCTTACTAAGCGTGGGGCAAAATCAATAACTATGGCCATCGAAAGTGGTAGCCAAAGAATACGAGATGTTATAAACAAAAAACTAACTGAGGAAGAAATAATGGGTGCGGCAAAAAATGCAAGCTTAGGGGGACTAAAAAATCTAAAGTTATATGGAATGGTCGGAATACCTACAGAAGTGGAATCTGATATAGAAAAAACTGCAGATTTACTAATTAATCTAAAAAAACAAAATACTAATATTAATGTAACACTGGGAGCAAGTACTTTTGTACCCAAGGCACACACTCCATTTCAATGGTATGGTGTCAATAAAAATGCAGACAAAAAAATAAAAATGCTAATTAAAAGACTCAAGCCAAAAGGAATTAATGTTAGAGCAGAAAGCTATAAATGGAGCATAATTCAAGCCCTAATATCTCGTGGAGACAGAAGACTTGCACCAGTAATATATGCTCTTAAGGGTTCCAAAAAAAGTTTCGGTGAATGGAAAAATGCGTACAAAGCTGCATACAAACAGGAACTCAATATAAATGTCGATCGTTCACATATAACGCCTCCTCCTGAATGGGGTGAAACAATTCATTCATATTGGGAGCCTACAAGAGCTCTTCCTTGGCATCACTTACAAGGTCCTCTAAAAATAGAAAAGCTTATTGAACAGCATAAATTACCAAAAAATTAATTAATAGTTTTAGTTGGATTATTTTTTAGCATACAACGCAAGCCAGATAACAAAATCCAACCAACAATGTTTATTCGACTATCAAAAAAAGGCATATCTGACCCATGCATTACTAACAAAACAAAGATTGAGGTCCACCAAGCTCGATCAATAATTCTCTCATTCAAATCCAAACTACTAGGCACACCTCCCAATAACACACCTCTCTTTAATGCTGTTATCAATAAGCCAATCACAGTTCCTACCAAAACAAAAGCAACAGCTAATCCATGACTAACAGCTAAATCCAAAGGCAAATTATGAGCATGTCCATGCCAAAGACCAGTCCTTAGGGGGTACAAAACTGAAAAAGCTGCTGCACCCCATCCAAACAAAGGCCTCTCACTAATAAACTGAATTGCAATCTTCCACTGACCTAATCGTGTGGAAGCCAGACTTCTCGTATCGCCATATTGGATATCACTTAAACGAGACCAAATGCCTTCCGGAACAATCTGTCTAGCCCAACTCTGCCAATGAATAGGAAACACTGATAGAGAAGCAAGAATTACAGGTATCAATAAAGCACCCAATAAAGGCAATAACCAATACCAACTCATGGGTCCTAGCACGAAAGGCACGGAAAGGAATAAACCTCCCCAAGCGTTTCTCGAATTAGTAAGAACTGCTCCACAAGCAATCGCAATGAGAAAAAGAAACGCAAAAATACGCTTTATAGGAGTTATCCGTAACTGTAAAAATATTGCGAGTGCAAAAGGAAACACCAAAGCAAACCAAGCTCCTGCAATATTTGCATAATCAAACAAGCCCGAAAGTCGACCTGCTGGCTCTCCTCCAGGCGCCAAAAACCATTGGATCAAACCCCCGAATAAACTCCAAGGCCCCTCCCATTCAAACCAAAGCTGACCAAAACCGGTCAAGAAAACAGGAAAAGTACCAGCAACAATACAGATAGCTATTCTTCTGCGTGCTTCACCAGTCATCAAATAAGGCTGAGCAGACATAAATAACCAAAAAAAAGGCAGCCAATTGCCCAGACCAACAACAGCCAACCAACCGGTATATGCATTAAAAATCCCTAAAAGCATCAATATGGTAATCAGAAAAAATGGTTTATTCCATCCATCATTCCAATAAATATTGAATCGTTTGCTAGTAGTAAAACTCAAGGCAGGAAGCAAACAACAACCTGCTAAAAATGCACTTGATGGAAGAAAAAATAAGCCAAGTTGAAAAGCCCACCATCCCTCTTTCTTGATAAAATGAGGCAAGCCGCATATATTATTTAAAAAGGACTTGGTCAAAAATTTAACAAAAGGAATGTAACTAACTAATCGGTTCATAGCAACAAACTGAAATGTCTGAAAGATTGCACATCAAGTACCTACAATAATTGAAAAGAGATTTTCATCTAGTAGAAGCGATCAATCTAGGAATCACACAGACTACCAAAGCTTTAAATAAGTAGTATTGTTCATAGAAACTGTCATTGAATCCCTGAAAGAAGAAATTGCAATCATTGGAAGTGGTGTTGTTGGTTCAACAGCAGCCTGGCATTTGTCCAAACTGGGGTACCGAATAGTAATTATTGACCCAAAAATCAGAAAAACAGTACACCTCTCTGCCTGTCGCACTGGGACGAATGCATCCTTAGGGGTCTTAATGTGTAACACCTTTCAAAGAACAACAGGAAGAGCCTGGCTACTTAGACAACAAAGTAAAAAGCTGTGGTCAAGATGGATCAATCAATTAAATACAAAAGAATTTCCAATTAGTTTTGAAACACCCTTAATCAAGCTTGCTACCTCAGAAAAAGAAGAACTTGCAATGCAACATCTTATAAATACACGTAAACATCTTAAAATAGAAGCATTATCAGAAAAAGAAAAGAGTTTCTACCATGATTTATGGCCAAATAATAAATATGGAGGAATGGTATCACGTGAAGACGGAAGAATCGACCCGTTTAAATTACAAGAAAGTCTCTATCACAATCTAAAATTATTAGATGTAGAAATGATAGAAGATCAAGCAATAAACATCCATAAAATCATAAGAAATAATAACCTTAGTTGGGCAGTTAAATTAGAAAATTTTGGCACATTATATGTCGCTAAAATAATTATCTGTGCTGCTTATAATAGCAATTTATTGTTAAAGAATATAGGCTACAAACTGGATCTTGAAGCAATTTTAGGTCAAGCTGTAGAAATAGAAGTTGAGCTAGAAAATAATATAATAAAGCAACTACCGCCTGTTCTAAATATTCATGGAATAAATATAATCCCCAAAACAAAAAATCACCTAATTATAGGCGCAACTATTGAGAAAAATAATATGCCAAATAAAAACAATCTTGAAGAAATGATGTCATTAGGCAATAATGCTCCCACGTGGTTTCAAAAATCAAAAATAGTTGACCAATGGTATGGGTTCAGAGCAAAACCACGTAATAGGCCCGCTCCAGTACTGGAAAAGATTGAACAAGGTTTGATTTTAGCAACTGGTCATAATAGAAATGGCATTCTACTAGCACCTGCTAGTGCGGACTTTATAGCGAAAGCTATAAAAGATTAATCAATATAAAGTAATTTTATTTATAAATAAACTACTTCGTTTCTGTAAATTCAGCGTCAATTACATCATCACCAGAATTAGAAGATCCATCAGAATTATCTGGAGAAGGTCCGGCATTATTATCTCCCTGCTGAGGAGTAGCTGTCGCACCTGCTTGCTGATAAACAGAGGCTCCTAAAGTATAAAGTTCTTGCTGCAATTCTTCCAATAAAGTCTTAGTGAGTACATGATCATCATTGGCCAATGCTTCTTTAAGCTTTAGTCGCTTATCTTCAACCTTAGCCTTTGAATCTGCATCAACTTTATCTCCTAGCTCACCAAGTTGTTTTTCTGCTTGATAAACCAAGGTTTCAGCCTGATTCTTTATATCAATGCGTTCTCTTTTTTCCTTATCTATTGATGCATTTGCTTCAGCATCTTGAACCATTTTATCTACTTCATTATCAGAAAGAGTCGAAGCACCTGTAATAGAAATACTTTGCTCCTTTCCACTACCTTTATCTTTAGCTGTAACACTAAGTATGCCATTTGCATCAATGTCAAAAGTGACTTCTATTTGAGGAACCCCCCTAGGAGAAGGTGGAATACCATCTAAGCGGAATGTTCCAAGACTCTTATTATCTGAAGCCATTTCCCGTTCGCCTTGCAAAACGTGAATTTCGACATTAGTTTGACCATCAACAGCCGTTGAATAAGTTTCTGTTTTTTTAGTTGGGACTGTTGTATTTCTAGGAATCATTTTTGTCATAACTCCTCCTAAGGTCTCAACACCTAAAGACAAAGGAGTAACATCCAATAACAAAATGTCCTTAACTTCTCCAGCAAGAACTCCCCCTTGAATAGCAGCACCTACAGCTACTACTTCATCGGGATTAACTGTCTGGTTAGGATCTTTACCAGTTACACGTTTAACTAATTCTTGAACAGCAGGCATACGAGTTGAACCGCCAACCATAACTATTTCATCTAACTCGCCAGAAGAAAGCTTGGCATCCTTTAATGCTTGTTCTACTGGTACTCGACAACGGTCAATAAGCTCTGAAGCCAATTCCTCAAACTTAGCTCTTGTCAAAGTGAGATCAACATGTTTAGGGCCTTCAGGAGTTGCAGTTATAAAAGGTAAATTAATCTCACTTTGGGTGGCACTTGAAAGTTCTATTTTTGCCTTCTCTGCGGCCTCTGTAAGACGTTGCAATGCCTGTTTATCCTGACGCAAATCAATACCTTCATTACTCTTAAAGGTATCGGCTAAATAGTCAACGATAACTTTGTCGAAATCATCTCCTCCAAGATGAGTATCTCCGGAAGTAGAAAGCACCTCAAATACACCATCTCCTACTTCTAATACCGATACATCAAAAGTTCCTCCTCCTAGATCAAAAACTAATATTCGCTCATTACTTTTCTTATCTAATCCATAAGCTAAAGCTGCTGCTGTTGGTTCATTAATAATGCGAAGAACTTCAAGCCCTGCAATCTTTCCAGCATCTTTTGTTGCCTGTCTCTGTGAATCATTGAAATAAGCAGGAACTGTTATCACTGCTTGTGTAACACCTTCACCAAGATATTTTCCGGCATCATCAGACAATTTTCTCAAAACCTGAGCACTTACTTCTTCAGGAGAGAACTGTTTGTCTAATACAGGACATTTCAACTTTAATTTTGATCCAGCTTTCTCAACCCCATAGCTGACCTCCTTTGACTCTTCATTTACCTCATCTACTCGACGACCAACAAAACGCTTTGCAGAATAGAAAGTATTCTCAGGGTTCATTACTGCCTGACGTTTCGCAATTTGACCAACTAACTGATCCTGATTTTTTGTGTATGCCACAACTGAAGGGGTAGTACGAAACCCTTCTGCATTTGCTATCACAATGGGCTTACCACCCTCCATGACTGCCACACAGCTGTTTGTGGTTCCAAGGTCAATGCCAACAACCTTGCCCATTGGTACCCACCTCCTAAAATGTCGTTCTTTAATAAAAGCATCCTCGTCAGAGAGGGCACTTACACGCGAGGTGTGGTTCCCGAACAGTTAAGGAGTCAGGCTAGTTATTTAAGGCAATAAAAATGTCAATGATCAATGGAAAAACAGAGTTTTTAGGGCTTTTGGGAAATCCCGTAAAACACTCCGTATCTCCTGTAATGCAAAACGCAGCACTAAAAGAAATGAATCTGAATTGGTGCTATATCGCACTCCCATGCAGATCAGAGGACTTAGAAAGCGTCTTAAAAAGCCTTAGAACATTAAATTTTCATGGTCTTAATGTCACAATCCCGCACAAAAACATAATTACAAACCTATGTACTGAACTTACGCCTCTGGCTAAAAGACTTGGTGCAGTTAATACACTTCTACCAAATACAAATCAAGGTTGGACAGGAGGAAATACAGATGTTGAAGGCTTTTTAGCACCTCTAAAAAGCAAAAATTACGAATGGGAAAACAGAAGTGCCATGGTCTTGGGCTGTGGTGGAAGCGCAAAAGCGGTAGTAACTGGCTTAAAAGAATTAGGCATTGATAAAATCAATGTCATTGGACGAGACAAAGATCGGTTAAACATATTCATAAACAATTTGAATCAAACATTATTTGATTTTCCAAAGAAATCAAAAGAAGTTTCTATAAAAGGTTGTCTAGCAACTGATTCTGAACTTTCAAAATCCTTTGAAAAAATAGATCTATTTGTCAATGCCACACCAATAGGTATGACAAATGAAAAGACACTAATAAAAACTACTGACAATATTCCTTTAGGAAAAGAAATCTGGCAAAAGCTCGATTCGGAAGCAATCCTTTATGACCTGGTTTACACCCCAAGACCAACAGAGTGGTTGAAATTAGGCAAAAAACAAGGTTATGAATGTATTGATGGTCTAGAAATGCTTGTACAGCAAGGTGCAGCATCCCTGAAACTGTGGAGTGACAAACAATTTATACCCATAGATATTATGAGAAAAGCAGCCAAAAACGCTCTATTGGACTAGCGTTATAACAATCTAATTGAACTCATGATCTTGCCAACATGGCAAAAGGTGCTTGGCATTCTCCTTTATTTAATTCCATGGTCGGATTCAATTCCTTTCGGCAAAAATCTGTTTTTGGAATTTCCATTCTTAAGATGGCTCACCCTTCCTGCCTTACCAGTATTAATTATTGAACAGGCAATCCCTTTTGGAGGATTCCTATTATTTTTAATTCTTTTCCTCGCCGTAATCAGAAATCCGAAAGTTCCTTACTTCATTCGGTTCAATGCTTTACAAGCCCTGCTGCTAGATATTGGATTGATATTGATCAGCTATACATTTCAGATCATCCTTGCACCTATTGGTAACAACCTAATAATTCGGACCTTCTCAAGCAGTGTGGTTGTGACAATGCTAGCTGTATTAATTTTCTCAATTGTCCAATGCCTTCAAGGAAATGAAGCCGATCTACCAGGAATAAGTACAGCAGTCCGGATGCAACTTACCTAAAAGACCCTCAAGGAGATAATGTGGTTAATTCCGTCGCTCATACATTGAGCCTTATGTCCTAGTCGGAGCACACAATGACTGAACAGCCTTACTACGAGACCATGTACATCCTTCGTCCGGATATCCCGGAAGAGGAAGTGGAAAGCCATTTGAACAAATACAGCGAAATGCTAGAAAAAACTGGTGCAAAAATTCTGGATAATCAAATGAGAGGAAAAAGAAGACTTGCATACCAAATCAAAAAGCACAAAGAAGGGATCTACGTGCAACTAAGTCACAATGGCGATGGGCAACAAGTTGCTGTCATTGAAAAAGCTATGAGATTGAGCGAAGATGTTATTCGGTATCTAACTGTTAAGCAAGAAGGGCCTATACCAACTCCAAGAGTTGTTCAAACTAACGAAAATAAAGAAGAAGATAAGGAAAAAAATAAAGAAAAGGAACAAACTGAGGAAACTAAGAATAAAGATTCAGAAACCACTGAGTAAAGTAAAAATCATTTACGCTTAATAGAAGCCCATAACCTTGTTGGCAGACCCCAAATATAAATAAATCCCTCAGCAGCCAGGTGATTAAAGTGATCATCTTTTCCATACGTAGCCATCTCCGAGCTATAAAGACTGTTTTGAGTTGAATTACGACCAGTTATCATCGCATTTCCTTTTTTTAAGTATATTCTAACAACACCATTTACATCCTCCTGTGTGCGATCAAAAAATCCATCTAAAGCTTCCTTCAAAGGACCAAACCAAAGACCCTGGTAGACCAATTCGGCCCATTTCATCTCTAATTGTCGCTTTACACGTAATACATCTGCCGCCAAAGTTAAGCTTTCCAATTCCTGATGGGCCTTAATTAACAAAAGTAAACCTGGTGTCTCATAAATCTCTCTACTTTTAATGCCAACAACACGATCTTCGATCATATCTATACGCCCAAAACCATGTTTTCCTGCTAGAAAATTAGCCTGTCTAACAAGATCAGCAGGATCTAGTAAATCACCATTTATTGAAATAGGATTTCCAGCTTGAAAAGCTATTTCTATCTCTTGCCCTTCATCTGGAGCCTGGTCTATTGAAGAAGTAATAGCAAAAACTTCTTCTGGAGGAGGCATATTTGGATCCTCCAGAACACCAGCTTCAACACTTCTCCCTAATAAATTCAAATCAATCGAATAAGGTGACTTCTTGCTCACTGGCGCAGGAATCCCATATCTTTCTCCATAAGAAATGGTTTCCTCCCTACTCATGGCCCACTCTCTTGCAGGTGTAAGAACCTTTAGACCAGGGGCTAACGATGCAAAGACAACATCAAAACGAACCTGATCATTCCCTTTACCGGTACAGCCATGAGCGACTGCATCAGCATTTTTCTGATTAGCAACCTCAACCATCCTGCGAGCAATTAAAGGCCTGGCCAAAGCTGTTGATAAAGGATAACGACCCTGATAAAGAGCATTAGCTCTAATTGCAGGAAAAGCAAATTCTTCAACAAACGGATCAATTAAGTTTTCAACAATTGATTCCTTAGCTCCTGCTGTCAAAGCTTTTTGACGAATTGGTTCAAGTTCATCACCTTGACCCAAGTCAGCAGCGAAAGCAATTACCTCTTCAACACCCCATTGCTGCTTGAGATAAGGAATACAAACACTTGTATCGACCCCACCGGAATAAGCAAGCACTACTTTCTTAGCTCTACCCATTACAACCCTCATAGCAAAGTTCAAGTTATTTCATTTTGCAGTATGTGAAGGTCATTCCACAAAAGCTTTTTTTTCAAAACCCTTCTTCTGGCATTTCTATAAAAGAATTTTAATAAACCTACTTTTTAAAACGGTGTGGTAACAATGGAACTCAAGGATACATTACGCAATTGATCTAAAAATCACCTAATCAAAAGGAAAACCCGATTTTTAAAAAAGCACGCCATCCCCAATTTGATAGAAAAAGCAGAAAAACGCAATGCGTGAAAAAACTGATTGCGGTAATGATCAAAAGAGGCCACGCTTAAGTCATCGAACACGGAGGCGTCCATGGACGACACGCCACCTGAGCAGTTAAAGAGGTAACCTTTTTAGGCCCCTGCTCCAACAGTCTTAACCAAAATGTGGGCTACTCGTCTGGTGCGACATTAAAGGTAAGTCAAGCCAGTCGACACTTCTATGCATCGTTTAGGTGCCCTCAAAGAAGATCAGCCTTACACCTAAAAACTTGGCCCCAGGCGCCATAATCGGGAAGCTTCAAAATTCCGAATTCAAAAAACCGACTCATCTGATAATGATGAGTCGGTTTTTTAATTCAACTTTTTAAAAGCCCCTTGAAACCAAATCCAAAAACCCATCACTATTGATGGCACTAACAATAAAGCAAGAACTATTAAAGGTCTAATCAAAAATGGATCTGGATGTTGGTAACCCCAAAGCCGCAAACCTAAGCTGCAAAGCAAAGCCGCGCCCCACAAAATAACCAAGAGTATTAACTTAGTAGTCAAGGAAAAGCACCAAAAGTTTGACGATGGACTATGTTGTTTGATTGGTCCACTCTATGAGCAATGAGCGCACTCGACAAAATTGACTTGAGCGCATTAGATGGGATAAACCCTGCCTTGACACGTTTCGGTCGAACTGAGGCTGCTCCTGTGCTGCCGCTAAGAGAAGAACCAGATTTATTATCTTGGCTAGAAGAGACAGGAAGGCTAATCACAGATGATGATTCGGCTTCTCCTGAAGTCAGCACAATCGAAGAAGAAGAGCTTTCAGCACTTATGGGAGAAAAAGAAGATTACAAATCTGATGACGAGCAAACCGATGAAGAATGGGAAGATTAATCCACGCTGCCTCCCTATATTTATAAGTACAGCCCAACAGCAGCTAGAGATTTTCTGGCAGAATTCTTATTGCAACTAAAAGCTTGAAAAGCTCTCTTCAATGGAATGTAGCAACCTCCTCTAGTTTGCTTTTAGGTTGCATCATTTTTACAACTTGTTTTGCGTCAGACCAACTCATTGCAAATAGCTTTCTAAGCATCCCTTTATTTGTTAGTACGCTTGTATCTATTTTCAGTACATATTGGAGTATCCCAAAATTAAATGGACTAAAAGCAAAGCAAATAATTAGGAAAGAAGGTCCACAGGCTCATCAAAAAAAAGCTGGCACAGCAACTATGGGAGGGCTCGCTGTAATACCTTCTAGCCTAATCATTGGAAGCCTAATCAGTGTTAATGAAGGCATAGGTGAAAAACTTTTAGCTATTAGTTGTATAACACTTGCATTCATGCTCATCGGTGCGATTGATGATTGGATAAGTTTTACAAGTGAAAATAATCTTGGACTAACACCCAAAAAGAAACTTTTCCTCCAAACAATTGCAGGGATCTTCTTCCTTGTTTTTTGCTCATTAAAGGGATGGATACCAGAAACAATTAACTTACCTTGGAATCATTCTTTTTCCTTAGGAGTTTGGATTTGGCCTTTAAGCATTTTTGTCTTTTTAGCAGAAAGTAATTCTACGAATCTGACTGATGGATTAGATGGATTAGCAAGTGGATGTGGCGCGCTTGTATTTACGGGATTAGCCATTCAACTAATGCTTCGTGGAGACAATGGAGACCCTGCCCTTGCTGGTTTCAGCATAGTCATGGCGGGAGGCTGGTTAGGCTTTCTGACAAAAAACCATAATCCTGCAAAAATTTTTATGGGTGATACGGGTTCACTTGCAATGGGGGCTTGCTTAACAGCGGTTGCATTAATGTCTAATAGCCTTTGGGCACTCTTAATAATGGGTGGTGCGTTTCTTGCTGAATCATTATCAGTAATAATTCAAGTGTCAGTTTTTAAATTCACAAAACAAAGAAATGGCAAAGGTTTTCGTGTTTTCAAAATGGCACCGCTTCACCATCACTTTGAAATAATCGGAATAAAGGAAAACAGAATCGTATCCGGATTCTGGCTTACAACACTTCTATTAATAGGAATAGGATTAATGACAATCCCATAAAAATGCAATAATGAGCTTATGAGCTACTTTACCTGGCAAGAAGAAGGTCTAACAGATGACTGTGAAAGTCTTGATGCAATGGCATCAAGATTCGAAGAAGCTGCAAAACTCATGCGAAGAATGGCAAAAGAAGGATTTGAACTAAAAAAGATTTCAAAAAAACAAATTATATTGCACAAAAATAAATCCATCTTTAATGCCTGGGGGTTTATCACAGAAGAAAAACCATTCAAACAATTACAACTGATACCTGAGGATTAATCCTTTTGAATAAGGAATTATGAAAAAATCGCAATTTATTTGATTTCAGCTTGAATATAGATAGGCCTAAAATATCAAAGATCTAGAAATTACCCATCATGATTCAAACAGAAAATAATGTTATTTTGCCAAAAACTCTATTATTACTTGGAAGTGGCGAGCTTGGAAAGGAAGTTATAATCGCCGCTCAACGTCTCGGCTGTAAAACTATTGCCTGCGATCGTTACAAAGGAGCACCTGCCATGCAGGTAGCCGACCTTTCAGAAGTACTAGATATGACTGATGGAAAAGAGCTAAAAAAGATTATAAATAAACACCAACCTGATCTTGTTATACCAGAAATCGAAGCTTTAGCAGTAAACACCTTAAAAGAACTAGAAAGCGAAGGAGTCAAAGTTATACCAACAGCAGAGGCGACTTCCATAACAATGAATAGAGACCTTATTAGAAACCTTGCTGTCAATGATCTTGGTCTAGAAACGGCAAAATTTGAATACGCAAATTCCCTAGAAGAACTAAAAGAAGCGTGCCATTTAATCGGACTACCAGCAGTAGTTAAACCTATTATGAGCTCTTCAGGAAAAGGACAAACTCTTGTAAAGACTATGGAAGATATAGATCAAGCTTGGAAAAATGCGATAGAAAATGCTAGAGGAAACTCAAAAAAAATAATAATAGAAGAATTCCTTGTTTTTGACTTAGAAATAACACTTTTGACAATCAGACAAAAAGATGGATCCAATATTTTTTGTCCCCCTATTGGGCATATGCAAAAAAATGGAGATTACCAATGTAGCTGGCAACCAGCAGAGCTAAATGCCATGCAATTGACAAAAGCTAAAGAAATGGCTGCAGCAGTAACAAACAAGTTAGGAGGGTGTGGGTTGTTTGGGGTTGAATTTTTCATTACTAAAAATAAAGTGATCTTTTCCGAACTTTCACCAAGGCCACATGATACCGGTCTCGTTACATTAATAAGCCAAAACATCAATGAGTTTGAACTACATCTTCGAGCGATACTTGGATTACCAATTAACCATATTATGAATACAGGTCCTGCCGCAAGCAGAGTAATTTTAGCTCAAGATGAATTAAAAAATATTGAATACCACGGTTTAGATAATGCCTTAAAGTTCCCAAATACTGAAATTCTATTATTTGGAAAACCCAATGCTAAAAAAGGAAGAAGAATGGGGGTTGCTTTAACAAAAGGAAAAAATCTCAATGAGGCGAAAAAACTAGCTCAAAAGGCATCTGAAAAGATTCAGATTCTTGAAAAAAATTCTAGTTATTTAAAGTAAATTTATAATGATTCAATCCATCCAAAACACTATTTGAATTGGATCTCGAAGAAAAGAAAGCTCTATTTTGAGACCTAAAAATTTCTAAACAAGGGTCATGCTCAGCTGGTATCACTGTAGAAATCAAACCTCTAACCAGTTCAGCATCACCTTGTTGACTGGCAACAACCATTACTTGCTCTAATGGGAGCCCCCAACGAAGCGCCACATAACGAATAGCCTCAGTTCTAGAAGCTCGCATAGGAACTACATCTAAATACCAGTGGCAACGTAGATGAGCCGTAGCGGACTGATCCCTCTGTCTCAAGCGTTTCTGCACAAGTGACAAAACAGTATCACTAGGTTCATTCAAAAGATAACTTACCTTAAATGAACCTTGTTGATTAGAAGCTTGGAGGGATATTTGCTGCTTAAAATCTTTTAAAACTTCTTCAACTTTATTTCGATTCCAATCTTTACTTATAATTGTTTGCCAATAATTATCTTGAATATGATCTGATTTATAATATATCTCTGTACCTGCTCTTGCTATCCATACATTAGGTTCCGGAAGCAATAATTCTGAATAGCGTAATCTTGCTGCCTCAACAGAACGACCTGTGATAATTCCCAAAGCAGTATCATTATTAGAATTTAAATATTCAAACTCTTCTCTGAATTTAGATAATTGGTCTGAGGATGATAAAACCAAATTTGTATCCAAATCTAAGAACAATAAAGTCTTTGCTTTAACTAGCGCTTGCTTTAAAGGTTGTCGAGAAAAAGATATCATTTCTTTAGAAGAAATTTTAACTCGTTGTTGCATCAAAGCCAGATATTTACAAACATGAGCATCCCAACTGAAATGTCTACTAATTGCCTCTATTCCATTAGCGCTCCATAAATGCCATTTCTTGATTTCTGATCCGGCTTGCTCCAAGGCATCCTGAAAAGAATCTAAATCAGTAACATCAGTCAAAATTCCATTTTTGCATCTTGCTAAAATATCTTTAGGGCCACCATCATCAGTAGAAACAATAGGAAGTCCTGAAGCAGCAGATTCTAATAAAGTTAAGCCAAAAGGCTCAGTAAGTGCTGGATTAACAAATAATCCCTTTTTATATGCTGCCCATCTATAAATTGCTGGAATTTGACCTCTTCTATGATGCTTAGGATATGCAACACGGCCATAAAGATCGTATCTATCAACAAGATCAAAAACTTGTTGAAAAACCTCTTTCTGTTGCTTATCTAGTTGCCGAATATCGTCTCTACAACCCAAAATTAGTACCAGGTTATGACGTTGTCGCAAGATTGAAGATCTGCCATATGCCTCAACTAATGCAGGTATATTTTTTCTACGAACGGCCCTAGAAATTGCTAGCAATGGTGGCAATGAAGACTCTCTAAGGAATGGGTCTAATAAATCATTGATTTGTAGACATTCGTTCTCTGAATGAATCGAATGAAAACGAGTAGAGTCAACACCTGGGGGAACAACTGCTGCACGTTCAGAAACAAAACTTCCGTAACGTGAGTATTGCTGATCAGATTCTTGACAAGTACTAGTTATTACAAGATCAGAATGTGCTAATGCTAGCTCTTCTCCATCTATGCGTTTGCTAATGGAATAAGTTTCTTCAATTTGGACATGATCTACGCCTGCTGAAAGTAGACGCCTTTGCTTTTCACGTCCAAGAGAATGAGCAGTAAAAACTAATGGGATACCCAAACGCCGACTAACTAAAGCCCCTACATAACCTGCATCGGCATAATGAGCATGAATCCAATCAGGCAATACAGATTGTCTTTGCAGGCGACTGACTAGCTGATCTGCTAAATCATCTAAATATGGCCAGAGCAATTCTTTGCGTAAATATCTCTTAGGCCCAAATGGCAGTCGAACGAGGTTTGCACCGGGAACAATTGTCTCAAAAGGCTCTGAGTAATCGTTTGAAACCCGTCTATCACTGATTAAGCGTGTGACAAGCTCAACCTGATCAACTTCTGGACAAGCTGCTAACCCTTTGATCAATTCCAAAACATATAAGGTCTGTCCTCCTGTATCTGCATCTCTACCTAGCTCAAGATCATGAGATCTCACTAAACCATGAAGATTTAGATGAAGCAGTTTCAAGCCCATCTTCTACCTCCATTAAAGAGGTAAAAGAACTAATTGATTTTGAGGCTAACAAATCTAAAGAAAGAATAAGAAAAAATCAAATCATTAGCTTATTGGCTGAGATACATTGCTAGAGAATTGTTTTGAGCAAATGGAAAAAAGAAAATGATTATAAACTTGATGGCGAATTGCAAAGGTTTTAGACGCAAATTTTGCCTTTTCTTTATCTTCTGTTGCTTAAGGTGCCAAATCAAGTAGGCAAAAACCTTTAAATTCTTTCCATTAAGAGTAAAAATATTTAGAAGCTAAGCATGATGTGCAAGTACCTTCTGAAGATACTTTGCTGTATGACTGGTTTTATGAGTAGATACTTCCTCAGGGGTTCCTGTAACTAGAACTTTCCCACCCTTATCGCCACCTTCAGGGCCTAAATCGATGATCCAATCCGAACAACGAATTACATCTAGATTATGTTCAATAACAATTATCGAATTGCCCTTATCTACAAGTCTCTGTAATACATTCATTAATTGATGAACATCCGAAAAACTAAGGCCGGTTGTTGGTTCATCAATTAAATACAAAGTTTTTCCAGTCGCTCTTCTAGCAAGTTCAGTTGCAAGTTTTACGCGCTGAGCTTCACCTCCAGAGAGAGTAGGTGCAGGCTGACCCAGTTTTACATAACCCAAACCGACATCTACTAAAGTTCTCAGACGATCTGATGCCTGAGGGATTGCCGAAAACACATCCGCTGCTTGCTCTACGGTCATCTGCAATACATCTGCAATATTGTGACCCTTATATCTAACTTGAAGAGTTTCACGATTAAATCGAGCACCTTTACATATGTCACACTGAACATAAACATCAGGCAAAAAGTTCATTTCAATTACATTTACTCCCTGACCTTTACAAGCTTCACATCTACCTCCTTTAACATTAAAACTAAATTGACCAACCTGGTAACCCCTAGCCTTTGCTTCTATGGCAGAAGCGAAAACTTGTCGGATAGGGTCAAACGCACCTGTATAAGTAGCAGGATTAGATCTAGGGGTTCTACCTATAGGAGATTGATCGATAACAATTACTTTATCAATGGCTTTAATTCCCTTTAACTTTTCAAGGCCCTTTGGAAAAGGAACTTTTAAACCCAAACTGTGATTAAGAGCTGGATGTAATAATTCATTAATAAGAGTAGATTTGCCACTACCACTGACACCAGTAACAGCAATCAATTTACCTAGTGGAAATTCCACTGTAATATTCTGAAGATTATTTAAAGAACAATCAATTAAAACTATTTTTCTATTTACACCTTCTCTGCGTATAGAAGGTGTTGGAATCGATTTTCGACCACTTAAGTAATCACCAGTTAAAGAATGGTTAGCCTTAAGCAATTCCTCAAAAGATCCTTCTGCAACTATCTTTCCTCCATGTAAGCCAGCTCCTGGTCCTATATCAACAAGATGATCAGCTGCTCGAATAGTCTCTTCATCATGTTCTACAACTATTAATGTATTGCCTAAATCCCGCAAACGCTTCAAAGTTGACAACAATCGATCATTATCTCGCTGATGCAATCCAATACTAGGCTCATCTAATACATAAAGGACGCCTGTAAGACCAGCTCCTATTTGTGTTGCTAAACGAATCCTTTGAGCTTCTCCACCAGACAAAGTCATGGCAGGTCTATCCAAAGTTAAATAATCCAGTCCAACATCCAGAAGAAAGTTAAGGCGCAAACAAATTTCTTTTAAAACAAGCTCTCCTATCATCATTTGTCTTTGATTTAAAATAGGTTTTGTATTTTTGTCCTTGCCACGACCCATCAAACCTTCAAACATTCGCAAAGTTTCTCCAACACTTACTTCGGTCAAATCTGTAATAGAATAAGGGCCAACCTTAACTGCCAGGGCCTCAGGACGTAATCTTTTCCCTTTACAACTTTCGCAAGGAACTAATTCCAAATATTTCTCTAACTTTTGTCTAGCTGACTCACCAGAAGAATCATTTAATTGTCTTTCTAAAATAGGTAATATGCCCTCAAAAGGCCTCTTAAAACCTCCCTCTTTTCCATATCTACTATCAGCTTTAATCACAATAGGTTCTAAACTACCATTAAGTAATATATTTCGTTGATGTTCTGTCAGTTGAACCCAAGGAGTTTTTATTTCAAAACCAAAAGCCTCCCCTACAGAAAACAAAAGTGAAAAATAATATGAATTATCTTTCTCGCTCCAAGGGGCTACAGCTGCATAAACAGGCAAAGAAGTATCTGGAATTACTTTTTCTTTCGTAAATTTACGTAAATGTCCAATACCATGACAATCAGGACAAGCACCATAAGGACTATTAAAGGAAAACATTCTTGGAGACAGTTCTTCCATAACAGCACCATGAACAGGGCAAGCAAAATTCTCAGAATATAATCTTTCCCTATCTAAACCTTCAGGTAATGATTCATTAGCTTTTGGAACTACCTCAACTAATGCCAATCCTTCTCCTCTTTTCAAAGTAGTAGATAAAGAATCCGTTAAACGTTCTTGAATACCTTCTCGAGAAATTAATCTATCAACAACAACCTCAATGCTATGAGAATGATTTTTATCAAGTTCTATATTATCCCCCAAATCTCTAACTTCATTATTAACACGAACACGTGCAAAACCTTCTGACGCTAATCCACTAAGTAATTTCGCATGTGTACCTTTCTTACCCCTAACAACAGGTGCAAGTAATTGAAATCTAGTGCCTTCAGGGAGAGTTAAAATTTGATCAACCATCTCATCAATACTTTGAGGTCGAATTGATCGATCACAATGTGGGCAATGTGGTTCACCTGCTCGTCCAAATAAAAGCCTCAAATAATCCTGAATCTCTGTAACTGTTCCTACGGTTGAACGAGGGTTATGACTGGTGGATTTTTGATCTATTGATATAGCAGGTGACAAACCTTCAATAGCATCAACATCAGGCTTATCAACCTGTCCTAAAAACTGTCTTGCGTAGGTCGAAAGACTTTCAACATACCTTCTCTGACCTTCTGCAAAAATCGTATCAAAAGCAAGAGAGCTCTTACCGCTACCACTGACTCCAGTAAAAACAATTAACTGATTACGGGGAATAGAAAGATCAACACTCTTCAGATTATGTTGACGAGCCCCTCTAACAGTTATCACCTCAGAACCTGATCCATCTGCTTTAGCTAAAGATCGAGTCATAGCCTTCTCGTGACTATTTTCAGAATCCAAGCCCATAAAAATAAATTACATAGCCAATGATTCTACGTAGAGAGTCGAACCTTTATGCGGCTTCTTTAGAAAGCAAACTAGAAACATAAGCTCTAGTATCAGCAACATCGCCTCCGGCCAGCTCAGCCAACTCAATTTCACGGGCTAACGGTGTGTCCAAATACGATACCTGAACAGTTGTCAAACCTTCATGGATAGACTTGCTAACACGAAGATGATGATCTGCCTTTGCAGCCACTAAAGGCTGGTGGGTTACACACAAAACCTGACGTTTCATAGACAACTCCTTAAGAAGCAATGCTATTGCCGTACTAACTTTCCCGCTGACACCTGAATCAATTTCATCAAACACAAGAGTATTAGAACCGGCAGCACTAGCAAGCGTCGTTTTTAATGCAAGCAAAAACCTAGACATTTCACCACCGGATGCAATTTCAATCAATGGCACCAATGGCTGATCAGGATTTGCAGAAAAAAGAAATTGAACAGAATCTGCCCCCTTTTCTGAAGCTTGGGAGGGCAAAATTTGAACCTCAAACCGAACATTACTTAAACCCAGTGAATTCAAATATTGCATGAGCGTTCTCTGAAGGTTTCCTGCTATAGCAAGCCTCATACAAGTAAGCTTTTCATTAAATCTATCTCTAGATAGTCTCAACTTATTTTCTTCTTCTTTAATACGCAAAAATTTAGTATTAGGAGTATCGTTCATTAAATCTTTTCTTAAGGAATCTCTTTTCTGAATCAATTCAGGCAAATTGCTATCTGTTTTCCGCATCAAACGCTTTAAATCAGCAATTCGTTCCTGTAATTCATCTAACCGCTGTGGTTCAGATTGCAAAACACTTCCGTAACTTTCTAAGGTCCGAGAGAAATCTTCTAAACGAGATTTTATGTCAATAAGATTTTCTAATTCTGAAGACAGAGTTGCGTCTAATTGTTTCATTGTATTCATTTCTTGAAAACATAGATTCAATAAATCAAAAACACATGGGACTTCTGGCTTAGGTTCAATGAGAGTGTCAGCAATAATCGAAACACCTTCTTGTAAGCGAACAGAATGAGACAATCTTTCTTGCTCTTGTAAAAGTTTAATATCTTCCTCTGGGTCTTCGATTTGAGCCAATTCTAATTCTTCTAAAAATTCTTTTTGTTGTAAAAAGGATTTTTGTGATCTTTGCAAATCCTTTTCTGCATCTTCTAATGCTAAAGAAGTTTCCTTCCAGCTTAAAAACCCAGCTTTTACAGACTTAAGAGTATCTTCTAAAGAAGAACCACCGAGTTGATCTAAACAGAATCTTTGTTGCCCTGCCTTAGACAGCTCTTGTACTTGCCCTTGCGCTGTTAAGTCTATTAGCCGTGGTCGTATACAAAAAATCTGATCTTTGCTAACAACAACACCATTAACCCTAAAACGAGATGTAGTCCGATCATTACGACGAATCAATTCTCTACTCAGTAAAAGCTCATTATCATCAAAATCAAAACCCTGAGACTTTAACCAAACAACATCCTTGGAAGTAACCCTAAAAATGGCCTCTATAAGTGCTTTTTGGGATCCGGAACGAATTAACCGACTTATGCCAGTAGAGGTAAGTCCGCCAAGAAGAGCATCAAGAGCATCTAACAAGATAGATTTACCTGTGCCTGTTTCACCAGTCAAAACAGTAAATCCTTTCTCAAAACTCAGCTCGAGACTTTGAATGAGGGCAATGTTTGATAATCGGAGACAGGTAAGCAATTTTTTTCTCGTTACCAACAGACGCTAGCGAGCATCTCGGTTATTTAAAAGAGGCAAAATGGAACAAAAGGCAAGAAAAAAAGAGCTCCAAGATTTTATAGAGCTTGCAGGGTTATTGGAATATGACCATTTAGCAATTGCAAAAATATACAGAGGGCATCCCAAAAGACTGATCAGGAGGTTATGGCAGACACTCATCCCGATTAGTTTGTTCTTAATAGGACTTGGATTAGACAAACTTTTAGGTCTTCTAGATAATCCAACAAGAGTAAAAGAAAGGGCTAAAGAGTGTGCTGAACTGTTTGTTAGTTTAGGGCCTGCGTTTATAAAGGCTGGTCAGGCTTTATCAACTAGACCAGATATTATTCCTCCACTACTTCTAGAAGAGCTAGCTCAGTTACAAGATCAATTGCCTGGGTTTGAGAGCAAACTAGCAATGGCATGTATTGAAGAAGACTTTGAATGTCCTATAAAGGAAATCTACAAAGAAATTGATTTAGAACCATTTTCAGCGGCATCATTAGGGCAAGTACATAAAGGAAAGCTAATCAATGGTGAATCTGTGGCAGTGAAAATACAAAGACCCGGTCTGAGAGAACAAATAACATTAGATTTATATATTGTGAGAATTATTGCAGAATGGCTAAATACTAATGTTAAATTAATACGTAGCGATTTGGTTGCACTAATTGATGAATTGGGTAAAAGAGTTTTTGAAGAGATGGATTACCTAAACGAAGCAAAAAATGCAGAAAGATTTAAAAAACTCCATTCTCATAATAAAAAAATTGCAATACCTAAAATATATAAAGAAGCAACTAGCAGAAGAGTCTTAACTATGGAGTGGATTGACGGAGTAAAATTAACAGATCTAAAAGCTGTTAGAAATTTAGGTATTGACCCAAATGAAATGATTGAAATAGGAGTAAACTGTAGTCTGCAACAATTATTAGAGCATGGATTTTTTCATGCTGATCCACATCCTGGAAATCTTCTAGCATTAGAGGATGGCAGAATTTGTTATTTAGATTTTGGGATGATGAGCAATGTCACAAGAGAATCTAGAACAGGTCTAATTCAAGCCGTCGTACATTTAGTAAATAAGAATTTTGATAAATTATCGCAAGATTTTGTAACGCTAGGATTTCTTAGTAAAGAGATAGATCTAGAACCAATTGTTCCTGCATTTGACTACGTGTTTAGTGAAGCATTATCAAAAGGAGTAGGGAAATTAGATTTTAAAGCGGTGACGGACGACTTGTCTGGGGTAATGTATAAATTTCCTTTTAGAGTACCTCCGTATTATGCACTAATTATTAGATCTTTAATCACTCTGGAAGGGATCGCTCTAAGTGTTGACCCCAACTTCAAAATCTTAGGGGCTGCTTATCCTTATTTTGCAAAAAGATTAATAGAAGATCCTGACCCTTCATTAAGAAAAAGCTTGAAAGAAATGATTTACTATAAAGGAAATTTTAACTGGGAAAGAATGGAAGAGTTAATTGAGACAGCGAATAGTAATTCAAAATTAGATTTAGAACTAGTTATCGATCAATCGATAACATTTTTGTTCTCAGAGAGGGGAAGTACTTTACGTCAAATAATTGTTGAAAAAAGTATTTTAAAATTAGACGATTTGGGTTGGAAATTGCTTAAAAAATTAAAAAAAGTAATTTTAAGTCCTATAAAATCAATAAAAAATAGAAAGCAATGGGCCATAAAACATAAGGTTTTGCTAGAATTAGAGCAAATACTTGAATTAAAATCATTGTTAGAAAATATACCAGGGTTTAAAATGAAATTAATTTTTGGTAAAATGCCTCGTATCCTGGGAGAACCTGACACAAGAAGAATGGGATATCGAGTTTTTAAGGGAGTCACAGAAAAGCTTATGGTGCGAATTATGAAAAAACGGCATAAGTCAATTCTTAAAACGTAGTAAAACTAACAATGAAAAAAGAACTCAAACATCTATTCTTAAAAATAATATTTACATATTTTAGTTTTATTAACTTTGTCGCACCAGTCTATGCAGCAAATTATATTGCGTTTGTAAGCGGCGGGTTTAAAAGATCGATACCAATAGAAAGTATTGAGAGACTCGCAGAAACTGGAGAAGCAGATGGAATTTTAAAAGATTTACTTAAATTTGGTTCACAAGACCCAAAAAAGATCTCTGAATTATTAAATCAAGAAATTGAACTACCTATTGTTCTTACAAGTCGTCTGATAAACACGAAAATAGGTGAAGCAATAATCGGAAGAGTCGCCAAGGTGATTCATCCAGTTAAAATCACAGATCCTAAAATTACAATTCCAGCAATTCGAGCAGGGATTATTCTAGGCATCGCAAACAAAGGAGATAAGCTAAATGCTATTGAATTTATGAAAGCATATCCAACAGATACAATGGCTATAAGCCTCCCAGAATTACTAAAAGTAGTAAACAAAGTAAACTCTGTTAGTGATCTGATACAATTTTACTCTAGTTCTCCTCTAGAAAAACTTTAGCTATTTATTTAATATGAAAAATAAAACAAACATTATCTCAAAAATTAAAAGCAGATTAACAAATGATTCTAAAAAAGAATGGCCTGGTTTGATAAATGCTTATAAAGATTTTCTACCAATTAATGACTCAACACCAATTGTTTCACTCAAAGAAGGAAACACTCCTCTAATAAGAGCAAAAAGTTTAGAAAAACATATTGGTAGAGGTGTAAAAATATATCTTAAATATGATGGGTTAAATCCAACAGGGTCGTTCAAAGATAGAGGAATGACAATGGCAATTAGTAAAGCAAAAGAAGAGGGGTCAAAAGCGGTTATATGTGCTAGTACTGGTAATACTTCTGCCTCCGCAGCCGCATATGCAAAAAGAGCTGGGATGAAAGCTTTTGTTCTAATTCCGGATGGTTATGTTGCCCAAGGAAAACTTGCGCAAGCATTAGTTTATGGGGCTGAGGTGTTGGCAATAAATGGTAATTTTGATAAAGCTCTAGAAATGGTTCAATCAATAGCAGAAGATTATCCGATTACTCTTGTAAATTCGGTAAATCCATATCGATTACAAGGACAAAAAACAGCTGCTTTTGAAATTATAGACGAACTTGGAGAAGCACCAGAATGGTTATGTATTCCGGTAGGAAATGGTGGAAATATAACAGCATATTGGATGGGTTTTAACGAATATTTTAATCAAAAAAAAACGAAGAAGTTACCTAAAATGATGGGGTTTCAAGCTTTAGGATCAGCGCCACTTGTTTTTAATAAGTTAGTAAAAAACCCAGAAACAATTGCAACTGCAATAAGAATTGGCAATCCTGTTAATTGGAAAAAAGCTGTTGAAGCAAAACAAAATAGTTTAGGAAGCTTCGAGGCAGTAACAGAAAGCGAAATCATTGAAGCTTATAAATTAATCGGGGAAGAAGGTATTTTTTGTGAGCCAGCTAGTGCAGCATCAGTAGCTGGTTTAATAAAAATCCAAAAAAATTTATCTGACAATTCAAAAGTTGTATGTGTATTAACAGGTAATGGTTTAAAAGATCCAGATTGTGCAATTAATAATAATGATGCTGTTTTTCATACGAAGTTGGATCCTGATCTAAATAAAATTTCAAAACTAATGGGATTTTAACTTTTATTAAGAACAAAAAGGGGACAATTAATTATCTGTCCTAGGAAAAGCAGGAACAAATCGGGTCTGGGCTTGGGGAAAAGAGGGAAAAAAAGCTATAAAAGAGACATCCATTTTCCACAAAAAAATTTTTTTGTGGACTAAGTAAATTATTCCACCTAAAAACAATACAGATTCCACAAGACTGAAAACCGTGAATGGCTTTATTACTAGGCTTTCTGAAGGATTTTCCACTTATTCCACAGCCCCTACTACTACGGATTAAATTCTTTTAATAAACAAATAAACTAAAACAGTAGTAAAACTATGTTTTTTAGGGTTTTTTGAATATGGGATTCCTTTTCTTTCTCTTGCTGGTTAAATAGTGAAATGAAATTAATTTGTTCGCAACTTGAACTGAACTCGGCTTTACAGCTTGTTGGTAGGGCTGTTTCTTCTCGACCAACACATCCTGTATTAGCAAACGTCTTATTAACTGCTGATGAGGGAACGAGTCGTTTAAGCTTAACTGGATTTGATTTGAATTTAGGTATACAAACTTCAATCGCAGCGTCTGTTCAAGAAAGTGGAGCTATCACTTTACCTGCGCGCCTATTTGGAGAAATTGTTTCTAAACTTTCTATTGATAGCCCTATCACATTAACTACTCAAGAAGAATCTCAAAATGTTGAACTCAGTTCTTCAACTAGTACATATAAAATGCGAGGTTTATCTTCTGAAGATTTTCCAGACTTACCTTTAATAGAAAGCGGGACTTCTTTAAAGATTTCACCTGAATCTTTAATTTATGCTCTAAAGAGTACTTTGTTTGCAAGTAGTTCTGATGAAGCAAAACAGTTGTTAACAGGAGTTCATCTTACCTTTAAAAATCACAACATGGAAGCTGCTGCAACTGACGGACATCGATTAGCCATATCTAATCAAATTAATATATTAAAAGACGGATCAGCATTAGAACCATCTAGTCTTCAAGAAGATGGTTCTTTTTCTATGACTCTACCTGCTAAGTCATTACGAGAAGTTGATCGATTAATTAGTCAATGGAAGAAAGAAGATACTGTTAGTGTATTTTGTGATCAAGGTCAAGTTGTTTTTCTCGGCTCTGATCAAATTCTTACAAGTAGAACTTTAGATGGAATTTATCCAAACTATAAACAACTAATCCCTGATACTTTTTCAAAGTCAATAAATGTTGATAGAAAAGCATTTATTGTAGCTTTAGAACGAGTAGCTGTACTGGCAGATCAATTTAATAATGTAATTAAAATTTCTACTGATTTACAAAATCAATTAATTAATATTAATGCTGATGCTCAGGATGTTGGCTCAGGAAATGAATCTTTACCAGCTTCATTAGATGGAGAATCTATACAAATTGCTTTTAATGTTCGGTACTTACTTGATGGTTTAAAAGCTATAGACAGTGATAAAGTTTTACTTAAATGTAACTCTCCAACCACACCTGCTATTCTTTCTACACCAGACGAAGGACAAAATTTCACGTATTTAGTTATGCCTGTACAAATTAAAATTTGAGTTTTGCTTTTACCAGAAACTACTTTTTTAAGTGATTTATTTCGCCATAGAGCAAGGTGTGATAATGGAATAGATCATGGCCCAGGAGTTACTGTTTGGATGCATCCACCTGTTCATCGAATTTTAGGTTGGGCCACTAGACCTTCTACTTTTAATAATGATAGACATGTTTGGCGTTTGGATCAGATTTGTGCATTAAGCAACGAAGAAGTCTATGTAAAAGGTTTACCCTCAGTCTCTCAACCTCTCACGCTTCAACTTTTACCCTCTTTGGTTGATGCACACCTTCTTAACCCTAAAGGACAAAAATTAGGAATAGTTGCTGATTTTCTGTTTAATTTAAAAACTGGTCATATTCAATATTATTTGATTTCAAGATCTGACCCTAGACTTCCAGGAACAAGTAGGTGGCGTTTGAATTTAGACAGAATCCTAGACCAACATCCAGGAAGAGTAGAAACAAATATAGATATTTTGGAAGAACTTCCTTTGTTAAAATCTAGTTTTAAACAAGATTTTTTAAGACAAACAAGAAGTCTAAGAGAACAATTAACTCAATTTACTAATATTGCCTCTGATAGATTAGAAGGATGGCTGGATGAATCTGAAATCGATGATGATCATAATTTTTATAAGGACGAACAAAAAGCAATTGATAATGATCCATTATTAGATGATTGGGACAAACCTAATAATCATCTTTCTCATAGACGCTATGATGATTCAAAGTCAACTGATCAGGATCCTTGGATATAAAATTCTCACTTTTTTTCAATTATGACTAACACGACCTCCTTTACTCCAGAGTATGACCTTCAACAAGCTCTTCAAAAGGAGGGTCTTTCTGTAGATGATTATAATGAAATTTGTTCCAGATTAAACAGAGCACCAAACCGTACGGAGTTAGGAATGTTTGGTGTTATGTGGTCTGAGCATTGTTGTTATAGAAATTCGAAGCCATTATTATCTTCTTTTCCTACTACCGGTCCTCACATTCTTGTTGGACCTGGGGAAAATGCAGGTGTTGTTGATCTTGGCCAAGGTCAACGATTAGCTTTTAAGATTGAAAGTCATAACCACCCTTCAGCGATCGAGCCTTTTCAAGGGGCTGCAACTGGGGTCGGAGGTATTTTAAGGGATATTTTTACCATGGGTGCTAGACCCATAGCTCTTTTAAATGCTTTACGTTTTGGCCCATTAGATGATTTAAATAATGTTGGACTATTAGAGGGAGTTGTTGCTGGTATTTCTCATTACGGTAATTGTGTGGGGGTGCCAACTGTTGGCGGTGAAGTTTGTTTTGATAAAAGCTATTCAGGAAATCCTTTGGTTAACGCAATGGCTATTGGATTAATGGAAACAACTGAAATTGTTAAATCTGGTGCCTCTGGAATCGGATACCCTGTTGTTTATGTAGGAAGTACTACTGGTCGAGATGGAATGGGTGGCGCAAGTTTTGCGAGTGCTGAATTATCTAATGCCTCCTACGATGATAGACCAGCTGTTCAGGTAGGTGACCCTTTTTTAGAAAAAGGTTTAATAGAAGCATGTTTAGAAACTTTTAAAAGTGGAGAAGTAGTGGCCGCTCAGGATATGGGCGCGGCAGGTCTTACGTGTAGTTGTGCTGAAATGGCCTCTAATGGAAAACTAGGGATAGAAATTAACCTTGATTTAGTTCCTTCTAGAGAACAAGGGATGACAGCTTATGAATATCTACTTTCCGAATCACAAGAGAGAATGTTGTTTATCGTTAAACCAGGAAATGAAGAATCAGTTATGAATAGATTTATTCGTTGGGGTTTAAAAGCCCAAGTTGTTGGAAAAGTTGTAGAAGAAAATATTGTTAGGATCATTCATCACAATGAAATAGCAGCTGAATTACCTGCTAGTGCCTTAGCTGATGATACGCCTATTAATCATCATGATTTATTGTCTTCACCCCCCGCTCAAATTATTGATCATTGGAGATGGACTGAAGATTTACTACCAATACCTTCAATAAATGGAATTCTAATTAATTCTGAATCTTTTACTTGGAACGAAATACTTCTTCAGTTCATTGACAATCCAAACATAGCTTCTAAAGAATGGGTATATGGTCAATACGACTATCAGGTGCAATTAAATACTGTATTACAACCAGGTCATGGTGATGCGGCCGTTATAAGACTTCGTCCTCAAAATGATTCTTCCTCTGATTATAATAGGGGTATAGCGGCAGTAGTAGATTGCTTGAATCGTTGGGTTTATTTAGACCCCGAGCGAGGTGCTATAGCTTCTGTTGCAGAAGCCTGTAGAAACATTTCTTGTGTGGGAGGAAACCCTTTAGCAGTAACAGATAATCTTAATTTTCCTTCACCAGAAACATCAACAGGTTACTGGCAACTTGCATCTGCATGTAAAGGATTATCGATTGCATGTAATGCCTTTAGTACTCCTATTACAGGCGGTAATGTTTCTTTATATAATGATACTAGGATGTTAAACGATACTCTTTTACCTATTCAGCCAACGCCAGTTGTTGGTGTAGTAGGACTTGTAGAAGATATTTCGCAAACTGTAGGACATGGATGGATTAACCAAGGCGATGAAATTTGGCTTTTAGGTATACCCTTAGAGCTATCAGATGAGTGTGATAAACATATCACATTATCAGCAAGTTCATATCTAGAATATATTCATAACCTTGTCACAGGACGTCCCCCTGAGACTAATATTGAATTAGAAAAATTAGTACAATCATTTCTTCGTAAATCTATAACTAACAATTTTATTTCTTCAGCTCATGATATTAGTAAAGGTGGT
>QCGG01000003.1 GCA_003280055.1 Prochlorococcus sp. AG-363-P19
GAAATTGATGGACTGAAAGAGGAATTAACCCGTCATGACCCCCACTACCACACATTAAGATTGCTTCAACAGCTACAGAGGATTTAGGTTTTGCCTGTTGCGGAGCGAATTACGAAAAGAAATAAGCATTAAAACGTATTGCAATTTTGTAGCGGTTGCTACAAAATTTCCTCAAGTCACTTGGAGGGATGGTTGATCGATACTCCACCTGAGCAGCAAATAGAAGCGAATTGAATTCTGATCACTGCTCCAAAAGTCTCGTTTTACAAGTGGACTGGTCATAGATGCTTTCCAATGCATTAATGACACTCCTATGCATCGATGAGGTGCCCTTAATGGAGTCTTTAACAGCCTTAAACCTAGACATTTGGCCCCAGTCGATCGAAAACAAGAAGCTTCAGCAAAAAAAAAACACAAAATAACGCTGACTATTCTTTGTTCCAAATGGAAGAAAGCATGGACAGCTTTTGTTATTTAGCAGGAGATTATGTTTGCATTTTATTTTCTTTTATAAGATGAAAGCTAATAAATAGGTACTTTATATTAAGTAAAAAATGATCACAATGATCGATTCAATGCTAATTTCTTTAACTTATCAAGGAGGACAAAAGCATGACCGACAAAAAAGGTTCTCTAATGAATCAAATTGAGATCGAGCACGACGCTATTGACGAATATTTTGAATGTATTACTACTTGTTCTTTAAGTGATTCGGGCATTCATTGCTTAAGTCATTGCATTGACATTCATCTAAGGAAGGAGGAAATACAATGATCGATACAAAGCCTTTATTTATAAGTTCAGAAGGGGGTTCAATTACGTGCTTAAAAGGTGATTCTGAACGAATCTTTCAGTCATGTTCAAAATGGCGTTGCGTATACTCAGGTGATCTACATTCAGCGAAAGCATATTTAGATGATTTAGAGGGTAAAAACAACTTACTGACAGGGGCAAATTACCATGTCCCCGCACAACGCAAAACCACACTTAAATGGTCTAGCGATGGCGAGCTCTCAGCAATAGACATGGCACGTATTCTTGATAGGCTTGAGGAGTCAGAATTAACAGAATGTCATCTGGCATGTAAGGTCTATAAAGACTAATAAATCCATCTAAGATACTTCTAAAAGCAAAAGTGCCATTTGGAGAGAAAAGTGGACTTAGAAGAACGCAGTAATGATATTGAACTTGTAAAAAGGAATCTTCAATTAATACTCAGTTCCAATTCTTATCAATTAGCTCATGAAGACTTGGAAATGTTGAATAGTGATGAGATGAGAGGAGTTCGCATGTTGCTTGAAATTGGCAAGCCAGAACAGATACTCGAGAAAGAAGAAATATTATCAACTATCATTGTATTCGGAGGGGCTAATATAGCAAAATGTTCATCCATAAAGCAAAAAATAGCAGACGAACAGCAACTATTAAAACAAAAACCAAGTTCTAGTCAAATAAAAAGAAAAATACAGAGGCTCGAAGATTTATATTCAATGTCTCATTATTATGATTCTGCAAGAGAGTTCTCTAGAATTGTTTCCAGAGAAAATCAAATAAAGACTTGTAGTTCTCATGTAATCGTGACTGGTGGTGGTCCTGGAATTATGGAAGCAGCTAATAGAGGTGCTTTCGATGCAGACTGTAAATCAATTGGCTTGAATATCAGTATTCCTAATGAACAAAGTCCAAATCCGTTTATTACACCGGGACTTTGTTTTAAATTTAATTATTTTGCGTTGCGAAAAATTCACTTTGTAATGCGTTCGATTGCAGCCGTCTTTTTCCCTGGTGGGTTTGGAACACTTGATGAACTATTTGAGATTTTAACACTCCGTCAAACTGGCATGAAAAATGCTATCCCTATAATTCTTTTTGGGCGAGAATATTGGTCTAAAATAATTAATTTTCAACTACTTGCTGATTCTGGTCTAATCGCAGATGATCATCTAAATTTCATTCAATATGCTGATACTGCAATAGAAGCCTGGGAAATAATCAGGAAGAATAGCGACAGATAAAAGAGAGCTTTTAGGGATAAGCTTGGCCAAATATGTAAGGAAATAGTCGAAATTTAGCAAGAAGAGTGAGTTCGAAAACTAGAGTTATTCAGATTTTTTGAAGGCAAGAATCTGTAGAAATGGATGTCCCAAAAGACTACCTAAGAAAAACAGATTACGTACTCCTAATTTATAGAAAAATTCTTGAATGAGAGTTGATGATGGTATATCTAATGATTTGAGAGGCACGTTTACTCCCCCTGAAAAACAAATTTTAAAACCTTGATCTTTCACAAGCCTAGGCAAAGAGTCTTTTGTAAAGTGATTCAAATGGTGAGGGTCATAGAGTCTTCTAAAAGGAAGGCCTGCGCCAATCATTCTCATTATCTTCGCAGCAATGTACAAAGGTGTCGTGGAGTCGACAGTAACAATTATAATTAATCCATCACTATTTAAAAATTGCTTGATGCGTAAAAGAAAGTCTTTTGGATTGCTTAAATGCTCAATCACTGCAGTAGAAACTACAACATCATAGGATCCAGTTTCTTGAAAAGCATCAAAAGAGGATTTTTTGATAATTATTCTAGGATCTAAATCCAATGGAGGCTCACCTAAATCTATACCGGTTAAATTAGATTTAGGGAAATAGGTAGATATATACTTCAACAAGGCACCCTTTCCACAACCCACATCCAATAAATCAAAATCACCAAACTTCGTCAATGCCTTATGCCTTTCTATAAGTTTACATATCTTTTTAAAAAGTTTTGTTTGTGGGTTGGCGAACCAGTTCTTATGTGTCTCCTCAAAGTAAAGCTCGTCATATACTTCTTTAGAAAAAACTTCATCTTGGCTAGTAAATTCATGGAAGCATTCACCGCATTTACTAACAAAACATAAGCCAGTATTTATTTTTGATTCAAGGAAAGTTGACCCACATATCGGACAGGCTTGTGGTGTCAAAGGACGTTCTAAATCCAAGGCAACTTCATCGTAAGAGAACCAAATTGACAATAAGGCCTAATAAGCTGGAAATCTCAATAATTCCCTATCCTGTTTCATTTCGAATAATTTAACACTCATTTCCCGTCCTCTAAAAGCACTCATTTCATGAGACTCATATGGTGCAATAATCCATCTCCTGGACTAAAAAATGACAAGATCTTTCTGATGGTTTTTGATGAATTAGAAGAGATAACTAAATAGTTATTAAAAGAATCACCCTAATTAGATCCAAAATGCAGGAGAATCAAGATGATTTCAGGAGACTATTCTCTTATATAATAGTTTTTTATACAGCAAAGAGGCATATGAGATCAATTGTTTTACCTAGCCCTAGCATGGACGAGCGCGTTAAAGAAATCATAGGCAGTAAAGAGTGGAGAGTACTTGAAGTCATATTCAAAAAAAGCACAAGGATTTCTTTTTTTGGGAACGGAGGAAATTTGGCTGTGGCCGACCATGCAGCAATTGACCTCAGCCGACTAACAAACAAATTGGGGTTGTGCCCAGGTAGTGGGATTTTGGCAAGTTCGCTTATTAACGATAAAGGTCATGATGAATGGCTCAAGAAATGGGTAGAAATAACTGCCAGAGGGTTAACAAAAGAGGTGATGCAGAATTCACTATTTATAGGAATAAGTAGTTCAGGAAAGTCTGAAAATGTAATAGCAGCATTGAATTATGCACAAATACTAGGTGGAAAATCATTTCTAATTACTGCTAGTTCTATAAAAAGTCTACAGAAAATAACTTTTGATTATATCAACCTTGGATTAGACCAATATCATAATGCAGAAGTAGTTACATTATTACTGACCTATCAATTAATTGAATCTGCAGGCTTCTCATGTCCTACTATCACAGAGTCAAGTAAAGCATCCGCTGAAAAATTCGATTTTAAATGATGCATGGAAATTAATTGCGTAATCACAGCCAGGGGAGGCTCTAAATCAATTTACAAGAAGAATTTACTGAATATTGGAGGCCATCCTTTAGTTTCATATCCAATTAGAGCCGCTATAAATTCAAAATACATATCCAAAACATATGTGGACACTGATTGCGGAAGAATTGCGAAAGCATCTAAAGAGTATGGAGCCAAGGTAATAAAGAGACCACTTGCACTTTCTGGAGATACGATTGATCATGGTGACGTTATTCGTTACTCATGTAAAGAAGCAATGAGTCGAGTTCACGTCGACATATTTGTAGTCTTGCTTGGAAATACAGTGATGATTGACTCAGATCTAATTGACAAGTCCGTTGAAGTCTTGATTAACAACCAGGAAGCAACTGGGGTATGCAGCGTATGGAAGGCTGCTGATGACCATCCAATGAGAGCGATGGAGATTCGCAATGGGTTCTTATGCTCTCATAGATCCGTAACTAGAGACAAGAATGCCACAACAGACCGGTCTTCATATATGCCTGCATACTTTTACGATCAAGGAATATGGACCTTCAGATCGTCAAATTTAGAATTAGAGAAAGAAGGCCCTGCAACATGGAATTGGCTTGGAGAGAAAGTCATTCCGATTGAAAGAGAATGGATAACTGGGAGAGATATCAACAGTATATTTGATATCAATTACCATAAATACTGGGATTTGCTAAAGGAGAAGCCAAGGACATTAGAAATCTACGAATAATGGGTATTCGAAGAAAAAGCATTGGTGATTATAAAACATTGATATTTGATTGTGATGGTGTAATTCTTAATTCTAATTTTATAAAAGGGAAGTGTTTTTATGAAGCGGCAATAACTTATGGCCAAAGATCTGCTCAGGAACTAATCGATTATCATAGATCAATAGGAGGAGTCTCAAGAGTTAAAAAGTTTGAATATTTCATCGAAAACATACTGCCTAAAAATGAAATTTATGTTGACAACCCAAAGCATCATCTCAATAATCTACTAGAAGTATATAGAATCACATTAAAAAAGCTAATGTATAAATGCAAGGTTTCACCTTACCTAAAGCCTTTACGAGAAATTTGCTTAGATCAGAAATGGATAATAATCTCGGGTGCAGATCAAGATGAGTTACTTAGTAATATGGAGACTAAATCAGTCTCTAATTATTTTAATGGGGGAATTTATGGAGGCCCAAGAGACAAGTTAGAAATCATGCAAAGCGAATTGATTGAAGAAGGAGTGGAATTAGATGCATTATTTATTGGCGATAGCAAATATGATTATGAATGTGCAAAATATTTTAAAATAGATTTTATATTTCTTTATGATTGGACAGATTTACCTGATTGGGAAAAATATTGTTTACATAATTCCATAGCTTATTGTAAAAATTTATCTGAATTAATTTAATAAATAAAAGATTAAAATCTGTATATTCATACTAAGTTAATGGGACTAAATAACATATTAGAATAGATTTAGAAATGAGTTTTGGTTACAACCAATTAAAGAGTTCTTCTCCTATCAACTCTTTGGCAGGCTTGACAGGCCTAAGGGCGGAACGTTCTGGGTAATTATGATGCTCAAAAACATTTATAAGGTACCTTAAAAAGGACGTGCTTTGAACAGGATGTTTCCCTATGGCCACTTCCGCAGATAAAACAATTCCCGAAACTCCAGATTCTAGAAGGCTATATATATCAGAAACTTCTGCTCTTGAGGGTAAAGATAAACGCATCATGCTATCTAGCACGTTAGTGGCTACATTTACAGGGACGTTATATTGATTAGCTACATGAATTACTCTCGATGTTGCCATAGGTACGAATGGAATCGTAGTTTCCCTACTAAGGTCACCTCTATCTACTAACACTTCATCAGACAAATTTACTATATCCACAATATTCTCAACACCTCTTAATGTTTCAATTTTAGAGATCAACCTTATATCTGAACCTGTAATTTCCCTGACAGAAAGTATTTGTTCCTTACATGAGATAAAAGATGCATATATTTCTTTGCAGCCATTTGTTAATGCGAAGTCTATGATCTGCTTGTCAAATTCAGTTAAAACGGATAATCTTAGACTCTTTTCAAGTACATCTACAGCTCTATTTATGATGGCTGTACCAGGAGCTATGACCTTGGCTTCATAACAACCATAGGAGGTCGAATTTCCACATTCAATAGCGAGGCCTTCCACATCTAGCTTTAAAATATCTCCCTTGCTAATTTGCTCGAAAGCCTCGATATGATTTATCCTAATAAATCTCTCTTTCGTTTCTTTTGGAGATTTCTCATCTCCAAAAATTAATAATAAATTTTGGTTAAAATTCCATGGCAAATTATCAGAAACTTGAACGATTCTAAGTTGTGCCCCTTGTGTATCGATAGCTGGAGTTATTTCATGTTTATGTAAAAGATCAAAGTATTCTTGTACACTTTGGTGTGATGAATGAGAAAGATTTACTCTAAATTTATTTGCTCCGGCAAGTTTTAGTTTTTTTAGCACTTCTGGGTGCTCTGAAGAAGGTCCTACAGTAACTATAATATTTGTCATTCTTTTTGATAAAAAATCATCTAAGAATTAAGACTATATCAGCTAGTCCAATTCCGCCAGACCTTTTTAAAAGTTATATTCACATTAGCGGGAAGATCCATGACTTTGATTTTAGTAATTTCGTTTTCCTTGCCAATTCGTTCCCAATCTCCAAATTCAAAAAGATGATTTAAATAATTAGGGTTAAAAAGAATTTGCCTATCATTTAAATTTGGGACTGAATTATAGCTAGTATAATGAAATACAATTTTATTTAGTAAACATATGAACTCATATTTTTTTCCAGGATAAAATATTTGTGAGTAAGGAATCTCATTAATAGTCTTTTGGGCAGTTATTCTATTATTAAAGATCATTTCTATTGTAGGAAATAATTCAGAAGCATATATTGTTTGCTTTTCTATATGCTGCCTAACGTCATTACCTAAACCAATGCGCAAAAAGCCAACATGGGGGGAATGCTTTTCAATCAAACTATCTCTCTTATTGTTCCATTGAATAAAGCTCGATCCATGATCACTAACAATTGCTATCATGTGATTATTTTGGTCTATATACTTGTAACTTTGTGTAAGTATGATTCCTATAGCATTATCTATTGATTTGAGTTGAGATCGGTAAATATCCTCAGAGCTTTCTCTATTGGAATTAGACTTAACTTTTGGACCTGTAGCGTAAACCATGCCTTCTTGTAAAGTCTTTTGTGAGATCTGTCTTGAACCTAAGGGTAAAATGCTTTCATTCATAGGATGATGAGCATCCATAAGGTCAATCCAATGCATAGAAGGATTGGATCCAGCAATCTCAATTTGCTTTATTGCCTGAGAAAGAGTCGTGTAACAATCACTGAATTCAGGATTGCTAATACAGTGATCAAATAAACTTGATATTCCATGCTCTTGTTTCATTTTCCAATTTGTTCCACATCTAAACAATAACGGTAAATCTCTTTTTAATTTAGATATCTCTTTATGAATTCTCGTGTTATATATTGCATTGATAATCGGTAGCCACTTCTTCTGATTAGGCTGAAATATCTTATGTTCTTCAAAGGGTAATCCAGAGAGCATTGATATCGCAGCTGGTTGCGTCCAGTTAGAAATGCTCATGTGATTTTTTATCTTAATGTATTCATCATGTTTAACAATTCTAGATATGTATTTATATTCATTATCAGATAGAATATTATTTATTGTGTATTGGGATATATTATCGATGTAAAATACTATTAGCCTTTTAGGCCTTGAATGCAATTCAGAGGATGCTTGATTGTGTCTCTTTTTATCATTATAACTGGCTCTTTTGCAAAGTATGACGCAATCTGAATATGAGAGTCGTACCGGATCGTTAGTATTGTTCTGATAATATTGTATCATCCCAATCATAGATGGATTTATAGAATATCTTGAACTTTTCAGCTCTTTATGAGTATTTTTCACTTTAGCTATTGAATTCATTAATTGATCAATAGACTGATTTAATAGAGCCTTATATCTTGTTTGACGAGTACATCTCTGCAATAATTTATGGTAAACAAGTTCTTGATAGAGATAGTCTACTGCTATGTCTTTATTCAACACGGAAAAAATTAACGAGTCTTCTGGGTCAACAATTATTGTATCTTCGATAATATCTACGTTAAATGCCTCTATGCCTGCGTTTGACATTACACTATATGTTATCTTTTCTTTTTCCGCTGAGATATAAATTCTGGGGTTCAACTTTGTAATCTTTGATAAGATGTACCTACCAAAAGCATCAAGATAGTCTCTCCTGAAAATTGGAACAGACTTGGCCTGTAGGCAAAGTCTAACTAGTGCGGGGAATACAAATCTGGATTTCCGTACGCGATAAATTAACTCATTTATTGGCACACGTTCTCTTGAATCATTTATTGTATTCTATCATATAAAAGCTAGAAATGTACTTCTCTTCTTTGCATTATATTTAAGCATAACACCTTAACCTCTACTAAATTGTTATTATTAAGTGATCAGAAAGCTAATTTAACTGGAGTCCTCGTGTACTAAGAAGGCATGGGGATTGCAACTTTTTTCATTCAGATTAATATGGATTTAAAAGGGTATACAAACTGTCTTAGTGATAGCAGTTTGCGTAATATATACAAGTATTTCCTTACTTTGAATTGGTATAACTTGGCCAAGGGATTCAAATTAAACGATAAGATAAGAACTTAGGCTTGGATTCTTAATTACAGGCTGTATAATCATAAATGATACTACTAGCTATGAGTGAGAAGTATTTTGAATACAATTAATAAGTCGATAACAGATGCCAACCAGTTGTTTAGAGTATTATGTAGATGGAGAGGGATACAGATATATAAGTATTCTAAAAAATTTGATTACAATAGCTTCCTTATATTCGCTTCACTTTTTGAAAGAAATGTATTTTCACTAGACACAAGTGATCTAGATACGATGTATTTACTTGGTCTGAAAGGTAAGGCTGTAAATTTTGAGTTAAATGCAGTTCTAAACAAGAAGCAGAAAATCGCTTATTCAATAGGAAGATCTATAGGTAGCAGAGTGCCCTTAAGCGTAGATGTATTTTTTTGCCTCACTTCTAGCATTCTTAGATCAATTTCTAAAATTATTTTAACGTCTTTTGATATAGCATTAATATGTGGATATTCACTATTCTATCTTAAATTTATACACCATAAAGGTCAAGAAAATTCACCTATAAAAATATTCAGGGTAGATGAACTTTATACAATCTATTTCTTGAAAGATAAAAGACACAACTCTTGCCAATATTATTATCCTGACTTTGAATCACGTGAACATAAAAATGCATTTATAACTGATTTTGATGACAAGTGGAATTTTATATCTCTTGGAATTATTGAAGCTCAGAAGCATAAAGAGATATTGAGCTATTTAAATTTTATCAGCCCCAAATCACTCTTAAAAGCATTCTCACAGTTCATTTCCCTCTATAGATATGAGCTTTTCGGCCAAAAGAATAATACTTTTGGTGGCTTAATATCGCTTATAAGGTCACTTAAAAATGCCAATCGTAAGTTATTAGCATTACTAATATATAACACAGCTTTAAGCATGTACGAGGATTTAAGACCGAATCAAATCTACATTTGGAGTGAAAATCAAATAAGCAATAAATCTCTTGCTTTGGGGTTAAAGGATTTTCTTTGCAAGAGTGATTATGACAAAATAAATATTTACTCTTATATAGGATATATATACTCAGCAAATTCGTTACCTCAGTACGTACCAAAAAGATATGAATTAAATAGAGGCATTTGGGGTAAAAATCATTTTCTAGTTCAGGATAAAGATTCAAGAGATGAGCTAAGGTCAGTACTCTTTAATTATCTAGATATTGCCAAAGTTAATTTAGCAAGAAATTCTTTGAGAAGGAACTCAGGCCTAACAAATAATTCCATTAATTCATTAAAAAGTTCTGCAAATAGATACGTTACAATAATTGTCGGAATTGATGTTAGAGAACTTTTCATAATAATGGTCAGGTTATTTAGCAATATGAGTCCAAGATTCTCTCAGCTGAATACAGATAAATGTTATGTGAGACTACATCCAAATATAAATGAGAAAGAAGCCATCAAAGAATTCGATAGGGCAAATAAGAATTTTAGTCTTAGGGTAAAAAGAATTGAATTCATAAACAAAGATCAAGAGACATTAAGTGAATCAATTGCGAAATCAAAATATTGTATTTTTGGAAATTCAGGTTATCTAAATTCTGCAGTCAAAAGTGGATCAAATGTTATTGCAGTAAGAACATCTTTTCTTTATGGACCACAAATCCAGAAACGGTATCTCGATAGAGATAACCTAATAATTGTTTAATTGTTCATAAAAACTGTATCAGTCAGCATCTCAAGATTCCAAAACCAGTCTTTAAATACACTTATATATGCTTTGAAGTTGATGATTTACATATTTGCCATTGAGAAATTGAACACTATATCTTAAACCAAAGCCGGCAAAGAGAAAGTAGCTTCAGTGGAAATCTCCTAAGGCAGAAGCCAGGGTATTGTTAGATAGCTTCTATAAAGAATTAAGTAAAAGGGATCTTTTATTTATCGACTAGCAGAAACAGTAGTATTTTCTATTTAGAAATAGTTACAGAACGAATAGATCGGATCTTAACGAATCTAAAAGATCTCTTAAAGCTAAGATCAAACATAGGGAAAGCAATCAAACTCACTCCTTAATAAGCGAAAAAATAAAAGCAAGTTATTTATTAAGAAGATCAACGAATTCATTACGCCAATATCTAGGCCAATTATTGGAGAACCGTGCATATAATCCTACGAAATCAAGTCTTGCGGATTGAACACTTTTACTGTTCCACCAAGACTCCGGATCATAATAAATTTGCCTCACTTTTTCCGCTGCAGAAATGGGGTTGGAGTGCAAAATGCCTACATTCTCTAAACTGGTGATGTATTCCTCCGCTGCAGGGCGAAAATAATTAACCGTAGGATTGTAAAAACATATGGTAGGAATATTTGCAGCTAAGGATTCAAGCCAACCAGTTGCAACATAATTATAAGTTAAGATCTTATATTGTGAAGTTAATCTAGATTTCTCTGGTATAGATAGATTAGAAGAAGTAAATCTTCCTCGGACATTCCAATCGTAATCTCTAGCATAATAGGAAATTTCGAGCTCTAGATCACTAATAATGCCAGCAAAAGTAATTGAATCATTAATCAAAAGATCAACTTGCTGTCCTATATGATGATAGAAGAACTTATGAACCTGCTTTGGGTAATTCACACACTTCAATAAAATCCCTTTTCTATTATGGACAGGAATTGGATTGATTCTTTGGGGAACAGGTAGAGGTCTCGTCTTATCATCCTCTACCCAACCCCAAGTATAAAAGATGTCGCTAACTCTTCGCTCATAATCTTCTTCAATATAAGAGTGATCAAGCGCATAGCACCCACCATGTTGATGAGTAAGAAGTTTAATAGAAGGATTTCTTGCAGCTAGGAATTTAAATGGAATATGATGGTGAATAGAATTAGCAGAATAAAGGAATTTTATAGAATTATTTCGGGAGCTTTTGTATAAATGTTGAAATCCTTCAACCAACTCTACAGGCAAATATGGCTTAAGGAGTGTTCTGCATGTCGAAGTGACGGTAGAAACATCATGCGCTGCAAGATCAAGCCTCCAGGTCTTGTCAATACTAAGTTTAGAATACCTTAAGTTAAAGAATAAGATAGGAGAAGCTAGAGGTAGAAGCTTGGACATTTGAAACGCCCCAGATAATAATCTAAATAAAGAATGCAAATTAGTGTCGCGAATAAAATATGTGTCGTGTATCTGTATTGGCAGTGGCAAGGTGAAAGTGTTGTAGCCTGAAAGACAGTTCATGCTTTCAGGGAAATCAAAAATCTTATCTGTGTGATCCTCAGAAAAGGTACGTATATGTGAAGCAATAGAATGACTAGCTAAATCTCTTTGAGTTGGTGTGATCAAAAAGCTGGGGTAGAAATCATTATCAAAAGTCGTATTTAGCTGTTGCAATTGAGCAATCCGAATAAAATGCCAACGCTCATACACAATATGTATAAAATATATCAGCCAATTTCCCAGAAGTAGATCATATTGACGAGGCTTCCAGTCAAGAGCATGATAGTAGTTAAGTTCATCTGTCAGTTCATACAAAAGCGTCTTATGGAGATCAGCAGTTTGGTTTAGCGCCTTTGCAACAGAAGTATTCAACAAAGGCGCCAATGGGCCATTTTCATACAGTCCCATTAACTAACCTCACAGGTTGAAGGGATAGTAAGAGATTAAAGCAGTTCTCCTATCGGAAACTCACAATTTCTCAGGAGTAGTGAACTTGACTGTGCGCTCATCCAAAGAGGCTCTGTAGATTGACCGGACAATCTCTATCTGAAACCTCTCCACTGATCCTCTCCAATCAGCTCACCCGTCTTAAAGTGAACAAACTATTCAACGGTCCAGTCAAGAATTGACTACTCCATCAAGCAGCCATCTCTTCTTTCCGAGGGTCCCAAGACTATGGGACTATCAAGCCCTGGCATGAAGTCCAGCAACCATCTATGACTTGCAAAACCTCAGGGCAACGAAACCTTGTATACTATGAATAAAAGCAAACTAAAATGGCAAAAGATCGAACTCAGCTAAATATAAATATTGATCCAGAATTACTATTAAAACTAAAGTCTCTTGCCATTAAAAGTGGAAAAACACTAACACAATTTGTCACTGAGAAACTAAGTAACGATTCACATGTGGATTTTGATGATGTACTTGAAAAGAGACTCTTGAAAATAGAAAGAACTCTTGGCATAAGCAATAATTCATCCGAAGAAGAAACCAATAGAAAATCAGAATTAAAAGAAATTTTTTCTAATAGCGGGGCACAAGAGTATGGACGAGTAGCCAAGTCACTTTTTGAAGCAGAAATCAAAGCAAAAAGAATTTCTACTGAGGATGGATTGAAACAATTAGCTCCTTATCTACAAGCTCATAAGCATAGTGATCCCGAACTAGTTTTTCAGATATTATTAGGCACTCATCAACTAACAGGTCTAGAAATGACAATCGCCTATAGGAAGGGGTCCTGTGCCATGAGGACTGCTATGAGTGAGTGGTGCAGTGACCCTTTAGAACCCTTAAATGAGGCTTTCCTTTCAGCAGTTTTGACGCATAATCTTGCTAATTAATTCATCAATGTAAGTTGATCTTCATAAGTGAATCCATCTTAGGTATATTACCAAATCGATAGAGAATAGAAACTCAATAAGCCTTAGGCCTAGGACCTACAGTAGCTTTATAAAAACTAAACAGAAAAGACAGCAATGAAAGAAGAAAAGCTACGCCTCAATCAAGAAGAAGCAAAAGAAAAGACGAGCTCCACTTTCCTAATGATGAGTAAGAAGTACGACAAAGATGTCTATCACTTGCTAGTGGAGATCTAAGGAGATAGGTAATTCTCGGATGCTGACTACGAAGAGAATCCTTAATATGAAATTATTGAGTTAAAAGAAAGCAAGAGGCATGGCAAGTCAAGAGACCAGTAAAGAGAGAAAACAACGCTTTAAGGCAATGTCTAGTGCTGAAAGAAAAGCATTAATAAGAGCAAAATTGAAGGCCGAAGGGTTACAAGAAGGGAGTGGGGTTCCAGGGAAAGACTTATCTTCATATGACCAATATGAGGTCTGGGATCTTATCAAAGTGACTAGCTGTATCCATGAGGTGCGAACAAAACCAAGGAAAATACAAGCAAATGCTCCTAACAAAAAGAGATCTTTAATTGGTTTAACACTGCTTGCAACAGCTCTAGTCGGTGGAATGGTCTTGTATTACCGGCAATATCCATCCCCAGAAACTAGAAAAGAGATATCAGTAGGTGGAATGTTTGCTGATTAAATTAGGAAGCATTTCCTCTCAGCATCTATACATAGATTAGTTCATATTGTCTTTGCCTAGGTTAAGAAAATGCCTAAGATTTCTATATTGACTAATTCAAAATGCCATACACATTATTCGCAATCCCTCTCAATATGGGGACCGGCACCTGGATTATAACGATTATTACTGGACTAGGTTTTCTCATCATGTTTAGTATTGCGTCAGCTGGTGGTGATTACCAAGGTTTAATCAATACAACATTAGAAAATGATGCACTAACCAGAGAAAAGAAAAACAGAAAAAAGTGAATGTTATCCAAATAGGAACGAAAGCCACTAAGGTAATACAAATGTATTTAGGTTCTATCAACTATCAGATGCTCAACTTAAGGCATTTCTTTTGTTAATTTAATCTCAAAAATGAAATATATTAATACATTGAAAGGCTCTGAAGAATCTCTTTCTTAACAACAAAACCACCGGCTTTATAAATTACTTAAAGTTCTTTGCTCGTCAGACTATAACAATGAAGTTTACCTTTCTTATTAGGTTATCTTCGAAAAAAATAATTCCCAGTTATTGCTAGGCTGATGAGTCTTCTCAACGCTAAAAAGCCAGCATGGAAACCAATTATTTATTCTAGACCATTCTCTTTCAAAGATCTCAATAGTACTATAAATTGCTGAGAGTTCATTGTATAAGCAGATCACCATAAAATAGTACTCTTAGATTTTATATTCTTTCAAGAAAAAAGTTCATCAACACTTCCATGATGCGTATCAAAAATATCTGCTCTTATTGCTGTAGATAAATACCTCTTTGCAGAATCTATGAAAAAGCTATCAAAATCTGTGACTAAAATATCAACATTGCCCCCCAGAACAAGGTTGAGGATATATTCCAGTAAAGAAAGTCCAGGTCCTAATGATAAAATGAGGCCAATATTTTTCTTCTGAATGAAATCTACAGCCAAACAAATACTGAAAAGTTTATAGTAATTCGCGCTCATGTAATGAGCTTAACAATGATTCAGTTGAAGGGAAATTCTTATGATTTTTCTCATAAGTTGTTAAAGAATAATAATTGATGCTATAGATTTCATCCGGATTTAAATACGCGAAATTTGACACATGGAATATGGAATATGGAATATGGAATATGGAATATGGAATATGGAATATGGAATATTGTATGAATTTTCCTTTCATCATTCATTAGTTTGAACCTAAAGGAACGATAAGGACTCTTGGGTTTAAACCTGTCCAACCGGCATCGATCAGCCGCTGATTAAGAGTCTCTTTATCAAGGTGCGTTGCACCAGAACGCACTATTCGATCTGCATTGATTTTTTCACTCCACTTCTTTTTCTTGCTCCTTCTTTACCCATAACTTCTCGGCAAAGGTTGAGCATCTCCAAAGGGATTGGACTGCTATCAAGTTCTAAACCTGCCTCGATAGCTTTATCAATAGAATCAGGTCAAGAAAAATCCATTATTCAAAGGGAATCAAAAGAAAGTAAATGCTTTGGACAAGCATCTATTGAATTAGAAATACGACGAAGATGACGAATGACAAGTTAAAAAGCTTTGACACCAGTCGATCTCAAGGAATCGACAAAACCTTTTCCAGACAAGACTGGCAAGCTATTATCAGATATCGTGATCCTGCTCTCAAAACAAATAGTAGGCAAAGCCCCATCTACCAATAGGTTTGGTTTTCAGTAAAAGGTTTGCTATCTCTTTTGAGAGAAGACCCTTTTGGTTCACAAAACAATTGATCCGCTTGGATAAAACACAACCTTCTATCCCAACCCAAAAAAAAATTCGGGATTTTCGCTTGTCTGGTCTCAAGGGAAAAGCTCTTGGTATAAAAATGATTGATATACCAAGCATGAAGGCAATTACAGAAGTTGTGCCTAAGCACTGTTTTGCACGTCAGACGTCAACTTCATTGGCCTACCTTTTTCAATCAGTTGCAATCCAGGCAGTAATTGTCGCGATAGGACTAGCTATTCCTTTCACTCAAGCAATGATTCCTGTTTGGATTCTCTATGCCTTTATTTCAGGGACTACCGCAATGGGCTTCTGGGTTATCGCACACGAATGTGGGCATGGAGCCTTCTCGGATAATCGATCTTTGCAAACATTTATTGGTTATCTGCTGCACTCGTTCTTACTCGTTCCATATTTTTCTTGGCAACGGTCACATTCCATTCATCATCGTTTTACCAATCACATAACTGATGGCGAGACTCACGTGCCATTAGTTGTCGGTGGCAATGGAATTAACGAAAAAGTTGGAGGAGAGAACGAATTAGCTCTCGCAACTTCTCTAGGTAAAACTAGATACGGGCTAATTCAACTCCTATTACACCTTGGCTTTGGTTGGCCTGCATATTTATTGACTGGCAGCACAGGGGGGCCTAAATACGGGACTACAAACCACTTTTGGCCAAGGGAACCCTTCTCTAAAAAACTTTGGTCTTCAAATTGGACAAAGAAGGTTTGGATCTCAGATCTTGGGATAGCTGTTGTATTAGTAGGCCTTTTTATGGCAGGGCTTAAGTATGGAATAACTCCTTTAATCGCAATGTATGTAGGTCCGTTAATAGTAGTCAATTGCTGGCTAGTTCTATACACCTGGCTTCATCATACGGATACAGATGTTCCCCACCTAGCCAACTCAGACTTCTCTTTTATGAGAGGCGCCTTCCTTTCAATTGATCGACCTTATGGAAAAATTCTTAATTTCCTACATCATCAGATTGGCTCCAGTCACGTAATTCACCACATTTTCCCAACAATTCCTCATTACCATGCGAGAGAGGCAACAAATGCAATTAAGAAAGCTTTCCCTAAGGCCTATCTTTTCAACCCAGTTCCAATCCATAAGGCTCTCTGGAATATTGCCTGTAATTGCATTGCTGTTGAGTCAGATCAAAATAATGGTCAATACATATGGCAAAGCTCTTACACAAATCAGGAGTAAATTCATATTATGAAGCCTGGCGCAAGCAAATATGACTGAATTAACTACTGGCCAATAACAACTCCCCTTGATTTGATATTAAGCAATCTCAGCGAATTAGAAATTTTTATCCGAAATTTATCCAAACTTGCATTACTAAGTACCAAGAGCTAGTAGATCCTTAGGGAAGAAAACAGCTAGCTTCTTAGTGAATGAGCTTTAAAGAATGACTAGTATTGCAGGATTCTTTTTTTTATTATTCAAGCCCATGTTGTTCTTGACCCTTAAAAAGCTTTTCAAGAAACAAATGAAGGCTTGGATCATTTCTGCCTTGGAGTGGTTAGCCCTTCAAACCGACAACGATATTGATGACGCAGTAGTAAGAAGGGTTAAAGCAGCAATGAAGTTAGGGATCGCATGAAAATCCGATTCCCCTGTTTATGCAAACATGCCAGAATACAGATAAGCAGAGATTCCCTAGCTCGAAAGCCTATCCAAACTCTCTTCAAACTTCCATTTTCGTTGTGACTCAATAGCAAAAGAGAAGACTAAGGACAAGGATTAGAAGTAATCTCTAAATCCTGTTCGAACTTTGAACCTTTTTAAAACCTTGAAAACTGAATAACTAGTCATCCCCCTGCAAAAGAAGAAAAGCCCCGTGCAAAAAAGAGGCTCTTTTTATTAAGACCGTTTGATCCCCATCACCCGGCCATTAAGATGACACTAGTCACTGTCAAGGGATTTGTCATCGGTAGAAACACACTATTTATAGTGTGACTTATACAAATTATAAGTAAAAGCACTACTAGTGGGGGGTTGATTTTGAGTCGAATCTCCCTTAGAAATAAGATCCCCATCACCCAGGTCCGGAGCGTTTCGCAAGGGCCTTTTTTATTGCCTAGGCCTCAACACCATCAAAGCAATGAAAGTGAGCCCTATCAGGCTCAAAACCATATAAATCCTCTCTCCGCAGGACGTCTAAAACATTTTCAGTTCTGGAGATAATCGATCTATTTTGAGAGCTGTCTTTGTTTAGACAGCTAATACGCGAATTTGAAGGCATTTCAAGAAGTGCACAAACAGCCAATAACTCATCTGTACCTACCATGAGTTTTCAGGTAGCTCTAAAACTCGAATCGTCATAGCTATATCAAATTGATTTTCGAACTGTTTATCTGATCGACAAGTATCAGAAGGAGATGGAAGAACTAAAAGGCGAGAATGTGAAACTTAAGCGTCAGTTAGTCCTTCGCTCTAAACTGAAAAAGTAATGCGGGTTTTTATAATTGGTGGAGCGTGTACGACACAAACTCCTAGAGGGAGAGCAAAAGGAGTTTGCGTTAGTAGAGCGTTATAGGACAGATTATTTCGATGAGTGCTATGAGTATGAAAATGTGAAGAGGAATAAAAAATATGAGTGGAGTGATCGCTGCTTTAACAGTCAGGAAGACTTATGGGACTTCTTTGGTTATAAATGATCGAAGAGTTAAATGCAGATGTCGTGTATGCAAGAAGGGTAGAGACCCTTAGTGATGAGGAAGAAAAGAAGTGGATAAAATTAAGCGACGGTGGGAATCAAATCAAAGTGATAGGATCCGCCTAAAAGTCCTCTTTATTTAGCCAAAGAAGACACTGTAAGTATTTTCTTAACTCTTCTTTTAAACTTAATTATTGGGAGAACCGTAAAGGCATATAAAGGATGATATTTATTATAATCGGTACCTGTTACACCATAACTTGGAATATCTGCTATATGACTGTCATCTAAATAAGTACCAAATAATCTATCCCATATAGAAAAAACAACACCTAAATTGCTGTCAAAATGCTCTGGTTTAGTAGAATGATGAATCCAATGAATCCCAGGGCTCATTAGTATCCAGTTTACAGTCCTAGGGTAAATGATTTTTGTATTAGAGTGGCCAAAGTAACCTACAAATAATATATAACCTTCAAATACAATATACATTGACAAAGGTATTATATCCCCATTTAATAAATAAGTATCTAAAAGAAGAGTATTTGCTGTGAAATTTAGAGGTTGAAGTAGAAGTCCATGAAAAACCTCTTCGAGTGGTAATACCCTAAATATATTGAATATAGTCATTTCAGTAGCAGAATGGTGAAATTCATGCCAATCCCATATCATTGGGACTTTGTGCTCAAGCCAATGTGCAAAGAAAGCTGTAAAGTCAAGGCAAAGAAGTATAATTGCAAATACAATGATGGTATTAAATCTACTGAGATCTTTTATATAATCATGAGTCGTAGAAAGTAAAAATTCATTTACAGCTAAGAGAAATTTAGGATTGTATCTTGAAAGTCCAATTGTTAGCAATACAGTAATAAAGGCAAACTGACCTTTAAGCGTTGAAAAAACATAATACCATATGTCTGCATTCTTATATCCATCTGAAAATTTAATTCTTGCAATACTAGAAACATTTTGATCATTTCTTCTGCGTCGTCTTGTCTCGAAAAGTTCATAACCAACTATGATCCATATTGGTGAGGTAATTAATAAAAAGCTAAGACCTTTTTGGATTAAGTATCGTGGTAATCCTACTTGATTAGAAATATAGGTAATGATGCTATTAACTTCTAAAATTATTGAATCTAAGCCGGAAAGGTTAGCTTTTTTAGACCATATAACCCCTGGAATTAAAAGGAGAAACAGTAATATATTGATAAACAAAAAATTATTTGAACGGATATTCATATCTATATATTTTTTGTTCTTAGGGCAGCTAGTATTTTGCATATTAATTAGTTTATTTGATGACAAGTTGGAGGGATGTAATCTATTGTTTAATTATAAGGTATAGCGTTACTATCTAATTAGGATTTTATCATTCTTAAAAAAGAAGGGTTTCCCAAAGCTAAGATTTCGTAAATCAGATATATCATAAGGTTCACGAAGTTTGATTATAGCTATGCTCTTCTTCGGTAAATTCTCCAACCATCATGATTTTCTTGATAAGTATATTCTGAAATGGATTCGAGTAAATAATCTGAATGACGTAAGTGCTCCAAGGCATAAGCTGAATCCTGAGAACTAAGAGATGGAAACAGAAGATACTTGGGACCATGTTGATCTATAAAAAGAGATCTAAGTCGCATATCCTTTTTCGTTATTGCTCCCGTATGTATATACCATGGATAACCTTCATTAAAGCCATTCAGTCTTAAGGTCGTCTCATGAAATGGTGAAAAAACCCAATAGTCTGATTTGTTATTAATTTCTTGAAGATATGGATCAAGAGTCGAAAGTCTTTTAGTTATTGATTGATCATAACAGGGTGTACTCGCAGAGAAAGGTACAATTAATTTGCATTGATTATGGGCTGCATCATATATAAACTTTTTAGAGTATGATAGACCTTCTTTATAGTTATAGGAATAAACAGATATGAGAAGAAAAATTGCAATTACCCCCGAGGAAAGGAACCAATGGTTTTTGGCTGGTGAAAGACCTTGAAGGGATGTTTGCCTAAAGTTAGAGATTAAAAGGAGAAACACAAAAAACGGGAAAAACCATAGATTCCAATCTCCTTGCTTATTTATATAATATGGCATCCAAGCAAGTATCATGATGGATAAAGCTATCGAGAAAGGATTTATAAATTTTTCTGAGTTCAACCCATTATCAATAAATCCTAGAAGAACTGTGTTAGTCAGGTTGACAATTGCTATAAAGAAAGCTGCTAAAGCTAGCACAGATGGCCATGAAGAGATGCCTCCATAACCCTTTACTCCCATTAGAGTAAAGAATGGACTTATTTGTGTAATAGTTGAAGAATTAGTAAATAATTTTACGAGTATAAGTGAAGAAAGGAGGTAGGAAGATATCACCAATAGTAAAAAACAAATCGTGATCCACAAATAACCTTTAGCTGTATATTTATCAAGAAATGACTGCGTGATTATATAAGCAAAGAATCCAAAAAATATAACAACTCCTAGCTCAATATTAAGAGCAAGGGATAGACCAGAGAAAACTGAGAGAACTAGTATGTATTTTCCTTTGTTTGTTAGTCTATCAATCCAGCTAAGAAGTAGTAAAGCAACAAAAAGAGAAAAGTAGCGAATTCCTGATTGATTAGGATGAGATATAGCCTTATGACTAAGAGAGAGCGATGGCAAAAGAGGTAGCGTTAGTAAAGACAACCATCGAAATCCTCTTTGACAGCTGATATATACACAGCCGAAAGCCAGAGCACTTGCAATAATATTAAAGAATTGAACTACCTTAATAGTAGTTAATTCATTAATAATATTAATTCCGCCAATTAAAGCAAAACCCTTTGTTAAAAAAGGAATTAAAAAGCCGTAATAAAAAGTTGATGGATCTGGTAAATGTATCCCTTTTATGGCTTCTACACCAGGTATAATTGTAGCTGCGTGATGAAATTCATAGGAGATCAAATTATCAACATTTGAGATAGGGTACTGGAAAAAAACTGGCACAATATAACAAAGGACAATGTAGGGTATGAAAACTCCATAGCTGGCAAATGACAAAACCCTAGAGAGCTTAAAAATAGAGGGAATAGTTAAGAAATTGATTATTAGAGCAATAAAGCATGTAACCGCGAGCGGTACTCTAAAAACTCCACCTCCTATAACTAGAAGTATAATTATAGGAATAAGATAATTTAATAAAGTTTTAGCCTTAGGAGAATAGTCATCAGAAAGATTATTCTGATAATGAGTTTTTGAACTTAGGGTGAACAATAGCGCTATTGAAAATAATAAGAAAGTTGAGGTTAAGAATGCATAAAAAATAAATTGATTTCGTGTTGATTGAATACCAAAGATATTAATTTGTGTTTCTAGAAACTCTGTATTAACAATAGGTTCGATCCTAGAATATATTCCCAGTACTGTACCTAGCAATAAGGTTAATACGAAAGGGAGAGATTCATAGATTGGAAGAATTTTTCTCCTAAAGGCATTTGCAGTTTTACCTTGCATAAAGCTAAATCGAAACTCCACAAGAATCAGTGTGTTCTTTTATTTATTCTAGACTAAATAGACAAAAAAAGAAACGTCCGTTAGTGGCTCTTAATTTGGATTACCTAATCCATAATTACTCGACGTTTATTTCGGTAATTTTGATGCAATGAGATATTGTTAAACTTGCTTTTAAAAATTGCTTTCTATGTTTAAATCACTATGTATAAGTTAATAACTAAAAAGCAATCAAACCTGAACTCAATCAATTTCTTTTAAAAATAGTTTAAAATACTTATAAAAGAGACATCCAATTATTTAATCAACAATACCTTGACTTTTAGAGCAGAAATAACAGGAATTATGATTGTATTTTATGGAATTATGCTTCTTCATCTAGATTCGTTTAGAACAGCCTATAAAGATTTGAGCAAATTAAAAAACCTTAGCCATTTAATTATGACTGTATATTCACAATGTGTTTAGCGTGCAACTTTTAAGAATTGCTGTAATGTTGTATTTTCTTTAAATACAGCATGTATTGATGGGAACTTACTAAGAATAATATCTAGCAGCTTCCAGGGAAATAAAATTTGAATCATCAAAAAGGGTCCCTTTTTTTTTGTGATTTCCAAAATGGTCTCAGAGATATCTAGAAGGCTCATAACTTTCTCCCCTGCGAGGGTGTAAGTCTGCATACCTTGTAAAATTGATCTTCCTCTAATAAATTCGAGAATCTCATTACAGGCTTCTGATACGTCTATTGCCCTATAAGTGTTCCTTGAGGGTGGTACTAATGAGATAAATGGAAATTGTAAAAGAGTAAGGAGCTTCTTGTAATTAATTGGAATACTTTTTCCAGTTCTAAGGTCATCGATGGGAATAAGTAGAGGCATCCTTAAAACTATATAATTAGAAAAATATGACTTTTGGAGAGCTTCCTCGCACAACCTCTTTTGTTTAGTGTATAGATCCTGTAACTCTCCAATCTCTGCGTTAATCGTACTAATGTGAATCAAAAACTTCGGTATAGATGTCTTATAATTAAGTAAGTCTCTCGCTAGAAAACTGTTTACATAGAAATCTGAATTTGTTTTTGGCTGAAGAGATGCTATTAAATTAATCACTATGCATGAATTACATTGTGGCCATCTTTTATCAAAAATATTATAAAGATCTTCACTATTCGTAATTCTATCCTTCCGACTAATATCAATAGTGATAGTTTGTATTTTCTCCTTCTCTAAATACCTTTTCAAGGCCCTTGCAAGGCAGCCAGTTCTCCCAATTAATATTATGCTTGGTTTCTCAGAAAAACCCAAACCGCTTTCTTGCTTCAATTTTCAGCAGGCGATAGGTTATCTTTATAAGTCGAAAAGCTGAAGTATAAAAAATACCATATGCTTTTGTAAGCAAAAACTTAACATCCTCTGGCCTTAAGTTCTCATGTTTGAAAACCAGGTCCCATTGAGTATAGTCTTCAAATTTGCTAGCTATGATTCTATCTTTATACTCGGAATAAATTGGAGTACCTGGGTATGGAGTGAAAACACTAAATTGAAGATACGTGACTGGGAGCTTCGATGCATATTCAATAGTTTTAATAGCATTCTTCATATTATCTCCAGGAAAACCAATTATGAACATAGCCTTGACAGATATTCCTTGATTCTCTAATTCTCTAATAGATCTAAGCTGCTGTTCATTAGTGGCATTCTGCCTACGTGTTTCCTTTATTGACTCTGGATTAATTGATTCAATTCCTACAAAGACTATTCGCAAACCTGCTCTTGACATAATTTTAATAAGCTCTTTATCTAAATCCTTTAAATGCAATTCAGCTCCCCATACAATCTTGAGCTTTCTTCGTATTATCTCTTCGCAAATTTGAATTACATGACCTCTATTTAAAGTAAATACTGGGTCTCTAAATAGAAAGCTCTTTACGCCTAAATAATTCCGATAATATTCTAATTGATTTACAACTCTCTGGGCACTTTCAAGTCTAGACCTCCGCCCTTGTTGAAGTGGGTAAACACAATAGTTAAAACACGAATAAGGACATCCTCTGCTAGATGAAAGAGGAATACTTGTTCCAGAGCCTAAAAATCCCATTACAGGCTTCTTATGCTTTAATATAATTTCCCAGTTTGGTTCTGGAAGTTGATTCACATCACCTTCTAAAACAGCGGGGGATATCTTTTGAGATTCACTAGACAAAGAATTTATTATTTCTGGATTAAACCATATAGAAGTATCAGGTTCACCTATTAATACATTAAAACCAGCTTCAATATATTTTTCTGGATTATTTGATGCAAATGAACCTACGAATAGAATAGGCTTTCCTAAATATTTTAATTGTTGTGCGGCTTTTATTTCACTTTCGCAAGTGACTATAGAGCTGCTAAAAATAAATATGTCGAATGATTCTGTAAATATTAACTCGGTCGAATATTGACACTGATGTCCCAGATTATGAACAGCAGATATAGTGCTCACAAAATACAGAGGTGGCCAGAATATACTCTCTTTTTGGTATCTAGCTAAAAATCTAGTAAAACCGTTACCACCATAGTTATTTCCTGTTCCATACCCGCCATTAACATCTTTATTGATGCGATATCCAAGCTCACGGTATATGTCAATAAATAATATTTTCTTCTTATCCATCTAAGAAATCTTATTCCCAGTAAACACTGGAAAGAACAGTTGGAAAATTGTATTAGAAGTTATAGATCACTTGATATAGCCGAAGAGCCAATCACGGACGCTTTCTATTCTGTCTAGAGATTCTTGAAGTACTAGCAAACTTGCTTGGCTTCTTCTAGATCCTTCATCCCATAGTCTTCGGACATTTTCGAGAAGCCGAGTTCTTGTAACTGTGGAAGAACAGGCCAGAGCCAATGACTTTGTTTTTGACCTGATTCAAGTTCGGTGATGGTCATTTGAAAAGCACTAGGTTTGCCAAGACTCTGAGCTTTGTGAAAGATTTCCATCAGAATCTCTTGCTTGAAAAGGTGCAGTCAATCTAAGTATTAACGGTGCCAATAAAAAGTTCTTCATTACCCCATATCGCCACAAACTGCTCTGATCAAAAAGGGCATCCCTTTCTCAACTCCACTCCTTGATAGGGCAGGGACTAGATAGTCATCAATAGTTGATTTCAAGCAATCCGCAACACGCCAATCATTTATGCGAGTAGGTGTATCACTGGAATATTCGACTCTGGTTCTAAATTTGTACCTAATTCCGCCGTCTATAGGTTGCTTTTCATGTAAGAACATTTTGTATGTAATACCCATTTGAAGGCCTACATAAAACGGTTCTTCTGTTGTATCTTTGATCTGGTCACCTTGACACCCAATAATCAAAAGGCCTCCGATTAATGGAAGTAGTAAGCGTTTCATATTTAAATTATGCAGTCTTAGCAGCTTTATTTCTTGTACCGTAAAGATCAGCAGTTCGATCAGGAACAAAACGGGCATAACTTTCTAAGTGAACTTCTATTGAATGACCAATCGCCGAGGCAAAATATGAGATAGGCAAACTAGGCTCTAATTCCAGGAAAATTCCAGCAAGCCTAAAGGAGCCTCTTCTTTAACATAGCTCTGAGAAATAGCAGGGTATAAGCAAGTAATAACTGCCATTACGTAAAAGACTAGTCTTTCTAATAAGGGAAAATAATTAGGAGAAAGAATTTTTAAAAAGAAAAATAATAAAGAGTAAGCATGATATAAGCCTTAAAATAAATCTATTTATTGATATTCATATCATTCAGAATCTCTTGTAAATACTGCACTTCTCCTGGCTCAGGCTTAATATCGCCATTACTGATTCCTAAAAGATGCAGCTTGATTATTTCATACACATCATTATCTTCCATAAGTTCTAAGTCTTCATATCTATGAACACCAATATTGCGATGATATTTTTTTGCATTATCGGATTTATTATGATCAGTGCTTAATTCTCTCTGATTAAGCGAATCATTCAATCTAAGATCAGGAAATGCTTTTTGCCTAATCATCTCTTCTTCAGGCCAACCTTCCTTTTCTTCAATCTTTTCTCTAGAGCTCCTTAATAATCTAAAAAAAGACTTTCTTAAGCGAAGGTTCTCATATGAAATAAAAAGCACAAGAGCAGCAAACAAGAATTGAGCAAACTGGGAAATTGGGTCTAGTCGCCATCCTTGAAAAAAAAGAATTAAGCCATCAACAAAAAGCACTAGGGCAATTATTACGTCATAACCTCTTTTTATCTTTCCATCGATAGAAAGAGTCCATAGACTTGCAATCATGAGTGCTATACCAACAATACTTGCCCAATTGAAAGAGTCATTAATCATTTAGTTTTGATCTGGCTATAAGATTTTCTTCTTACATCCTATCTAATCAAAGAAAGAAGACGGCAATACTACAGGGCGATTTCTATGGCCTACAAGTAGAGAGAGTGAAGAAATCGCTGGAGAGTAACTAAAAGTTGCTCAGTAGCCTCAGAAGCACTATTAGTAGAGAAGACAAAAATGAAATTAGCTACTGGCCAATGAGAACTTCCCTTTGTTTGATAGAAACCGATCTCAGCGAATCAAGATTTTCTATCCGAACTTTATTATAAATGTAAACGTATCAATCAATTGATTGATTATATAAAAAAGAAGAGAAAAGCAAGATCAAAAGTTCTCTTTATGATCATCAAACGGATGAAAAAGCTAAGAAGTCTGATTACACATTATCATCCTCCTAGTCTTCATCAGCTACTATCCACAACCAAAGAGGTAGAGTAAAGGCTGCTTTGTAATTAGTACAGAGACAGTTTACTTAGTTCATCCCTTTGGGCAAACTCTATGAAAAGCATTATTAAAAGGATTTTACCAAAATATCTAATAACAATTATCAAAGGAATAATTGATGCACATTGGGGGTGCTATCAACCTTTTAAAGGAGTCATCCTGAATCTTAATGATTTACCTGGCAAGCAAAAATATAATCAATTGTTCTTTACTGATCAGCACCTTGCTCGCTGGTCTAACATAGCGGTTAAACATACAAGCAATCTAATCAATCAGAATGAAGGGAAGTTCATAGCTCCTTGCGTCAAGGTTGATTTAGACCTTCTGCCATTATTAATATCAACCCAAGAAAAAGAACAATCAGTTCTGGACTGGGGAGGTGCAACAGGATTTTCGTATTTACCTACTAAATTTGGCTGCCTAAAGAAACTGAAAAAGTACGTAATTATCGAGTCATCTGATTGCTGCAAGGCAGGTGAAAATATGTTTGATGATAATTCACTTATCTTTTCGGAGAATATTCCAAACGAAGAATTTGATATTATTCTAATAGGATCTGCTCTTCAATATGCAATTGACTATGAGCAAAAACTAAGAGAGCTTTCAGCCGTCAATAAAAAATGGTTCTTATTTACAAAGTTGCCTGCCGGAGAAAATCCAACTTATATAAGTACGACAGGTTCTGAATACCTTTTAGAGAAGCGCGATCCAATGTATATATTCAATGTTTATGAGATTATTAAAATAATGGAAAAATTAGGTTACAAGCTTGTCTTCAAGGGTGCTGCTGGTGTGTTAAACCAATGGAAGTTTGAGCCCAAATATAGAGTTGAACGATATTGCAATCTATTGTTTGAAAAGTAATTTTAAATAGTTTTATACTGTCATTTTCAGAGTTCCATTGATATGACTGAAATTAACTACTGGCTAATGAACAGTTAAAAGTCATTGTTATCCATGGATTAGAAGGAATCCATAAATCCGGTTCGAACTTTCAAACCAATCAAAACAAGGCACGAAATACAAAAAGAAAGCTATCAGTAAATAGAATGATTGCTCTTTACATTTCTCAGACGTCCTTAATATGAAAACAGCAATAAATCCATCACTGGTCCTTAATACAAAAATGCGGCGCCTTTTACTATTTGCATTAACTACTGGAATGGCTTTACCACTATTCGCCTGTAGTTCCAAAAAAGAAACATCTGAAAATGTTGAACCTGTAATTGTCGAAACTCTTATAAGTGCGACTGAGTCATGGAATGGTGATTCTTATGACTATCCCAAAGGCAAAGCGCAAATGACACTTCAGAGAATCACTGCTCAACCAGGTTTTAAAACACCTCTTCATTTCCACTCCCAACCAGGAATTGCATATGTGGTGAAAGGGAGCCTTTCCTGTGGAACCCTCAATGGCAAAGCACTACAAGTAGGTCCTGGAGAAAGTTTCGCCACTCCTCAAGACAGTGTTCATTATTGCGAAAGTGTTGGTGATGAGGCTGCATTAGTTTTTGTTGCTTCTGCAGGCGTGAAAGGACAAAAAGTAACTGTTCCTTATAAGAAGTAACTGAAATCAACTACTGGCCAATGAAAAGTTGGAATTGGAGCTGGTTTGAATTACACCCTTTATGACATTGGTAGCGATAAAAACGCACTTCCTTACCGCAAGTAGCAAAACAAATCCCAAAGGGAAGGGTTTCGCATAAACCTCGTCATTATTTTGAGAGAGATTGGTAGCCACAAATATTGCTCATTGCCATCAAAAGCTCTATGAATAAAGGAAGCAATACAGAAATTCGTTCATTTAAAATTCAGGAACCCTCGAGATCGAAGGTCCATCCAAACTTTATTCAAACCACCCATTTTCGCTTAGATCCCATGGCAAAAGTCGAGATGAAGTCGGTACTCCACGGGGAGGATGAGTCCATATCGACTTTCTCTGTCGAGTGGTTGGGCTGGTCTGGCCCGTGTGATACCCGAAAGCTGGTAGTCCACTAGTCAGCTCAGGAGAACCACTCTTTGGATACCCCGATAGGCGACCTCTATCCACGAGGCCCGGTAGACGTTCCAGCCGATCTAATCCGCCCGAATGCGCGCTACCGCCGCCAGGCCAGAATTGCGGTAGGAACACTGCTGATGTTCTTCCTGGCGTACCTCGGCCTCGCCTGCTGGTTTGTACAGACGAGTATCCGTGCACTCCTAGCGATTTTCGATGGCAGCGCTGACCATCAGATGCCCCTCCTGTTCGCAGGGGTGAGCTGCGGCCTGCTCTCAATCTTCATGCTTAAGGGCCTCTTCTTCGTCAGTCACGGTGGCGAAAGTTCCAACACTGAGGTGACAGCAGAAACCCAGCCGGCGCTATTCGCCTTCTTGCATCGTCTTGCTGACGAGGTGGGTGCTCCCAGGCCCCATAGAGTGTTCCTCTCTCCCGAGGTCAACGCGGCGGTTTTCTACGACATCTCGTTAATGAACCTGCTCCTTCCGATGCGCAAGAACCTTGTAATTGGCCTGCCGTTGGTCAACGTTCTGACTCTTAGCGAACTTAAGGCGGTGCTGGCCCACGAATTCGGCCACTTCGCCCAGCGGAGCATGGCAGTCGGTAGCTGGGTCTACATCGCCCAGCAGGTGGCCATGGCGCTGGTGAACCGACGCGATTGGCTGGACGAGTTGCTAAGCAGCATCAGCCGCATAGACCTGCGCCTGGCGTGGATCGGCTGGGTCCTAAAACTTGTCGTCTGGTCGGTTCGCTCGCTGCTCGATTCTCTGCTTTCTCTAGTGGTGTTGGCCCAGCGAGCCCTGTCCCGGCAGATGGAGTTCCAAGCCGATCTCGTGGCGGTCGCGCTTACGGGCAGCGACGAGCTTATTCACGCCTTGCACAAGCTCAGGGCAGCTGATGAAGCGTGGGACCGGACCGCTCGATTTCTCGCAGGCCAACTCCGTCGAGAACAGCTGCCGAAGGATGTATTTGGTGTCCACACTCTGGTCCGCTCGAAGCTTGGTCAGATCAAGGCTGACGCCTGGTGGGGCGAAATCCCGCCTGCGGGTGACGAGGCGCCTGCCCAGCGCCGACTCTTCAAGCAGGGATTTGCACAACCTCCACAAATGTGGGCCACCCATCCGGCCAGCGCTGACCGTGAGGAGAATGCCAAGCATCTCTATTTAGAAGCGCCGCATGACCCCCGCAGCGCATGGCAGCTATTCACGAACCGGGATGAACTGCACACTAAGATCCGCCTCCAACTGACTGGCGACGCCCAGGTTCCCCGGCTGCTGGACGCCGCTGAGGCGGCGACGGAGGTCGAGCAACATTTCTCCAGCCCGCGTCTCGATCCCCGTTACCGCGGAGCGTACCTCCAGCGAGAGCTGACCCGGCACGCACGGCACGCGGCAGATCTATTCGAACCGGCAGGGAGTGGAGCAGGGCAGGGCTCACCTAGCCTCTATCCCGAGTCACTGCGCCTCGACCTCGAGCGGCTCAGCCAACTGGAGGAGGAGCTTGCAGCTCTGGAGGCCCTCAGTAGAAGTGCTTATGAGGCGACCGGGCGACGTCTCGTGCATCGAGGACGCGAGATCAAGCGGCGGGACCTTCCTGCTGCCATCGAGACGGTTCAGGTAGATCTTGAAGTTAATCGCAAGCGGCTTCGTGAGCACGATCGGCGTTGTCGCGTCTCCGGTCTAGTTGCAGCTAAGAAGATCGGCCTCGGTTGGCCGGAGCATCTACGGGGACTGGTGACGGTTCTTCACTATGCAGAACATGCCCGCGCCGATCTAGCCGATGTCGCCGGAGTACTCGGCAACGTGCTGGCAGTGATCACCGCGGATGGCCACGTGAGCGGCAGGGAGCTTGAACGTCTTGTCGTGGCCTGCAACCAGCTGTACACGGTCCTCCACCGCGTCCATAGTGAGGCGACGGCAGTGGAACCTGATCCCAGTGTCCTCAGCCAACTGGGCGTGGACAGCTGGAGCGGGGCTATCGGCGAACTGCGCCTTCCACCAGCTACTGCAGAGAACATCAATGACTGGATGGAGGTCCAGGCCGACTGGGTTAACAGTGCCCTCGCGGCACTGACCTTGCTGGTCGATGCGGCGCTTGAACAGATCCTGACTGCCGAAGCCAGTGTGGATGCCATGGTGCGGCAGGAGGCTCCGGAGGAGGCAGCACCGGGCACAAGTTATGTTCGCAAGGATTACGCGCTGCTCCTGGAGGGGAGTGAGCGACCGAGACAGCGGAAGCTGGGCTGGTGGGACCGATTCCAGACGGCCGATGGGCTCTTGCCAGAGCTAGCCCGCAGCATTGTGGCCCTATGCATCGTCGGCAGCGTTATCTGGGCAGGCGCAAGCCTCGACTTCAAACCCTTTGACCCTGCACCTACGGGTGCGAACCCTGTCGCAGAAACCTATTTCACTAATGGTATGCAAAAATATAAAGAGGAAAACCATCAAGATAGTCTTTCCCCTCAAGTTCTTTCTTATCAATAGTCAACTGCAATCAACTACTAGCCAATGAAGTATGAGCCAGTAGTTTTTCCTTGTTATAGCAATTGATCTAGTCCATTTCTGCCTTGTTTCTCTTTTGAAAAGAATTGCGACTATAGCCATCTTATTAATATTAATTGGGTGCTCAAGAGCTTTAAGCCAGGTGAGTGTGGTTATTAAAAATTGTCATGACGGAGATACCTGCACCACAATCACTGGAGAGAAGATCAGACTGGCTTGTATCGATGCTCCAGAACTCAAAGGCAAAAAGGCTGATCCAATCCCAGCGAAAGCAGCCAGAGATTATCTCAATGATTTAGTAGCTGGAGAAATAGTAGGAATTAGGCGGATCACCAAAGACCGCTATGGAAGAACCGTCGCTGAACTATCTAAAAACGGGATCAATATTCAAGAGCGTCTAGTTGCTCTAGGTTTTGCGAAGATCTTTACAAGATATGCAAATCAATGTGACTGGGCAAAGCCGACATAAATGAAGGACATCCCTCAAAGCTGTCAAAGCTGTGGGGCACCCATTACGTGGGATGAAGTCTCTTTTTCTATTACACGTGAGTTCTGTGGCGCTATAACTTACATAAGAAGTAAGTTTGTCATCATTGAAAAAGTTAAAGGCAGTGCTTATATAACTTTTCTTTCAAAGAGTGGTATTTTCGATACACGGAAATATTTTGCCTACTCTTAATCGTCTTTTTATAATAAATATTTCCCTACCCTTTTCTTCATAGCCACATAAAAACCAGGGCACTGAGTAATCGATTCTTTTCTTACCTATTTCTATTTTATATTTGCCATATCTTTCTTGATACTTATTGGCCTCAGACTTACATTCTTGGAATTCTAATGTTGATTTAAATCCAGGATTACCAACAGGGAGGCTATCATCTCCCATAGATTTAATAAACTTTTCTTCGTATGTTTAACCAATAACTTCTGTTTTTTAAATCTTCAGTATACCAACAATAAGCAAAAGCTGGCTTATAACGCCAAATAGTTCTTAGATCATAATCTTTAACTCTTGCGTTAAAATTTTTTCCCATTTTTACACAGGCAATGTAAGCTTTTCCGGAGCCAAAACTTTAGTTTTCTTATTATCTATAAATGTTACGGTTAGCATTAAGTCCCAAAAGAACCACAATTGAAGGTAAAAATAATTTCCTATACTTTAAATTTTTTATCCCTTGATTCATAACCTATTTCTTAATCCAAACTGTATTCTCTTTGTTCTGAGAAACAAATTCAGCAATAACTTTACTTGGCAAGAAATCTGTTGAACAAAAAGGATTCTTTTTTTGCTGAGACTCAATTATCTGCACGTAATTGACGCCAATCCTTCTGATCGTTTTATTGCCATCATTATTATCTATATCTAAAAACCTCAAGGCTTTATGCCAGATTTCTTCTGTACGTGCAAAGGGTCCGATTTCAAAAGCAACGGTCATTTGTGTTTCATCAGTAGTTACTAGATTGCCAATTTCTACTTAATTTTGCCAGTCAATTCATTTGGTTGCCTGAATTGTCTTTTAGCTGTCTCAGTTCCTTCAAATCTCCAGTGCCAAGGTTGATAGCGCACTCCCTGAATATTGGCGTTAGGGAATGACAGGACGAAACCAAACTTAGAAGCATTGTCCTGAAGCCAGTGAAAGGCTTCTGTTGATTCGAAGTCAATTTCAAAGTCACTGTTACGACTACTACCATCTCCAAGATCTATTGCATAACCAGTGCTGTGTTCTGAATATCCAGGGGGTGCAAATGCGTTTGCTCGCTCTATTGCCTTGGAATCCTTATCTGATTTAATTGCAAAAAAGATTTTCTTTTGCCATTCATGAGATTGAAAACCACTCAAAAGAATCAACTCGACGCCATCATCATTAGCGGCTGCCCTCATTGAGATAAGAGCTGTGTAGGCGTCTTTATGAATTCTCAGGCCAGGCTCAACCACAGCCAAATCAGCTTCTGCCGCCTCCGGATATTGAAAATAGCCAAGTAAAAGACCTTCTGCCGGCAAAGCCTCTTGAACAATGAATTCATTCCATTCCTGTGAATACTTCCAGTGCTTTAAGGCACCAAATATTGCGACTACTGAGATCCCAGCAACCAATGCAGCCGTTAATTGCCTGTCGTTGTTCATCTCCCTAATTATCCAACTCTTTTCATCTTGGTCTAGGTAAGAGACAATGGAAGCAACTAGAGGCCCTGAAATCGAAGGTCTATCGAAACTTTATCCAAACTAGAGAAATGGTGAAAATAGAAGAAGAAAACAAAGAGAAGGTTGAGAACTCTCTACTGAATTATGAATACGACGAAGATGACGATGGTGTCGACTGGGAGACCTAAGAGAACGAAGGAATGACATATCGCATCACCAGACACGATGGAGAAGAGGACGACTTCACCTCTCAGGATTTCGACAACTACGACGATGCCTATGACTTACTAGAGGAGATCTACGGAGATATGTGCTGCTCTGATGCTGACTACGAAGACCGTCCTTACTATGAAATTGTTGAGTTGAAGGAGTGATGCGCCACTTATTACTTCCACCTCTCATTCTTGGGATTGCTTCACCTACTTTTTGCAGATTTAGGTCCAGCAGATACCAGTCCAAAACCAAAGAGGCTCAACAAACTCGTTTCGATGCGTTGTGCATAGAAGAATATGCTGATAGTAGATTGCAATTGGAGAACGAAAGATTACGTATCAATGGTTCAAGGGGAATCACAGATAAACAGTAATAACCAAACCAATCAAAGTTGCAATTGCAATAAAGGTTGAAAAGCCTAACAAAAAGTAATCTATTTTTTTACTCATAGAAGCTTTCAAGGCATATTTAAAGAGATAAACTACAGGTAAAGATAAGATTATATTAATTATCAAAGCTACAATGAAAATGATCATATCTTCACTTCCTTCTAGCTCGGGGATAATTATCACCAAGAAAGAGAAGAGTAGCACAGCTAATAAAGTAAAAGTTACATATAATAGTCGAGCAGAGAATAGTATAATTGACCTGGCTTTGCTTTTATTTATTTGCTCATCATGTTCCTTGTTTTCGATGAGTACTTCCTGGATATTGTTTTTAGCTTCATCAATTATCTGCGATTCCTTAGCATTTCCTGCAAAATTGTTATTAGCCTTTCCGCATTTAGGGCAAGCAACAGCTCTATCAGAAATCCGTCTTCCGCATCCTGAGCAGTCAATGAGTGCCATCTACCACCTCTACTGCAAAAGTATCATACTGCTTACATTTTGATCTAGCATCTCAAAGGAGTAAGGCGTTAAGCATCACTCAAGTGTCGCCTATCAAATTCGAGGAATATGGAGAAGCAATACCTGGAGCTTAGATCCCATGGCACAACAGGAAATTAACTACTGGCTAGGGCAAGTAACTAATTTATCAGAAATTCGTTCCCCACAGCCTATGCATTCAATCAATGCCATTACGCAACCTCTTGTCTATAAAGAATGATAGTTCCTCTATTTAGCTATAAATTTATAGAGAAGAAAAATAAATCAGCCCATTCCACATGACTTTTATAAATTGCATGGAATGCGGCGAACGGATATCTGATGAAGCTTCGGCATGTCCTGAATGTGGTTGCCCAGTTTCAATAACAACCCAAGAAAAGTCTTTTGATAACTGCGAGGAATGTGGCACATCGATCCCTGTTAATTCTGCATCATGTCCTGAGTGTGGTTTCCCACAAGCTTTGAGTTCACACAATCAGTCAGCTGGTGATGCTGAAAGAGAAGAACAAGAAAGAAGAGACGCAGCTGAGTTATTAAGAGCTGCGGAAGAAGCTGCAAGGAAAGCTGCGGTTTATAGAAAAGCGGCAGAAGAGACTTCTACTTTTGGAGAGCAAGAGGAATCAAGACGAGAAAAAGTAGTTAACGGGATCAAGAATCCAAGCAATTTTGTTGAAAGATTAAGCACAATTGGAGACGCTGAAGGCCTAGGAGAGTTTGATCCCAAAAGATTCTTTGGAGCAGTAAACAAGAAGTATTCAGAAGAAGCAGTAGTCCAGACACTCTTCGTTGGGACACCAAAAACGACTCCATTGATTAGTGAAGTCTCAACTGAGTATCCACAGCCTTGGCTCTTTTTCAAACTGATAACACCATCACTAATTCTTTTCTTTGGATTCCTAGTCTTACTCAACCAAGCTCCTTCTAATGGAGCGGCTTTCTTTGGAATAATACTTACCGGTTCTTTTGCAATACCGATATCAACCCTCATCCTTTTCTTTGAGTTAAACATCAGAAAAAATATCCCATTTTGGACAGTTGCGAAGACTGGTCTTATGGGAGGAGTGTTAGCTTTCTATTGCACCTATAGCCTTCATGAATGGACAAATCTAACAGGTGCTTGGTCTGCTGGATTAACAGAAGAACCAGCAAAATTAATTGCTTTATTCATCCTCACTAGAGGAAAGAAAAAGTATCCTTATATTTTAAATGGGCTTTTACTTGGAGCAGCGGTTGGCTTTGGATTCGAAGCATTTGAAAATGCACAATATGCACTGTCCACTGGAGCAAGAAGTTTTTTCGTAGAGACTGATGCTGGAGCGCAAGCATTAAACAGTATCCAAGCACGTGTTTGGGGTAGTCCCATCGCTCATATTGTTTGGACTGCCGTTGCCGGTGCTGCCTTATGGCGCGTTCAAAAAGGAGGCAACTTTTACTTGGGTCTACTACAAAAGAAAGAGTTTTACGCGCCATTCGGAACAGTCATCTCATGCCATGTCATTTGGAACTCAGGTCTACTTGCACCAATCCCCTTTAATGGGGGATACATCTTTTTAGGGGTGGTAGCGTGGATAGTTGCGCTATCTCTTGTGAATTTAGGTATTAAACAGATTGCTGAGGAGAAAGAAGGAAAACAAGTTTTCAAAAATAATGCTTAAAGGATTTATATCAAACCTGATATGGAAATTGGCTTTAGAGAGATAATACAAATAATAAAGAATCTCTCCTAGAGAAATGGTAAAAATAGAACAAGTAGCGCCAGCATGAAAGACCTTCCACCTCACTTCCTTCGCGAAAAAGAGAAAGAAGTTGTCTTCCATATTCCTGGTGCATTCCCAATACCAATGGTTGATGAACTAATGCAGGAATATTTCCCTGAATACAAGACTGTTCTTATTCGCTGTGCTGAGACCTTTTATCGGATGCGTGAGGGTGCAAGGGTATGACTGTTGATTGGAAAGAATCAGATGGAGCAGCGTGGAGGGAAGAGTTCAAGCAACTCAAAGGGATTGTCTCTATTGATGACCTCAAATTGCTGGATGAAGGAGCAACAACCATGAAAGAGGCATGGCAACTAGGCGCTCTTCATGCTGAATACAAACGACTGAAGAGAACCCAGCCACCAGACCTGCCAGATATAAAGCGATGAGCTATTCCGATGCGCTGTTCATATTTGCTCCCACCATTGGATTGGTGATTTTCTTTGTGGTAATGAATATCGTGATTACAAGGGTCTTCACCAATGACCGAAACAGCAGATGATTGAGGCCTACACCTTTGAACAATGCAAGAAAGACAAGGAGATTAGACAACTCAAAATCAAGAACTTGGAGCATGCCATCTACCAGTTAGAAGCGATAATCGCTGAATCGCAAATGGATGGAGATGCCTTGACCTTTTTAAGGAGGAAGGTTGCCGACTCTAGGCAAGATCTAGAAGTGCTTTATTTAATGAATGATCAGGAGTAAATGAGACCCTGCTACAAAAGACAAGAGGACTCAATTGACACTGAGGTTTTGACTATGGATTGGGACGCAGCCAGAGCACACTGCAAAGAGAAAAACTGGAAATGGACTCTGGATTTGATCGACACGTATCAGAAGGAGATGGAAGAACTAAAAGGCGAGAATGTGAAACTCAAGCGTCAGTTAGTCCTTCGCTCTCAACTGAACAAGTAATGCCGAGGCACAATGAAGACAGGCTTAATACCTGTTAGCAGGTTCCATCCACACATCGCAATATCGTTGAGAACCCATGGCACAACAGGAAATTAACTACTGGCTAATGAACACTTATAAATCATTGAAACCAATGGATTAGAAGGAATCCCTAAATCCTATTCAAACTCTGTTCAAACTTCCTAATGGTTGATCAATTAATCTTTCGCAAAGCCATGGTTTCGACATTGATTATGCCATTAAGGTATAGGTTATTGAGTAGGCTATGGCTATGAAAAAATCTCTATTTACTTTTGCTTTAGTTGCTTTTACAGGATTAGATATTCTAGTTATAGCTTCGGCCAATAGTGACACTCTCTATAGGAACTTAGGCAATGATCTAAGTGGCAATCCAACATATTCAGACTCAGAAGGCACCAATTATCAACATGGTGCCTTTTATGATCCAAATGGAGCTTTTGGATACACAATGTATGGCAGCGATGGCAGCACCCTGTATTGCCAGAGAGGGTTAGGTAGTGATTCTTGCACTAAAAATTAATAATGTAATTAACAAAGTTTACGGAAAGCACTATCAAAACAATTGAGCAAGAATAGTAATAGTGAAAACTATTACTATTCTTGAGGCTACTAGGTAATCTAGGCGATAATTATTAGATGCTTGGGAAAGTGACTCAATGAATTCAGGACTTTTTCTTCTTAGCTTCTTAATTGCAACAGTAGTTTGGCAAGGGATCGCCCAAATAGCAGGTCCACCTGTTGGGAAATGGATTTATGGTTTACGCGTAGAAAATTTTAAAAAGTCAGGGTTTTCTTTTCGTAGCGATGAAGATGCAGAGGCCTGGGTAGAAAAAACTATTACTAGCTCTATGAACCAAGGTTTACTACTGTTAGCTATCGCCTGCGGTGCACTAATAGGAACTTTCGGTTTACCTCTTATTGGATTTAGTCGAAGCGTCAATCCATGGAGCTGGACTCGAATAATTGCTCTATGTGGAACAAGTTGGATATTCGTGGGAATCTTTCACCCCAGCTTACTTAGTTAAAAACCTTTTTTGGATAATCCACACTAAAAAGATTGTTGAGCCAAATAATGACCACATTGGGAAATTATTAAACAACGCAATGATCAATAATAATGGGATCCATCCCCACATTAAAAATAAAATTATTCTGGCAAACCATTTGGCATATTTACTTTTTGAACTTCCTAAAATACTTGACCATATCGGTGTATACGTAGGATTTCTATTTGGAAGTTTCCTTTGCTGCTCGTAAAACTCCCTTTCCTCTCTTTCATCCATTTTAAATCTCTTTATCTTATATACCCTTTCTACCTCATTTAAATGAAGTCTTCATACAGCCTTGAAAATTTTTTTCTTTTTGTATAAAGTTAAGTCGTTCCATGAGATATGACACATACGAGTTTTTTTAGTTATTAGGAATAGAAACGTGATTGAAATAGAATAGGAATAAGGTGGTGAGCATGTTAAGCCATCCACACATCGCAATATCGCTGAAATCCCATGGCACCAAAGGAAATCAACTACTGGCTAATGAAAAGTTCCTTTTTAGTGATAGCAACCGATCTCAGCGAATCAGAAATTTCTATCCAAACTTTATCCAAACTAGAGAAATGACTGCAGGGATTGTGTATGTACTAACCAACCCTGCTATGCCACGGATGGTGAAGATAGGCAGAACAGGTAGAGAAATAGGTGATCGTTTGGCTGACTTATATACAACGGGAGTTCCACTTCCTTTTGAATGTGAATATGCCGCCAAAGTCAAAGACCAAAACGAAGTTGAATCTGCTTTTCATCTTGCTTTTGGACCTTATCGAGTTAATCCAAGAAGGGAGTTTTTCAACATCGAGCCAGATCAAGCAATTACCTTGCTCAGGTTGATGGCGATAGAAGATGTCACTCCAGTCATCCAAAAGGTAGCAGAAAATGTTGACTTAGAAGCCAAAGCAGCAACTGAAAAATTCAAAAAGAAAAGAAGACCTAACGTTAATCTCTGGACTATGGGGTTAATGGGAGAAGAGATTGTTTTTAGAGATGGAACGACCACCGCCAAGGTTGTTTATGACGGTTGGATAGAACCAAAAGGATATAAACCAATAGACGGAAAAGTCTCGCTCACTAGTTATACAAAGGAATTGCTTTCTCTCCCTCCAGACGCAAGACCAAATGTCAAGCCATATTGGACATATAAAGGTCAAAGCTTGAGCGACTTATATGAGGCATGGGAAGATGCAGGGTTCCCAAACAGGTCTGGAGAAAATTTGGAATGACTTACAAAAGTGATTACGTCCGACTACTAGAAGCTCATAAGCTTGCACTCTGGCAGGGTGATCAAAAAACCGCCAATGAGTGTTTAAGTAAAGCTCAAAAGCTTTCTAAAGAAGGCAAAATCTCTACTGATCCCGAATACGTTCTTCAGCTAACTGAGGCTGTCCTTGGAGAACCAACCATAGAAGTTAATGGTAAAAAAGTTAGCTTCATTGATGATTCGAGCTACTTCAATGATCCTAATAGAGCAAAAGGAGTATTTGAAGTAGGTATGGATAGTAGCGGGAGAAATCTCCATTATTGAGATATGGATAAAAGCGATGCCATAAAACAAGCTTGCTCCTTCATTTCCCAAGGAAAGATTGATGAGGCAGGGAGAGTTATTGACAAAGAGTATCCTTTTGTTCCCTTAATTAAAAACAAAAGAAGTTATACCCCTAGAGAAATGACGATGGTCTTCGTTAGGGATGGATTTGTCGATCGGTATAGAGGCACAAAGTTAATTTATCCACCTGCTTTGAGATTGCTTTCAAATTACCTGCCAGAAAAATTCCCTTATCATAAGAACGGGAAGATGAGCGAAGGACATATCGGGTACTGGGAGCTATTCCCAACAATTGACCACTTAATACCTGTTGCAAGAGGAGGAAAAGACAACCACTCAAATTGGGTCTGTTGCTCAATGCTTACAAATAGCATTAAGTCAAATTGGACCCTTGAGCAACTTCAATGGGAAGTTCTTCCAGAAGGCAATCTGCAGGAATGGGATGGGATGATTCATTGGTTTATCCAGCAAGTGCATAGAGATAAGAAACAACAAGAGCACTCCTATATCAAAACTTGGTTTAATGCTGCTCTTGATTGTGCTGAAACAAATCCTCTAACAAACAAGCAAATGGTGCAGATACTTGCTGATGTTCAAACAGGGAATACTCCTAACGACAACGAAAACCCTCGAGCAACAAAATTCAGAGCTGATATGGAAAGGGACGTAGCCATAGCAAAAAAGGAATATGAAGAAAGTGAAGCGCAAAAAAAAGGACTTCCAATGAGAATTGAGATACCTATGGAATTGGACGACATCGACTTATGAGCTCAGCGAAGAAAAAATGAACAGAAACGCTCTGTAAAAAGCACAAACAAGCCAGCTGATAGAGAATAGAAAAACTCAGAGCCCTTAGATGGAAGTCAATGTAAATGAGCAAAGCAGAAATAAATTAGGCAATTACCAAGTGGTGAGAAATTAATCAAGGCATTATTTCCTTACAATGAGGATATTTCTCCAAAGTTTGTTGCCTAACTACATTTGCAGTTTTAACTGAATGGTTTTTTTTTATTTGAGAAAGTGACACCTCCAACATCAATTTAGCATTTGAACTATTCATCAATCCAGCTTTATAAGCAGTGCATGTAGATTGCAGCCAACCAGTCATCCTTACTACATCAATGAGCTTCATATCATTGTGCGCAAAAGCTTTAGGAATCAAAAATAGACTCGAAATTAAAGCAGAAAATAATAACAGGGGCATCTGATAGGACTTACTCAAAAATGTGCAGACACTATTAATTATAAAACTATGCAATACAAATGGGTTGGATGGGAAGGCGAAGCCGCTTGGAGAAAGGGTTTTAGGACACAGCCTAGTTTTGTCATCAGGCCATTCTTATTGGGAATTGAGGAGTTTTTATATCAGCTGCGATCTGTTCATTATTAGTAATAGAAACTTGATTGAAATAGAATAGAAATAAGTGGGTAAGAATGTTAAGCCATCCACACATCGCAATATCGCTGAAATCCCATGGCACCAAAGGAAATCAACTACTGGCTAATGAAAAGTTCCCTTTAGGTGATAGCAACTGATCTCAACGAATCAGGAATTTCTATCCAAACTTTATCCAACCTAAAGGAATGGCAGAAAGGTAAGAAGAAAAGCCAACTTCATCTTCAGTTATTGCTCTACTAGAAGTGCCTTAAGGGCTCCCCTGGGTCAGCTCGCTATAAACAAGAAAATAGATATAGATAAAGCCTGCCCTAGAGAATTGTAGAGCTAAAGCCAAAAGATGAACAGCTCTAAACTAAGACTAGAAAAGACTTATATAAGAGGAGAAAAATTACATAAGGCATCTTAAGTATTCCTTAATGTTTCAACACTGTAGGTAGTGTTGAAAGTGCTTGCAAGTATAAAAGTGCTTCCTAGGTTTAATTAGCACCGAAAAGAGTTTAATGACTTACAACCTGCCAACAGACTTTTCCAATGAATACAATCCTCCTACTACGCGATTAGATCATATACAAGAACAGCAGGATTTTGACCTTGAGCATCAATTTGCCTTGTATGGTTACAGCTCATTAATTGAGAGTCTAGAGGGCAATGAAGAACTAAAGCAGTTGACCTTTAATTTATTATTCAGATATCTTATTCTTAATCAACATGATATTAATATTCCAAAGTGCTGGCAGGCAAAATTACAAAGGTTGTAATTCCTAAAACTATTAAATTAAAATCTAATTTTATTACTCAAAAGGATCTTTTAAGTTATGATTGATTTAATTGGTATACAAGAGGGGCTAATCCAGAAAGTTCTCTGTAGGAGCAAGGATGATAAAGGTAAAATGTGCATTCTACAAGTAGAGCATTCCAATCTGGGTCTAGTCAGATTAAGAGTTTATTTGCATAATTTTCCCTTACATCTTTTACCATTCATCAAAGGTTATCCTGTGTCATTTATCTGGGATAAGCATAATGAGATCGGGTATATGCTTGACCTCACTCGCCAAAACACTAAGTTCGTAAACCAGTTAGTGAACGTTTCATTTCAACTTGCCCCAACTGAAGTCTACGAGGATATACCGTTTTTAGCTGATCCATACTCAGCTGGCATTGTGGAAGATGAAGAGAGCGGGTCTGTGATATTGGAGGAAGGAGAAGATGCATCAACAGAAGAAGATGAGGACGTTGAAATCGAAATTGATGTTGATGTTGATGTTGATGTTGATGTTGATGTTGATGATGGTAATAACTTATAATATTTTAAATATAAAGTCTTAGTAAAACATATGATAACAAACTACAAATCTCGTATATTTACACCTAGCGAACTATCTCAATTTTGCTTAAGTCCAATAGCAGCATGGTGGCATGAACTAGATCGTCGTAATCTATTTCAAGGTAATAAACCTAAAGCTGACCCTCTTAGCGAAATCTTAAAAAAAGAAGGTATTCGCCATGAAGAAGAACTACTAAATAAGTTAGACGTAGAAGGGAAGAGTATTAAAAGACTTATTGGGAAGCAAAATAAAGCTGACTATATGGAAAAAGATAAGGCAATGTTAAAAGGCTATGACTATATCTATCAAGCTTCTTTCAATAATGGACATATGCGTGGATCAATAGATCTGCTTAAACGAGTGGAACTATCATCACGAATAGGAGAATACTCATACATTCCAATTGAATGTAAATTATCTAGCAAATTGCATTTTAAATTCCTAATTCAGGCTCTTTGTTATTGCGAACTTCTAATAGATAGTCTGGGGTATAGACCAAATACATTTGAAATTTATCTAGGTGGCGGTACTTTTTCAAGCTTTAATGTTGATAATTACTGGCACTGGTATCAATTCAAGAAGAATCAATATCTTGACTTTATAAAAAATTTCAATCCAGAGATAGAGCCTGAAGACAAGCCAGGTGATCACGGTACCTGGACAGAATTCATCACAGAAAGGCTTAGAGAAAAAAGAGATCTGATATTAGTTCCCAACATGTTGAAGACTCAACGTAAAAAATTAAGGGCCAAAGGAATATTGTCGATTGATCAACTTGCAACTATGAAGCCGAGCACAAAAATACCAGGAATGAATCCAGAGATACTTGAAAAGCTAAGACAACAAGCTGCAATACAAGTTAAACCAAGAAAAAATGAAAATATTCCTGAATACACCATTAAGCCAATGAATAATTCCTTTGGACTCTTTAAGCTCCCAAAGCCTAGTAAAGGTGATATTTGGTTCGACTTAGAAGGAGCTCGTGACTTTGTCCGAGGTACTAAACGAGAATACCTTTTTGGAGTTGTCTACTTAGAGGAGAATAATGAACTTAGAGATCTTTACTGGTGGGGTCACTCTGATGAGGAAGAAAAAAGAAGCTTCAAAAATTTTGTTGATTGGGTAGAGAATAGGCGTAAAGCATTCCCTGAGCTTCACATCTATCACTATGCAAATTACGAAAAAGTAGCAGTAAGAGATCTTCAACAAAAGTATCTAACTCGAATGAGTGAAATAACAGAGTGGCTTACAAATGGACTATTGATAGATCTACAGCCAATAGTTCAGAAGACAATCATTCTTGGAGAGGAAAGCTACTCAATCAAAAAGGTAGAGAAGCTTTATATGCACCGTGAAGAGGATATGCAATCGGCCGTTGAATCAATGGTGGCATATGAACTTTGGAAAAACTCTGGTGAACCTGGCATGCCTGGAAGAGTAGAAGATGGTTTAAGTCCAATGCTTGAAGAGATACGTCTATACAACAAAGACGATCTGGTCTCAACCTATAAACTAAATCAATGGCTTTTAAAAATTAAATTAGACTTAGAGGTTCAAGAGCCGTTAATTGGAAAAGAGAAGAAAAAAGAACGAGAGCCTAGACCAATCGATATTCAAGCTGGTGCTTTATTCGATGAAATACCAAAACAATCTTTGAATAGTAATCAAAGAAATGATAACAAAAGCCCTCCGAATCCAAGAAGATGGAGCTGGAAAACACAAAAAGTATTAGCATCTTTATTAGGTTTCCATGTAAGAGAGCAAGATGTTAACTACTGGCGATATTTTGATCGGCTCGAACAATCTTTTACAAATCCATCCTCACTCTTAAAAGACGATGAAGTCATAGCCGAAGCACAATTAAATCAGACGTCAGACCTTATCGAATATTCCTTTAATCCAGAACAGCCAATTAAATTAGAAAAAGACGCAAACAGTAATTGGGGGCTAAATTTATATCTACCAAAAAGCGAAATCACCTTAAAAGTTAGTCCCTACGAACTCGATTGTGAAAATGGTACTGTTAGGCTTCAAGGAAGTAAAGGGAGACTACTCAATAGACTTTCTCAAGAAGAATGCCTTGTAAAAAAAGAGTTTGACCTTTCCAAAAGTACTAAAGATAGTCTTTTAACCCAAGCAAAAAGTTGGGTCAGTGGCGAGAGTACAGTATCTCCAACAATAATTCAACTATTAGAAAGAGAGTCAATACCTGAGTTAGTCAAAGTAAATGAAAAGATTGAGAAAGATCCTTCAGCTATTCATAGGAATATTGCAGAGTTTATGTACTCCCACAATGAGAAATTAATTGCAATACAAGGGGCTCCAGGCACTGGGAAAACAACTTTATCTAGCAAAATTGTTACCGAGTTAGTTCAAAAAGGTTACAGGGTAGCAATTACAGCTAACAGTCATAAGGTAATCAATAATTTACTTCTAAAGATAGATACTGATTTTCAAGAGCAGAATATCAATAGTCTAATAGCCAAATGTGATACTCTTGAGGACAACATATTTATTGATAGCAACGTCAGAACACTTCTCCCTAAAAGAATAAGTAGCCTTGTATCAGTTTTGGGTGCTACAACCAATAAATTTTGCAATAAAGGCTTTCATTCGACATTTGATCTTTTAATTGTTGATGAAGCAGGACAGTATTCCTTAGCGAACCTATTAACAATTGCTAGGCATTTTAAATCAATACTTTTAGTAGGAGATACCCAGCAATTACCAATGCCCACTAAAGCTACTCATCCAAATAATTCTGGAGAATCATGCTTGCAATATCTTATGAATGGATTAGAAGTTGTCCCAACAAATAAAGGTATTTTTCTACCAATTAGCTGGCGTATGGCACCTGCTATTAACGATGTTGTATCTGAACTTTTCTATGAAAGAAAGCTAAAGGCAAATATTAAAAACAATGGGAACAAAATCATTTGGTGGAATGGCTCTAGAGATCCAGATAAATTAACCTACAAAGATTCTGGCGTCATATTTGTTCCAGTAAGGCATCAAGATTGCTCTCTGAAATCTGAAGAAGAAGCTGAAAAAATTCACGAGCTTATACAACTTCTTTTATCTTCAAAATATAAACTAGGTACTAATAAAGAAAGATCTATTACCCCTAACGATATTCTCCTCATTGCCCCTTATAACGTTCAAGTTAACTACTTAAAGCGTAATTTACAAGGGGGCATAAGAATAGGAACAGTTGATAATTTTCAAGGCCAAGAAGCCATTATTTCTATCTTTTCACTTACCTCTAGCTCCGGAGACAATGCCCCCCGAGGACTTGATTTCCTATTGGATCCTAATCGCTTAAATGTTGCCATATCCCGAGCCAAAGTATTATCAATTGTTGTTGGTTCACCATCACTAGCTGAGGGATATTGTAAGAATATTGATGAAGCTGAAAAACTTAATCGATTTTGCAGATTGATCGATCGCTGAGCTTTTTAAAAAATAGAAGTTTCAACACCACTTTCTTCTTTGAGTTGTTTAAGTGATCGAATATTTTTTTTATTTTTTTTCCATCTTTCAGTTCTATATGGAAGCAACCCAACTTCGTTTTTCAACCAGACTTTTAAAGCTTTTTCTGTAGCTTCTACTTCTTTCCCTGGATATGAACGATCAGTCCATTCAATTTCTTTCCATCCATCCACTATGTGAAAATCCAACCTCTGTTTCTTGTAGTTAGTTATACCAAATTGTTGTTCTTCTTCCTTTTCCATCAAATAAAACCAAGCAGGTTTACTTGGGTCAAATCCTCCTTCATTACATGTTGGGCAACTAAAGGCATTTCTACTTCTAAAGTAATTTGTAAGTAAAGGTTCATTGAAATGACCTTTAGGACAATAATACCTAACTCTTCCACGGCTACCTTTCCATTCTTTCTCTAATAGCTTGCAATTATTTTTAGATAAATCTGCCTTCAACCACTTCCATCGTTCCTTATCATTAAAGAGTGTTCTAGGATCAGTGAAATCTGTTCGTTCTTGTCTAAGGCTCTCTCTATCAAGTTTACCTTTAAAACTTTCGAATCGGCCTTTAGTGAATCTAAAAACTAATATGGCTGGCTTTTTATGTGTACCAGCAATTGTTTGTATCCATTTTAGGTGTTTACTTTTGCAAAGCTTTTGATCATATTTATTTAAATCATTTAGCTTAAGAGCTTTAATCGTTGGCTTAGCATATTTCCCACCTTGACGACAAATATCATAAACACTTTGAGTTAATTCAAACCCTATAAGCATCTCGTCAACAGAGCTATCGTCTTGGATATCAGATATAACGTAATTAAAGTTGACTCTTGTTCGACGTCTATCATATTTAGTCCCCTCATTTACCACTATTAATTCGACAAATGATTTAGATTCATCTATTGAGATTTTTTCTCTTTTAGAAAGAATTTGAATGCATTCTTCTTTTCTCCTTTGATAATCAGTTCTGTTTTTTTGTTTTGCTCTTCTTTCGGCACCTTTATTAGCTATAATTTCACCAGGGTTCTTTCTTTTTAGGTTGTAATATGTAGTCCTACCAATTGGCTTGATTTTCTTTTTCAATAGTTCTTCATTGAGATTTAGTAACTTTTCTGTTTCTGTAAGATCATCAGAAAAATCTTTAATTAAATTGATCACTATCTCATTTCGCTTGGTTTTATTCATATAGCCATCATGACAACTTTTCTTAAGAAGTCACTTAATTATGAAAAGGACTTGTACAAATTTCTGAGCTGATATAACGAGACAGAGGTGCATAGATACTCCCATACGCCTCTCTAGGAAGTCACAATGAAGGATGAATGGATTGATTCATCGAAGTAGTTACTAAAGCCTTGAAATCGATCCTCAACGTCGGAGAAGAAAGGAAAGCTTGAATACTCGATGCAGAAACACGCACCGCCTTGGCATCACTCCATCAATGAGCGATGTGTGGATAGGTTTTAAAAAATGGTGTGGAAAGTCATTCCGACATGGTGGTGATGATTTATCGAGACGAGTACTACAACCCAGAAACAGTCGATCGCGCGATTACAGAACTCATCACTTGCAAGCATCGCAATGGTCCCGTCGGTACTGTGAAACTTCTCTTTGAACCACAGTTCACACGGTTTAGAAATTTAGCTGCTTAATTGATTCCATCTTTTACTCTGATTATGCTAGAAAAGTTTGGGTCAACAAAATTTCTGTTGAAGATAGGTTGGAAGATGGATTCCTTCACTAAATGGTTATTAAGAGGAGCTGCTCTTGTTGTCATAGCTGCAGGCGGCGCAGGCATATTCACAATGTTCAGGTCAATGAATAAGACGTCTTCAAGTAGTCAAGAGGCACCCCAAGTTCAAGCACCTCGCCTTATCGCAAATCAATGTCCAGATGGTTATGCGTATATAGGTGGTGGCTATTGCCGTGATTGGTATTGTACTGATAAATATTCAGGCCACGATCCTGATTTAGCAGGTAAAGGTTGGTCTTGCGAGAAAGGTGCATTAGGAGGGTTGTTTGGCAACCCAAGCATGCACTTTAGAGAGGATGCTCCACCCGTAAGGGCATTTGTAGATGATGCGTGTCCAAACGAAGAGCCAGATATTGGCAATAAAAATTCTTGTTGGAATGATACGCAATGGGATGATTAGACGCTGAGTTATTGCAAGCAATATCCAACAAGGTGCCTGTGAAGACTTGAAGAAGGCGGCAGAGCTAGGGAACTAAGAAGCTCCTGAACTAATAACAAAATATCGCACAAATGACTGAGCTGATATAACGAGATAGACGGGACATAGATACCCCCTTACACCCCTCCAGTAAGTCACTATGAAAGATGAATGATTGATTCATCGAAGTAGTTTCTAAAGTCTTGAAGTCGATCCTCAACGTCGCAGAGAAACAACCTTGGATACTCTCTTCATGATTATACCTATAAAACTTGCTATAGATCTTTACTTGGTTTGCCTTAATCCATGAAAGATGCACTAAAGTGAATTACCAAGGAACTTTAGAATCTTATTTACTTTAATCCATGTCACTCTTACTTATAATATAAATAAAATTTGCTTTCTATTTAATTAAAAATTGATGCCTAAAAGAAATGTTCTTCATTCACTATTAATGCTACTTTTAGTGGAATTCACAATTTTAATTCATGCGCCTTATGCAAAAGCGAGAACAGAAACTAATTCTTTACTTCCAAATGAATGGATACAAGATCTTGATGATTCAGTAAATCCAACCCTTCGATGGATGTTTTACAAAGAACAGGCAGATAAATACTTTAATGAAAAAGACTACGTTGGTGCAATTAGATCATATTCTAAGGCCATAGAAATCTATCCATTTACTGTATTATTTTATAATCGTGGCATTTCATATTTTAATCTAAAGAAATACTCAGATGCAAATAATGATTTAACTAAAGCAATAGGTTTTGATTCAAGCAGAGCAGAATATTATCTCGCACGTGGTCATAGCAGATTAAAGTTAAATGATTACTATGGCGCTAAAGATGATTATACAAAATCTCTAGATCTAGATTATAAAATTGCAGATGCACATGCATTCAAAGGTGTAACATATCAAAAGCTTAATATAATGGTAGGGGCCTGCGATAGCTGGAGAGAAGCGAAACTGCTAGGCCATAAGGAAGCTACTAAATGGTATCAGGATTCTGCTTGTGAAAAGTGGTTTTCTGGAAAACCACCGACCTGCATAGGGCTTGATAGAGAGCTTGCGTTAGGGGAATTTTTTATATGTCAAGATTCTGATGGTGATTCTAGTTTTAGCATCCCTTCAGCCAATACAAATCCTAGCCTTCAAGAAGTACTGTCAGATACTCCTTTTGCATGGTAATACAATTAATAGTTTTATTCTTATTGAGTACTAATGCAGCCAATGCTTTTACTAGTGAAATCAAACTACTAGAAGCAGAAATAGAGGCTCTGGGAACTTCAGTTATCTGGTCTAAGGGATATCATAAGTGTACAAGAAATCTATACGGCTTTTATATCCCTAAAAAAGACATGATAATTATTTGTCAGCGTAATCACAGGAGAAATTATGCTGAATTAATTAATACACTTAAGCACGAAGGTTGGCACGCAGTGCAACATAAATGCAATGGTAATCAAGCAGTATTAAATGATAATAAACTTAGAGCTGGTCTACAAATAGAAGATCAGGAAGTCCTTCATGATTACCATCCAAAAGACAGGCGTCTAGAGGCAGAGGCAAGGGTCTTAGCTGAAGTGCCTACTAGATCCTGGATTAAAGGATTAAGAGCTTATTGCAAGAAGTAGATAATTACTGTCACCAATCATCTTCCTCTAGAAGGGAAGAGAGTTGTACTTGCTAGAGAAACACGTACCACCTTGGCATCACTCCATCAATGAGCGATGTGTGGATAGGTTTTGAAAATGGTGTGGATAGAAAAAATTGGAATAACTCAGATCTGTTGCCGTCACTAGATTTCTCAACAGAGTCTTCTTATTGGGAATAGAGAAGTTCTTTCTGTCAGTTGCGATCTGTTTGTATTAGTAATAGAAACTTGATTGAAATAGAATAGAAATAAGAGGGTGAGAATGTTAAGCCATCCACACACCATCCACACATCGCAATATCACTGAGATCCCATGGCACAACAGGAACCTAGCTACTGGCTAATGAACAAGTGCATTTGAGTGGTAGACAGGGATTAGAAGGAATTCGCAAAATCCATTCACACACTATTCACACATTTTCAAAGGAAAGAAGGATCTAAAAGTGATGGTCGATAAGAAAGTAAGAAAGGTCTTTGTTCACTCTTAACTGCAGTAATCACATCTTCGCCAGTGTGCCAAATCCATTGTTGTTGAGACGATCTTCCATCAACATCAACGCTTGTTCCAACCGGAGGACCAAAACGATGTCTTAAGCCTGCCAATACTTCAGTCATGTTTTCATAATCCATTTCATAAGCAAGCTGTTTCAAGCCATCCTTGTCTTCAACACGAACACGAAGACTATTCACAGGTAAACCGCTCATCTGAAAATCTCTAACTTCAAAAAGACCCCTATTCACACCTTCCTGAACAGGAGTTAAGGAAACCCCAAGATGTCTCTCTACAGTGGAGAGATCCATCCCCCACGACAAACCTTCCACGCAAGCTATCGCAGGTTTAGGGCTTAATTGAATAAAAAAAAGGAGAACTGCTATAGCAACGTATCTAACAGTCTTCCTCATCTAAATGCCTTTAGGTCTTGCTCCAAAGAACCTAACTGAATCTATAGAGAAATCATATCTTTTGTGAGCCATCAAACTTAAAACCGTCAAGGCCTCCTAATGGGAATAGCACTTGCTACCTGATCTTTTTTAAAAGCTAGTAGCAGCTCATTCACACACCGCAATTTCTTGAGATCTCTTGAGATGAATGAAATCGGCTACTGGCTAATTCAAACATCCCATTGAGGGATAACAAGCGATCTAAGTGAATTAGAAATTTCTATTCAAACTTTATTCAAACTCCTATTCACTTCAATTAAGACAAGAAATCTACTTCAAAGATACAAAACTAATAACAAAAGCCCTATTCACCAGGATTCTCAATAAATTGGTTAAAAGGTTCCAATGGAGATCAGCCATTGGAAGTAATGGGGAAAAGCGGTGAGAATCCGCTGCTGTCCCGCAGCTGTGAAGTACCGACATTCGTCGATATCAGTCAGAACGCCCGCCTTATTTCACAATTCGACGAGGATCGACCTATGACGTTTCCCTTCTTGAAGAGTAAGTTTTTTCTTGCAAGTTTAGTTCCATTATTTTTTTTACTGACTTTTTTAGCTGATCCAGCCTTGGCTCATCATCCCTTTGGGATGGGCGACAGTTCAGAACTGTCAGCTTGGAAAGCTCTGCTTAGCGGGATCGGGCACCCATTACTTGGACCTGATCATCTACTTTTCATGCTAGGCATCGCCCTTGTTGGACTCAAAAGAACCAAGAAATGGATCTTCCCTCTTTTAGCTGTTGGGTTAGCAGGAAGTGCATTTGTACAGTTACTGCCCTTACCTGATGGACTAGCTCCCTTGGCAGAAGCACTAGTCTCTTTGTCTTTGGCAATAGAAGGCTTAATTGTTCTGAATTTTGTGAGCCCAAAATGGGTCTTACCAATGTTTGCTTTACACGGCTACTTACTTGGAAGCACAATTGTTGGCGCTGAACCTACACCTCTTATAGGTTATTTTTTGGGTCTACTTCTTGCACAAGGATCCTTACTGTTACTAGTGACGGCAATATCTCAAAGAAGCCTGAATTGGTTAGGGGGGAATGGCCGATTTATAACTGCTGGGATTTGGATAGGGATAGGTTCAGCGTTCTCCTGGGTTGCTCTAGTTGATTAGACAATTTCAAAATGAACAAAACCTTTCAATTGAAGCTTAGAAGGGTTAGTCAAAATTCCTATTTTTCAGTGCCCTAGTGATTGTGGTGATGACCCTTCTTTCCTCCATGGTTTTTATGGTCTTCATGAGCGTTATGGCTCTTGCACGGCATCCACTTATCACCCATTTTATGAGCACCAGTGCAGTTGAAATTTATAGCTGCCTTTTCCGCCTCGGCTCTGGTATTGAAAAGAGCAGGAGTTCCACTTTTTTGAGACTCAGTTGAGCAACCTATCAATGCCAAAGAGGCTGAAGCAGCAAGAATTGAGAAAGAGAATTGGAAGCCTTTCAAAACTTTTTGGTTTCAACTAATTTACAAATTAATCACAATTCTCAAGGTGTAAATCTATTAATTTGAAGAAAAGCTGCTATAGCCTGCTGGAGCTTGGAAACCACAAATATTGCTCAATGCCATCAAAGACTCTATGAATAAAAAGGAATCGATACAAAATTCCTGCATTTAAAAGTCAGGGTCCCTCAGATCAAGGGTTTATTCAAACTAGAGAAATGGTGAAAGTGGAAGAAGAAAAATCAGGATTTGAAAATGATAATGGTTACCATTATCATTTTCTGATATTTTCATAGAGCGATTGTCATTGTCCAAAGAATGAGCCAGACATGGCTGATCTCGGGTTCGCCAGGCTGCGGCAAAACCAGCTGGATACTCAAAACAATGCAAAGTCATCAAGGCAAATGCGGATATTTGCGACTAGATGGCTATTCCTCTGACGGGCTAGAGCAGGTATCTGACTCAGGAATCGATAAGTCATTTCTCAAGGATCAATTCCCTGAACTAATAAATCTATCGGATTCCCATCATGTCTCCAGATCGCAACAAGGCGACCTACTCACATTGATTGAGCTTCCCCAGTTCCAAGCTCCTCAGCATGCAGGCCTAACGGGTATCGATTCTCGCGTCAAAAATCAGCTTGAAACCTTGCAACTTCATCCTGATAGGCATCTCCACTTTGGTCGGGATCCTGAATTGCCAAACAAAGACACATTGGAATTCAAAAAACTTGAATCCTTCAGCCTCAGTCTTAATACCAGCGTCTGGGATCCACCCAGCCTGAATACCTTTTGGTTCGAGCTAGTGAACGGAGCGTATGGCGACGTCTATCGAGCTAAGGGCTTGATGAACTTGCCAGATGGGCGCTCTATTTTCTTCAACTGGGTCGTGAGCCAAGAAAGCTCACAGTTCCTTCCACTTCAAGAAATTTCAGATCCAAATGGGAGACCTCGCAGCTTGTCTGAGCTTGTTGTGCAAGGAAAACATCTTGATTGCCTACGCATTCAATCAACGATCGACCTCTGCCTACTAAACGATGCCGTACTTGAGATGCATCAAATGCCTCTTAGGGATCGACAAAAAGAAGCTATTCCCTCAACTTAATCGCCATGAATCACGCAATTATCTCCTGCCTACACGCCAATCTCCCTGCAGTAGAAGCTGTCTTGAATGACATTGATAAGCAGGGGATTGACACCATTACCTGTCTTGGTGATCTAGTTGGCTATGGTCCTCAACCCAACGAAGTAGTTGAGCTGATACGGAAGCGTGGTATCGCGACCTGCCAGGGCTGCTGGGATGAAGATATCATCGATGGTCTTAATGCCTGCGAGTGCAGCTACCCTTCCCAGCTAGCAGAAAGACGCGGACACCTGGCCCACCAATGGACAGATGATCAGTTAACGGACGAAAACAAAAGTTTTTTAGCCAGCCTCCCAACATCATTACGTCGTGATCGACTCCTCTTCGTGCATGGCAGTCCCAACAGTCAACATGAGTATCTTCTGCCAGACATGGATGCATTTGCGGCTCTCGAGCGAGTAGAAACAGCGGGGGCCGATATTCTGTTTTGCGGGCATACTCACCAGCCTTATGTACGTGAATTGAGAGATGGGTCTATTCGTGTGCGTTTACAGAATGCCGAGCATGGCAATGATCAGGGCGAAGAACTAACCCTGCCGATGCGCAAAATCGTCAATGCTGGATCAGTGGGTGAGCCACGTCATGGAAGTACAAATGCCACCTATGTAATTCATAACGATGCAACTGATGAAGTTGAGATAAAAGAGGTGGCCTATGACGTTGGTCGAACGTGTCAAGCGATTGTCGAGGCAGGGCTACCGAAAGTCTTCGCATGGCGACTGAGTCATGGTTTTGAATTCGCCGAGCAGGCCGAAGATGCAAGTCATGTGTGTGAACGATGATTGAAAGATGGGCACTAGTAAGTGGTCTACGCGGAGATCTCGAGACCTATGACCTAGTTCAACGGGATCTAAAGAAGACTCGTGGAGTTACAGCCTTATTTGTCCTTGGAGATCTAGTCGGGCCCGAACGCAACTGTGACGCACTGTTGGATCGCCTAAGAAATCCCCATCGCGGCGATTTAAAACCAGATTGCATCTATGGCTGGTGGGAAGAGCAACTACTTGCAGAGCGTGGGTTTCGTGGTGAACGCAAAGCTGATGCTCTGCGGCTCAGCCAAGGTGAAGACGCAGTCAGCGCACTGCTAAATGCGGTTAATCCATCTCACCTGAAATGGCTTGCATCACTGCAATTTGGCTTCATTGAGCTTGACTGTGCACTCATCCATGGAAGCTCTTCAGACGTGGGCGACAACCTCACATCTGAAACGTCTCCACTGATCCTCCTTGATCGACTCACCCGTCTCAATGTGAACAGACTTTTCACAGCGCGCAGTACTAAACAATTTCATCTTGAACTGACTGGAGGAGGGATCAACTCACAAGTAAAGGATCTGAATGGTAAACGTGAACAACAACAAGAAGTTCCCAAGCGAAGCGTGATTGGAATTGGAGCTGGTTTGAATTACACCCTTTATGACATTGGTAGCGATAAAACGCACTTCCTTACCGCCGGCAGCAAAACAAATCCCAAAGGGAAGGGTTTCGTATAAAAATCTTCCTTATTTACCCAAGACCCCTTGCTGAGGGAATGGACTACGAAACGAACTGGATAGTCGCCAGTGAATATCGAAAAACAGCTGAGAAACTATTACCTTCACCAATGATTTATTAAACTACAAAAGAAAAGAGATAATAGAAAAGATGTGAAACCTTGCTGACCAAGTTTCATTCACACCTTATTCACACACTGCAATTCCCTGAGAGTCCTTGATATGACTGGAATTAACTACTGGCTAATGAAGTGCGTTAGATGAGTGTATAACTGGCTTCTGAGCGATTAACCTGATTCCATTCGAACTTCATTCGAACTTTCAGTTCGTTTTTCTAGTTGCTCAAACCTCAGTAATGCCAGCGATTTTAGAGAAAAGGAAAGTCTTAAATGGTAGGGGCATTGTCGGTATTTGGGCCAATGGAACCAGTGCTGGCAAATACTTTTATCGAGAGAAGGTAGAAGGCAGGAAAGCCTATCGATTTAAAGAACTCCCGCATGCCAAAAATCTGGATGAGGCTGAATCCTTGGCGGCTGATGCAGCCATCGAATTAAGAGATGAACTCAAGGATGCAGAACGACTAGTCGAGAACTATGACCCGATGAACTTGGTTCAAAGGGAAGAGAAACTGCTTAAGAAAAAAGAAAAGCTTGCACGAGAACAGCAGAAGAAAGAGAACCCCAAGATCTCCATCGAGAAAGCAATGGATCAATGGTTAGTTGAACAGCAGAGAAGAGTTGATGCAGGAACGTTTTCTCAAAACAGTTATGAGCACAAGTTGAACTGCTCAAAGCACATCATGGACTTCCTCAAGAAGAGGAAAGTTCTTTTAACAAGCCAAATAACCAATACAACCTTTGATCAATACCCTGAGTTCAGGATGCGGCAAACACAAAGACGCATCGTCATCCATCGAGAGCTTGCAGTCTTAGGGGAATTCATCAAGAGCTATCTGGTCAAGCACAAATACATTCCTGCTCATCTTTGGCTAGATGGTCAGTTCTTGCCCCGAATCACAGTCAGAGAAACAGATAAAGACGCTAACCCTGCCATCAATCCAGAGGATTGGACAACGATTATTGATTACATCCGAGAAGAGTGGAGACCAGTTGCTTACCAGAAAGATCAATTTGGTAGACGTTCAGAGAAGTCCATCTATTTCCGCAACATGTTCTGGCATTGGTTACTCATCGCCAAGAGCACAGGCATGAGTCCAGAAGAGATCTGCAAGATGAATATGGCCAGCATATTTATTTCTCTCAGGTTTCTCTTCTAGTGAATTTGCAGGGTCTACACCTTTCTCATGAATGCTTTTCTGAGAACCCTTTTGTTTAAGCAATCTTTCTTCTTTCGCTTCTGCACAAGCGTCTAAATAGTCTGCAACACGGGCAATTTTTGTACCATTTTCCTTCCTATCAAAATATCCACAGGCAATAGCAATTTGCTCATCAGAATATTTCTCATCTAACTGCTCATAAACAATGGATAGGCAATCGCCTGAAACGACAGAACTTTCTTTTTCTATCTCTTTGATTTCTTGATCAAGCCACGCAGAGAATTGAATATGTTTAGCTTTGTTCTTGGTATTTTTCGCTTTAGATTCGACCTTCGCTTCCTGTACCCATCGATCTGCAATGAGTTTCCTTTCTTTAATTCTTTTTAAAGCTTCTTGTTTTTTCTTTTCCTCATTATCAAGAAGAAAATTAATCTCTTTCTTTTTATTTGATTCTTCTTTATTCATTAGCAATCACACCTCAGAATAATGTAAGCTGGGAATAAGACGATTTTTCCTTTATCTCTGATTGATCTCTTCTGTTTCTCATCTCAATCCAATCTTTTTCTGCTCCCTTAAGGTCATTCAACGTCTTTCTTAGTTTATATCTTTCCTCATAATAATAATAATGAGCATCCTTTAAAATTAAATAATTAAGTTCATTCAATGCACTTTCCAAGTACCCTAATTTTTTTTTATGCACTACTTGCTTAAATAAATAATCACTATGGTTAGGTTTCTTATGAGAATCTTCTCTTAACTCTCTAGCTAATTTAATTTTAGAAACGGCTCTGCAGTAAGAGGAATGAGTATCCTCAGGATCTAGTTTTATTGCCATTGAATAGTCTGATATAGCTGAGTGAAGTAGATTTAATTCTTTTTTTGCATCTGCTCTCAGAGAATAAGTAGTAGCTTCATCAACTTGCGATACTTCAGAATTAAGTTTTATAGATTGATCCAAGTCTCTAATTGCTAATATATAATTTTTAAGTAAGAGTTGTGAAAAACCTCTATAAAAGAATGCATCACTTCTTGCTTGACTATATAGCGACATTTCAGATAAAAAATTTATAATATTAGAGCAACACGCTATTGTTCCAATGTAATCATCTTCGTCAAACATTTCTATTGCAGGTTCTAAGCAGGATTCACTAAATTCATCCATTGGTCATCAACAAAAAAGGGACTCTAAGAAGCTAAGAAAAACCGTCGATCTACTTTAGGGCTGGACGGATTACAAACATGCCTCTATCTACTCCGACATGCCACCCCTGACGCAAGATGAGTGAAACATCAAATTGGTATGTCGGACGCAGATAAAACAGCTTCAAGAAAGGACTACACCGATGTCAGAGTCAGGCTTCCAAACCGCATGCTTTATAAGATTGAAGAGCTACGCAAGGAATGGCGGCTACAGTCCAGAGGTGATGTCGTAGTAAGGCTTTTCGAGGAAATATTGTCAGATGATAAAGACAATCTAGAGAGTTAACGCCGAATCTAGGCTTCAGTATTTCTACCCCCTGGCAACCTCAAAATCTTTTGGTTTAGATGATGGTCCACATCAAAATCAATGCCCAAAAAGAAGAAGAAGAGGAAGCAACTCGAGCTCAAGGGAACTGAACAACTCAAGCATTCAGAAGAGCTGACACCTGTAGAAAGCATCCTGACCTCAACCTTTAACGAGATCGAAGGCCGATCACTTGGCACTTCTGTTGCAGGAATTCCCGTCAATTTCTACGACTTCGATGCAATGACGCAAGGTCTGCAAAGAGGTTCTTTGATTGTTCTTGCTGGCAGGCCAGCAATGGGCAAAACCTCATTGGTAACGAACATTGCTAAAAATGTGGCTCAATTACATGAGTTGCCTGTTTGCTTTTTCAGCTTGGAAATGAGCAAAGAGCAAATGACTTATCGCTTCCTTTCTTTAGAAGTTGGGATTGAATCTGGGCGATTGAGAACTGGACGAATCGCACAAGATGAATGGCCAATCCTTGGACAAGGTATTGAAACTCTTGGTCAACTGCCACTCTTTATCTGCGATAAGGGCTCAGTCACAGTCAAAGAGATGTTGGCTAAATGCCAACAGATCCAGAAGCAAGAAAAGAAATCACTAGGGCTTGTCGTTGTCGACTATGTCCAATTGATGGAAGGTCCCAATAAAGAATCACGAGATGAAGAACTCTCAAAGATCATCTTGGATCTCAAAGTGATGGCCAAAACCTTAGATGTCCCTCTCCTTCTGATGTCTCAACTAAGTCGACATGCTGAATATCGAGAGAACAAACGTCCCATGCTCAGTGATCTCAGAGAAACTACATCGCTAGAAAGTCATGCAGACATCGTGGTGATGATTTATCGAGATGAGTACTACAACCCTGAATCAGACGAACGAGGAATTACAGAACTCATCACTTGTAAGCATCGCAATGGTCCCGTCGGTACTGTGAAACTTCTCTTTGAACCACAGTTCACACGGTTTAGAAATTTAGCTGCTTAAGAAAAATGGAATCAATTAATAAAAACTCAAGTCGAGAAGAGGTTCTAGCAGCTGTTAAGTCAGACAACCCTTTTGCACTAGCAGATGCCTCTGATGAATTAAAAGCAGACCGAGAATTTGTACTGGAAGCTATGAAGTCAGATGGTCGTGGACTGAACTATGTCTCTGATGAATTAAAAGCTGATAGGGAAATTGTTCTTGCTGCTGTTCATTCATCCCTTACGTGGAATTTGGAGCCATTTAAATATGCCTCTGAGAATTTAAAGAATGACCGTGAAGTTGTTCTAGAAGCTGTTCTTAAGTCATTGGGTGGGGCACTTGAATTTGCCTCTGATGAATTAAAGAACGACCGTGAGGTTGTTCTTACAGCGGTTAAGTTAAATGGGAAAATACTCAAACTTGCCTCTGATGAATTAAAGAATGACCGTGAAATTGTTCTGGAAGCTGTTAACGATGATATTGGGGGATCACTAGATGGTGAGGCACTTGAATTTGCCTCTGATGAACTAAAGAATGACCCGGAAATTGTACTAAAAGCTGTTTCACAGCCTGGGGATGGAGAATGTGATTGTGAAGCACTTAGATATGCCTCTGATGAATTAAAGAACGACCGTGAAATTGTTCTTGCAGCTGTCAAGGAAAATTCGGTACTTGGATTTGCCTCTGATGAATTAAAGAATGACCGGGAAGTTGTGCTTGAAGCTATTAAGGCAGATGCTGAATGCTCAGAGTTCACATATAACTTCGGCCAGTCGTCACTGGGGGCTGCCTCTGCAAATTTGCGAGCTGATCGGGAAGTCGTTCTTGCCGCTGTTAAAGCAATGGGGCTAGCACTTGAATTTGCCTCTGATGAATTAAAGAATGACCGTGAAGTTGTGCTTGAAGCTATTAATTCAGATCCTGATGCGCTTGAATTTGCCTCTGGAACTTTACAAGCAGATCCTGAATTAAGAGCAATATGCAAATGGGTTTGTTAGCTATATGAATAATTCAAATACCACACATATCGTTCCTTTATTTGATCCAAAGAAGGAAGTAAAAGCAGAGAAGACTCAACACAATGTTGAACTATTTCCTATTGATCTAAACTCTGGTTACAAGTCTGTTTTAAGGACTAGTTCACAGTCTCGATCATCTAATGGAAGCTGGGCTCCACAAGATGCTTGCGGTGGACATCAATGGAATGCAGCTATTAATAAATGGGTGATCTAAATGACTGATTCAAAAGATGCTGAGTTTTATTTAAATCGTGCGGGTCATAAAAGAAATCTTGGTTACTTTAAAGATGCTATTCATGATTTCAATAAAGCAATAGAAATTAATCCAAATGATGACAGTGCTTATATTTCTCGTGGAAACAATAAATTCATATTAGGTGATTACGGGGGGGGGCAATTCTAGATTATATACAAGCAAGGGAAATTAATCCCAATAACATATATTCTTCCCATAATATTGGTCTTGCTAAGTATGAATTAAAAGATTACGAAGGTGCGATTAAAGAATACACCAAGGCAATAGAAAATAAGCCTAATGATTCTGATGCTAATTACAACCCTTATTTCAATCGTGGAGATGCAAGGAGGGAATTAAAAGATTACTTGGGAGCAATATCTGATTACAAAAAAGCAATAAAGATCCATCCCAATGATGCTAATACATATTTCAGCCTACGCAGCTGGCACAACTGTGGACTTGCTATGAATGAATTAAAAGATTATCAAGGTGCTATATATTGTTTCAACAAGGCAATAGAAATTGTTCCAATTCATGCTTGTACATATTTTAATCGTGGATCTACAAAAATTGAATTAGGAGACTATCAAGGTGCTATATATGATTTCAATAAGGCAATAGAAATTGAGCCAAATTATACTTCTGCATATAACAACCTTGGGTGTGCAAAAAGACAGTTAGAGGATTATCAAGGAGCTATCTCTAGTTTCAATAAGGCAATAGAACTCAATCCAAAGAATGCTGATGCATATTTCAACCTTGCGGATACAAAACTGCGGTTAGAAGATTATCAAGGAGCTATCTCTAATTTCAATAAGGGAATAGAACTCAACCCAAAGAATGCTCATGCTTTTCGACATCGTGGGCTTTCTAAATCTTTATTAGGAGATAAAGAAGGTGCTTGCAAAGACTGGAAGAAATCAGCAGAGCTTGGAGATCAAGAAAAAGCTCCAGGATTAATTGAAAAATATTGCACAAATATCTGAGCTGATATAACGACATAGGCAGGACATATAAACCCCCATACACCCCTTCAGGAAGTCACCATGAAGGATGAATGGATTGATTCATCGAAGTGGTTTCTAACGTCTTGAAATCGATCCTCAACGTCGGAGAAAAAGGAAAGCATGAATACTCGTCTAAGAAAAGCGAACCATCTTCCTATTACTAGCTTTTTATCCAAAGTTCGAATAGATCTTCAATTCAGTTCGAATATAGGTTGAACTCCTTCATGCAAAACCCTTGCTATTACTAGAGTTCTCAACTAGAGAGGGTCTATTGAGGATGGGTGAAGAATTCCGGTGAGATGCGATCTGTTTTTACTCGTTATTCTTATTCCCTTCAAAAACAGATTGGATACAGTAAAGAAAAGAGAAGGGACTTCGAGGTTTCATTCGAACTTCATTCGAACCGACCATTATCGCCAAGACTACAGACTATGACAGAAATTAACTACTGGCTAATGAAAAGTGAACCAGAGGTTTATGGAATCGACCATCTCAAGGCTGAACTAACTACTCTTTGGGATGGAATAAGAAACTATCAAGCTAGAAATTTCATGAGAAGCATGTGTTTAGGAGATCAAGCTTTCTTCTATCATTCAAATTGCAAGACACCTGGAATAGTTGGACTTATGGAGGTTATAGAAACTAAAGTAATTGACCCAACACAATTTAATCCCAATGCTAAATACTATGACCCGAAATCATCACAAGACAACCCTCGTTGGGATTGCACTCGCATGCGCTATATAGGTAAGTTTAAAATAATATTACCTCTATCAGATTTAAGGTTAAAGTATACACCTGAGCAACTTTCCCTTCTCCGCAAAGGCAATAGACTTTCAATCCTTCCTATCCAAAAAGACATTGCAATAGAAATCAGAGAAAGCCTTGGGGCAATAATATAAGCTTATAAGCCTTTATATACTTATAATTTTATTTTTTAAAATCCAGTTACTAGAACTAATCTCAATCTAATCAATATTCTGTAATCAAAGATTTAGGATATGGTCAACAAATCAAGCCAAGGAATCACAAGCAAACATCTTGCCAACATATAACCTCGTCATCGATCGGGATAACGACCCATGCTGAACTAAAAAGCCTGCAAGAGCAGCTTGTATTAAACGGTATTGGTCCCAATTAGGATAACGCTCAATAAAAGATGTCATAGCAACCTGAAGATCAGCAGGTATTTCAGACTGAAAACTCACAATTCCATCGTTTTCGAGGTCTTTAAAACCTGGCTCTAAGCGAGAGGAAGGCTCTTCACAAGTTTCTGTAGAAATGGAGCTCAGGTCAGATGATTGCATCTTCTGTTCAGTTTTCATGAACACTAGTTCCTCACAACTTTTCTCTTCCGTCAAGCGAATGTGAATATGCTGATCCAATGAATTCTCAATGTGAGATCCGTTGAAGGGAAAGGCACCTGAATATATTCAGTTACAACAAAAATGAACTTGACAAGAAAATCTTTTAAGTCAAGAGGAAAACTACAAGCATGCTGGTTTTCCACAGATTTTTACTATCAAAAGAAACTCGGCATGCAGACTGTGGAAAACCTGTGCAATCAAAGTGAAAAGTTAGGGGAATATCAGTAACACTCCTTCGATAAGCCTCGCTAATCAGTGATAGGAATCCCAGATGTTTCTCACGGCTTCAGAAAATGCTCTGGCAGATTTTTTAGGCCAATGCACCTCTAGACCTCTTATTCCTGATTCTTTTGCCTGCAAGACCACCTGAAGGCTCCAATCGTCTCTATCTCCCTCTAAGCAACCCCACCATCTTTCTTGCTCAAACTCTAGGCAAATGCTTTCCTCGGGCATAAGTTGCCCATACATCTGATCATGCTGGTTTTGCAATTCAAAAATTATTGTTACTAAGCCTGACCACTCCATCTCAGTTAATTCAAAGGCCCAACCTTCTCCTCCAATAAGTACAGGAAACTGGCCCCGATCAGGATCTCTTGACATGCGCCAACCAGGTCCCTCGTTTTGAATCATTCAGTTTTTAACCAGGGAGTAAATCTGGCTGATCCTGCTCATCACTTAATTCCACAATCGCTCTATGGACAGGCTTAACACTCGACTCTTCTAAAAGCCCATCAAAATCATCAAACCTCCTCTGCTTGGCACGAAAAGCTATCCGAACAGTAGTGAGATAGCGATTGGTTGAATGACGAATCAGACTCTCGCCTCTCTTAGACAAGTCATGGGAATCAACAGTTGCTGCTAACACTTAAGAAGACCTTGTTTTGATCGATTCTAATAGATCGCTGCTACCCCTTATGAAACAAGATCACTATGGAAAGGAACATTAATTGGATAAGACCTTTGAAGAGAACCAGGTGCCCTAAACACTATGTTCCTTCCAAGTCCTAATGCGGCCAAGGGTGGTCTTAAATAGTCAAGCAAACTAGTAACCACTTCTAAATGCTCTCCATCCAAGCATTCAACTCGTATAGCCCCCCAGCTTCTGGTCATCCTGCAATAACGTAATGGTTCAAGCTCTTCTTCAATCGCTTGATTTTCTCTATAAAAGGAAAAGACAAGTTGCTGAAATCTATCCATACCCTTTATTCAATTCTTACTAACCCAACCTGACCATATTTTTAAGCATGTCTACAAAGACAAGGGAAAAGCTTCAGATTTCAAAAGCAATCGGCACACTTGCAATAGACCTTGGCAATACAACAACTGTTGTCGCGTTCCAAGGAGAACAAGACAAATATCCATCAATGCTGAACCTACCACCACTGACAAGAGTTAAAGGAGAAATTCCCAGTCTCGTTTGGTATAGCGAAAAGACTTCTCCAAACCTATTAATAGGAAATCAAATTCTTGCCCTGGAATTAGCTCAACACAATAACAAGAGTCTCTGCAAAGATTTCAAGAGGTGGATAGCAAAACCGACTCCTGAAGCAAGAATGGACTGCACACTTTCTGCAGACCAAGCTGGAGAATTTCTTTTAAAAGAAATCTGGAATTGCTTACCAAAGAATATTGAAGTGCGCAGGCTGGTTCTTACTACTCCAGTAGAAAGTGACCGCAGTTATAGAGCTTGGCTTAATCAAGTTTGCTCTGCACTACCTGTAAAAGAAATTGCAGTTGTTGATGAACCTACAGCTGCAGCCTTAGGAGCAGGCATGCCTCCAGGCTCCAAACTTCTTGTTTGCGACTTTGGAGGAAGCACAATCGACATCTCCTTGGTAGCTCTAGAAGGAGGAGAAGGGAAAGCTTCACCAATTGCAGAATTAATGAGGTTTAACGGCATTGATTTGTACGAACAAAGCCGTCAAACTCTTCGCAAAGCAAAAGTTCTAGGAAAATCTGGTATTCGCCTAGGAGGCAGAGACTTTGATCATTGGATTGCCAATCACCTCTATCCTCAAAGCCGCCTCACAGATGAACTGCTTAATGCTGCAGAAAGACTGAAGTGCAGACTAAGTAACCAAAATCTCAAGAAATCTGAACTCCTTACAGAATTCGTCATAAGCAAAGGGTCAAAAGAGAAACAAATTCTCAAACTCAACATTAATGAGCTGAATCAACTACTGATTAAGCGACATTTGCTAAGCACTCTTGATAATCTTCTAGAAGAAACATTGGCTGGCGGCAGGAGTAATGGTTGCAAACTCGAAGATATTCATGGCGTAATAGCAGTTGGAGGCGGCTCAAGAGTTCTGCTCCTTAAAGAATGGTTAAAACAAAAAACAAAACCAATCCCATTAATCACTCCCCCTCCTGTAGAGGCTGTTGCAATAGGAGCAATAGAACTAACGCCAGGCGTTCAAGTACGTGATGTACTTCAACGAGGAATCTCTCTCCGCTGTTGGGAACAAAGAAGTGAAAAGCATTTTTGGCATCCCCTTTTCTTAAAAGGCCAACCTTGGCCAACCTCTAAAGACCTAGAGATTATTCTCGCTGCTTCACACAAAAATCAAAAGGATTTAGAAATAGTCCTTGGAGAACCAGAATATAAAAACAGTCATGAAGTCATATATGTCGATGGGATGCCAACCTTGTCACCTGTTACGGAAGAACCACGTATTTCTGCATTACCAGAAGAGTCAATTCACATAGTTCTTGATCCTCCAGGTCAACCAGGAGAAGACTGCCTTAAACTTCAATTCGGTATTAATTCACAAGCTAAATTGAAAATAGAAGGAGAAGACTTAAGAACAGGGAAAAAAATTGAGGTTAAATTAATCTCAACAGTTAGATAAATAACCCTACTTTCTACAAAGATAGACTCCCTCTTCGCCATCTAAATCCTTAAGACGCAATTCTATATTTTCAGTCCTTCTAGTAGGCACAATTCGACCACAAAAATCCGGTTGAATAGGAACTTCTCTATTACCCCTATCAACCATTGCAAGTAACATAACCCTCTTTGGCCTTCCCCATGCCTGCAAGGCTTCTAAAGAAGCTCTAATTGTTCGCCCTGTAAAAATCACGTCGTCAACCAAGACAATTTGTTTCCCTTCTATGGTCGTTGGCAAATCAGTTGGATGAGCAAGTCTTTTGGAGATACGACCAAGATCATCACGATGAAAAGTTGGATCAAGACTACCTTGAGCTATTCTATGGCCATTAAGCTTCTCCAGTTGCAATGCAAGCACGCGAGAAAGATGAACTCCTCTAGTAGGAATACCCAACAAGATTAACTCTTTAGTATCAGTTACTTTCTCAAGAATTTGCGAAGCAAGTCGTGCAACAGTTCTTCTAAGTTCTTCAGAGGAAAGAATCTCCACTCTTGCCTCATTGCTTTTCGCTGGCATAGGTAGAGCTCTTTAAGGAAGGAATATTATTCGCATCTATTGGTGAGGAAAAGCAAAGGATGGGCAAAACCTGACAGAACTCCTGACAATTTCATGTCTTAGGCCCCAAAAGAAGTAATTTAATAATTAGAACCATCACATAATTTCGACTGGCGGGTCAGAATGCCCAAAATCAGCCAAGAGGTATCAAGAAGTCCAGGCCAAGTTGCGCCGGTGGTATTGGCAATACTTGATGGTTGGGGTTACAGCGAAAATAAAGAGAACAATGCAATAAGTACTGCAAACACTCCAATAATGGATTCATTGTGGGATGCATACCCCCACACTCTTATCCAAGCAAGTGGAGAGGATGTAGGGCTGCCCGAAAAACAGATGGGCAACTCAGAAGTAGGTCACCTAACGATTGGCGCAGGAAGAATCATCCAACAAGAACTAGTCAGAATAACAAAAACAATCAAAAATGAAGCCCTAGGGGAAACTAAGGCGCTGTCATCAATAGCTAAGAAGTTAAGGAGTTCTGGCAAAACATTACATCTTTTGGGACTCTGCTCCAATGGTGGAGTTCATAGTCATATCAATCATCTATGTGGTTTATTGAAATGGGCAAGTGAAGTAGGCATCAAAAAAGTTGCCGTACATGCCATCACTGATGGACGTGATACGCCAACAAAAAGTTCCTCCCAATACCTCCATCAAATTCAACAAACACTTGATTCAACTGGAGTAGGAGAACTAGCAAGCCTTTGTGGTAGATATTGGGCAATGGACCGGGATAACAGATGGGAGAGAACTGAGAAGGCTTACGATCTCCTCACAGATCCTAACGCTAATGTTCAAGAAGAATCAGGCAAAGAGCTATTAGAGAAAAGCTACTCAGAAGGCATTACAGACGAATTCCTAGAACCAGTAAAACTCTCCAAAACCTCCCTCCAGGATGGAGACGGTTTGGTGATATTCAATTTTCGCCCCGATCGAGCTCGTCAACTAGTTCAAGCCCTTGCCAAAAAAGATTTCTCCGATTTCTCGCGCAAAGTCAAACCTGATCTAGAGATCGTCACATTCACTCAATACGAACCAAACCTTGATGTAGATGTTGTCTTTCCCCCAGACCCACTGAACAATCTTTTAGGCCAGGTAATTGCGGCTCATAGTCTTCGTCAATACCGAACAGCTGAAACAGAGAAATATCCTCACGTGACTTATTTCTTAAATGGAGGGATTGAACAACCTCTTGAAGGCGAAGATCGACATTTAGTGCCTTCCCCTCGAGTAGCAACTTATGATCTTTCCCCTTCCATGTCAGCCGAAGCTCTGACCGAAAGTTGTACCCAAGCCATTGAAAAAGGGATCTACTCACTAGTAGTGATCAATTATGCAAACCCAGATATGGTCGGACATACAGGTGATTTAAACGCAACTAAAATGGCCATTACTACTGTTGATAAATGCCTGGGTCAACTATTAAATGCAACTGGGAAAATGAGTGGCGCATTATTAATTACTGCTGATCATGGCAATGCTGAACTCATGAAAGGCCCCGATGGACAAGCATGGACAGCGCATACGACAAATCCTGTACCTGTCATTCTTGTAGAAGGTGAAAAAAGAAAAGTGATGGGAGAGGGAAATTCAATAAAGTTACGAACTGGAGGGGGATTGGCAGATATTGCTCCAACAATCCTTCAACTATTAGAATTACCAAAGCCAGACGAAATGACTGGATCATCTTTAATTGAAAACAGCCCAACAGCAACAACTAGCCCTAAATTGCCTCAGCCTGTTTAAAAAACATCTTCTGACCTTCTAAAGCAACAACCCAAATCAAAGATAGAATTGATTCATGCTAATAACTTCCCTTCTAACCTGGTTCTGGGCAGGTTCAGGAATACTCCTAATATTGTTGATTTTGCTACACAGTCCAAAAGGTGATGGAATGGGAGGTTTGGCTGCGAGTGGCAGTTCAATGTTTACAAGTGCCAGCAGTGCTGAAGCTACTCTAAATAGAGTTACATGGACAGTCTTAGCTGTATTCCTAAGCCTAGGAATAATACTTAGTGCTGGCTGGTTAAAGTAAAAAATACTTCCAAAAAACCTCACAAAGAAATTAATTTGAGAAGATAATTAAATTAAAACTTGCTTCTATAACATCAATAGATTGGTATGTACGTTGATCTTTATTCACTCAATAATCCTAAAAGCAACCTGATTTGCTCCGAAACCTACCCTCTCATATCGCAATTAGTTGATTATGAGTTTTTCACTCCGCGCCTTCACTGATTGCCTCCGCATAAAACACTTGTCCATGAGGTGTCATCATCAATTTATTCCATTCACCATCTTCTGTTTTAAGAGCAACTTCTAACACTTTTTCCTTACCTCCATTCGTTATCCACTCTCTTACCCAATACTGGTTCTGGTGGTCAAAGACATACCCCTTGGACTTGAGAAGCGATCGAATTGTGACTTCTCTGGCGAAAGCATCATCCATGTTCTATTCCCTCTACAACTACCTAAGTAATAGCAAAAAACTTCTGAAGGAGATTTTTTGGTACAAAAAAGTACCTTACGTTCTTTTTTGCTTTGGTCATTGATCTGATTATGAGACAACCAGTTGGTTAAATCACCCGCTCCAATCAATAATCGAAGTGCCTCTACATAAGCAGAGCCCTTGCTATCACTGAAAAATTGACATCCAAACATAAGAAAATGGAATGATTCAAACATTTTTATGGATAAGCAATCAAAAAGGGACAAGGCGTAAACCCTGCCCCTCATTGAAGCTGATGTTTAACTGGACTCTGAAATCAACCAGTAGTCAAAGTCTATTCATCAATAATCAAAGTCTCCTCCCATTCCTGCTCCACCTGCTGGTGCAGCCTCCTTCTTCTCAGGTAAATCAGCAACAATGCATTCGGTAGTGAGAACCATGCCTGCAATAGAAGCTGCATTTTGAAGTCCAGAGCGTGTCACCTTGGCAGGGTCAACGATTCCAGCGACAAGCATGTCAACATAATCACCTGTAGCAGCGTTATAGCCATCACTGACGGGCTTGCTTTTAACATTCTCAGCAACAACTGCGCCATTGGCACCTGCATTTTCTGCAATTCGCATTAAAGGAGCAGTAAGAGCAGCTTCAACAATATTGGCACCTATCAGTTCCTCACCTTCAAGGGACTTTGAGGACCACTTCTGAAGTTCGGGAGCCAGATGAGCAAGGGTGGTACCTCCTCCAGGAACAATACCTTCTTCAACAGCTGCCTTAGTTGCATTAATAGCATCTTCAAGACGAAGCTTCTTATCTTTCATTTCTGTTTCAGTAGCTGCTCCAACTTTGACAACAGCCACTCCTCCAGCAAGTTTGGCCAAGCGTTCCTGAAGTTTCTCCTTGTCATAAGTCGAGTCAGTCTCATCCATCTGTTTTTTAATTTGCTCACAACGAGCATTAACAGCAACTTCATTGCCCTCAGCCACAATCGTGGTGGTGTCCTTATTTATTGTGACCCGTCTAGCTGTACCAAGCATCTCTAATTTTGCATTTTCAAGCTTGAGGCCAGCATCCTCAGTAATTAATTGACCATTAGTTAACACAGCCATATCTTCCAACATTGCTTTACGACGATCTCCAAAGCCAGGTGCCTTAACTGCAGCAACGTTCAACACGCCTCTTAAACGATTAACAACCAAAGTCGCTAACGCCTCCTTTTCTATATCTTCAGCAATAATCAAAAGAGGCTTACCAGTACGTGCTATTTGTTCAAGAACTGGTACCAAGTCCTGAACTAATCCAATTTTCTTATCGGTCAACAAGATATAAGGCTCATCAAGAACAGCCTCCATTCTTTCAGTGTCAGTTGCAAAATAAGGTGAAATGTACCCCTTATCAAATCTCATACCCTCAGTTACCTCAAGTTCAGTAGTCATAGATTTACCTTCTTCAAGAGATATCACACCTTCCTTGCCGACTTTATCCATAGCATCAGCAATCATCTTTCCTACTTCCTCATCATTACCAGCAGCAATAGTTCCACACTGAGCAATTGCATTACTATCACTAATGGGTTTTGCATGCTCTTCTATCTTTTTAACCAAAAATTCTGTCGCCTTGTCTATACCTTTTTTCAAGGTAATTGCATTAGCACCAGCAGCAACATTCCTTAGACCTGCCTTCACCATGGCATGTGCAAGAACTGTTGCGGTTGTAGTTCCATCACCAGCTGCATCATTTGTCTTGGAAGCAGCCTGACGAATTAATGCGACTCCTGTGTTTTCAATGTGATCCTCTAGTTCAATCTCTTTCGCAATAGTTACACCATCATTGATAATCTGTGGCGCCCCAAATTTCTTCTCAAGAACAACATTCCTACCCTTAGGACCTAGGGTAACTGCTACTGATTCAGCAAGGATGTCAATTCCACGCTCAAGTGCGCGACGGGCTTGCTCGTTGTAAATAATGCGTTTAGCCATTTTAGGCAGGATGTTTAGATAAAGGGAAAAAGTTTAAAAGTTAAATTTGGTGTAAAAGACAATCAGCCAACTACAGCCAAAATATCTTTTTCAGACAAAAGAACATATTCATCTCCACCAAGCTTGATGTCAGTGCCTGCATATTTGCTATACAGAACCTTGTCACCAATTCCAACTTCAGGAGACTGGCGAGAACCATCATCATTTCTCTTTCCAGGTCCCACCTGAGCAACCTCACCAACCTGAGGTTTTTCTTTAGCAGTATCAGGTAAAAGAATGCCTCCAGCAGTCTTCTCCTCAGATTCAGAAACTTTTACAAAGATGCGGTCTCCAAGTGGCTTAACAGTGGAGACGCTGAGAGAAACAGCAGCCATAAGGGAATGCAAGAGCAACGACTTTGGCGTCGAAACGCCACCAACCGGCAGGAGTTAGCACTCTCCACCGAAGATCGCCAACTTATGTCCTACGACGGGATAGAAGCCATAGGTCGTCTGTGCGGGTGACCGTACCTTTGGCTGCATGTCCCATGCGGTGGTAATGTTGCGCGGCTCTTTAAAAGGCATGCGCAAATCTGCGCAATTCATCGTTTCCTAAATTTCTTATGGCTGCTGCTGCTACCGCTTCCGCCGGCACAAAGGGTGTTGTTCGCCAGGTAATTGGACCAGTTCTGGACGTTGAATTCCCTGCCGGCAAGCTTCCCCAGATTCTTAATGCTCTGCGTATTGAAGGGACTAATCCAGCGGGACAAGAGGTAGCCCTAACTGCAGAAGTTCAACAATTGTTAGGGGATCATAGAGTCCGCGCTGTAGCCATGAGCGGTACAGATGGACTAGTACGCGGGATGGAAGCTTTAGACACTGGTGCACCTATTTCGGTTCCAGTGGGAGAAGCAACACTCGGAAGAATCTTTAATGTTCTCGGAGAGCCTGTAGATGAACAAGGTCCAGTTACAACAGGCTCTACAGCCCCAATACATCGCCCAGCTCCAAAACTTACAGAGCTGGAAACCAAGCCCAAAGTTTTCGAAACTGGTATCAAAGTTATTGATCTTTTAGCCCCTTACAGACAAGGGGGAAAGGTTGGCCTATTTGGAGGTGCTGGAGTAGGAAAGACTGTATTAATTCAAGAACTGATTAACAATATTGCTAAAGAGCATGGAGGAGTTTCTGTATTTGGAGGCGTTGGGGAACGCACCAGAGAAGGTAATGATCTATATGAAGAATTTAAAGAATCTGGAGTTATAAATGCTGATGATCTTCCTAAATCGAAAGTGGCCCTTTGCTTTGGGCAAATGAATGAACCCCCAGGTGCACGCATGCGTGTTGGCCTCTCAGCCCTAACAATGGCTGAGCACTTCAGAGATGTGAACAAGCAAGATGTTTTGTTATTTGTCGACAATATCTTCCGCTTTGTTCAAGCTGGATCAGAAGTTTCCGCGCTACTTGGAAGAATGCCTTCCGCAGTGGGCTATCAGCCGACTTTAGGTACTGATGTAGGAGAACTGCAAGAAAGAATCACCTCAACGCTTGAAGGCTCTATTACTTCCATTCAGGCGGTCTATGTGCCAGCCGATGACTTGACAGATCCGGCCCCAGCAACAACTTTTGCTCATTTAGACGCAACAACTGTGCTCGCACGCGCCTTGGCCGCCAAGGGAATTTATCCTGCTGTTGATCCACTTGACTCAACAAGCACAATGCTTCAACCATCCGTGGTAGGAGATGAGCACTATCGAACAGCTAGAGCAGTTCAATCGACGCTTCAGCGTTACAAAGAGCTGCAGGACATAATTGCGATCCTTGGTCTTGATGAGCTCTCAGAAGAAGACCGTAAAACAGTCGATAGAGCACGCAAAATTGAGAAGTTCCTTTCTCAACCGTTCTTTGTGGCTGAAATCTTCACTGGCATGTCTGGTAAATACGTCAAACTTGAAGAAACAATTGCAGGCTTCAATATGATTCTTGCTGGGGAACTTGACCACTTACCCGAACAGGCCTTTTACCTTGTAGGAAATATTGAGGAGGTAAAAGCAAAAGCCGAAAAGATCAATGCAGAAGCTGAGAGTTGAAGATCTAGTCGCCTTCATTGACAATTCTCTTTTAGAGCTTCCCAAACACATCTTCTTCCCGTACCCACTTCAAGACTTCTAAAATGACCCTCACCCTCAGAGTGCTGGCGCCCGACAAGAGCGTTTTCGACGGCACTGCCGACGAGGTGATTCTTCCTAGCACAACTGGTTTATTAGGAATCCTTCCAGGACACATCTCCTTAGTCACAGCTATCGATGTAGGAGTACTACGAGTTCTCTGCAATGGTCAATGGAACTCAATTGCCTTAATGGGAGGTTTTGCTGAGGTAGAGAATGACGATGTAACAGTGTTAGTTAATGGAGCAGAACTAGGTAAAGATATTGATGCTAATACTGCAGAAGTTGAATTAGAGCAAGCCAAAACTGAATTTGGCCAACTAGAAGATCAACCGACTTCAACGGAGAGACTAAAGGCTCAGCAAAATCTCAACAAAGCCCGAGCTAGAGTTCAAGCCACAAAAAACGAAAGCTAATAGAACAAACCAATCATTACAGCTTCCCTAAAAAGAGATTTAGGCGATGAGCTTGCGACTACTTCTAGACAATGCAGATCCAAAAACGTGGGAGGAGTTTTTCCCTTCAAGTTTTTTTGCAGGTATCACTACCAACCCCTCATTACTTCTTAAAGCCAACCAACCCTGCAATATTAATCAATTCAAGACACTATCTAAAAAAGCAGAACAATTGGGATGTAGAGAACTTCATCTTCAAGTATGGGGAGAGAATGAAGAAGAACTAATTCAATGTGGCTATGAATTAAGTCTCCTAAAAACAACACACCTCAAAATTCACATTAAAGTCCCTGCTACTTGGATAGGTATCCGAGCAGCAAATATTCTGATCAGAAAATCGATTCCCATCACTCTTACAGCCTGCTACCAAGCAAAACAAGTTCTTATCGCTTCAGCAATAGGTGCAAGCCACATAGCACCATATCTAGGCCGAATAAATGATCTCGGCATAAATGGAATCTCTGAATTAAAAACAATGCAAAAACTATTAGATGGCCATGGAAGCACATGCAAATTACTAGTAGCAAGTATTAGAAATACAAATGAGCTCGTTGAACTTGCTTCAGCAGGCATAAACACTTTCACAATTAGCTCAAAAATCGCAAAAGAGCTCTATGAAGTCTCAGAGACACGAATTGCTGCTGAAAATTTTCAAAAGGATGCTCTGCTGTCTAGCAAATAACAAACAAGAACTAATTTGACTTTATCTTAAGCGGTACCGCAAAAGGTAACATCAGGAAACTTGAATTTAGCCTCCTCTAGACTCTTTCCTTTGCCTTCTTCTTGCCAGTAATTAATTACTTCAGTCGCCTGATTTAATATTTCAACTCTTTCATTATCTGTAATCCAGCTTTTCCCTTCTAAAGAGGTTTTAAGAGTCTCCCAAGCATCTTCTCTTGGCCAAAAGAAATAAGCAGTTAATGGACTAGGCCCACCTCCAACAATCTGATCAACAGCCAAAGCAACGTTATCTGGCAACCAAAGAATCTTGAGCAAAAACCTACCTTCATCGGCTTTTGGCGTATGGCCTGAAGGAACTCCATCAGCATCGATAGTTGCAGTAGCAAGAGCAGCAGCTGCGCCACTCATTTGCCGCCCCTCCTTAGAATCCTTGTTGCTACTTGCCGGTTTAGCTTCTGAGATAGTTGCATCTATATCAGCTGGAGCACTAGCTGCTTCCTGCTCTGCAGCACCCCCCCCTTCTGGAACAGTCATGTAATAATCAAAGAATCTAGTAAGGGACTAACCTACCAGCCCCACAACACTTTTTTCCATTCTGAACACTAAAAGCATACTGGTATTTGACATCGACGGGGTAATCCGTGATGTATCTGCAAGCTATCGGTTGGCGATACAGGAAACTGTCAATCACTACATTGGCTTTAAACCAAAACAAGGTGAAATTGACCACCTAAAAGCAGAAGGGAATTGGAACAATGACTGGGACGCAAGTATGGAACTAATCAAACGTTATAATGAAAAACTGGCGTTAGATAAAGACTTGCCTCGTAAGGCTGAGCTTATAGAAGTCTTCAGTGATTTCTATTTTGGTGGCGACCCTGATGGAGATGTCAATAATTGGAAGGGCTTTATATGCAACGAGCGCCTACTAGTAAGTAACAATTTTTTCAACAAACTATCAAGCAAAGGCTTTCTATACGGGTTCCTAAGCGGAGCCGAAAGACCATCGGCGAAGTTTGTCTTAGAAGAACGTCTCAAACTTAAAAACCCAGCGCTCATAGCAATGGGAGAATCACCAGAAAAACCTAACCCAAACGGTTTGCTTGCATTAATCAGGATGCTTACCAAACAAAATTCTTTACTAGAGACTCGAATGATTGCCTATCTAGGGGATACTGTTGCTGACATTTTAACTGTCAAAAATGCTCAAAAAATATTACCAAAACAAAAACTATTAAGCCTTGGCGTCGCACCACCTCATTTACACGAAGAAGATCAAAGCATGGCGAGAAAAACTTATGAAAAAGAATTGCATAATGCTGGTGCAGACAAAGTTCTTTACTCCACCGAAGAACTGGTTGAATATTTAGAATCTATCTACTAAGAAAACTTTCAATGGAAGCCCTTCTGCACCCAACAAAACTCATTTCTTCTCAATTTGCTCAAGACTAGAGACTGCTGCGTTAGTAAAGACTTCAGCTCCTTTCTCTGTGACAAGTACATCATCCTCAATTCTTATTCCAATCCCCTTCCAACAATCATCTATCTCTGGTTGTCCCTCTGGAATTGGTAATCGATCACTGATATAAAGTCCTGGTTCGACAGTGAGAACCATTCCTGGCTCAAGGTTTTTGGGCTGTTCTCCTAAACGATATGCTCCTACATCATGAACATCCAATCCTAACCAGTGACCAGTGCGATGCATATATAAATGTCGATAAAGACCTCTCTCAATCACCTCATCAATATCACCAACTAACAGGCCTAACCCCAAAAGCCCCTCAACCAAAACCCTCAGAGCAGCCTGATGGACCCCATCAGCGTTGTTACCTGGATAAACAGATGATATGGCAGCCTTTTGGGCTGCAAAAACAATTTCATATAAGACCCTCTGCTCCGAACTAAAGCTCCCATCAACTGGAAAAGTTCTTGTGATATCTGCATTGTAGTAATCCTCCAAAGAACATCCAGCGTCTATCAATAACAAATCTCCAGCATTTAAAGGTGCATTATTAGCCGTGTAATGCAAAATGCAGGCATTCTCTCCAGCCGCAACAATTGATCCATAAGCAGGACCTCTGGCGCCTTGTTCAAGAAAATGTTTTTCAATGAGTGCCTGCACGTCACGTTCATTCATTCCTGGACGAATAGCTTCTCTTGCCAACTCATGTGCTTCAGCAGATATACGAGCCGCCAAGCGCATTCGTTCCAACTCTTCTGGTTCCTTTCTAAGCCGTAACTGATGCAATAGCGGGCAAGGGGCAACAAGAGAAGAAGCTGCACCCCCCCTTCTAGCCGAAAGATCTAGTTGAGCAGCCCAAGCACCAAGAACAATGTCCTCATATTTCGGATGCCTACCTACTCGAAAAGCTATAGATTCACAGCCCTCAAGATAATTACCTATGCGTCCAGAGAACTCCTCAATTGGGTGAGCAACATCTGCTCCAAACTCTCTAACGGCACCTTCAATTCCAAATCTCGAACCATGCCAAATTTCTAATGATGGATCTTCAGGCTGAACAAAAAGTACAAATCTCTCTCCTTCCGGCCTAAATGGCAAAAGGAGCGCCACAGCATCGGGCTCATCAAACCCTGTTAGATACCAAAAATCACTATCTTGCCTAAAACGATGCTCGCAATCAGCATGATGTGTCACCAAAGATGCAGCAGGAATAATTGCAGCACCACCTTCAAATTGAGCATAAAAACGCTCGCGCCGCTTCCTATAAGTAGACAAATCAATCACGATAGAGATTCAAAATCAGAAGGAGTTGAGCAAAATTGCAGGAGCAGGACAATACACAAAAAACTCCAGTCACTACATCATTATTAGTGTATCCAGGTCAACACTAAACTCAATCTCTTAGATGCGATATAACATTTAAAAGACATCAAGACTTGCCGTGAAAATAACAAATTGCTTTATTCAAGTCAGTACTCCAACCCATAAGCAGAATTGAAAAACCTCAAAGCCCTCATAAAACTTCTTCAATACCTACACCACAAGATCAATTGAATTTGCAAAACTGAATTACAAACGCCCTTGCTCTATCCACACTCATCTTTGAAACTCTGACTAAATGATCAATTCCTTCTGTCTTGTGAGATTTTCATTCAAATCATAAACATGAGTTCTGACCTCTTTGTCCTTGTATTGCTTGTGATCATCGTGCTCACAGGGTCAGCAATATGTTCAGGAGTAGAAGCAGCTCTACTTACTGTAAACCCGGTAACGGTACATGAACTTGCCGCACGCCCAAATGCATTGGCAGGTTCGAGACGACTCGCGAAATTACGTCAACGGTTAGGACGCTCTCTAACTGTTCTAGTTATCGCCAATAACGGGTTCAATATCTTTGGCAGTCTGATGCTTGGAGGCTATGCAGCTGTTGTTTTTGACGATAGAAAAATAAGTGGAGTCGCTCTCCCTCTATTCTCAATAGGTCTAACCGTTTTAGTGATTCTATTTGGCGAAATCCTCCCTAAATCTCTAGGAAGTCGTCTAGCCCTGCAAGTTTCTTTGGCAAGCGCTCCTGTGCTCCATTTACTTGGGCTTATTATGAAGCCAATCGTATTATTATTAGAAAAAATAATGCCGGCAATAAGAGCCGAAAACGAGTTAAGTACAGACGAAGAAGAGATTCGTCAATTGGCTAGGCTTGGTTCCCAAAAAGGCCAAATAGAAGCAGATGAAGCTGCAATGATATCTAAGGTCTTTCAACTCAACGACATAACCGCAAGAGACCTAATGACACCAAGAGTTGCAGCTCCAACTCTTGATGGCTCAGCAAGTCTATCCTCTCTTAGAAGCACTCTCTTAAATAACGATTCTCGATGGTGGGTAGTATTAGGCGAAGAAGTAGACAAAATTTTAGGAATGGCTAATCGTGAGTGTCTTCTAAAAGCTTTGCTTGAAGGACGTGACGAACTGACGCCAGCGGACCTTAGTCAGAAAGTTGAATTTGTTCCCGAGATGATCCGTGCTGATCATCTTCTGGAGGGATTTCGAACAGATAAAAGTGGAGTAAGAGTAGTTGTCGATGAATTTGGTGGTTTCGTGGGATTAATTAGAGCAGATGCAGTGTTAGCAGTACTGGCCGGTTGGTGGAGAAAATCAAATTCATGACAGAGCTCGAATCAAAATCAAGCCAGTGCTATCAATTGCTATCTAGATGGCGAGAAAGATTAATTTTTAGTAATCGAGAGCACACCCTCCTAAAAGGTCATTTAATTAATCTCAATAGAAACATAAAACAACTTGGTGAAAAGAGACTGCGAATTTCCGTCTATGGGCGTGTAGGTGTTGGCAAGTCAAGTTTACTCAATGCTCTCGCAGAAGAACAAATATTCATAACTGACGTTGCCCATGGTTGTACCCGCCATATAAAAACAATCGAATGGAAGGCAAATGTCAATCAACTTCACGCTGTTGAACTTTCAGACACCCCAGGCATAGATGAAATTTCTCCGGCAGGGAGAGATCGACTGGCTACTCGCATAGCTTTACATTCAGATCTAATCCTTCTAGTTTTGGATAATGACATCAACAATGTAGAAATAGATGCTCTCAAATCGCTATTAGCAAGTGGAAAACCAATCATTATTGTCTTAAACCGTTGTGATCAATGGACTTTGGAAGAGCAAAATACTGTTATAAGAAGCATTCAAAATCGACTACCTAAAGAGGCTAAGCAAATTCATATAGAAGCTGTTTCCGCTGCACCGCGTGAAGTACATTTGCTCGCAAATGGAAAAGCAAGAAGTCATAGATGTCCTTCAAAAGTAGATGGTCTTCGGAAACACCTATTGCGACTACTCAATGAACAAGGAGAGCTTCTACTCGAACTCAATGCACTTCGACAAGCCGACCTTTTTCAAAAAGCACTTAAACATCTTCGACTTAAACAACACAAAGCAGCAGCTCAAGGTCTAATAGGTCGTTTTGCCGTGATCAAAGCATCAGGAGTAGCAGTCAACCCTATAATCATATTAGATCTAGCTGCAGGAATTGTATGTGATACAGCGCTAGTTATACAACTCTGCAATGTCTATGGAATAGAGATGGGAGGTCCTGGCGCAAGACATATATTCACCAAACTTTCTGTATATGGTCTTCTACTAGGAAGTGTTCAATTAGTGATTCAATTAGCTTTGGGGTCGCTTCGTCAAATACTTTTAATTGGTGCTCCATTCACTGGAGGTTTGACTCTTGCACCTGCTGCACCTGTCGCCATTTTCCAAGCGGCTATTGCAGTCCAAACAACTCAATTAATAGGACGAATTACAGCCATACAGCTCATGAAAGGTAGTAATCGACAAATGGCGGTCCCTAAAACAATGCTCAAGCATCTATTAGCAAGCAATCCAGCTGCAAAGCACTGGTTAGGTTACTGGTCTAATACCTCAATCAATAAACAGCATGATCTTAAGACTTTATTGCCATGAAGAGACTTCCAGATGCAAGCAGGGTTGCTCTACTCGGAACAAGTGCAGATCCACCAACCTATGGTCACCAGGCTCTCTTGGAAGGGTTATTAACTCTCTTCCCACAAGTAATCACTTGGGCAAGCAACAACCCTATAAAACAACATGGTGCGACACTTACTATTCGAAAAAAAATGTTAAGTGCACTAGTCAGAGCTATCTCAAATCCTCATCTTCAACTAGTCCAAGAGCTAAGTAGCCCAAGGACTATTACAACTTTAAAACGTGCTAAAGATTTGTGGCCTACTAAAGATTTGATTTTTATCATTGGAAGTGATTTAACTCGTGAAGTACCTAATTGGGTTCAAGCAAAAGACATAATGCAAAAAGCAAATATTGGAATTGCACCTCGTGAGGGGTGGCCAGTAACGTCAGTCGATATCGAAATGCTGCAATCTCTAGGTGGTGAGGTCGAAATATTGCCGCTTAAAATCCCAGCTACAGCTAGTTCCAAAGTGCGAAATCAAACAGTCACATCTGACATCCCTAAAGTAATTCTTCCAATCCTCCTCAAAGAAAACCTCTACGGCCTCAGTGCTAACAAAAAATGCGGGTAGCGCTTGCCCAATTAAATCCATTAATAGGAGATCTCCGAGGGAATGCCGAGATCATTCAAGCAGCATGCCTCAAAGCGGAGTCGCTTAGTGCAGACTTGCTACTGACTCCTGAATTATCACTATGGGGTTATCCACCCAAAGACTTACTTTTAAATAAACAACAGCTTAAGCTCCAAGAAGAAATTCTCCAATCGCTGTCCCAAAACATTGCAAAGAAAACACCTCAATTAAATGTTTTAGTCGGTATCGCCGAAACAATATCCGATCTAAGAATCCCAAAATTATTTAATTCAATTGTTCTCGTCAATGCTGATGGATGGGAAGTCGTATCCCGAAAACAACTACTTCCCTGCTATGACGTCTTTGATGAAACTCGTTATTTTCGCCCAGCAGAATCCCCAGGGGTCATTTCCTATGAGAAGCATGGCGAAAGTTGGAAAATAGGTATAACTATCTGCGAAGATCTATGGGTAGAAGAAGGATTGCAAAAACAAAGAATTAATGGTCCAGACCCTGTTGAGAAACTTATCCCCGAAGATATCAATTTATTAATCAACCTCTCTGCCTCACCATTTAATACTTCCAAAAAAGAACTAAGAATAGATCTCGCAAAGAAAGCAAATCAAAGGCTCAAATGCCCCGTAATTTATCTCAACCAAGTAGGTGCTAACGATGAACTCATTTTTGACGGTGCCAGCTTTGTTATAGATAGTCATAAGAAGTTAGCACTGCAACTACGAAGCTATTCCAAGGATTTAGCAATCTGGGACACAAACCAAGACTACACACCTCTTCAAGAATCAACTAATGAAGTCATGGCAGAAATATTCAAAGCACTAGTACTTGGCGTCCGTGACTATGCCCAAAAATGTGGGTTTAAAAGTGCCCTCCTAGGGCTTAGTGGAGGTATTGACTCGGCTTTAGTAGCCGTTATTGCATCGGCTGCATTAGGAGCAAAAAATGTCACAGCATTGTTAATGCCCTCACCTTGGAGCTCGCAAGGGTCAATTACTGATTCAAAGCAACTCAGTGAGCGACTAGGAATAACAACGCAGACAATACCAATAGATAAACTAATGGGTTGCTTTGACACCTCTCTTGAGACATGCCTTGGGGGACTTCCCCATGGTATTACAGCTGAAAATCTGCAATCACGTATACGTGGCACTCTCCTAATGGCAGTAGCAAACCATAATGGGCAACTTTTGTTGTCGACAGGCAATAAATCTGAACTAGCGGTTGGATACTGCACATTGTACGGAGACATGAATGGAGGCCTTGCTGTAATAGGCGATCTCTACAAAACAAGTGTTTTTGAACTTTGTTATTGGCTCGACCAAAAATCATCCAGTGCCTTTCGGGATCAATTTGGGCTATCAATGTCAGGTGAATTAATCGGCAAAAATATACTTGAAAAGCTGCCAAGCGCAGAGTTAAGGGAAAATCAACTAGATAGCGATTCCTTGCCTGCTTACTCCATCCTCGACCTAATCCTGAAAGGTTTTATTGAAGAGCAAATGACTTCTGAAGAACTGATCCTAGAAGGATATGAACCAGAACTTCTTGCAAGAGTTACCGTACTACTCAAACAAGGAGAATTCAAACGCAGACAAGCGCCCCCTGTCTTAAAAGTCAGTCCACAAGCATTTGGCTCAGGTTGGCGCAAACCTATAGCCGCTTCATGATGGAACAACTGGTCAGACAAACTTGATTTGGCCAACCTGTATAAAAGTGGCTAAGCCAAATGGCATCTTCTGTTTTCTCTACTCCATTAGCCAGTATTGGTGTGCCAACAGAAATTAAAGCCGATGAGCTTCGTGTTGCTTTAACACCCGATGGAGTGAGAGAGCTTGTATCACAAGGATTGGAAGTGAGGATTCAAGCGGGAGCTGGAAATGGCGCTGGGATTGGAGACAAATGTTTTGCTCAAGCAGGAGCTTTGATAGTCAGCCGAGAAGAAGCTTGGTCCTCGCATCTAGTAGTGAAGGTTAAAGAACCTCAAGAAGAAGAATTCCTTTTTCTAAGAGAAAACATGATCCTTTTTACCTATCTACATCTAGCTGCATACCCAAAAGTCGGAGAAGCACTAATAAAGTCTGGAACTACTGCCATTGGATACGAAACAGTCCAAATGAAGAATGGTTCATTGCCGCTATTAGCACCAATGAGTGAGATAGCCGGCAGATTAGCTGCACAGGCAGGTGCCAATTTGTTAGAGCGGCCCCATGGTGGCAAGGGAGTTCTAATTGGAGGCTGCACAGGTGTTAGGCCAGCCAAAGTTTTAGTACTAGGAGCTGGAACTGTTGGCTGGAATGCTGCAAGAATTACAGCCGCAATGGATGCTGAAGTCACGGTGCTCGATCGTTCACCAGAACGACTACGCCAGATTGAAGCTAAAAGACTAGGAAGATTGGTCAGTCTTGTCAGCAGTCGAGGTCTACTGGAAAGGATTGTGCCTACTGCAGACCTTCTAATCGGTGCAGTATTAACTCCTGGAGGCAGAGCTCCAACCTTAATTACAGAAGAAATGGTTCAACAAATGCAACCCAACTCAGTAATAGTTGACGTAGCCATCGACCAGGGTGGTTGCGTATCGACAAGTGTAGAAACTACTCATACTAAACCAACTATTAATATTCATGGCGTTCAGCATTATGCCGTTGGGAATATGCCCGGAGCAGTACCTTTCACATCAACGGAAGCATTAGTAAGTGTCACTCTCCCCTACATTCTTGGCATTGCTGGTAGAGGTCTAGAAGAAGCACTTGCTGAACGGCCAGAGATTCTTTCTGGATTGAATACTGTCAGTGGTTGTGTCTGCCATCCTGGAGTAGCAAAAGCTCTCGAGGTCACTCCTCGCCACCCTATGGCGTGCCTGCGATAACGAAAAATCATCTTATGATTTATAGATTTTCACCTTTAAGCAAACATTGAAAACACCCAATAAGAAAACAAAGACTCTGGTAAGCATGTGATAAATCATTAATCGCGCTTCAGCAGTGAGAGGATTGGTCGCTGCAAAGACTCTATTGATATACCCTCTCGCAAAAGAGTTACTAACCCAGCAGCCTCAACGTAACTTTCTGCAGGCAAAATATTCATTTTTTTCAAACCATCACTGTCATCAAACAAGCCAAAAGCTTCCTTGGTCACCTTCAATACCGATGGGTTCCTTACAGCAATGACTGGGATTTTTCGCTCTAAGCATGCAAGAGTTGATTCTCCTCCGAGTGCACAATCAGGTACAACCAAGGCTCCAATATCTTCTGCTGTAATCAATGAAGACTGATCCATTAATTTCCCTGCGCACCCTATAGAAGGCAGTAAATCTGGAGCTCTACTTAAGCCAACTAAAACAGAAGTCAAAAAGGTATGCCCAAGCTCCTCCCCCGCGACCCTAGGGTCTAGTGGGGTTACTAATGGCAAAGGATTCATTGCAGGTGAATTAGCACAAGGAATTCCTAAATGGTGAACCAACAGGTGACTGATCAAAGCCTCTGCCCCGGCAAAAGCATCAACTCCACCATTCACTCGATAATCGCTTAATGCATCCTTCCCAAAATCATCAGGGAATCTAGAAACCACCGCAATCACAGTTGCCCCAGAACTCACTAAAGCCTCGCCCGCACGAAGCAAAGAATCTGGATGCTTTAAATCACCCCAACTTGTTCCATTTGAACACTTCCTAAGAGTTATTTCCAATGGCATATCAGTAATGACAACAGGTCCAACATCTAGCCCTAGGCTTGCTCTACATCCATCTGCAACTTGTAGATGCCTTTCCCGCAAATCTGACTCAATCCCGGCATCAAACAGCAGACCAATTCTTTGTTGTCGAACTGGCTGTAGAAGAATATCACCTGCCAAAAAATGATCTAACGCATATCCTTCAACGTAAAAAATCCGAGAGTCGTTCCAATAAAGAGACGCCCCGTTCATAACATTTGGATGAGTAATTAAGCAGCCCGAAGCTGCAGCTAATAAACGAGCTATAGGTATTGCATCACCTGCATAACCTCCAAAAGCACATCCAATACCTGATGGAATCACAAGCAAAGTCGGCAAGGTACTCCCTGGACAAGAATTTCTGAGAGAGGGAAATATCTCCATGACAGGTCTAAAAAAGGACTCTAATGAACCACAACGAATTCAAGAGTTATCTTTCTGAAATCATCTGACTCAAAATGGCTTATATCTGTAATCGCCCAACGCAAAGGTACACCAAATTTTTTAATTTCACTCAATAACCATGACCGCAAATGGTCAACAGGAAGTTCATTTGGCCAATCCAAATGAAGCTTATGAGCCTGTAATCTCATATTCCAGGTATGAAGCTAGAGCTTTTCATCAAAATCTCCTTTATGGTTAATAGGGTTAAAATTAATACCAATGATCAAACCTTAAATCAATCAGACAAGAATTGCCAGGAAAATATTAGATTGTCTAAATTAAACCATCAGTTAACTTTAAAAAAAAGTCTCTCTATTAAGAAGCAAAAAGAAGATATAGGGCTTCATTCAAAGAATGATAAAGGTTGCCATTTGTCAGGAATTTCTAACTACAGGAACCTCCAACAACCTCTAATATCTCTTGAGTAATAGCAGCCTGACGAGCCTTGTTATAGTCAAGTGTCAAAGTTTTTGCCAATTCCTTAGCATTATCACTTGCATTATTCATAGCAGTCATCCTACTAGCCAATTCAGAGGCGGCTGACTCTTGCAATGCTCTAAGAAGTTGATTTTGCAAGTAGAGAGGAAGCAAAGAATTAAGCAGTTGCTCAGGGCTTTGTTCAAAAATAATATCGGAAGGAAGATTAGGCTGATCATTAGCAGGGCCAGAAGTCTTCTCTACTGTTAAGCGACTATCTTTAGTGGTAAGTCTAAAAATTTCATCTTCTTCTGTTGCAATACCCTGAGGATCTAAAGGCAAAAGTGTCTGAACTACAGGTTCACAACTAACTAAATTAATGAATTTAGTATAAATCATTTCTACTCTATCGGTGCTTTCTGAAAGAAATTCAGCCAGCACTTCGCTAGTAATTGACTCTGCGTCTTTAGCCGTCGGTACTTGCTCCAAATCTGCAAAAGTTGAGCGAATCTTATAAGTGCTTGATCTGTTTTGGAAATAGGTAATTGCCTTGCGTCCAATCAAAACCAAATCAGGATTAAATCCTTGAGACTTCAACTCTTCAAAACGCTGCTCAGTCTTCTTAATAATATTAGAGTTATATCCCCCGCACAAACCTCTGTCACCAGTAACTGCTACTAAGGTAATCGTTTGAAGATCACGAGTCTTCAGAAGTGGTGCATCAGCCAGTTCGAAACGAATACGAGATTGAATGTTTTCTAAAACACGCGCCAAACGATCAGCGAATGGGCGACTCCGTAAAACCTGCTCTTGAGCCCTTCTTACCTTCGCGGCAGCGACTAGTCGCATAGCCTCGGTAATTTTTCGTGTGTTCTTAACTGAGACAATCCGGTCTCTAATGTCTTTTAAATTCGCCATGGATAAAGTCCTCCTAGATAACCAAAAGAACTACGAAGCAGCCAGCATTGAGGTCTTCACCTCATTAATGGCATCTTTAAGCATGCTCTCAGCATCATCAGAAAGAAGCTTCTCTTGCTGAACCTTAGAGATATAGTCAGGTTTATTTGTTTTTAGGTAATCACGCAATTCCCTAGCAAACTGAGTAACACCTTCCTCTGGAACCTCATCGATAAGACCCTTAACACCTGCATAAACAATCGCGACTTGTTCTGCAAGGTTTAGTGGGGCAAACTGAGGTTGTTTAAGCAACTCGCGCAGTCTCTTTCCTCTTCCTAACTGCTTCTGCGTTGCTTCATCAAGATCAGAAGCAAACTGGGAGAAAGCAGCTAACTCATCAAACTGGGCCAATTCAAGTTTTAAGGTTCCAGCAATTTTCTTAATCGCTTTTGTTTGGGCTGCACCCCCAACCCTGCTCACTGAAATTCCAACGTTGATTGCTGGACGCAAGCCGGAATTAAAAAGATCTGAACTTAAGAAAATCTGGCCATCAGTAATAGATATAACATTTGTAGGAATATAAGCAGAAACATCACCAGCTTGAGTCTCAATAATAGGAAGGGCAGTCATAGAACCTTTACCCATCGAATCAGAAAGCTTTGCAGCTCGTTCAAGCAAGCGGCTATGAAGATAAAAAACATCTCCTGGATAAGCCTCACGACCAGGGGGTCTACGAAGCAATAAAGACATCTGACGATATGCTTGTGCCTGCTTTGTTAAATCGTCATAGATCACCAACGTTGCCTTGCCTTTGTACATGAAATACTCAGCAATAGCTGCACCGGTATATGGAGCCAAATATTGCAGTGCCGCTGGATCAGAAGCACTAGCGGTAACTACGACGGTGTAGTCAAGAGCTCCTTTTTCACGTAAAACCTCAACGACATTCGCTACAGATGCCGATTTCTGACCTACTGCAACATAAACACATACAACATCTTCGCCTTTTTGGTTGATGATCGTGTCCAACGCAATTGCGGTTTTCCCTGTCTGACGATCCCCAATTATTAATTCTCGCTGTCCTCGCCCAATAGGAATCATGGCATCAATTGACGTGATGCCAGTTTGCATAGGCTCATGAACTGACTTCCGCTTAATAATTCCAGGGGCAACTGACTCGATCAAACGAGATTCAGTAGTTGCTATTTCACCATTCCCATCAACTGGTTGTCCCAAAGGATTAACCACTCTTCCCAAAGTCGCCTCTCCAACCGGAACCGAAGCGATTTTCCCTGTTGCCTTAACGGTGCTGCCTTCCTGAATCCCGAGGCCTTCACCCATTAACACTGCCCCTACATTGTCATCTTCGAGATTCAGAGCAATTCCCTCAGTGCCATCCTGAAACTCAACCAGTTCACCAGCCATGACCTTTTCCAGCCCATATATGCGAGCGATGCCATCTCCAACTTGAAGAACGGTACCAACATTGCTAACGGAAACTGACTTGTCATAATCAGCGATCTGCTTCTTAAGAATTGAGCTGATCTCGTCGGGACGTATTGAAACCATGGGGAAGCGGGTTGTTGAGGGTTAAGTGAGGGAGAGAAAACTTGAATGAGAGTTGGAGGGGCTAGCTCACCTTGGCCAGCGTCAATCCAAGGCGGCGAACCTGCCCAGAAATGCTGGCATCAATTACCTTGGAGCCTACGCTAACGACGAAGCCACCTATTAACTCTTGATCAACCTGGAGGTTGATCTCAAGCTTTTTAGTTCCTGCAACTACTTGGATTTTCTTTAAAAGTTCAGCTTGTTGGCTCTCAGTAAGTTCAGAGGCTGATGTAACTGTTGCAAGGGCTATGTTGCGCTGCTCTCGATAAATTTCGAGCAATCGCTCTAGGACTGAATCAAGCAAACCAATTCGCTGACGATCAGCCAAAAGCTTTAGAAAATTAAGAAAAGAAGGAGTCAACTGTTTAGCGAAAAGCTTATCTAATGCATCCTTCTTAGATTTAACTTCCAAAACAGGTGAAGCCATAGCCTCACTTAACTCAGGAGATTCATTCCAAAGCCCCAAAAGAGCCTTTGCCTGAGAAACTACCTTTTCAACCTCATTACGGCTCTCAGCTACCTGAAGAAAGGCCTCTGCATAAGGAGTAGTAATTGTATTTAAAAGTGGCATCAGGAATCCCCCATATTCTTAATTGACTGTGTTACAAAATTGGCTTTTGTTTTTTCATCTAGCTTGTCAGGCAATCTCTCTAACGCCTTCTCAATTGCCATGCGAGCAGCTTCACGACGCAACTGTGAACTTACTCTTGCAGCCTCTGCGTTCAAATCAGAAGCGGCTCCTTGCTTAATGCGGGCCATTTCCTCAACGGTGCGTTTTTCGCTTTCCAAGCGAATAGCTTCTGCTCTCAGTTTGCAATCAGAACGAATCTGATCTGCTTTTTGTTCAGCAGCTGCAAGTTCTTTCTGAGCATCTTCAAATGCTTTAGAAGCTTCAGAAAGACGTTCTTCAGCGTCTTTAAGGTCAACCAAAATTGCATCTCTTCTGCGCTTTAAGATCCCCCCAAGAAAATTAGGGAGAAACTTATATAGGCCAAAAATTACAACTGAGAGGTTAATGATATTGGTCTCAAACAAATCGAGGTTAAGACCAAACCCACCTGAAGCAAATAGCGAATAAAAGTTCATTGGGCTGCCAAGAGTCGTTGAACTATGAGATCTCCAAGCTTTTCTGAATCGATTTTGAGCTGGTTTAAAGCAGACTCTCTTTGAGAGTCAATCTCTCGCCGAGCTGCCTCTCGGGAAGCATTGGCCTCAGCAGTAGCAAGTGCCAATGCTTCCCGATAAAGCCTGTCGGAGTCTTGTTCAGCATCATTAATTAACTTTTGAGCAGCTTGTCGAGCACCTTTGAGCTGGTCGCGAAGTTCTCCTTCTAACTTCTCTACCTGAGCTAATTTCTTTTTAGCCTCAGCCCTTGTTGTTGTTACATACCCTTCTCGCTCCTCGACTACACGCCCAACAGGCCTGAAGAAAAGGGAATTCAGTATGAAGGTGAGGAGTACCACTTGAACTGCCATTAAAGGCAGCGTGGCATCGAAGTCAAATAGACCTCCCTCAGTTGCACCTAACAAAGTCAAGCTGGTCATAGAGATTGGCTCTCAGTGGGTTGAGTAAGAAGGAATGCAGCAAAAGGCTTTTTAAAAATTCCTGAGGCGAAGCAGAAGAGAAGATTCAAAAGGGCACTTAAAAAAGTGCCTTAAGAAAAAGAATTGTCCTACTTCAGGATCAACCTGCAAATGGGTTGGCAAAAAGAAGCACAAGTGCAACCACTAAGCCATAAATGGTTAGAGATTCCATAAAAGCAAAGGAAAGCAAAAGTGTGCCTCGGATTTTGCCCTCAGCTTCTGGTTGACGAGCAATGCCTTCAACAGCACCCTGTGCTGCGCTGCCTTGTCCTATGCCAGGGCCTATAGCGCCTAGGCCAACAGCAAGGCCAGCGGCAACGACAGAGGCGGCGGTGGTAATGGAATCCATGGTTGAGCTAAGGATGTGATGCGCTAATTAAGCGCGAAGGGACCGGGAGTTTATACCTGCGAGGGGACATCTCAAAAGTATTTGAGATGGGCCTGGGTTTATCAGACCTTTGCGCAAGCGGGATTTGCCAGAAATGAAAATGGTTAATAACTGGCAAAAATTTTGATATTAATGATGTTCTTCGACAGCCTCACCGATGTAATAAGCAGCAAGGGTGGCAAAAATCAACGCCTGAATTGCACTAGTAAACAGGCCCAAAAACATCACAGGGATGGGAAGAACGAGAGGAACTAAGAAAACCAATACAGCCACGACTAATTCATCAGCAAGGATGTTTCCAAACAGACGAAAAGAAAGTGAAAGAGGCTTTGTAAAGTCCTCAACAATCTTGAAAGGAAGCATGATCGGAGTCGGATGAACGTAATACTCGAAGTACCGCAATCCCTTCCGACTAAGACCTGCATAGAAGTAAGAAAGTGAGACTAATAAAGCAAGAGCAACGGTGGTGTTGATGTCAGCCGTAGGTGCTCCAAGCTCGCCACTAGGAAGTTTGATTAACCTCCAAGGGACAAGCGCTCCACCCCAATTACTTACAAAAATGAATAGAAACAAAGTACCAATAAATGGCATCCAATCGCGATATGCCTTCTCACCAATTTGGGTTCTTGCAAGGTCACGAATGTAATCCCAAAGAAACTCCAAGAGGTTTTGAACACCTCTTGGGTCCCTATCCATCTTTCTAGTGCCAACAACCACAAGAGTTAACAAAGCACCTATCACAATCCAGGAAGTCATAAAGACCTGGCCGTGAAGCCGAAGGCTTCCTACTTGCCAGTAGAGGTGTTGACCTACCTCTAGTTCTGCAAACGGAAAGATAAATGGCAAGGTACCCATTTAGCGTTAAGCGTGGTTAAAAAACAAATGTGTTTTGAAAAGCCTTAAAAAGGCCTCAGCAGGCTCTGATCAGATAGCTCAAGTCAATTACTCAAGACAAATCGTAGAAGCACTGCAGGCTTATATAGAAAAAACCCGATAATTGCAGGCAAGAGGTCTAAGTAAGACAACCTTGAAGCTGCCACACAAAGAACTACTGGTACAAGAAGCTGAGTCTTGGACAAATTCCGTGAATCTTTCCCGAGTTTTTCAACACTGCGAGCCAAAAGCCACAGATAGAGAGCTCCAGATAAACCACCAACAAACAAGCTGCTAGCGGTGTGAAAGTCAAAGAAAATTGCAGCAATTGCTCCCGCCAAAACGGAAAGAACCAATGTTGAAAAAATTGAACCAACCTGAAGCTTGTAAAACTCTCCTAAAGAAGAATTTCGAGCATCTGAAGGAACATCTTTTTGCTCTTGATTCTTATCGGCAATCCCTTCCTCCCCAACTGTTTCCAGTGATATCTGACCTCCTTGAAGGGAGTCAGCAGCAGAAATAGTCCGAGAAGATGCCAGCAAATGAGCCTAGGCTCTTTCTATAAAGGCCCGCGGAATCTACCATGTGGAGGGAGTCAGCCGGGAGAGAGTAAAAGCACATATTTCAACTGCAAATCCCTTGCAGTTGAAGCTATTTGCCCTGGTGGCCAGCCGAGCGGTAAATCTCTCAAAAGAGTTCCAGGACGTGATGAATGCAATACATCGAGGAACTCAAAAGCTTCAGCGGTGAGTACTAAAGGGGATAAATCTCTGTCTAAAAGATCTTTACCAGGCCAACCCCACAAACAAGGACTAATTCGCCCATGCGAGGAAAGTACCTTTGAATCCTCTCCCCATTGATGAACGGGGAGAGGATTCTTTGCAAGAAAAAACTCAAAATGGCTGATACCTAGGTCCAAATCTTCAATTAACTTCCATTGTTGCCTCAAAGGAAGTGACTTAGCGATAGAGAGTAATTCTCCTGATAAAAATCTACTAGGATCCCAATCCTTTGGATTAGAAAAACCCAAAAATATTAAATCAGTTTTACCAATCATCTCAAATAGACTATCAAGTGTAAAATTAACTTCTTGGGGATGCAAGTACATGTCTGCAAAATTCACATCTAATGCACATTCATCGGACCACTTCTCATCATAATTACGTCTTAAAGGATTAGATTTAGGAAGTTGAAATAGAAGTTTTCGTGCAAGATTAACCCCCTCATCATTTGGTTTCGCACCAAGTGCGCTTAAGACACGCTGAAAGCTTCTAATTTCTCTTCTGCCAGATTCTGCATACAAAAAAATATGCAGAATTCCGCCTTTTTTGATAAGAGAATCTAGTTTTTTTAATCCTTTCGCTGGTTGATCAAGATGATGAAGAACCCCAACAGAGTTTATAAAGTCAAAATAATCAGTATAAGCCATATTAAAAAGATTTTGATTTTCAAAAGAAACCTTTGCAATATCTTTTGCACCTGAACGTAATAAACGTTCTGAGGCGATGTCCAAGGCCTTTTTAGAAATATCAATAGCAACAATTTCGGCTCCAGGATTCAAATGTGCAAGGTAATCTGTACTTACACCCGTACCACAACCAGCATCAAGAATCTTCGGGCTAGAACTTTTGCAATTAAAATTAGGCAAAGCTCCAGTACATGACGAATATGCAACATCAAAACACCAACGCCAATTATATCCGGGCGGCGGACAATCTGCTAATCCATCTCCTGGAAAAGGAAATTGGTCATAGAAAGCACTGACGATTTTTGAATTCTGATCCAAGATAGTTAGATCCAAAACTTAAAAATATATTTCACAGATTAGCTCCTAATCCTAAAGGCGTTTATCTAATACAACTGCGTCAAAGCAATGCTTTAAAAATGGAAGTCTGTCATGTTAAAAACCCAGCAGGGAAAAGTATACTTGTTTAAAAGCAAGTTCCTCTCAAGAGACTTTTTATCCAATAGATCCACCCTCACTAATGATTTGCGTTAAAAAGCTCGACAAGAAATAATTAATTAATCCTTTTCAACAAGACAATCTCTTCTCCAGAAAATTTAACGGTAGCTACTACTTTATGTTTTTTATTTGTTGTCAGACTTGGCAAAACACCTTTTAGACGTATCAATGGGTTAGAACCTATCTTCTCACCTCTTGAGTGCCCCCTCAAAACGAATAACAAAAGAGCGGCCTTATCGAAAGCAAAAGGTAAAAGAAAACCTCCATCAATCTTCAGAAAAACTTTCCTTCTGGCAAACAAAACTCCCGATCCCTTGGGGCTTTTGGCCTGCAGAAGCAAGACTTTTCCTAAGTCTTTTAGGTGTCTGGAGTCTGGCTGGCCTTTTGGTTTTAGGTTCTGCCAGTTGGTGGGTAGCCGCTAGAGAAATGGGCGATGGCGCTTATTACATCAAAAGACAGATTCTCTGGTTTTCTGCTAGCTGGAGTCTTTTTTTTCTTGTTATCTCTACAAGTCTCCGACGATGGCTGAAATTCGCAGGTCCTGGTGTAGTGATCGGATGTGTACTAGTTGGAGCGACACTAGTTATTGGGAGTACGGTTAATGGAGCAAGTCGATGGTTAATTTTTGGACCAATACGAATTCAACCATCTGAGCTCATTAAACCATTTGTTATTCTTCAAGCCGCAAGCATTTTTGCTCATTGGAAACGAATTAATGCAGATCAGAAACTTCTTTGGCTAGGAGTATTTGGATTATTAATTTTATCAATACTAAAACAACCAAACTTAAGTACTGCTGGGCTGATTGGAATATTAATTTGGCTAGTAGCTCTCTCCTCAGGAGTTGGGTTAAGAAGCTTGTTCTCAACAGCAATTTTGGGAGGCCTTTTAGGCACAGCAAGTATTGTCTTCAATGAATATCAACTATTACGAGTCACCTCCTTTCTTGACCCATGGCAAGACCCCCAAGGTAACGGCTACCAACTTACACAAAGCCTTTTAGCAATAGGTTCGGGCGGATGGTTTGGGGAAGGGTATGGCCTTTCGACTCAAAAACTCCAATACCTACCAATACAAAGCACAGACTTTATTTTTGCAGTTTTTGCAGAAGAATTTGGGTTTGTTGGATCTATAATGCTTTTACTTTTTCTAATGTTTATAGCTTTTTTAGGATTAAAAATCGCACTGAAGTGCAGAAATAATCAAACTAAATTGGTAGCCATTGGTTCTACAACAATTCTAGTAGGACAATCCATTATGAATATTGCAGTAGCTTCAGGAGCAATGCCAACAACAGGGTTACCCTTACCACTGATCAGCTATGGAGGAAATTCTCTTATCTCTAGCTTGTTTCTTGCAGGTTTGTTAATTAGATGTTCTCTTGAATCGACTGGCTTAATAACAACAAGAGTTCCCCGTAAGGTACAAAAATCGATAGGGTAGCTAATAACTCACCCTTACCGGCATAGCCGTTCTAAGCCATAGATTCATTTGAACTAGCCATCTCTGATCTTGCAATTACCAGTCAAGAGTTGCTGAAACATGGTCTTGACCATCCTGGGGCCATAACTATCGCACTGGCCTTTGGAGGGGGTTTACTCACAAGCCTTGGCCCATGCTCATTATCACTCATTCCAGTTACTGTTGCTTATCTTGCAGGTTTTGACAATGAAATGTCTCCTTGGCAAAGAAGCGGGGCTTTCTGCAGCGGAATTGTTTGTTCTCTAATTTTTCTTGGAGGGTTAAGTGGCTTAATTGGTCGAATCTATGGCCAAGTCCCGGCAATTGTTCCAACAACTGTTTCAATTCTGGCAATATTCATGGGGCTCAACTTACTGGGGTTGATCAAAGTACCCCTTCCCGAAGGGCCAGATCCAAAGATTTGGCAAGAAAAAGTTCCTAAATCATTTGCACCTATTGCTGCAGGGATGGCTTTTGGGTTTGCATCATCACCATGCACTACACCGGTCTTAGCTGTTCTTCTTGGATGGATTGCCCAAAACAAGAATCCTGTTCTTGGTTCAATCCTGCTAGCAAGTTTTGGCATAGGCCAAGTTTTGCCATTGATGCTTGCAGGTACCGCGGCAGCCACTATCCCCAACCTGCTGTCTATGCGGCCAATTGCAAAATTAATACCAGCACTAAGTGGCATCTTTTTTTTAAGTACTGGATTGCTAAGTCTCTTGGCTAGGTGGATATAAAAAGAAAACATGATTAAAAGAATCATTTTTTGGTTGTCAGATTTAAAAGTTGCAATAACACTTCTTTTCTTAATAGGTATTGCAAGTGGACTCGGAACTACAATTCCCCAGCTACAAGCTAAAGAAAGCTATCTAAATATCTATAACAAAAATCCTTGGATTGGTTTTATCAATGGTGAGGCAATTTTGTGGCTTCAGTTAGATCATATTTATACAAGTGTATGGTTCTTAACTTTATTAATTTTGCTAGGCCTATCACTAAGTATTTGCAGTTGGAGAAGGCAGGTTCCAGCGCTTCTGGCAAGCTTACGCTGGCTCGATTATTCAGAGCCTCGTGAACTCAGCAAATTAGCATTAGCAGAGACTTTCAGTAGCACAGAAAAAAACAAAGAGCTTAATCTCCTGGCGCGATATTTAAAAGCCAAAGGATGGCAAATAAAACAAAGCCAAGGGCGATTGGCTGCTCGCCAAGGTGTAGTCGGACGTATAGGTCCGCCTCTTGTACATATTGGAATTATTCTCTTGATGGTTGGTGCAGCCTGGGGTGCACTTCAGGGGAACAAAATTGAACGATTTTTAGCTCCTGGAAGATCATTTGATCTCTTAAATAAAGACGGAATAAAACAACTAACCGTTAATCTCGCTACGTTTAATATTGAACGCGATGAAATTGGGCGCCCAAAACAATTTCGTTCAACACTTGAACTGATTGAACCAGAAAAGTCTCAAAGCTCCTTTCAGGAAATCAGCGTCAATCATCCATTAAGGTTTAATGGGATGACTATTTATCAAGCAGATTGGTCTCTGGCGGCGATAACATTGAGAATAGGTAATAGTCCCAAACTCCAACTTCCTCTTAAAAGTTTCCCCGAATTAGGTGAACAAGTCTGGGGATTAATACTCCCAACTAGTCCTGAAGATTCCAACCCTTTACTAATAACTGCTTCAAATGAACAAGGCCCAATACAAGTCTTTAATTCCGAGGGTCAATTAATTAAAAATCTTCGTCCAGGAGGACAAGGATTAGAAGTCAATGGTCTTTCACTGAAAATAATAGATCTTTTACCAGCTAGTGGCTTACTTCTAAAGCGTGATCCAGGTGTGCCTCTGGTATACACAGGATTTGCAATTATCCTCCTTGGAGGATGTTTAAGCATGATTTCTACAAGACAACTATGGGCTATAGAAGACCCAACTGAATCCTCAATACATGTAGGTGGATTATCTAACAGAAATTTAGTTGGCCTGGCAAACGACTTACCCAATCTCCTCTCTGAAGCAAGGAAAATGCATTAAATATGTTGTTTTTCTCCATGCGAAATTCGCAAAACCATATGTACATTTCCTCTCGGATTAAAATCTGCTTCTAACTCGATCCACTTTGGTCTACAAGAAGTAACCAAGTCATCGAGAATCCTATTAGCAGCTTCCTCATGAGAAATAGTTCTATTCCTAAAACTATTTACATAAAGTTTAAGCGCCTTAAGTTCTAATATCTTTAAATTCGGCTGGTAAGTCAAACGGATGACTGCGAAATCCGGATAACCAGAGAACGGACACAAGCAAGTAAATTCTGGTAGCTCAATTGAGATCTCATAAGGGCGAGACACATTAGGGTTGTCAAAGCATATTAATTCGGCGTCCTCAATAGCTCGTTCTCCATAAAGAGGAGATCTTGTCTTCCCATCAGCTTCACTTTCAAACAAAACAACTTCTCCTAAGTTGATTATCAATCTATATATGAATCATCTATAAATCCCAGAAAAAAATCACTCCTCTGTAAATTCCAATTAACTTTCATCGTCTCAAACATGCAATTGGTAACAACGGCAACAACAAGATTAATCGCTAGCCCCCCTAATAGGTAGTCGAAAGCCAATGATGCATTGATGGACATTTTGCTAACCAGTTCTAAAGGAGGAGCATTAATACGCCCTATCAGCATCCATGGAATGCTTTGGCTGCAGACACATTTTGAAGATGAGCACTGGAATTCACTTGCAAGCAATCAGGTGAAAATACCTTTACAGGACGCTGAAGAGCTTTTTAAAGATGCTACTAAAGCTGGCGTGATGTTGAATTTATTGCCAGCTCTTACCGTTCCTGGAAGATTCTGACAAACTAAATTCATATGAATTCTCTAGTTAAAGCATCATGAAGAAAATTGAAGCAATCATTCGTCCTTTCAAACTTGAAGACGTCAAGCTAGCTCTTGTTAACTCAGGGATTATAGGGATGACAGTTAGCGAAGTAAGAGGTTTCGGCCGCCAAAAAGGCCAAGTTGAAAGGTATAGAGGTTCGGAATTTACAGTTGAGTTTCTTCAGAAATTAAAAGTAGAGGTAGTTGTCAATGATGACAATTTAGAGTCTGTTATCAAGGCAATAGGCGATGCGGCTAAAACAGGGGAGATAGGTGATGGAAAGATTTTCGTTTCACCAGTCGAATCAGTAGTTCGTATCCGAACTGGGGAAAGGGATAATTCTGCTCTTTAATTAAGAGTTTCAGAGACTATATCTTCTATATTTCGAAAGTTTTTAAAGTTTTGACTTCCTAGCCAAATTAAATATTCATGATTGCCAGCTGGGCCAGTGATAGGCGACTGAGTTATTCCTTTTGGAAACCAATTTAAATCTTCAGCAGCACCTATAACACCCTTCAAAGCCGCGACATGTGCATCTGGATCCCTAACAACCCCTCTTTTTCCTACACGCCCCCGTCCAACCTCAAACTGGGGTTTTACCAACAGCACCGCCTCTGGCTCTAAAGGGCCTAAAAGCGCCTTCAGAGAAGGGAGCACTAACCTTAAAGAGATAAACGAAAGATCTGCGACTGCAAAGCTTGCTAGAGAGTCTTCTGGACCATAAAGAAGATCACGCTTCAAGGTTCTCAAGTTTGTTCTCTCTTTGAGGATGACACGCGGGTCTGTTCTCATTTCCCATGCAGTCTGGCCATATCCAACATCAATCCCATATACAAGTTCTGCTCCATGCTGCAGCAAACAATCAGTAAAGCCCCCTGTTGATATTCCAGCATCAATGCAAACTCTTCCTTGAACATCAACATGGAACTCTTGAAAAGCTGCTAACAGTTTTTGTCCTCCACGAGACACAAATCTTGGAGGCTCTTTCACTAGAAGCTGAATCTCATTCGGGACCTCTTGACCAGGCTTATCTAAAAGTTCACCATTTAACTTCCTCACCTTTCCGGCTCGAATTAGCTGTTGAGCCTTTTGTCGTGAACTTGCCAACCCCTTTTCTACCAAATGAACGTCTAGACGATTTTTACGGGACATTGCTGAAATTCAGAGAAAAACCGAACAAAAACCAATCAAGTTGCCAAAAAAGAGAAAAAACCTATGAAGATCATTCAAACAACATCCAACCAAAGTGTCTCCTCCCAAACCCACTAAGGCCTCAAATCGAACCAAAAAGCAAAAAGTTCGCAAAAATATGCAAGTTTTGTATATCTCTCACTCCGAAAAAGTTCTTGAACTTCTACAACCTGGCAGTTTTGTTACCTTAGACAACCAGCCCAATGATCTTCCGCCTTTTCAAGTTATCAACTGCAGAGGAGGCAGATGCTTGGTTCGTCAACAGTCATGGGGACAACGTGTGCATTGGGAAGTAGCGCACTCTCGTCTTAAATCTGCATGACACAAGGGTTTAAGTTCAATCAGACGTCGAACATCTAAGAACCATTGATTGAGAGATACACCCTCCCTGAAATGAGCCAAGTCTGGAATGACAAGGCTAAGTATCAAAGCTGGCTAGAGGTTGAAATCGCAGCCTGCGAGGCAAATTGCGAGCTAGGGAAAATACCCCCGCAAGCAATGAACCTGATACGAGAAAAAGCCTCGTTCGACGAGGACAGGATTTTGGAAATTGAGGCTGAAGTACGCCATGACGTAATTGCTTTCCTCACGAACGTTAATGAGCATGTTGGAGATGCTGGGCGCTACATCCACGTAGGAATGACAAGCAGTGATGTACTGGATACTGGCCTAGCTCTTCAAATGCAAGCCTCTGTGAAATTGCTTCGAAAGGAGTTATCCGACCTAGAGCAATCAATCCGAGTAGTTGCCAAAAAACATAAAAGGACAGTGATGATTGGCCGATCACATGCAATCCACGGAGAACCAATCACCTTTGGATTCAAAATGGCTGGGTGGCTAGCCGAAACAAAAAGAAACTCTCGACGACTAGAACGACTAGAAGCTGATGTAGCAGTAGGCCAAATCAGTGGAGCAATGGGCAATTATGCAAACACTGATCCAGAGGTCGAGCGACTTGCCTGCGAAAAACTGGGCCTTACTCCTGACACTGCAAGTACACAAATTATTTCTCGAGATCGCCATGCCGATTATGTGCAAACACTCGCTCTAGTAGGTGCATCACTAGATAGATTTGCGACAGAAATTCGCAATCTTCAAAGAACGGATGTTCTGGAATTAGAAGAAAGTTTTGCAAAAGGCCAAAAAGGTAGCTCAGCCATGCCACATAAAAGAAATCCTATTAGAAGCGAACGAGTAAGTGGCTTGTCCAGAGTTTTACGTGGATATGTAATAGCTGCACTAGAAAATGTAGCTCTATGGCACGAAAGAGATATCAGCCATAGTTCAAATGAAAGAATGATGCTTCCTGATTGCTCAACAACCCTTCATTTCATGCTTAGAGAGATGACACAAATCGTTAAAGGGCTTGGGATCTATCCTGAAAATATGAAGAACAATATGAATATCTATGGTGGAGTAGTGTTTAGTCAGAAAGTTCTCCTGGCACTTGTAGATTCCGGGATGAGCCGCGAAGAAGCGTATAAAGTAGTTCAACGTAATGCACATTCTGCTTGGAATAATAGATCTGGCAACTTCCGTAAAAATCTTGAACTTGACAAGGATGTCTCCTCCAAACTAAATTCTAAACAGCTTGCAAGTTGCTTTGAAACCGACTCATATGAATCGAACTTAAATATAATTTGGGAAAGATTAGGACTATAAAATACCTCTTAATCAATCATCACAAACGAATTCATATCTTATATTTTTAGAAATGAGCTAGAATTAATAACAATGAATTGAAAGCGTGCTTATTCAATGGCCTACAAAAAGATCTTGTTTTTCTAAAAACCCATTGCAACTAAACATTGATTTATGACTAAACAAGTTCGTATTGAACAAGACAGCATAGGGCCTATAGAAGTCCCAGCAGATGTTCTATGGGGAGCTCAAACTCAAAGATCTCTCAACAATTTTTCCATAACCGAAGATAAAATCCCCACGGAACTAATTCATGCACTTGCTTTAATCAAACAAGCCGCCGCTATAACCAATGAACGATTCGGACTACTAGACAGCTACAAGAAAGATCTCATTGTCAAAGCGGCTGTCTCAATTGCCGAAGGCTCATATGAAAGTCAATTCCCCTTGCGAGTTTGGCAAACCGGTAGCGGGACACAAACTAATATGAATATTAACGAGGTAATCAGCAATCTTGTCTCTAAAGAAACTGGGGAAAAGGTAGGTAGCAATAAGCCGGTGCATCCAAATGATGATGTAAATAAATCCCAGTCAACCAATGATGTTTTTCCTTCTGCAATACATGTTGCGGCAGTTATTAATATCAAGAATCGACTTATACCCGAACTAAAATTGCTTATCGAAGCATTGGAAGAAAAAAGCAAAGAATGGGAAAATATTATCAAAATTGGCCGTACTCACTTACAAGATGCAGTCCCATTAACCCTTGGTCAAGAAGCATCTGCATGGAGAGATCAAATTAAAACTGCTTCATCACGCATCCAAGAGAGTCTATCGGAACTTTACTGCCTCTCTTTAGGGGGCACAGCTGTTGGAACGGGCTTAAATGCACCTATTGGTTTTGATAATGAAATAACAAAAGTCCTATCAAATCTCACAGGCTTATCCTTCTCATCTTCAGTTAATAAATTCTCGGTAATGGCTAGCCATGATGGTCTTGTTCATGCCATGTCAGAACTAAAAATGCTCGCCGTGGCACTCTTTAAAATGGTTAATGATATAAGGCTATTGGCATGTGGACCTCGAGCTGGTTTTGGAGAATTAAAGCTTCCCGAAAACGAGCCAGGAAGCTCAATAATGCCAGGGAAAATAAATCCCACTCAATGTGAAGCTATGGCAATGGTTTGTACTCAAATAATGGGACTAGATGCAGCTGTAACAATTGCAGGGAGTGGTGGTCATCTCCAAATGAATGCATACAAACCTTTAATAGGTTTTAATTTACTTCACAGTATTAACCTATTGCATGATGCATGCAAATGCTGCCGTGTAGGTATGATTGAGGGCATAGAAGCAAATCAAGCAAAAATTAAAACTTATCTCAACAATTCACTAATGCTTGTAACGGCACTAGTGCCGGTAATTGGTTACGAAAAAGCAAGTAAAATTGCAAAATATGCCTATGAACATGAAATCAGCCTTAAAGCTGCTTGTCTTAAGCTTAATTACATTAGTGAAAATGAATTTGATCGGATCATTAATCCAAGAAACATGACCACTCCAAAAAAGATAGATAATAATTAAAGGTCATACAGCTCTTTCAGTTGCTGGATTTAAGGCTCTTTGTTCTGCTTCCGCCTCATTCACTAGATCATATGTCTCACAAACAGGGAACCTATTAATTGCCTTCAAAGCAAGGCGAGCCTTTCTTTGCAATTGATCCGTGACTAACTCGCAATATGGAACTTGCGAAAGCAAATCAACAGTTCTACGCATGATCCGAACCACATCTCCTTCATCTAAAGAAGTATTTGAGATTAAATCCAACCAAGAGGCACCTCTTGCCCATGCATCCACTAGACCCATCAGCTCTGAGTCAAACCAAACAGGAATAGAGACTTGACACTGCTCCTGCTTTCTCAAAAGCTCGCGCCTTAAACCATTCAAGTCATTTAATGCTTCATCCGACCTACGAGGGGATGGATAGCCACTCCATAAATCCGGTCGTTTCACTTCAGTACTAATCGCTTCAAAGACAGCAGCTAGTTCTGACGGAGACAACGCATCCAAATGCCCACTCATTAAACAAAGACCTAGCCAAAGTTCGTTATCTCCTCGGAGTGAACCTACCGTTCGCCCCATCTCTGTAGGTACCAACTCTTCGAGACATCCAAAATGCTGAAGAATTTCAATTAAGGATAAAAATGTTTCCCAATGATTATTAGCTCTTTGATGCAATAACAATTGACGCTCCTTTATCTCAATGTCTAACTGTTCCATACGTCGACGATGCTTCTTCAATTTCTTTCGATCTCCCCATCTATGAGCGGGTTCTTTTTCTAATTCTTTCTCCAATCTTTTAACCAACTGAGCCTGGGTTAAAACTTCACCTTCTAGATCATATTGAGGGATTCGCATTGCCTCATGGCGATTAGCAATAGCTGCGATTGATCTAGCAATTCCTTCAGTCTGTTGACCTCCATGAATAATTTCGCCAGAACGGTTTAGTTCGGGTGTCTCTAGACCATCAACCTCAATACAACTCAACTCTGCGTGAATACTTACCACCGAATAACAGGGCAATAAAAACCAAATATTTTCATCAGTTAAACAAAGTAAAAGAGGAAACTGGCCAGGACCATCTCGTTTCTCAACGATGACTGCAGGGGTCACACGTCCTTTGAATGATCGAGACTTAAAGCTCACTAATGTGCCCAAACTTGCAAATTGCAAAGCCAAAGTAAGCTCATTAGCAAGAGTCTCTTCGGCCTGTTGTTGAAGAATCCTTAAAAGCCTTCGCTCCTCCCGTAATCGGCCACGATGCTTTTCATAAACCTCAAAATCTTGCCAAGGAATATCACCAGCAACATCATTCAATTCATTCAACTGGGTACGAAGCTGTTCGATGATTTGCTCCTCATCAGCCAAATCAAGGCTGGCTAAATAACGTCCGAAACTTCTCTCAATCATCTCCCTAGCCTTCTCAAGATCATGCTGCTGAAGCAGATTCAAAACCATTCCATAACTCGGCGTAAATTGACTTACAAGAGGATCTGCTTGGCTTAAAGCAAGTTGTCCTGCTTCGCGAACTCCCTCAAAACGACTTTGGACAGTTACTACATATCCTTTTGAATCGAGGCCTCTGCGACCTGCACGCCCAGCCATTTGCAGAAACTCACTTCCCATAAGGGAACGATGTCCTCTATCGGTTCTTTTTGAAAGAGAAGAAATTACAGTAGTTCTTGCAGGCATATTGATACCTGCTGCCAAGGTTTCAGTTGCAAATACAACTTTCACAAGACCTTGCTGAAAGAGCTCCTCAATTAATTCCTTCCAAGCAGGCAATACTCCAGCATGATGAGCAGCAATCCCCCGCATAAGAGCATCAGCATGCATACCATCACGCACAGCCTCTGGATTTGTCTTGCTATAAGAACTCAAGAGCTTCCTAATCCGAGCCTTTTCAGATGAGTTAACTAAGCAAAGTGGCCCCATATCAACTAGAGCTTTATCACACCCACGCCTGCTGAAAATAAAATATATAGCTGGCAACATATCTCTATTTGCCATTTGCTCAACAACAAACCTAATAGGAGGAGCCTTTGGCTGCAAAGGCTTCGAAGCACGTGCCTTTCGTTTGTTTCCCTTGGGAGCTCTCCAGACTTTGCAATTTGGATGAAGTCCTGTGCACTTTTCATTAAGCAATGGATGCAAGCCTTTAGCACTACAAAAGCTAAAAAACAAAGGAACAGGCCTGTATTGACTAATAACAAGTTGAGTGGGCCCATGGACTTCATTTATCCAATCGGTTAGCTGGCCTGCGTTGGCAACCGTGGCCGACAGTGCAACCAATTGAACATTTGTAGGGCAATGAATAATTGACTCCTCCCAAACAGTTCCTCTTTGGGCATCATTCATGTAATGACACTCATCAAAAACAACTGTTTCGACTTTTGCTAATGGATCATTCGGCTGATCTACTTCGGAATAAAGCATGTTCCGAAAAATCTCAGTTGTCATTACTACAACTGATGCATCACGGTTAACAGAGAGATCTCCTGTCATCAGTCCTACATTCTTATGACCAAACTGCTCACGAAAATCTCTCAACTTCTGATTAGAGAGCGCTTTAAGCGGAGTGGTATAAAACACCCTGCCTCCATGAGAAATAGCACGATGGATCGAGTATTCCCCCACCAATGTCTTACCTGACCCAGTTGGCGCACTCACAACCACTGAATGTCCTTGATTCAACGAATCAATGGCTTCCAGCTGAAAATCATCCAGCTTGAAAGGAAAAATCGACGAGAGGTTTAGATCGTCCGTTTCCAAGTCAGAAAAATTCGTGACATTCGCCACTTCGCTTATAAATGCAATCCTAGTGAGGGAATCACAAAAATCAGGATCAAAAGCTGACGAATCGCAAAACGCTAGAGGTTTCATTTACAAAGTGAGTTATCAAGCAAGCCTTCAAAACGAACAATGACAAATATCCCTCAATCAAGACTGCGAAATCTAAAGACTTGGATCCCAGGCTCAAGAGATTTCGAACTGCTGTCTACAGACACCCAGCCACCAAAGCCATTTCTTGACCTAGCCAGCAATGACTATCTAGGCCTTAGTCGACATCCTGCCATTATTGACGCCGTAGAAGCCACCATCAGAAAAGAAGGAGTAGGTGCAGGCGGGTCGAGATTCATCACAGGAAGTCGTCCAATTCACAAGTCTTTAGAAGAAGAACTTGCAGACTGGCTGCAAAGAGAAAAGGTTTTCCTTTTCCCAAGTGGCTTTCAAGCAAATATAGCTGCTGTAACAACACTTGCAGATCGTCACACACCTGTTTTAGCAGACTATTTGTGCCATAATTCTCTACTCATTGGCGTCAAAACTAGCGGGGCAAAATTATACCGTTTTAAGCATAATGATTGTATGGATTTAGAAAAATGCCTTGGCAAGGCAAAAAATAAATACCCTAATAGCAGGCCTTTAGTGATCACTGAAAGTCTTTTTAGCATGCAAGGAACAAGTCCTGAGATCAAAAATATGGCCCATCTTTGTGACAAATACGAAGCCAATTTTCTAGTGGACGAAGCACATGCTCTAGGTGTTTTAGGGCCTAATGGGAAGGGGCTAAGTCATGGAATTCATGGATCGTTAGCAATGATCAGTGGGACCTTCGGAAAAGCATTTGGAAGTGGAGGCGCATTTTTAGCGACTAATCATTCAGTAGGGGAAAAACTACTACAAGAATGTGGTGCCTTTAGATATACAACTGCCCTTGCGCCACCGTTAGCTTCCGCAGCATTGACATCATTATCTCTAATCAAAGCAAACAAGCATTGGGGGTTAGACCTCCAAAAACAAGCAAAGATATGGCACTTAAGTCTCAACAAAAAGGGTTGGCAACTACCTCCTGTAACTGGACCAATAATGCCTATTATTTTTGGGTCAGACGAGGAAGCCCTATACCGTCAACAACAATTAGAAAAGAAAGGCTTGTTGAGTATCGCAATAAGACCTCCTACAGTCCCAGAGGGGTCATCAAGACTCAGAATAGTAATACGGAAGGGACTCCCAAATCAAACATTAGAAAAAGTCATTGATGCTTTAGAAAACGAATGAAAGAAGTTATTGCAATGCATGGATGGGGAAGTGACAGTTCATTTTGGGGACAATGGGAAAATTTCTTTAGCAAACATCACTGGGAATGGCAAAGCGGAGAAAGAGGCTATGGAAAGCTCCCCTTGCATATCCCTAGTTGGCAAAGCCTCGACAAAGAATCCAACAATGATCAACGTGTTGTAATTGCTCATTCTCTTGGCCCCCATTTATTGAACAGAGAAATACATGCAAATTCGACTCATCTCGTGCTTCTAGCAAGCTTTAGCAGCTTTGTTCCAAAAGGAAGCAATCAACGTGTGCTTCTGAAAGCTTTGCAAGGAATGCAAAATCTTCTAGGAACAGATCGAGAAAAAAAAATGCTGACTGATTTCCTTGTTAAAGCTTCTTACCCTGAATCTTATTTATCTCTGCCAAAAGGACCTCTTCACGGAGATCTTTCGAAAAAAGGAAGAGAGAGACTAAAAGCTGACCTTGCTCTACTAATTGATACAAACGGGCTCCCTAATGGGCTAACGACAAGGGCAAAAGTTCTTGTTATCAATGCAGAAGAGGATGCCATCGTTATCCCCGAAGCAAAAAAATCACTTCTAGCCCAACTCATCACTCAACAAGAAAACCCACCTATTGAGTGGCAGTTAAAAGGAATTGGCCACACCTTAAACACTTCTGGAATTATTGAAAAAGTTCACAACTGGTTGGTGTTATCTAAATGAAGCAAATGTCTCCAAAAATAATAATAAAAAACTTTGGCAAAGCCGCCAAAGACTATAACCAGAATGCAAAACTGCAAAAGGCAGTTGCATGGCGACTAGCCAAACTCTGCAAAAAAGCAGAAATTCCAAAAGGATTATGGCTGGATTTAGGTGCAGGCACTGGGCTTCTAGCAGATGCCCTGGAAGGCCTAAATCCTACTCAAAAGGTCTTAAGAATTGATGGAAGTAATCAAATGATCTCTATAAATAAAAAGAACTCTCCATCACAAGTATGGGACTTAAATCAAGGTCTTCCGAAATTAGACGAATTCCCTGCCTTACTAGCCTCAAGTTTTGCTCTTCACTGGTTAGAAAATCCTCAAAAAAAACTAGCCGAATGGTTCTATTCTCTTTCATCTAAAGGTCTATTGGCACTTGCTGTACCTATACAAGGAAGCTTCCATGAGTGGCACCAGGCTTCCAAACATGCTGAAGTCGACTGTACTGCACTAGAATTGCCCAACCCCACACTACTGCTAAGTGATATCCCAACCAATTGCATCCTATATCGCAAAATATTGAGTTTCACCCAATATTCAAATGAAGCGGTATCTCTATTAAAAACAATTCGAAAAATAGGTGCTCAAACCAGTCAAAAGGGATCACTAAGTATTAGTGATTGGAGAAAATTAGACTCATACTGGGAGCGATCTGTTCAAAACAAAGTCTCACTTACCTGGCGTATCCAAATAGTTCTTCTCAAACGATGACCACAAAAAAAATTAAAAACCTAATTGTATGTGGAACAGATACAGATGTAGGTAAAACAATTGCAAGTGCATTCCTGGTGCAAGGATTAAATGCAGCTTATTGGAAACCTATTCAAAGTGGCTTAGAAGATGGTGGCGACAGGGGGCGAATTTGTAAATTACTGAGTCTTAACTCGGACAGGTGGCTACCTGAGGTGTACAAGCTAAATGCACCTGTCTCACCTCACTGGTCAGCAGAAATGCAAGACTGTTCAATAGAAACAGACCTGTTGGAAATCCCAAAGCACAATCAAACAATTGTGATCGAAACTGCTGGTGGTGTAATGGTTCCACTTTCTTATAACTTCTTACAAATAGAACTAATAAAACAATGGAATACTCCAGTCATTCTTGTTGCAAGAAGTGGCTTAGGAACTCTCAATCACACCCTTCTTACTCTAGAGGCACTTCGTGCAAGGAATATCTCAATAATAGGATTAATCCTAAATGGTCCTATCCACCCAAACAACCCTAAAACTCTTGAAAAGATGGGCAAAGTGCCAGTAATAGCAGAATTACCAAGACTCAAGTCTTTGAGTGCTGAAAATCTTTTAAGACAATGGCAAAAGGAAGAATTGCGACCTAGCTTTAAGAAATTTATAAAGGATTTCGCCGTATAAATATGAATAAACACCAAGTATTGGCAAGTATAGCTGTCGCTTCTCTTTGTAGTGGAATCTTAGTTTTGCTAACAGATATCGAGAAAGACCTAACTGATCTACTCAGATGTAAACAACTTTCAACTCAATTAGAGCCCTCAAAAAGGAAATGCTTCTAGCACATAAGTTCTTCCAATCTCAAATATTGAAATCAGAAAAATACAAAAACACCGATAACTATATTGCTAACAATTTGGGGTCGCTCTGCCTTTCGATTTCTAATAAATATCTGAACCAGCAAATTTCCAAGAGTTTACATTGATTTAAAATTCATTATTTAAGTGGCATAATATGAATAAGCTATAGTTGCAAAACTCATGAATAAAGATTATCCCAAATGATCTCGGGAATGTAGAGCAAGAACAAGATTAGTACTTACTTTAAATTCTTAGAAAAAAGACAACCAAAGGCCCACTTACAATATATATTTGAAAAAACAAAATAGGTCAATAGGTTTGAATCAATTACCTCAAAAAGAAGCCGATATCCTCTGGCATCAAAATATCTGGCCGCCTTTCACTCAAATCACAGCTTCCAGCAGGCCAGCCGGCAGAGCTATGGCTGGCAAGGGAGCACTTTTGTACTTAGACGATGGTCAGTATCTCATAGATGCTATTAGCAGCTGGTGGGTAACCTTGCATGGTCACTCCAATGCATATATTGCAAGGGCCATAGCTGAGCAGGCCAGTAAACTTGAACAAGTAATTTTTGCAGATTTTGTTCACCCTCAAGCAGAATCTTTAGCAAAAAGGCTTAATAAGTTAAGCCATCTTGAACGTTTATTTTTCTCGGATAATGGATCAACAGCAGTTGAAGTCGCGATCAAAATTGCTTGTCAATTTTGGCACAATAAAGGTGAATCTCGCAAGCAAATAATTGCCTTCGATGGTGCTTATCATGGTGACACATTTGGAGCCATGGCTGTTGGCGAACGCAATATCTTTAGTAAACCCTTTGAGAACATGCTTTTCCCTGTCACGAGAGTTCCATGGCCAGAGAATTGGTGGGGCAACGAAGATATTGAAAATTCTGAGAAGGAAGCCTTGACGTCACTTCACAATCACCTTGAAACCCCGACAGCTGCAGTAATTATTGAACCTTTGCTGCAAGGAGCAGGTGGAATGAGAATGGTCCGAAAAGAATTTCTGAAATCTGTTGAAACATTAACTAGAGAATCAGGGGCTCTGTTAATTGCTGATGAAGTTCTGACAGGTTTTGGCAGAACTGGTGACTTATTTGCTTCTAAAAAGGCTGATCTTTCTCCTGATCTAATGTCTCTATCTAAAGGCCTTACTGGAGGCTTCCTACCCATGGGTATCACTCTTGCCAAAGAAGAAATCTTCAAGGAATTTCTTGGCGAAGACCCAAAACAAACTTTCTGGCATGGGCATAGTTTTACAGCAAATCCACTTGGATGTGCTGCAGCCAATGCAAGCCTTGATCTCCTAGAAAGTTCACCAGAATTGTACGAGAATTTTGAAAGCAGACATCTTCCATATCTTGAAGAAATTGCAAAAAAATCAAAAGTAATCAAGCCAAGATTGCTCGGTAGCATTGCCGCTTTTGACCTGAATATTGATGGAGAAAAAGGATATCTAAACAACGCCAGATTAGTGGTAAAAGAAAAGGCACTGAAAAAAGGTATTTTTATCAGGCCTCTAGGAAATGTCATTTATTTGATGCCACCTCTTTGCATAGAAGATTCACAACTTGCTAAATGCTATAGAGTAGTAAGTGAGATAATTGATTCACTTTAGAGCATCATTAAAGCCTCTGATTCATACTATTTATTCGATTAAGTAATTGAAAAATAATAGCCTTTCACAAGGCAAGGGTTAAGGCAAACTGCAATCAACCAACTTGGCTGAAACTGTAATTCTGCTCCTTTCATATAGGCAAGAGTCAAACAAAGAAACAAACAAATTATTATTGTCAATGCTAATAAAACCAATGAAAATAACTCTCCTCCAGACAAAGGACGAAGTACATTCACCCTTTGCGAGCTTGTATCAGTTGAATAGTCATTATCGAAAGAAATATCTTTTGAAATTCCTTTTCTTATATTTTTCCGAGTCAATTTCTGATCATAGATCTTACGCCTTTTAGGGTCTACAAGAAGATCATAAGCTTCACATAATAATTGAAACTTCTCCGCTGCTTCACGCACAGGCAAGGATGTAGTATCAGGATGAAAAGCCTTGCTTCGTTTATGAAATGCCCTTCTCAGAGTCGCTGTATCAGCAGAGCTCTCAACGCCCAGAAATTCATAATAATTTTGAATTAACGTCAATTTAATAACAATCTAATTAACGATGGTAAACATAATCCGAATCTGCAAAAAAGCTTACTCAAAAAACAAATCTTCGCGTATATGTCTGAACTAAACTGGGTAAAGAATCATGGCCTCAGCCTTTGGGAGCATCTTAGTTGGAGCCCAACAATAAACCAACTAGAACAAATGATTAATCTTCAGAAGCTTTTAGCCAAATGGAATAAGCAAGTCAATTTAACTCGTCTCCTCGAGAAGGAGGACTATTGGATAGGACAAATCTTCGATAGCCTTTGGCCTTTAACAAAAGAACTAAACAATCCTTCCAAACCCCTCCGATGTATTGATATAGGCTCTGGCTGTGGTTTCCCCGGGTTAGCTCTTGCAATCGCTATGCCAACTGCAGAAATAACCTTAGTGGAAGCTATTTCAAAAAAAGCAAATGCCCTCACAAGTATAATTTTTGAAATTGGGCTTACTTCCCGTGTAAATGTTATCAACGAAAGAGCAGAGGTAATAGGACAAGATAAAGCCTTTAGAGGGACATTTGATATCGCGATGGCAAGAGCTGTTGCATCCACTCCTATTGTGGCTGAATACCTTATACCACTTCTAAAGGTAAACGGGGAAGCAATTCTTTTTCAAGGAAAATGGAATCAACTTGATGAAGCAATGCTCAAAAAAGCTCTGGTCAAACTAAAGGCAAATGTAATTAAAGTAGAAGCGAATAATCTTCCTCATAATAAGGGCTTGCGTCACCAAATACGACTAACACCCAATACCAAATGTCCAAGCAAATATCCTCGAAAAGTTGGGGTCCCTGTGAAACAACCTCTAGGAGGCTAATGCTTCGCAATTTCAACAATCAAGATATAAACTAATAGTAATAATATTCTTAAGAAAGTTTCTAAATCAGATCATGAATGGACATGAGGTTTAATCCTCCTTGATCTTTTATTAGGAGCAAATCCCAAAGGTTGTATATTCATTGATTCTAATTCTTTCTTCAGACTGTCAAGATCTTCAAAGTCAACCCAATGTATACAATCTACTGGACAAGTATCAACTGCTTCCTGAACAAGAGAAGTACTATCTCCATCCTGACGAATAACTCTTGAGCGTCCTAAAAAAGGCTCTATAACAAAAGTGTTCGTTGCAACATGAGCACAGTACCTACAACCAATACAAACCGACTCATCAACCCATACTGCTTTTTCTCGAAGTAGTCCTCCCAAGCGTGGTTCCGAGCCATTAGGAGGTTCACTTTCACTTAAAAAAGTAGTAAAAGCAGCTGAAGGATCTTTGGACACTTGGTTTATAGTTTCAATCCCAGCGAGTAACAACTAACTCGATAGATCCATCAACATTATTCACCTTCTTCTCCACCTCAAAACCTTCCTCTGAGGTGGCTGAAAGTACGGTATTTAGGGCATATTGCTGAGTTAACTTTGAGAGAAAGCGTTCTACTGGAACAGGTTGACTCCATAAGTCCAGATCTGTCACTAATTCATAAACCTCTGACGAGGCATTCCATCGGAAACCAATATCAGATCCTTTTTGTACAGCTATTGCAAGATCTGCTTTTACAGTTTGTCCTCGATAACCCCTAATCAACCTTTCGCCCTCTTGAGGAAATAAACCCATCTCACGTAAAGCAGCCAAAAGAGGCTCCTTCTTTCTCAATTGAGTTTTAACAATGCTGAAATGTGACATTAGTGTAGTTCCGTTCTGATTGACTGTGTTTCTGGAAGGTTTAGAGCATAAGCCTCAGATGTTGGGCGATTAATTTCTACCGAACCTAAAGCATCCTCAAGTTTCTCCGTGAGTGCTTGACAAGATTTGCCCTGCACTCCTGAAACTGACTCCTCGACTCGACCGTCTTGGCGAATGAGAAAACGTAATGTCTTTAGTGGCATCACTTCAGACCTAATTATTAAAGTGATCTTATAGAAAGAATCACCTCTAAGGCGTGAGGTTTGTTACAGAGAGATGTGGAGTTTTGTAATTCTCAAGACAAGGCACCTTGATCCAACAGTTTTTGTAATCGAAGCAAGACATTTAAGGTGCCCAACTGTTCCAAAACAACCCTTGCCTCATCCCTAACCGAAGGTTCAACATCATTGAGCAAAGTCTTGAAGAATGCTTCCACAAGCTCCCCTTGCAAGGATGCCTCCAAATTCTCAAAAATTCGCCCAAGAGCCCAAATACAATTACTGCGTACTACAGGCTCACTATCAATTCTAAGGCTAATTAAAAGCTGCTCAGAAGCTATTGCGGCTTTTTCAGAAGAAGTTCCAGCCACATCCGCCAATGAGCTTGAAGCCCATAATCTCACTGCTGCAACATCATTTTTAAGAGCATCGATTAAAGGTTGCAGCACTAAAGCATCTGGATAGTTTCCTAAACTCCATGCAGTTGCCTTCCTCACATAGGCATTACAATCATGTTTCAGAAGATTCAATAACAAGTCCAAGGCTCTAGGACAAGGGTTTCGACCTAACGCATATACAGCACTCATTCGTTCAACCGGACAAGGCTCCTTTAACAAAGGGATCAAAAGTGGCAGAGCACGTGGATCTCGATGTTCACAAAACACTCTTAAACCTTGAAGCCGTTCTTCATGACCTTTCTTCAACCATGCGAGACCTTTCTCACAGTCCTTAGCAACTTGTAAGGCATCTTGGTCAAACCCCTCAACATCCAACTCATCAAGAGGATCACCTACCAATTCGGCCGCCAATTCACTTGCTAAAACATCTGGATCTATAGCCAAATTAACTGGCGACCCTTGTGTCGAATTGTCTTGCTCATCAACCATGCGCAAACATTAGACGAATTAACAAAACAATCTCAATTCAATGGAGCAGGTGCAAGCATGTCGCCCGGCAACCAAATCCGAGCACTTACAGCAATAAAAGCCAACCCAAAGATGGCCACTATTAATACCGGTAAGACGGTCGAGCGTAAAAAACCCAATTAATCAAAAAGCTTTTCCCTTATTTTGCTACCTCAAAAGCATTTTTGAAAACAACTAAGTAATCAATCTCCTTCGCAACCACCCTCCCCTGAGACCTAGAAAGCAAATCGTTGCCAAAGAAATACCTAACCAACCACCCAATTGTTGATGAAGAAGAAACGCTCCAATACCCAGTAATCCTCCAAACAAAAGGCCTGTACTTAAAAGAAAGCGTAAAAAAAGCTGATGGATTGATTCAGGAGATTCAGGAGATTCAACTCCTAATTGATTGCGAATAATTCTCCACCCTGGCCCAGGAGGATTAACTGTCTGAACAAAATTATTCAGTACATTGGGTGATTCTGGGGGTGTAAATGCTAAGACCACCAGCCATATAATTGCTGTAATTGATGTTGTAGCAATCAATCTCAAGCCATAATCCGATATGCGCAGGAGAGGGATCACTGATGTTGTAAAACCAATTACAAAGCCAGCCACCATGGCGGCTAATTCTGCTTGTGCGTTCACCCTCCACCAGAACCAACGTAAAACCAGTACAACACCTGGTCCAGTGCCAATAGCAATAACTAATCTAAAAACCGTACCTATATTTTCTGCCCAAAATGCTGTTATTACGCCAAGGCCTAATAAAAGCAAGCTTGCCAATTGTCCAATCTGTAATAATTCACGATCAGTCGCCTTAGGTCGAAAAAATCTTTGGTACAAATCATGAGTCAGATAACTCGCACCCCAATTCACCGAGGTACTTACTGTGCTCATAAAAGCAGCTACCAAAGAAACGACCACAAGGCCTAGCCCAACTGGGGGAAGATATGTCACTGCCAGTGCTGGATAACTAAGCTCCCAATCCTGCTGATCAGGAAGTAAAACTATTGCGGCAAGGGCGACCAAAATCCACAACCAACTTCGAAGCAAGTAATTCACGATTAGGAATACCCAGCCTGCCAAAGTAGCCTGTGTTTCATCACGAGTAGCCAGCATTCGTTGAATAAACTCTCCACCTCCATCACTACGTCGAAAACTCCACCACTGGATACTCAAAAATGCACTAAAGGTAGCAATGCTGATCTCTGTTCCTTCAATCCATTGAATTCGGCCATCTTGAAATTGCCATGGGAATAAAGAAAGCAACTCAGGGCGACCTAAGTCATGAATACTTCGCAATAAATTGGTCATGCCACCAGCAGCATTGACAGCTACCCAAGAAACTAGTAATGCCCCTATAAGAGCCAACCCCAACTGAAACAAATCATTCACAACGACTGCCCAAAGGCCTCCAACGACTGTATAAGCAAGCATTAGGAGAGCTACAAAAGAAAGAAGGATCATTGTGTCAGTGATATTTCCCAAAACCTGTGTGCCCTGAACAATTCCCAGCGCCTCAACAACTTTCCTCATGGCTAAAAATGCATATCCAATGCCAATGCAATTAATTGGAAGTGCTAATAAGAAAGCCTTTACCCCCCTCAACCATGCAGCCGAAAGCCCCCCATAACGAAGCTCGGTAAAGGCTGCGTCAGTCAACACACCGCTCCTTCTCCATAGAGGCGCAAAGATCACAGCCATAGCGATATGAGCCAATGCAAAACTCCACCATTCCCAATTTCCAGCAAGACCCCTTGTACCTACTAAGCCAGCCACATACAAAGGTGTGTCAATTGAAAAAGTTGTAGCTGCCATAGAGGCTCCTGCTAACCAACCACTTAAACGCCGTCCTGCAACAAAATAATCATCCTCCGTGTTATTAAGAACAGAAAGCCGAAGCCCTAAAAGCAATGTTCCAATTAAATAACTTCCAAGAATGAACCAATCAATAAATGTCATAAGTGCCAGCCGCAACCAGAAGCATCAGGATTATTAATTATGAGTTAATTAAAGTCTGGAGATGATGTCTACGTAACTGGCCACAAGCTGCATTTTTATCGCCTCCTCGACTTCTACGAATACTAGATGCAATACCTTTCCTCTCTAGAAGATTTCTAAACTCACAAACCCTATTTAAAGACGGAGTATTAAATTCTCCATCGCCTATTGGGTTGTAGGGAATTAAATTCACATGGCTCTGAAATCCTTTTAGTCGTTGCGCCAATTCAATTGCATGTTCCGGTTGATCATTGAGATCCCCTAATAAAATATATTCAAAGCTCACCCTTCTTCCTGTAATTGAGAGGTACTTGCGACAATCCTCTAAAAGATCTTCAAAAGGATAAGAACTTGCAGTTGGGATTATCTGCTCCCTTAATGCTTGATTAGGAGCATGCAAACTAATAGCAAGAGTAAATTGCGCCCGCCCAAGAATCGCAACAGCTTGCTGTGCCAAGTCAGGAAGTGTATTGGCAACTCCAACCGTACTGAGAGTGATACGTCTCTGTCCGATCCCTAAATCATGATTGATAGACCTTATGGCAAATAAAACCTCCTTCGTATTTAATAATGGCTCGCCCATACCCATAAAGACAACATTTGATGGTCGTCTCCCCATTGCCTCACGGATATTAATAACCTGAGAGACAATCTCATGAGCCGCAAGAGAACGCTGTAGACCACCCTTTCCAGTTGCACAAAATTTGCATCCCATAGAGCAACCTACTTGACTAGAAACACATACTGTCATCCTCTGCTTTGTAGGTATCCCAACTGCTTCAATATTCAAACCATCACACGTTTCTAAAAGCAGCTTAATAGTTGAATCTAAAGCAACTTCACGCCTGATTTCATTTAAATGGCCTACTCGAAATCCATCTTCTAAAAGAGAATTACGCCAGGTCTTAGGCAAAACAGTTATTAACTCCAAATTATCCACACCTTTGTTATAAAGCCAATCATGAATTTGCCTGCCCCTAAATGCAGGCTGTCCTTGAGCCACAGCCCAATCTTCTAAATCATTAGCACTTAGACCTAACAGCACTTTATTAGTGCCAATCACAAGGTCTTTCCTCACCAAGTCAGTAAACCATGTCCTAGTTTTAACTCAACCAAGACTAAAGCGATAAACCCAAGCATGGCAAGACGTCCATTCAAATTTTCAGTATGGGAGTGAAATCCATAACGAGGCTTTTTGCGAATAGGAATAATCGTAGGTTCAAGCATGTCAAATTAAAGAAAATAATGTGATCTAATCAGAGGTAAAAAAGTGAGTGACAAAAGAAACTCTTTTATTCATCACTCAAAAGTCCCTCCTCCTGTAACCCTTCGAGTGCAGCTGGATCTGGCATCTGATCTTCTATCAACTCATCCTCTGTAGTAGGTCGAGCAAACGCAGCAAAATTACTAGCAGCTGCCTCTATCCCATGACGACTTCTCGTAGCTTCAAGGTCCTCATCACTAGGGTCATCCAACACTGATGTCGAGCTAGCAGCAGAGGCAGATGGCATCTCAACGGTGTAATCAGGACGAAGATTTTGCATCCTTCTATAGCCAGCTGGATCCTCAGCAAGAATATCAGGATGAGGTCCTGCCTCAGCGCGTAACTCTTCCTCGAAACCACTAAACCCAGTGCCTGCTGGGATTAGGCGACCAATGATCACATTCTCCTTAAGCCCTCTCAACCAATCACTCTTGCCTTCTATTGCAGCCTCCGTCAAAACACGAGTTGTTTCCTGGAAAGAAGCAGCAGAGATAAAGCTATCTGTATTGAGAGACGCTTTAGTAATACCTAGGAGTACTGGGGTGAATTCTGCAGGTGCTCCGCCAGTTATTGACATTGCCTGGTTCGTATCTTCAACTTGCCTTAATTCAATTAGTTCCCCAGGTAACAACGTTGTGTCTCCAGCATCCTCGATACGAACCTTGCTAGTCATTTGACGGACGATGACCTCTATGTGCTTATCGTCAATAGATACTCCCTGCGATTTATAAACATTTTGGACCTCATTAACTAAACGGTGTTGAAGCTTAGCTATCGCTTCCTGTGCTGCATCCATCAATGGCTTACGGCCTCGTAAATCAGAGAAGAAACAATCAAGGAGTTCATGGGGATTTATTGGGCCATCTGTGAGAAGCTCGCCTGCATTCACCTGCTGACCATTACTGACCATAACGTTTCGGCCTAGAAGAATTGGATATTCACCAATAGCGTCATCAGCCTCAATAACAGTTACGACAACTGACTCATCATCTTCCTCCTGCTTTATTTCAACTGTTCCTGAGGCTTTACAGAGTATGGCTGATTCTCTGGGGCGACGGGCCTCTAACAACTCCTCAATACGAGGCAATCCCTGAACAATATCTCCTGTTTTTTGACGTTCAAACACAAGAAGTGCCAAACCATCTCCACGTTGTACAAGATCTCCATCTCTAACATGCAAAACAGAGTCTGGGGAAACCATATAAGGTCTACCTAATCTCAAAATTATTGACTTTCCTTGGATGGACTCAACCTCCCCACAGACGTTAGAAACATCTTCTTTGGAGAGCTCGTCGCCATCAACCAATCTCTGTCCGACTTGAACAGTAGGGGTTGTTTTAGTTGTCAAGCTAATTGTGTCTTCATCTCTTTCAACAATTAATCGACGAATAGGATCACCATCTTGAACATCAGGAAGTTGAACGACACCTTCTTCCTTGCAAAGAATCTGAGTAGTAGCTACTACATCTCCAGCTTTGACTATCTGTGAATCCTCTACTTGAAGCTCTGTATGAGTAGAACCATGGCTCGAATCAGACATTGTGTCTCTACGTACCAAAATGCTCTCAAGAATCACAAGACGAAGCCTATCTATTGTTTTAGCTTTTGAGTCTTTAACAGCTTCAACATCAACTGTCATTTGTGGTGTTGTATCGAATGTCTCCAAGATGAGTTGGGTTTTCAACAACTCAACACCCTCGACTGATTTAATCAACTCACCATCTTTGAAAGCAAGTCGTTGAGTAGCCTTAAGACCTAATGACGGTCCTTTTTCCTGCTTGACATGAGACAACTCAGGGAGTTGAGCCTCATCAGGAATTAAATACTCCTCAACAGGCCTTAACAAAAGACCTTCTCCTTCTGGCGTATCAACAGATTGAACAAAGACCATCTGATCAGCCTTTATCCCCTTAGCAATAGTCTCACCAGGGTTAACCATCTGCCCTTCATCTTTAAAACGATCTAATGCCTTCGTTTCTTTACAAAGATGAAAACTACCGCTACGAACAATTATTTCTCTCAAAATATCGTTCTTCTGAGTCACAGTAACTATGCCTGCCGTCTGACTGAAAATATCTTTTACTACTTCTGTTCCAGCCTCAATCCACTGACCATCTTGAATCATTAAAAGAGAGATATCTTTATTGATTTCATGAGTTTCTTGAGGAATCCATAGCAACGTTCCACCCTTACTTACTTCAAAACCATTTTTCGCTGAGCGTGCTTTCTTAATTGACAGTCCCGGAGCAAATTTTGCAAGACCTCCTGTCTTTGTTCGAAAACGATCATCCGCAAGCTCAGCAATAACCTCACCGCTGCCAATCTTACTTCCAGGAATCGTGTTCAATCTATAGCGTGTTGCATCTTTAGCCTCTAAATGCCATATCTCACCCGAATGAGTCGTTTCCTCATGCAGCTTGAAGTCCTTTAAGGTCATTGCAGTTGTAACAATTTGCACCTCTCTTGAATCGCCAATCGAATCACGAAGTCGAATTTCACCACCAAACTCACTGGCCTGACTAGCCTCTGCCAAGACCTGTCCTGACTGGGCCTTTACATTTCCCTTGACTACAGGATGAGCATTCGGAGGAAGGTTATACACATCCCCCGCAAGAACCCAGAGCCGACCTAAACGCTGAGCCTTAAGAGTGACATTTCCTTGCCTATCAGTAACTTCTTTTGGCTGAATTGCTGTTTCATAACGAACCTGTCCAGCGAGGTCACAAATCACATCTTTGGTAGCTTTCTCAACACTCTTTTTAACTGAGCCAGCAGCAATCTGTGCAAGGGTCACATCAGTGTTTATTTCTTGAGCATCAGAAACAAATAACAATGAACCATTCGGTATCTCTATTTTCTGACCTCTTCCTTTCCCATGTGGTTTAACCGTAAGAGTAAAATCCACCTCCGCTTGCTGAGCCTCAACACCATGAGGGGTTCGGTACCCTCTAACACGGGCTTTCGGACCAAACTCAACAGTGCCAGCAACAGTGGAACGAACTACACCTGTCTCAGCAGTGGAAACCCCTCCCGTATGGAAAGTTCTCATGGTGAGTTGGGTACCTGGCTCACCGATAGATTGAGCCGCAATTATTCCTACCGCTTCACCAAGGTCAACCAATTCATTATGAGCTAGAGCCCAGCCATAGCATTTCCTGCAAACTGACCTTGTAGCCTCACATGTCAAAGGCGATCGAACCTTGACACTGTCCAAACCAGCCTTTTCAAAAGACTTAGAAAGTATTGGATCAATCTCAGTATTTCGCTCAGCAATAGTTTGTTCATCTTGTCCGACTATCTTTTCAGCAGTCAAACGACCTACTAAACGATTCCCAAAACGACCATCTTCGCTCTTCACAATTATCGATCGTGTAGTACCACAATCTTCTTCTCTAACAATTACATCCTGTGCAACATCAACTAATCGCCTTGTTAAATAGCCGGAATCCGCCGTTCTTAGAGCAGTATCAACAAGTCCTTTTCGGGCACCATACGATGAAATCACATACTCAGTAACAGTTAATCCCTCTCGGAAATTGGTGCGTATAGGAAGGTCAATAATCTCACCTTGTGGATTCGCCATCAATCCACGCATACCTACTAGTTGCCTGACTTGAGACATGTTTCCACGCGCCCCAGAATTAGCCATCATCCAAACTGAGTTCAATGGATCGTTCTGGTTGAAATTCTTTTTGACTGCATCAACAAGTCTCTCATTAGTTTCGGTCCAAGTATCAATGACCTTGGTATGACGTTCTACCTCCGTAATCTCTCCTAAGCGATAACACTCCTCAGTAGCTGTTATTTGCTCTTCGGCCTGACCAAGTAAATCTTGTTTGGCCTCAGGCACTTTCAAGTCATCTACCGAAATAGAGACAGCAGCTTGTGTGGCATAACGAAATCCAAGATCCTTCAAGTTGTCAGCCATCGCTGCCGTCGCTGCCGTCCCATGAGTTTTATAAGCCCATGCAACTAACTCTTTTAACCGCTTTTTATCAACAACACGGTTAAGAAAGGTTGGAGGAGTCTTGGCCAATGCCGGTGACGCGCTTACAGGAGCCTTTTTCTTAGATCTCTTAGTACCCTTTGATGACTTGCGAGACTTTGCTGGGGACTTGCGTGGTTTAGATGAGGATGATGTCATTACTTCAAATTAATTGAGGAGAGTGCTGAAATAAAGAGGAGAAAAATCAAGTTGTTGAAACTGCATCAATAATCGTGTTGTTGATCACTACCCTGCCAACTGTGGTAAGGACGTAACGACTGATCAATCCCCCATCGCCATCTAGACGATCCCTTCGCAAAGTCCACTGTTCAACTCGGGTACCATCACTTAAGACATCGGACTTTATAGGACTTTCAAGTTCTTCTTGATCATCAACTTCTCCGTTAAAACGTACCCAAATCCAATCATGCAAACTAACTCTACGATCCTCGAAAGCATGGATCACATCCTCAAGAGCTGCAAAAGTTTTGGATCTATCTCCAAACTCAGGCTTACTTGCTTCTGGCTCTAATGCTGTCAAGTAATAGGAACCTAGAACCATATCCTGAGAAGGAGTGATAATTGGTTCCCCTGTAGCAGGGGAAAGAATGTTATTGCTAGCAAGCATAAGCATTCTCGCTTCTGTTTGAGCCTCAATTGCTAGGGGTACGTGAACGGCCATCTGGTCACCATCAAAATCAGCATTAAAGGCTGGGCAAACTAATGGATGCAATTGAATTGCTCTTCCATCAACCAGTTTGGGTTCAAAAGCTTGAATACCTAAACGGTGAAGAGTAGGCGCTCGGTTGAGCAGAATTGGATGACCTTCAATGACCTCCTGCAAAACCTGCATCACTTCATCATCAGCTCTTTGTATAAGCTTCTTAGCTGCCTTTATGTTATTAACAATGTTTTGGCGTATTAATCTATGAATAACAAATGGTTGGAAAAGTTCTATTGCCATTTCTTTTGGCAATCCACACTGATGCATTTTTAACTTTGGGCCAACAACTATTACTGAGCGTCCGGAATAATCAACTCTCTTACCTAAAAGATTCTGGCGAAATCTTCCTTGCTTACCTTCAATAATATCACTCAAAGATTTCAGAGGTCGATTATTGGCACCAACAACAGTCCTGCCTCTTCGTCCATTATCAATCAAGGCATCTACTGCCTCCTGAAGCATCCTTTTTTCATTCCTAACAATAATTTCAGGAGCTAAAATTTCTTGAAGACGAGCTAAGCGATTATTCCTATTAATAACCCTTCTATATAAATCATTCAGATCTGAAGTCGCAAACCGACCGCCATCAAGCTGCACCATAGGCCGTAAATCTGGAGGGATTACTGGTATTGCATCCAACACCATCCACTCTGGAGAAGCATTGGTAGCTATAAAGTTGTCAATAACACGCAATCGCTTTATAAGCTTGGCTCTTTTTTGACCTTTACTTGCAGCAATGTCCTCACGAAGCTGTTCAGCTATCTGGCCAAGATCTAGATCTTCAAGCAACTGTTGAAGTGCTTCAGCCCCAATGCCAACTACAGGCTCATTTTCAAGCTCAGAGTCTTCAGCATATATTTCATCTTCGATTTCTAGCCATTCATCTTCAGTAAGAAGTTGTTTATACTTAAGATCCTTATGGTCTCCCTGGTCTAATACAACATAACAATTAAAGTAAACAATTTGCTCAACATCTCTTAATGGCATATCAAGCAAGATTGCTACATAACTTGGTATGCCCTTTAAATACCACACATGGGAAACAGGTGCAGCTAATTTAATAAAGCCCATCCGATGCCTACGAACACGACTTTCAGTAACTTCTACACCACACCGTTCACAAACTATTCCACGGTGTCTTACACGCTTATATTTGCCACAATGACATTCCCAATCCTTAGAAGGACCAAAAATCTTTTCACAAAACAACCCATCCATCTCAGGCTTAAGAGTTCTATAGTTAATAGTTTCTGGCTTAGTCACTTCTCCAACTACCTGACCATTAGGAAGAGTTCTTTGTCCCCACTCCATTACACGTTCTGGAGATGCCAGAGTAATTTTTACGTAATCAAAATGATTCTCGGTACGTAAGTTGCTGTTAGTCATGGGAAAATTTAAGGGTGAAGTTTGAATCAAAAATGGATTAATAAAAGTCAGGCGTCGTCGTAATCAGAAACCCCTAAAGATTCATATGTTGGTCGACTGGGAGTACTTCTTCTAGGGTTAACATCTTGCATCAAATCAACTTCTTTCCCTTCATCTGTATAGACAGCAATATCAAGACCTAAGGATTGAAGCTCCCTCATTAACACCTTGAACGACTCAGGGGTTCCTGGCCTAGGAATTGGCTTGCCTTTAACAATTGCATTTAACGCCTCATTCCTTCCTTGCATATCATCAGATTTAACAGTTAGGAGTTCCTGAAGTGTATATGCTGCCCCATAAGCCTCAAGCGCCCAGACCTCCATTTCACCTAAACGCTGACCACCTTGTTGAGCCTTACCTCCAAGTGGTTGCTGAGTTACCAATGAGTATGGTCCAGTTGAACGTGCATGAATTTTGTCATCTACTAGATGAACTAGCTTCAGAATTTGTGCATAACCAACTGTGACAGGTTGATCAAATGGTTCTCCAGAACGACCATCAATTAATTGAAGTTTTCCGGGTGATTCAGGATTATAAACCCATTCTTTACCAGGTTGTTTAGCCGCTTCTTTTAAATAAGCCTCAACAGTTTGCTGTGATTTTTCCACCCCATACATTTCATCAAAAGGTACTACCTTCACACGACAATCAAGATTAGCTGCAGCCCAACCCATCAAACATTCAAACACCTGCCCCACATTCATTCGGCTGGGCACACCCAATGGGTTCAGCACTATGTCAACAGGAGTTCCATCTGGCAAATAAGGCATATCTTCACGTGGAAGAATCCGACTGATAATTCCTTTGTTTCCATGGCGGCCAGCCATCTTGTCACCAACCTGAATCTTCCTTCGTTGAGCTACATAGACACGAACGACCATATTCGCTCCAGGTGGAAGCTCATCTCCCTGCTCCCTTGTATAGATCCTGACATCAACAACTCTTCCCCGTTCTGTACTAGGAACTCGCAGAGAATTGTCTCGCACATCTCGAGCCTTCTCACCAAAAATAGCTCTTAACAATTTCTCTTCTGGGGGTTGATCCGATTCCCCTTTTGGAGTGACCTTTCCAACAAGAATATCTCCACTTTCAACAAATGCACCTATTCGAATAATCCCCATTTCATCAAGGCTTCCAAGACTTTCTTCTGCGACATTGGGGATTTCTCTGGTGATTTCTTCAGGGCCAAGCTTTGTTTGCCTCGCCTCAATTTCATATTTTTCAATATGAACTGAGGTATATAAATCATCCTTGACTAAACGCTCACTAACAAGAATTGCATCCTCATAGTTATAACCTTCCCAAGGCATATAAGCCACTAGAACATTCTGACCAAGAGCAATTTCACCTCCTTCACAGGCAGATCCATCTGCAAGTACTTGCCCAGTTATTACTGGATCACCTTGATGAACTATCGGCCGTTGATTTAAACAAGTATCCTGATTCGAACGCTGATACTTTTGCAAATAATGGGCATGCTCCTGACCTTCTTCATCACGAATGATGATGGCTGTTGCATCGACAAATGTGACATGTCCATTTACTTTCGAGATAGGCACCATTCCTGAATCTCGTGCAACCTGAGTTTCTAAACCTGTTCCCACTAAAGGGCGCTCGGGCCGCAAAAGAGGAACTGCTTGACGTTGCATGTTTGAACCCATAAGTGCCCTATTTGCATCGTCATGCTCAAGAAAAGGTATTAATGAGGTGGCCACAGAAATGACCTGAACTGGCGAGAGCTGAACAAAATCAACTTGTTCAGGGAGAACTTTCTCAAAATCCTGTCGATATCTAACAGGGATAAGTTCGGCCAAGATTTTCCCTTGACTATCTGTTGCAACATCCCCAGGAGCTACACGACACTCATCCTCTAAATCAGCCGAAAGATAGATGGGATTCCCCTCCTTAATTACACGTCCATCTTCAACCTTCCAAAAAGGCGTCTCAATAAATCCGTACTGATTAACTCGAGCATGTGTAGCCAGAGAATTTATCAGGCCAGCGTTTGGACCTTCAGGGGTTTCAATAGGGCATAAACGGCCATAGTGAGAAGGATGGATATCTCTAACTGCAAAACCTGCCCTCTCTCTTGTTAATCCACCAGGACCTAAAGCAGAGATACGTCTTTTATGTGTCAACTCAGCTAAGGGATTCGTCTGATCCATAAACTGACTAAGTTGGCTAGACCCAAAAAACTCTTTAATCGCTGCAACTAGAGGTTTTGGATTAACGAGTTGAGCTGGAGTTAAAGAATCAGTTTCTCCAACAGTCATACGCTCCTTAATGATTCGCTCAAGTCGATTCAGGCCGACGCGAACCTGATTTTGAAGTAGCTCACCAACGGAGCGAACCCTCCTATTACCTAAGTGATCAATATCATCTAAACTTGCTCCTCCAATATCTAACTCTAAATTAATTAAATAATCTATTGTTGAGAGAACATCTTCATGGGTAAGTGTTCTAACTGAATCAGGGATTGTTAGTCTTAATTTATTATTAATCTTGTAACGACCAACACGTCCAAGGTCATATCTTTTGGGGTCAAAAAATCTAGTTTGTAATAATTGCTGTCCACCTGTTACTGAAGGAGGTTCACCGGGACGCAATTTCTTATACAACTCCAACAAAGCCTGATCCTCAGAACTAATACCTTCATCATTTGCTGCCTCAATTGACTTCTTATAATATTCAGGATGCCTAAGTTTATCAATTACATCATTATCAGAAAGACCCATTGCACGCATTAAGACATGCGCATTTATTTTTCTTGTCTTATCAACCCTTACATGTAATAAATCATGCTTATCTGTTTCAAATTTTAGCCATGCTCCACGATTAGGTATGACACTTGCATTATATGTACGACGACCATTCTTATCCTGTTCATCTTTAAAATATACTCCTGGACTACGTACAATCTGATTTACGATAACTCTTTCAGCACCATTAATAATAAAAGTTCCTCTTTCAGTCATTAAAGGTAATTCACCTATAAAGACCTCTTGCTCCTTAATTTCTCCTGTTTCTTTGTTTACTAATCTACAAGTTACATACATCTGAGATGCAAAAGTCGCATCTCTTCTCTTGGCTTCCTCAACATCATGCCTAGGACGCTTTAATCGATATTCTTCACCTACAAAATGCAATTCTAATTTCCCCGTATAATCAGTAATTGGGGAAAAACTTTCTAACTCTTCAATTAGACCTTTATCTAAAAACCACTTAAAGCTTGCCCTCTGAACCTCGACCAGGTCAGGGAGGTAGGTTGCGGTCTTCGCGACCTGAATGGAGCTTCTGCTCATGCTGTAGAAAGGCAGTTGAGAAGTGGTGTTAATAAAACTGGTAGATCAATCGACCCTTCAACAAGAAGGGATGCTTAAACAAATCTAGCCCTTTTCCTAAAAGGAAAAGGGCCTGAATGCAAAGCCTCACAAATGTCGGATCAGAACGGCTAACGTCGACAACGAACCAGATGGGAAGGTGGACCTACTAAAGGAGGCGAAAATGCAGGAGATCCCACTTAATCACCAAACCAATTAATAATCCTACCCTTTTAAGGGGCATAGAAGGCAAACACTATCGATAAGTCAAGGAAGTCCAAACAAAATTCTTGCGTTTTCTGTGGTTTTCTTCGCTATGGCTTCAAACGTTTGGCCTCTTAATTCAGCCACCTTTTTAGCCACATGTTGAACGTAAGAAGGTTCATTACGCTTACCCCGAAAAGGTTTTGGGGCCAAAAAAGGGCAATCAGTTTCTACTAAAAACCTGTCTTCAGGAACCTGTCGTACACATTCGTGAATGAGATCAGCTTTTGGGAAAGTGACAATTCCACTGAAACTGATATAAAAACCTAATTCAAGGAACCTTCTCATTTCTTCAGGCGTCCCACCCCAGCAATGCATCACTCCCCGTGGGCATTTCCCAGATGACCTCCGTAACTCAAGCTCTTTAAGCATTGCCTTGGCGGCATCTCGACAATGAACAATTATGGGCAAATTCAACTCCTCAGCCAAATCAAGCTGAGGGCGTAAAACATCTAATTGCTGTTGAAGATTATCTTCTCGAAACAAATCCAAACCCAATTCACCTATTGCGACAACACGTTTGTCTTCTAATGCAGCATTCCGCAAAATCTCCACGGTTGAGTCATCCCAATGATTCGTATCTAAAGGGTGAACTCCAACTGAATATCGCATCTCAGAAAAACGATCTGCTAATGCTCGTATCGCAGGTATTTCCGCAGGCTCTACACAGGCATGTAGAAGACTAACCAAGCCAGTCTCTCGCCATCGCTTAGAGACATCGTCTAAATCATCTTCAAAGTTTCTAAAAACAATGTGGCAATGACTATCAATGAGCGGAGGATTGGACACTTGGTAATAAGCAAGCCTTTAAAACTATTTTGACCAAAAACAAAATTTTTTAAACGTCAAACCCACTTCACAAAGCTTTGTCGTTTTTATGAAGGTTCCAACGCCTGCTTTACAGCTTTAGTCAATCTGGCTTTTTGATGAGCCCCTGCATTTCGATGGAGTACTCGCCGCTTAACAGCTTTATCAATCTTGCTAAAAGCCGCATTCATCGTTTCCTGAACACTAACTTTGAGTTCAGCTCCAGGCTTTTCGGAATACTCACTACAAGCAATAAAGCACCGCTTCATCAAAGTTCGTAGCGCTGATTTATAGGTTCTGTTCTCCAAACGGTTGCGCTCAGCAATTAAAACCCGCTTTTTGGAGGATTTATTGTTTGCCACTTAGGCTTTACTAGTTAGACAAACAACAACTTTACCAGGACTACCACCCTAATTGGCAACAAATTTATTCACTGAGGAACTAGGTTGATTCAATAATGAAATTGCTGCTCCAGCCAAAGCAACAATTCCAATCCATAAACAGTCTCCAGCATGATCAATTGTGTTAAGGATTTAGATAAAGCAAGACAAGCGCTTCAAAATTTGTCTGCCCGCACAAGTCAAAAATCCCAAAAGGCTGCCATAGCAACAGTTGATGAAATCCTGAGGAAGGTAAGAGGTGAAGGTGACAAAGCCCTAATTAGCTATACCGAACGATTTGATGGATTTAGCCCACAACCTTTACAAATTCCTAATGAGATCCTGAAAGAAGCATGGGAACAAACTCCTACTGTTCTCAAAAATGCCCTTTTACTGGCAAAACAAAGAATCGAAGACTTTCATCAAAAACAAAAACCTAATGACGTGGTTTATCAAGGCATTCATGGTGAACGTTTAGGAAGAAGATGGAGTCCTGTTAAAAATGCTGGGATTTATGTGCCAGGAGGGAAAGCCGCGTATCCAAGCACAGTACTTATGAATGCCATACCAGCGAAGGTAGCAGGAGTAGAACGCTTAATCATGGCTTCTCCAGCGAACGAAAAGGGCGAATTAAATAAAACGGTTCTTGCCGCTGCCCACTTGGTTGGGATTAATGAGTTGTTTCGTGTTGGGGGAGCCCAAGCAATAGCTGGAATGGCCTTTGGAACAAAGACCATTCCAAAAGTCGACGTCATCACTGGTCCGGGGAATTTATACGTAACTCTGGCAAAAAAAGCTGTTTATGGGGAGGTAGGAATTGACTCTCTAGCTGGACCTAGTGAGGTATTAATAATTGCTGACAATACTGCCAATGTTGAACAAGTTGCGGCAGACATGCTTGCTCAAGCCGAACATGACCCTCTAGCAGCTTCTATTCTTCTTACAACAGAACCCAATCTTGCAAATCTACTTCCTCAAGAAATCAAGAAACAACTAGAACATCATCCAAGAGCAGAAATATGTCAGTCATCGCTAAAGAATTGGGGACTAATAGTTATTTGCAAAAGCCTTAGTGAGTGCACAGAGCTGAGCGATCTATTTGCCCCAGAGCATCTCGAACTATTAGTTCAAAACCCAAAAGCTTTGGCAGAAAAAGTAACCAATGCTGGAGCAATCTTTCTAGGTCATTGGAGTCCAGAAGCTGTTGGTGATTATCTAGCAGGACCCAACCATACGCTCCCTACATCTGGTACAGCAAGATTCTCAGGAGCATTAAGTGTAGAAACCTTTTTAAAGCACACATCCTTAATTGAATTCAATTCAAAAGCAATGTATGCAACCAGTTCTGCAATAAGAGTATTAGCTCAAAGTGAAGGACTTCATAGCCATGCTCAGTCCATCATTATTCGAACTAAAGAAAAAACTTAGTTTTCCGGCTTAAGACTTTTAACAACCACGGAATCATTATTTATCTCACCTACCAAGACTTCATCTACAAGATTTACAAACAACCCATTCTCTAGTACTCCAGGAATGTTATTAATCTGTCTCTCTAGAGTCTTTGGATCCCCTATTCCAGCTGACACTTTTAAATCTAGAACCAGATTGCCCTGATCTGTAACAACTGGTCCTGCTTTGCATTGAGCCATCCGTAATTCTGAAGTAGCTCCCAAACCCTGGAGAGAACTTTGAACCTGTCGCCAAGCAGAAGGTAGAACCTCTACAGGCAACATGAAGTCAATATTCAATCTTTTTACAAGCTTTGATGAATCCACAACAACAACAAAACGTTCAGCCCTACAAGCAACTAATTTTTCCTGCACATGACAAGCTCCACCACCTTTAATCAAATTAAAAGAAGGGTCAACCTCATCTGCACCATCGATTGCTAAATCAATTTTATTTACAGCATTTAAGTTGAGCAAAGGAATACCTAATTTTGTTGCCATTACTTCCCCCTGAAAAGAGGTAGTAACTCCCACAATATCTTTGATTTCTCCATTGGATAGTTTTGATCCAAGCGCTTCGATCATCAAAGCAGCTGTTGATCCAGATCCTAAACCTAATACCATTCCATCCTCAATCTGCTCAATCACTTTCAAAGCCACAGCCTTTTTCATCTCCAATTGAATGTCTGACATAATTGAAAAAAGTAATTGAGAATTGCGAGAACAGAGCGAGAGATCAACTCATGCCTGGCAATGCCTGAGGTTTAACTAATAAGCTCAAGTCTGATCCATTGCGCATAATTTTCAACACAAAGGGTCTGCCAATTTCTGACTGATCTACCTGCTCTAAAAGTTGTTGAGGATTATCCACACTAACCTCATCAGCCTCAATTACCAGATCCCCCCTCCTTAAGCCAGCTGCTTCGGCTGGACTATCAGGGAGAACTGTTTGAACCAGAGCACCCAACCTTTCCGGCAGTTCTAAAATTGAATTTGGATCATTATTGTGCTCTCTAGCAATTCTTGGAGTAAGAGGAATCAATTGCACCCCCAGATATGGGTGTACTACTTCGCCATTAGAGAGCAATTGTTCAGCAACGCGACGTGCAAGATTAATAGGGATAGCAAATCCCAAACCCGCACCAGGGCCAGAACGCACTAAAGTATTTATTCCTATTACTTGGCCACTCGCATTAACTAAAGGCCCGCCTGAATTCCCTGGGTTTATTGCTGCATCAGTCTGGATCAAGTCCAAACGTTTATCAGAAAAACCAAGGCTACTGATATTGCGATGAAGACTGCTAACTATTCCCAATGTCACAGTACGCTCAAGCCCATAGGGAGTACCCAAAGCTATTGCCCAATCTCCAACTTCAAGGGAATCTGAATCACCGAGAGGCGCTTTTGGAAGGGTTATATCTTTATCAAGTCCTACCAGGGCCAAATCTGTAACTGGATCTGTCCCAAGCACCACTCCGTCAAATTCACCCCCATCGGCAAGAGTCACAATGACACTATCGACACGTTCAACAACGTGAGCATTTGTTAGGACAAGACCCTTTTGATCAATCACAAGTCCTGAACCCTGTCCTCTTTGATGCTCTACTCCATTACCGGGTTCACCTAAAAGATCCTTCAATAATGGATCTAAAAGAGTTGGGTCAAAAGGTTCCCTTTGGAAAACCCTTTCAGTGTCAATCCTTACCACTGAAGGCGCTACATCCTTAACAGCCTCCGCGATAAAACTATGAGTTTTTGGCGCCTCTTCAACTAATGCAGCCGATATGGGTTCTACAAAGCTCCAGAGAGGCAAAATCAAACAAACAAATAAAAGCAAAGCAATACTTAACCCGGAAATTATTGGCTTTTTAAGGATTTGAAAGTAGATCATCCATACACGCTAAAGGAAAGTCTTCCTAACCATGAAATTCCTAGTTTGCAAAAACGATTATTGATGATCACCAATTTGAAATCTGGATCAAAAGAAAAGACAAGGTGACAATAAAAATGACTTAATCCAAGCAATCAAGTAGATTTATAAAGCCTGGCAGGCACCTCCCTAGGGAGACAGGTCAAATCTGAAAGCCGGTCGGGCTAGAAGTTCGACCCCAGCCCCCTCTGTCTCTTGCCCCATCATCTCCTAGCAGACCTGGAGCTCATCGCCTCTTCAACAGCCTACAAAAATGGCTTTGATCTATGCGGTGTACAAATGCTGACCCATGTCATGCCAATGACAATGCAGATACATATACGCCTCCAAGGGGGCGGAGACGTATCTCTTGATGACTGTGCAAGATTTAGCAAGCCCATGCAGGAAGCCCTAGAAGCTTCTGAACAATTCCAGGACAATTACGTTCTTGAGATAAGCAGTCCAGGAGTTGGAGTTAACTTAATCAGTGATCGTGATTTTGATTCCTTTAGAGGTTTTCCAGTGGAAGTTTGCTATCAAGAAAAGAATGGTTCAGAAATTTACAAAGAGGGCCTTTTACATGAACGATCTTTGGAACACGTCCATTTAAATGTAAAAGGGCGAATTGATCGCATTCCACGCAATGAAGTAATTACAGTACGTCTAACCAACGCTAAGGGTTCTTAGCCCTAACAATCTATCTAGCTCAATCTTCTATCCAAAGCCTCAATGGCATTAGTTATCCTACCTGGCCTCAATAATCTGATCGAAGACATCAGTGAGGAAAAAAAGCTCCCTTCACAAGTTGTGGAAGTTGCCTTACGTGAAGCCCTTTTAAAAGGGTATGAAAGATACAGAAGAACTCTTTATATTGGAATCAGTGAAGACCCCTTTGAAGAGGAATATTTCAGCAATTTTGATGTAGGTCTGGATCTAGAGGAAGAAGGTTATAGGGTTCTAGCTAGCAAAATTATTGTTGAAGAAGTTGAAAGTGAAGACCACCAAATTGCCTTATCAGAAGTTATGCAAGTTGCCGAAGATGCCCAAATAGGAGATACCGTTGTTCTCGATGTAACACCAGAAAAAGAAGACTTTGGGAGAATGGCAGCATCTACAACAAAGCAAGTTCTAGCTCAAAAGCTCCGAGATCAACAAAGACGAATGATCCAGGAAGAATTTGCTGACCTTGAAGACCCGGTCCTAACAGCAAGAGTTATTCGATTTGAACGCCAGTCAGTGATAATGGCTGTCAGTTCTGGCATTGGTCGTCCAGAAGTTGAAGCGGAACTTCCTAGAAGAGACCAGCTGCCCAATGATAATTATCGAGCTAACGCCACATTCAAGGTTTTTCTCAAAGAAGTTAGTGAAACACCCAGAAAAGGTCCTCAGTTATTTGTAAGTAGGGCAAATGCTGGTTTAGTGGTTTACCTTTTTGAAAATGAAGTCCCTGAAATTCAAGAGGGTTCTGTTCGCATTGTTGCTGTCGCAAGAGAAGCAAATCCTCCCTCAAGATCAGTAGGCCCTCGAACAAAGGTTGCTGTAGATAGTATTGAAAGAGAGGTAGATCCTGTTGGGGCCTGCATTGGTGCAAGAGGTTCACGTATTCAACAAGTAGTTAACGAATTACGGGGTGAAAAAATTGATGTAATTAGATGGTCTCAAGATCCAAGTCAATACATAGCCAATTCCTTAAGCCCTTCCAAAGTCGAGTTAGTGCGGCTTGTAGATCCAGAAGGGCAGCATGCGCATGTTCTAGTTCCACCAGATCAATTAAGTCTTGCAATTGGACGAGAAGGCCAAAACGTTAGGCTTGCAGCTCGACTCACTGGATGGAAAATAGATATTAAAAACTCCCAGGAATATGACCAAGAAACTGAGGACTCAACTGTCGCAGAACTAATTGCCCAAAGAGAAGAAGAAGAAGCATTGCAACGCGATGCAGAAGAGCGCTTAGCAGCAGAGCAAGCTGCACGTGCTGAAGAAGATGCTCGTCTCAGGGAGCTCTATCCACTTCCAGAAGACGAGGAGGAATATTTAGAATCGGAACCAGATTCCATAGACAACAATGAAACGAACATTTCTAACGGCGAGGAAGTGTCTCAACTAAAAACCACCTCAAACGAAGAGGATGGGACCCGGTGAACAAAAACACCGTCCTGCGTCGTTGCGTAGCCTGTAAGAAATTGCTGGACAGACAGCAACTTCTTAGGGTTGTACGAGATCATCAGGACGGCGTCGTACTCACACATGGGATGGGTCGCTCGGCCTATCTCTGCCCCAATGAGTACTGCCTAGAAGAAGCACGCAAAAGAAAACGACTTCAAAAAGCCCTGCGTTGCCAGGTACCAGAAAGCGTTTTCGAGGTGCTTCAAAAGCGACTAATTCAAAGCATTGATGAAGCCGCTGAGGCAAGATGAATTATTACCCCACCTTGTGTGGCCCCTATTTCCCGGTTAAACCTTAAAAAATTAATTAATGACCAGCAGCGGCAAAATCAGAATTTACGAGCTTTCCAAGGACTTAGGCCTTGAAAATAAAGACGTGCTTAACGCAGCCAAAAAACTTTCAATTGCAGCAAAGAGTCATAGCAGTTCAATCTCTGACGAAGAAGTTAAACTCATCAAAACTTTTATTCAGCAAAATAAAAATTCTCCTTCACCAGCAAAAAATAAACCTCCTGTAGAGAAACAAATCCTTTCAGTTAAAAAATCAGCAGCAGCTCCTAGCGCCGCCAAGGGTCAATCTTCTGATGTAAGCAAAGCTTCTCCCAAGGTTCCAACTAAACCGACTGCACCAAATAAAACACTTTCTCCAAAACGTCCTGTTCAGTCATTAGCAGATCGCGTATCAACTACTCCTAGCAAACCTCAAGCCGCCCCATCGCCAAAAGCCCCAAAACCCTCAATTCCCAGTAAACCTGTTAGCCACTTAAAACAACCTTCTGATCAAGCAAGTTCTAAAACATCATCTCCAAAGCCAACACCCAAGCCTAAATCACCAATAAGGCCCAAGTCTTTAAATTCAGCACCTTCTTCAAGCCCTAATAACTCATTAAAAGGAAGCCCTCGGCCAGGGGTTATCGGTGGTGCATCGAAGCCTCAAATAATTGCCAAACCTCAAACTCCTCAAGCCAAAACAACCAATACACCAACAGCAAAGCCAGCTCAATCTCCGCAACGTTCGAAGCCCAAGCCTGAACTTGTCGGACGTCCACAACCAAAACGACCTGTAGCAGCACCACCTATCAGACCAGACGTACAACGAACAGACAAAAAGAGGTCTGGTATTAGTCCACGCACGCCTGGTGGACCCAATCAAAGAAATAATTACCAACAACGTCCAACTACTCACCCCCAACGACAAGGGGGAGGGGGTCCATCCAGGGGAAATACAAATAGACCTGGACAACCCAGAGCGGGAAACAATTTAGAGCTTGTTGGAAAGCCAATTCGCCGCGATCGCGCTCCTAACAACAATCCTCAAGGTACGCGGGATGGAGGCAAGCGGCCAGGTGCACCTTCACGTCCTGGGATGCCTGCAGGAATGCGCAAACCAATGGCTCCAGGCGAGCTAATGCAGCTGCAAAAACCAACTGGACGTCCAGGAACGCCACCCCCCAGAAGACCTGACGGGACTCCAGTAACGCCAAAAGGAGCAACTGCTGGAGCTACCCCACCAACAAAGAGGCCAACAACACCTCCTGCTGCCAATGCTCCAAAACGTCCTGGCTACCGTCCCGGACAAGGAGCACCTAAAAGAGCTGGTAGGCCTGATTGGGATGACACTGCAAAACTCGAAGCACTAAGAAGTAAATCACCGCAAAAACAACGGCAAAAAGTACACATCATTGGTGAAAATGATGATGCATTGACCACTGAAACAAGTGGTTTTGCAGGTGAACAACAAGCCGTAGTACTTTCTGCAAGCCTTGCTAGGCCTGCAAAACCAAAGTCAAAACAAAAGTCTGCTGCAAAGCCTGCTGCGGCAATGCGCAAGCGCAAAAAAGAAACTACTCGCCAACGACAACGAAGGCGTGCAATGGAACTGAGAGCCGCTCGTGAGGCAAAGCAAATCAGACCAGAGATGTTGATAGTACCTGAGGACAACCTGACCGTTCAGGAACTGGCAGACATGTTGAGCGTAGAGAGTTCTGAAATCATTAAATCCCTTTTCTTTAAAGGAATAATTGCAACGGTAACCCAAACTCTTGACCTCGCCACAATCGAAACAGTTGCTGAAGAACTGGGAGTTCCTGTTTTACAAGACGATGTAGAAGAAGCCGCCAAGAAAACGGTAGAAATGATTGAAGATACCGATTTAACTCATCTCATTCGCCGACCTCCCGTTGTAACTGTTATGGGGCATGTCGATCATGGGAAAACGAGTTTATTGGATGCAATTAGACAAGCAAGAGTTGCCGCTGGCGAAGCAGGTGGGATAACCCAACATATAGGTGCTTATCAAGTAGAAGTCGAGCATGGAGGTGAACCAAGAAAAATCACCTTCTTAGACACTCCAGGCCATGAAGCCTTTACTGCAATGAGAGCAAGAGGAACCAAAGTCACTGACGTTGCCATTCTTGTAGTCGCAGCCGATGACGGTGTGAGACCCCAAACACTAGAAGCGATCAGTCATGCAAGGGCTGCTGAAGTTCCAATTATTGTGGCGATTAATAAAATTGATAAAGAAGGTGCCTCGCCCGACAAAGTCAAACAAGAATTATCAGAAAAGGAATTAGTTCCTGAAGAATGGGGTGGCGATGTAGTCATGGTTCCTGTGAGTGCAATAAAAGGAGAGAACATCGATAAGCTTCTTGAAATGGTTCTGCTTGTCACTGAAGTAGAAGATTTGCAAGCTAATCCTGACCGATTAGCAAAAGGAACAGTCATTGAAGCCCATCTCGACAAGGCCAAGGGTCCTGTAGCAACACTATTAATCCAAAACGGAACCCTAAAAACAGGAGATATTTTGGCGGCGGGTCCAGTCCTAGGAAAAGTAAGAGCTATGGTTGATGAAAATGGACAGAGGCTCAAAGCAGGCGGCCCCTCCTCTGCAGTAGAAGCACTTGGATTCAATGAGGTCCCAACTGCTGGTGACGAATTTGAAGCCTATCCAGATGAGAAATCAGCTCGTGCAGTAGTTGGAGAAAGAGCATCTGATGCTCGAGCTACTCGACTGGCCCAGCAGATGGCTTCTCGAAGAGTTTCACTTTCAGCAATGTCTGGTCAAGCAAGTGAAGGTGAGCTCAAAGAATTGAATATCATTCTGAAATCTGATGTTCAAGGAAGTGTTGAAGCAATCCTTGGATCTCTAGAACAATTGCCCAAAGATGAAGTTCAAGTAAGGGTCTTGTTATCAGCTCCAGGAGAAATTACTGAGACAGACGTAGATCTTGCTGCTGCATCGGGAGCGGTAATAGTTGGATTTAATACCTCTATGGCCTCTGGCGCAAAAAGAGCTGCAGATGCTACCGGAGTAGACGTAAGAGAATACGAAGTGATTTATAAACTCCTTGAAGACATTCAACTGGCCATGGAAGGTTTACTTGAACCAGAAATGGTACAGGAGTCGCTAGGGAATGCGGAAGTAAGAGCTATTTTCACAATTGGAAAAAGTGCAGTTGCAGGTTGCTATGTAACTAATGGGAAACTGCAACGTAATTGCAGAGTAAAAGTTCAGAGGTCTAATCAGATTGTTTTTGAAGGAGATCTAGATTCACTACGAAGAAACAAAGACGACGTAAAAGAAGTGGGAACAGGTTTCGAATGTGGAATAGGTTGTGATCGATTTGCTAATTGGAAAGAGGGAGACATAGTTGAAGCCTATAAACTGGTGACTCAAAGAAGGAAGCTAAGTATTTAAGAGCAACAATCAAGTACCCCCACCAAACTTGTTCGAAAACCTTCAGCAAAAAACCACTTACTGAAATCATTTCTCGCAATTATCAGCTTTCTCTTGATCGGTCCAAAATCAGCAATCCACCAAAAACCAAGAAAGCCGCAAGTTGAACCCCAAGATCATTTATTGGGACCGTAATTCCAGATGCAGATCTAAGGGCCATTACCCCAAGTCCCAAACAAGCAGAACCAAAGCAAGCAAACCAAAGTCCCCTGCGTAATCCTCTCCAAGGAGAACGGGATTCTTCAATTAGGCGTTTACGCATTGCAGGGTCAAGATTGGATTGCTTACCCTGGCCAGAAAGGTCGTTCAAAGGTGATTAAACAATTATCCGAATGTTAGGTTCCGTATAGGCTGCCGGTGTAGCTCAGAGGTAGAGCAACTGATTCGTAATCAGTAGGTCGCAGGTTCAAATCCAGTCACCGGCTTTATAGGCTTTAAGAGAAACACATCCGTTTCGAGAAAAGTTTGATGCTGTTTTTAGATCATGAATTAGTCGAACAATACTATAAAAACAAATCCTTAGTAGTTAGATCTTTCTGGGGAAAATTGATCCTACTGAAGAGCATTAGATTACAATCTTTGCAAAGCCCATCTTCGGAATGAATTTAGCAGATATTCCTAGTCTCATAATAAGCATTCCTAGTATCTCAATAATTGGATTAATCACACTTATAATTTTACTGGACAGAGCATTGAACAATGCACCCAAACTAATTAACTATTCGGACCTTAATAATATCAAGAGAAATACGTCTCTTACTATAATCATACCAACTTATAATGAGGAAAGAAATATTCAAAAGTGCTTAACATCTATTACTGAAAGCCTAGAACCTTGCAAGGAATGGGAAGTAATAATGGTGGATGATAATTCTACTGACAAAACCATAAGTATAGGCAGAAAAACAACTGAAAAATCGCGACTTAGTATTGACTTCTTGAATGCGGGCACGCGACCGATAAACGAACGTTGGGTCGGAAAAAATTGGCCCTGTTCCATAGGCACAAAAGAAGTAAATAGTGAATGGATCCTATTTTTAGATGCGGATATAGAATTAAAAAAAGAAACGTTATTTAGAGCTATCAGCCAATCTATCAATGAAGATATTGATCTTCTCAGTTTGGCACCAAGACTTACATGCAACTGTCTAGCGGAGTGGATGGTTCAACCAATCATGGCAAGCTTGATATCGATTGGATTTCCAATAAAAGAGACCAATAAAGAAAAAAGCTCAACCGCATTTGCTGCTGGTCCATTTATGCTTTTTCGTCGCACTGCATATGAAGCTATAGGTGGCCATAGAAATATTGCTGGAGAGGTAGTTGAAGACCTGGCTCTGGCAAAAAAAATAAAAAATTCTGGTTATAAGCTTAGTTTTCTTCTAGGACTAGATGCACTTGATTTAAATATGTACTCAGATTTTGCATCACTCTGGGAAGGCTGGACGAAAAATTGGTTTCTAGGTCTTGACAGAAATATTCTCAAGGCATCTTCTGCTTCGTTAATAGTATTTTGCATATTTTCAATCCCATGGTTGACATTGATCTTTACATCATTTTACCTTCTCATAATAAGGAGTTCTGATCTTTTTCTTACTTCTTTCGTGATATCAAGTATTGGAATATTCCTCCAACTGATTCTCAGGATTTGGATAAATAAAAAATTTGAATTTCCAGTAAAAAATTGGTGGTTAATGGGTGCAGGGGGAATCATTATTCTATTTCTTGGCCCAGTCTCTATTTGGAGAACCATCACTGGCAAAGGATGGACATGGAAAGGGAGATCTTTAGCTTAATGGATCTTATCTACTAAGAAGCTAGTTCAAAATTAATATCATTAATGAAAACTCATAGATTTATCAAGCAGTTTTAATCAACAAAGTTATGCCCATTACAATAGCAAGGATCTCAAATGATTTTTTAACTAGCCTACTACCTTTAGAGATAGCAAGATGTGAGCCCATATAACCTCCGAAAAGTGAACCAATCAAAAGAACTGGCAACCAACTCCAGGCGATGTCCCCTTGCATTCCTAAAACAAAAGCCCCAGTACCATTCCAAAATAGGCCTACAAGAATCAAGGTGTAAGCAACAGCCAAAGTGTAATCTATTCCAAACCAATATACCAACCAAATAGTAACAAATAGGCCTGTTCCAGATGTTAAAGAGCCATTTAAAAAACCAATAAGAAGTAAAATAAAACCCCCTGCCAGCATTCTTAAGATACCTTTATCTTTAACCCTGCGATTTATCCCAAGAGATTTATTAGCAACAGAATAAAGTCCAACCAGAACAGTCATTAATCCTAAAAGTAAATTTAAAAGCTCTTCGGGTAGAATAAAAACTGTTTTAGCACCTAAATAGACACCTGGCAGGCCAAATAAAAGAATGAAACCAGAGAAGCGTTGATCTAAAGAACCGTCTTTTAAATAACGAATGGAAGCCCCAACCCCAAGTGCCACACTTGCAATCTTGTGTGTTGCTAATGCAATCTTAAAGGGCAATCCTAGCAAGATAAGTGCTGGTAATTGCAATAACCCTGCACCTCCGCCAGCCAAGGCAGACAGAAAATTTGCCGCAAAGGAAATCAAACCTAATGTAATTTGCATCAATAGATCATCAATATTCATATCTAAAGTTGTGTTGGTTCATTGTTAGAGCACTAATCCTTTAAACCTTCTCCAATCAACGGACATGTTGCTCATAAGCCCAACATGTTGCCACGCCTACCCTCTCCCTCAAGGAAAAATGTCATCTAAAAAGCCCCCTCGTGAGAGGGGGCTTTTAAAAATTAGCAAAAGCTAATCCGTTTAGCTAAGCAAATTACTTAAGCTCAACCAATTGCTGGAGCAACTAGAGCAACTGGTGTTGACTCAGCGGCTGCTAAATCAAGAGGGAAGTTGTGAGCATTACGCTCATGCATAACTTCCATACCAAGATTGGCTCTATTCAAGACGTCTCCCCAAGTAGGAACAACTTTGCCCTGAGCATCAATGATTGACTGGTTGAAATTAAAACCATTCAAGTTGAAGGCCATGGTGCAAATGCCCATAGAAGTCAACCAAACACATACAACAGGGAAAATTGCTAGGAAGAAGTGAAGACTCCGGCTGTTATTAAAGCTGGCGTATTGGAAGATCAAACGACCAAAATAACCATGAGCAGCCACGATGTTGTAGGTCTCCTCTTCTTGGCCAAACTTATAGCCATAGTTCTGTGACTCGGTTTCGGTGGTCTCACGAATTAGTGAAGAGGTCACCAAAGAACCGTGCATTGCAGAGAACAAGCTTCCTCCGAACATGCCTGCCACACCAAACATGTGGAAAGGATGCATCAGAATGTTGTGCTCAGCCTGGAACACAAACATGAAGTTAAAAGTACCTGAAATACCAAGCGGCATTCCATCAGAGAAAGATCCCTGACCAAATGGGTAAACCAAGAAAACAGCAAATGCTGCCGAAACAGGTGCGGAATAAGCAACGCAGATCCAAGGACGCATACCTAAGCGGTATGACAATTCCCACTGGCGTCCCATCCAGCCACAGATACCAATCAAGAAGTGGAAGCAAACTAATTGGTAAGGGCCACCGTTATAAAGCCACTCATCAAGAGTTGCAGCTTCCCAAATGGGATAAAAATGGAGGCCAATGGCATTACTAGAAGGAACAACAGCACCAGAAATGATGTTGTTTCCATAAAGGAAGGAACCAGCAACTGGCTCACGAATGCCATCAATATCGACTGGAGGAGCAGCGATAAAGGCAATGATGAAGCAGATTGTTGCCGCAAGAAGGCAAGGAATCATCAAAACACCAAACCAACCGACATAAATACGGTTGTTGGTAGAAGTGACCCATTCACAAAACTGCTGCCAACTGGTCAGATCCGGCCTATTGGTGCGGATTGAGGTGGTCATAAGGACGTGTTAATGAGCCCCAAAAGGGGAACGATAAAAAGACACGAAAATCGTGAAATGAGAATCTAAAAGAAGTCGAGAGCGCTTTGAGAACTCTGTCTGCAAAAGAAGACCATATTCAGATTGGACTAAAAGCCAAAGAAAGTATTAAGATGGGCTTTCTCGATAAAGAAGGTCTTGGTCCTAATTCGCTGGTTGCAAGCTGGAAAACATCTTGAAGAAACAGTGCCAATTGCACTAGCAAAGTACCGAAGGCATGAACTTGAGGCCCAGGGAGCAGTAGTTTACTGGAGTGAAAGAGTATTCTTTTAGAAATAATGGTATTTCATAGAATAGAAGGGAGGGAGCGATTATCATCATGAAAAAGATTGCCTTTCATACAATAAAATTACTAACCACTGGGCTATTATTGATCTCTATCAATAGTTGTGAAAAAACAAGCGATAATTCAAATATAGACTCAAATAAAAGGATGCAAAGTATAAATGATTTAGAACGGCGCATATCAAAATTAGAATTACAACTAGGAAAGAAATCTCCCAAAACAATTGGCCTCAAAACTAATGCCCCAGAAGGTCCGATTAAATCAATGACATTTCGCTTGGGTACAAAAGATGACAGATTAAGGATCTATTGGGCAGATGGATCTAGTAGTGACCTTCCATGCACAAAAGAACAATCTATTTGGGCCTGTGGATAAATTATTGTCAACAATTTAATAGATTTTTCAATGAAGACTTCCAGGAACTTTCGAGACTCCAGAATTCTTTTATTGCAAAGCTCATGGAGATTCCTTTTTCAGCATATGCTGCCTCATTAATGAAAACAGGAACAACATTATCTTCCCCGAAATACCTTTCCACAGATCCATTAGGGTAAACAAATAGAGGGGAACCTTTTTGTATTGGAAACCAATCACTGCCTTGTAAATCCTTATGCAAACATGCCTTTGGAATACCATCCCCCCCCCTTGGAAGATCAAGACTTCCTAAATGCCTATGCACCACAATTCTCTCAGGATATTTTTCCGTGCTCGCCCTAACTTTTGATATCTCCTCAAGACAAGATTCCAAAACAAAAGAAGTTTTCTGAACAATACTTGCGTCCAAAAAATTCTGAGGGACAGGTCCTATTTCAACAACCAAACCACATGGCCAGCTCTCAACTAAAAACCCTTGTTCTGCAGAATCTTGTTCATGCAAGTAAATAGGGAGACCAAGACGAAACTGGATAAGAGAAGCCAGTGCTAAATCAGATGGTCTCCGCCCATAAACCACCAAACTCGTTCCCATCGCAGAGGTAGTGCTATGAAAATCAAGAGCAATTTGGCATGGATTTTTCCCTTCTGATCCAAAAAGATTCAGCAGCTCTTTTGCCCGTTTTGCCTCATAGTTATTGGAATGGGAAGCAATAAGCAAATCAGGCCTAAAACTACGATTTAAATCACGGTCTACATATCTCTTGCCCATCTTGTATGCAATAGGATTGCCAAGAACTTTTACCGTCTTAAGATCAAATTCATTAAGCAAATCTGGTTTACTTAAATACTGATGAAATAGCCACGGTGCATTAATTTCATTGCCATGTGTACCTGCCACCAAGAGCACCTGAAGGCTTGACATCAGATTTGAATAGCTATCTTCAGATTGGCCGAGATCTGCTTTAAAAGAAACCCCTCCCCATGTCAATTCCACCAGTTTTAATTGCCACCGCCAGAAAAGGATGGCACTGGCAATGGAATCAACTGATGAATGGTCTTGCTCCCTCTGATAATCAAGGAAATTATCAACGTCCTAAAAGCCAGCATTGCAAAGCCAGAATTCCAGAAATATCTGAACTAGAAAAACGAACAACAGACCGTCTTCCAAGACTGCTAATCGGCAGAAGCTGTCCTTGGGCACATAGGACTTGGTTGATTTACCAACTAAGAGAGCTTAAGGACAGTCTCCACATACAACTTGTTTATGCAGATCACTCTGCAGGCAGATGGAAACTTCAAGATCCCTGGATGGATTGCAAATCACTTCTAGATATCTATGAACGCTGTGGAAGTCCCCCAAGCCATAGAGCAACAGTCCCTGCACTAGTAGATCCAGGCAGAAATGCCAAAGAAAAACCTTCTTTACTAGGCAACGAAAGTACTCAACTCATCGAAGTTCTCAATCAATGGCCTACCAAAAAAACAAGGCCTGACCTGGCACCCCTAAAACTTACGCAAGCAATAAAAGACTGGGAGGCCAAACTTCAAAGCAAGGTCAATGATGGAGTATATAGATGTGGCTTTGCACGCAATCAAGCTGCCTATAACAAAGCATCCGAGGAACTCTTCTCTACTCTGGAAATAGTGGATCAAAGCCTCTCTCGTAAAGGCCCATGGCTATGCGGGAAAGTCCTTACCCTTGCAGATATTCGACTTTTCCCAACACTTGTTCGATGGGAAATGATCTATATGCCACTATTTGGATGCAGTCAGCTCCCTCTCTCCTCATTCAAAAACATCTGGCGATGGAGGCAACGCTTTTGGGCACTACCATCAGTCTCAGAAACATGTGATGAAAACACATGGCGCAATGACTACTTTGGAGCACTGTTTCCATTGCATCCAAGCAACATTGTTCCAGCAGGTCCTGATCTAGACCAAATAATTAATGCCTAAGTGCCCAACTAACATGAACTTGAACACCCAAACTGTTAGCCCTAGCCATTCGAATGAAAACGAGCCAGAGTTCGAAGGCCTTTATGGCACTTATCGCATCACCTATCAAGATCAAATCGAGGTCAAAAGATATCGCCAAGCTTTACTTGTTTGTGCAATTTCACTCTTCTTTGGCCTAATTCAATGGATATCGATAGGAGCTAGTTGGGCATCTATTTGGTTAGTGCCATTAACTCTAGGGTTAGGCTTATCTTTGAAATGGATTCATATTTATCTGCAACCTCTTCATAAGTTACTTCAAGTCTTGTGGCTGCTTGGCACGCTAGGAATATTATTTCTATCAATAAAGATTGGGGTCAATCATCTTCTCCCTTCACTGGCAAGCAAGCCTATTTTAACCTTAATTATCGGCCCATTTTTTGCCGCCTTAACTGGTGTAGGGTTTAAAGAATTTTTCTGTTTTCGAAGAGCCGAAGCAATTGGTGTGACTATTTTAATCCCTATTGCATTAATCGGTCATCTAACTCAAATTCTAAACCAATATTCGGTAATAATAATATTGCTCTTTTCTTCAATACTATTACTGATTTTATCTATTAGAAAATTCGGCATGGATGCGTCTTTAGATGTTGGGGACAAAAGCATTTTTGACTATTTAGAAACCGGAAAATCAGCAACAGCTTTGTGACTTTAATTAGTCTCATCGAAGCATCTAAGGACTTTGGTATTCGAAGCCTTTTCTCCAACCTAACTTTGCATATTGCTGAAAGAGAGCGAATTGGTTTAATAGGTCCAAATGGGGCAGGAAAATCAACTCTCCTAAAAGTTTTATCAGGGGCTGAAACCTTAGAGCAAGGTCATAGGCAATGTTCGCCAAAGCTGCACTTAGAAGCCGTTAATCAAGAAACTTCTTTAGGAAATACAAGAACAGTTCTACAAGAAGTACTTAGAGGCTGTGGAATAAAAAGACAACTTCTAGAACGCTTTCATGAATTAACCACTAAGGTTGCCAAAAACCCTGAAAAAGCATCGCTTATCTCAGCGCTAGGTGAAGTAAGCCACCAAATGGATGAGACTAATGCATGGGACTTAGAACAAGAATGCAAGGAAATTCTCACTCGTCTTGGAATTACTAATTTGAATCAACCTGTAAACGAACTATCTGGAGGGTACCTAAAAAGAATCAATCTTGCCGCCGCGCTTGTTTCAAAACCTGACTTGTTACTACTTGATGAACCCACCAATCATCTCGACACAGAAGCAGTTGAATGGTTACAAAACTGGCTAAAAAACTTTCAAGGTGCAATAGTTCTTGTTACACACGACCGCTACTTCCTCGACCAAATAGTAACCAAGATAATCGAAGTAAGTGAAGGTAGAGCGTATAAATTTACTGGGAATTACAGTCAATTTCTTCAACATAAAAGCCATATAGAAGATGCAGAATTATCCTCTAACAAAAAGTTAACAGCAATCCTTAGAAAAGAACTAGCATGGCTTAGAAAAGGAGCCAAGGCAAGGTCCACCAAGCAAAAAGCAAGAGTTCAACGAATAGAATTAATGCGCAAAAGGGACGTAAATTCGACAAAAAAAACAATTGAAATAGCAAGCGAGATAAGAAGGTTAGGAAAACTTGTAATTGAAACTGACAATCTGAAAATCACGAACGATGAAACATTGACTGGACAATTAATACTCAAAAATCTCAATCATAGTTTCGAAAAAAGAGATCGCATTGGAATTATCGGGAAAAACGGAATTGGGAAGTCAAGCCTTCTGGATGTGATAGCTGGAATCAAAAGACCTGCCGATGGGGTATTAAAAATTGGCGAGACTGTAAAGGTTGGGTATCTCGATCAGCACACAGAAGATCTCAGCAAAGGAAAACAAGCAAACACAAAGGTTATTGATTTCATAAAGGAATCTGCTTGGAGAGTAAAACTCTTTGATGGAGAAATAACAGCATCACAATTATTAGAAAGATTTCTATTTTCACCTGCCGAGCAAAATGCACGCTTATCGAAGCTTTCAGGGGGTGAGCAACGCCGATTAACACTTTGCCGGATTCTTATTCAATCGCCTAATGTATTACTTCTGGACGAACCCACTAACGATCTTGACATCAATACGCTAAGAATTTTAGAAGATTATCTTGAGACATTTCCAGGCTGCGTTATAGTTGTATCTCATGATCGCTATTTTTTAGATAGAACTATAAATAGAATACTATTTTTTGAGAACAAAGAGCTTCATCAATTTGAAGGGACTTATAGCGACTTCCTAGAACATCAAAAGAAACTTTTGAAAACCAAGGAAGTCGTAAATCAATCCTCAGATTTAATTATAAGAAACCCTTCTCAAAGAAATACCAATTCAAAGAATGAAAAGCAAGGTCCTAGAAAACTTTCATATAAAGAGTCATTAGAACTTGAAGAGCTAAATAGAAAGATTCCATTGCTAGAAAAAAAACGTGAAGCACTTGAAAAAGAAATCGCTGAAAACCACAAAGACTTAAACAGTATCAGCATCGAACTAGCCGAAAACCTAGAAACTCTCTATGAAGCTGAAGAGCGATGGCTAGAGCTGAGCGATCTAATCCATTAACACCTCTAAGTCTTCTATGTAGATACTTGCATCTCAGAAAATTCTTTTCTTGCATCATTGAATGCGCTTCTCTCAAGTAATCTCATTTAGCTTCAGCCAACCTAATAACCCCAAGACAAACCTTCACCAAGATCTCTGAAGCTCCATCTGAGCTAATGATTGCAAGAGAGATAGATCATTCGGCAAGACCACAACATCTATCAAAAAACATAAATAGCCTTACAAAGAATTGTAAATCTCTTGCCAAGAAAACATGAAAGGACAATTGCTCCCAAGCTAAAAGCTCAAACAAATTAAACCGAATCCTCCATTGCCTTTAAGTAGATATATAGCAATGGTTACTTGGCCCATTAATCCAGAAAACTTTATCGAACGCATACATGAAATGTCGACCAAGCCTTTCTTAGATGACAAAGCATGAGAACAGTCCTCACCTCTCTTCTTACCTGGTAGCTACTGATACACAATTTTGGGAATGGTGTTGTAACGCAAACCAAATGATATTTACCCCCATGGCATCATCCGTTAACAGCATTAAGGTATGCCTGTCGAACAAGACCCATAGGGGTCTCTTAAGCCAGCTTCATGAACACCATCGACGAACACATTCAGAAGGATCAATCAGAGATCCAGTCAGCTAAAGCTCAAGGGGACGACGCAAAGGTCCGTCACCTAACTGACGAGCTTCATTCGCTGGAGGAATACAAAGAACACCATCCTGGCGAAAAGCATGACCCAAATGCCCTAGAACTGTTTTGTGACGCAAACCCTGATGAACCAGAGTGCTTGGTCTACGACGACTAACTACTCAAGCCATCATTTCATCATCAAAACATTCCTTTGAACAGGAACCTTCTGTTCAAAGGAATGTTTTGATGATGAAATCTCCGGATTTCAGATATCTTCGTTGAAATCGCTAGGGCTGCTGGTCAATGAACAAACAACAGACTCTTCTTGCTTCATTGCCTTAACTTGAGCAATAGGCCTGCCCATATGACGTAAAACCTCTATGTCTTGAGGAGTTTGGCAACGTGCAATTACCTTTCCATTCGAATCAAAACAACTGTAAAACTCCATAAATCTCCTGATTCTGTACTATTTATGACTAACAAAGCAAAAATAGACAAGGTCTAGTTGGAACTCAAACACCTAATTCTTTCCAGACATTATCTAAAAGATCTTGTAAGCCATCCCCCATTACAGCAGAAACCAACATTACGTCTCTCCCAGTCTTAGCTTGAAAGTCATCTAACAATTGCTCTTTCTTCTCTTTTTCGATTAACTCTTTTTTATTAATCACTAATATTCTCGGACGATCAATTAATCCATGTCCATATGCACTAAGTTCGTTTTGAACAACAATTAAATCTTCTAATGGATCATTAGAACCTCCATCAATCAAGTGTATTAACAATTTTGTGCGCTCTATATGTCTTAAAAACTCATGGCCCAAGCCTGCTCCTTGAGCAGCCCCGGCTATCAACCCTGGGATGTCGGCAAATACTGTTCCATCACCAGTTGGTCTACGTACTACCCCTAGATTTGGGACAAGAGTAGTAAATGGATAATCAGCAATCTTGGGTCGCGCTTCAGAAAGGACTGCTATCAAAGTACTTTTCCCGGCATTCGGCAAACCTATAATTCCGACCTCAGCAAGTAATTTCAGTTCTAATTGCAATTTCCATTCCTCTCCTTCACGTCCTTCAGTGAATTTTTCTGGAGCACGATTCCTATTGCTTAAATAATGAGCGTTACCCAATCCACCCCTTCCTCCAAACGCGACCACTAATGTTTCTCCAGAGGTAATCAAATCTCCAAACAAAATGCCAGTACTGAAATGACGCACCTCTGTTCCACAAGGAACTTTGACTAATAAATCCTCACCTGATGCACCCGTAGATCTATTTGGGCCCCCTCGACGCCCATCTTGAGCAGCAAAAGACCTTTTGTACTTAAAGTCCAAAAGTGTCTGTAGGTTTGAATCTGCTTGAAACACAACCCGACCACCATGTCCCCCATCTCCTCCTGATGGACCACCAGCTGGTACATATTTCTCCCTGCGAAAGGCAACAATACCGTCACCTCCTCGCCCACCAAGAACATCAATCGATGCATGATCAATGAACTGCACAGCTGCAACTATCTTTGATCAATACCCACATTAGAACGTCAACCTTAATTAGCTAAACATCGCCTTTCAATCACTGTCGCAAGATTGACAATAATAAGAAAAATTCAAACAACTCGAATTATTTAGGCCAAACAATGGTGCATGCAGAACCACCATCCTCTGTAGCGGCATCGGTAACCCGTTCAACAAATGAAGCAGATGAAAGCCATTCTCTCAATCCTCGTTTTAGTTTCCCACTACCAATGCCATGAACAATCCATATTGGACCAGCAACTTTGCGCAAGAATTCTTCCACCACAACTTCTGCCTCATTAACGCGCAATCCCCTTACATCAATAGTGTTATTAGAGCACTTTTGATCACTACTTTTCCTCATTCTCAAGGGGGTTCTAATCTCCACTACTTTGTCAGTGGGAGTAGGTTTTCGACCGTCTAAACTTTGTACTCCATTTAAACTGACTTTGCTCCGCAAAACACCACAGAGAACAGTTAACTGAAGGCCATCCTCAGAAATATCTACAACCTCAGCTGGCTTTCCAAGCGCGAGTAATCTGATTCTCTCTCCAATCTCAGGACGCCAATCAAGCGAGTTGTTTCCATTAGCTTGAGACGTATGTTCAACGGCAATTCTACGTAATCGTTGCCCAACAACCCTAGCCGTTTCACCACTTGCATCATCACCTCGCAACTTACTAATTAACCGTCGTACCTCATGCTGTCCTTTCTGTATAGAAACAGATAACTTACGACGTTCGATCTCCTCCAAGTCAGCTGTTTTTTTGGATTGTTTTTCCCAGCGACTCATCAATTGCTCGTGAAGCAATTCAGCACGAGCTAAAAGTGCCGCGGCACTTTCAGCTGCCTCTTGCTGACGCTGACGTTGTTCTTCTAATCCCTTAATGACTATATTCACCTCACCTTCACTCTTAGAAGTTAATAACTCTTGAGCATGATCAATAACCTCATCAGGGCAACCAAGACGATTAGCAATAAAAAGTGCGTTACTTGTACCTGGAATACCCCATTGGAGTTGATATGTAGGTAACAACGTCTCGCCATTAAAAGCTACGGAAGCATTCTCAAATCGCGAATCAATATACTTAAGGGCTTTCAACTCCCCATAATGAGTCGTTGCAACCGTTAATCGAGCCTTATCCGCCAATGTGCGTAACAACGAGATTGCTAATGCACTCCCCTCACTTGGATCAGTCCCTGCACCAATCTCATCCAGAAGGATCATAAAAGTGCCAGGTTCTTTAGAGAGAATTTTTAAAATCCTGCAAATTCGTTTTATATGTCCACTAAACGTCGACAAATTCTGCTCAAGAGATTGATCATCACCTATATCAGCAAAAACATTTGTACAAAACGGCAAAGATGGCGTGCCTGTACAAGGCAAAAAAAGACCCGAACGTGACATAAGTACAGCCAAGCCTAGTGTCTTTAACGTAACTGTCTTCCCTCCTGTGTTAGGACCAGTAATAGCAACGACTCTCACTGCAGAAGAGACCTCTACGCTGATGGGAACAACATCCTGCCCCCCTTCTCTCTGATTTTTCCAAACCAACAATGGATGCCTCAGGCCTTTAAACAGGAAAGGCGCATTCGAATCCTCTTTAAGTTCTGGCGGCACACCTCCTAGAAATTTGCTATAGCGAGCACGCGCCAAAGCAACATCTAGTTGCATGCATATCGTTATCAATTCTTCCAGTGATTCAACATTATTCGCTACTTCTTTGCTCCATAACCCTAAAATTCTCTGCTCCTCTTTAACAGCTCTTATCTCCAACTCGCTTAACTCATTAGTCTGTTGAATGGTCTCATTAGGCTCCATAAAGAGAGTGTTACCCGAAGAGGAACTATCAAGGACTAAACCAGGGAATTGTGCTGCTGCACGAATCTTTACAGCAAAGACTGGTCTGCCATTACGTTCAGCAATGACATTGTCGTTTAAAAGACTGCAATAAGTCCTAAGCAAATCATTTAGACGATCACTACGATCTTTTCGTAAAGATTGAATTTGTTTTCGAAATTTAGCTAAATCCTGACTGGCATGATCAGCAACACGACCACCATGCTCTAAGTCACGCTTAAGAGTTCTTTCTAGCTCAGGGTGTGTGGCTAGCTTTTGTAACCGATCCGTCAACTTTGGACGCAGTTCTGCATTGTCGATCTGTCGACGTAAATTTCTTGCGGAACCTAAAGTCTCTGCAATCGCCAAAAGCTCCTCTCCCGAAGCAATTCCCCCCTTACTACAAAGAACTAATACATAACTAATGTCATGTATTCCCTGAAAGGAAAGTCTCCCTTCAAGCAATTGATCGAGCACAAAAATCTCTTTGGTCTCTTCTAAAAGCAACCTACATGTAGATATATCGTTCTGGACTGGTAAAGAAAGACAGTATTGACGGCCCTTAACAGTGCTAGAGAACCTTGCCAGGTGTTCACAAAGAGTTGGCCATTCCAATAAACCCAGCGTCTCATCAGAAGCATCCTCAATGGCATCTTTATCAAAAGAGGTCATTAAGGCTCCTATGAGAATGATTCTTTGGATCCCTCATGATTCTTTGGAATCCCTCCTGGAGGCTCATAAAGCATCTCTAACCAATTACCCTCAGGATCTCTCAAGTAAAAAGATGCTGTCCCATCGCGATGATCGTGAATTCCTCCTACTCGAACACCATCACTCACCAATCTTGAATGGAATGCCTCTACTTCTGCCCTCTTATTAAAATGAAAAGCAAAATGAGGTCCCGCTGAGGTATACCCAGGTCCCAATAAAGCAAGGCCATCTTTGCTAGAAGCAGCCTCTAAATAACACCAATCCTTTGCTTCCCAAACCATTCTCATCCCAAGACCCAAATAAAATGACTTAGCTCTCTCCATGTCTTTCACACGGATAGCTACGTGTCCGAGCCTTTGAACATCCACGGTTCTAGTGGTGAAACTATTTGATCATCTTGTAATGAGGATAGGAAAAGATCTCAATCTTGACCTGATTCACAAGCAAATTACTACATCATTTTCAAGAAATTCTGATTGGCCCATGTCAAAGAACTAACTTTTTAGATCACCCAGCCACCCAGCTGCATCACAAGAATGATAAGTCAAGATGAGATCAGCCCCTGCTCTTTTAAAGCTAAGTAATGTCTCAAGGACTACAGAGCGTTCATCAATCCAACCTCTTTGTGCTGCAGCCTTGACCATTGCATATTCTCCACTCACGTTATATGCAGCAATTGGTAATTCTGACTCTTCACGAAGACGGTAAATAATGTCCAAATAAGCAAGTCCTGGCTTAACCATCAAAATATCTGCACCCTCCTGCTCATCAAGTTGAGCCTCAGTAATTGCTTCACGCGAATTTGCTGGATCCATCTGATAAGTACTTTTATCTTTTGGAATAATCTTGCCCGAATCCTGACGTGGTGCAGAATCAAGTGCTTCCCTAAACGGCCCGTAATATGCAGATGCATATTTAGCTGTATAGCTAATTATCCCGACGTGCTGAAACCCCTCATCATCTAATGCTTCACGTATAGCACCAACACGACCATCCATCATGTCGCTAGGACCAATCAAATCAGCCCCTGCCTGAGCTTGAACAACAGCTTGGCGACAAAGCTGATCAATTGTCTCATCATTTAAAACTATCCCTTCGTTGCTAACAATTCCATCATGTCCATCACATGAATAAGGGTCTAAAGCTACATCAGTCATTATCATCATTTCTGGCAACTCATTTTTAATGAGGCTTATTGCCTTAGGTATCAGTCCATTTTCGTTAAAGCATTCAGCCCCATCTTCCGATTTCAAATCCTCAGAAACTTTTGGGAAAAGGACAACACATCGAATCCCAAGCCCCCAAGCTCTTTCCACCTCTCTCATTATATTTGCCACGCTCCAACGCTTTGCACCAGGCATAGCACCAATTTCCTCTTCTTCAGATCCCTGATGAACAAACAATGGATATATGAAATCTGCAGGGCTTAGAGAGTTTTCTCTAACCATTTCCCTTAAAGCAGATGTTCGGCGAAGACGCCGAGGGCGATAAGTTAAATCCATCTCAATGAAGATATTGCTCTGATCGTAATCGGCCTTATAAACGCGCCCTTCTAAGCCAAGATTCTCTTGGGTCCTCTTTTCGAATAGATTTGATCTGCTTGAGCAGCTCAAGTTGCTTTTCTGTCCAACTTGAGGGTAGCTCCAAAGAAAGTGTGAAAATCAAATCGCCACGTCCATTTGGGAATGGCCAACCTTTCTCTCTTAACCGAAAACTTTTCCCTACGGAAGTTCCCGCAGGAATTGTTAATTCAGCATCTCCATCTGGTGTAATCACCTTGACAATTGCACCAAGGACCAACTCTTCAATAGAAACAGGTAACTCTGCACATAATTGTTCTCCATTAATATTCCATATAGGATGAGTTTCTACGTTAAGTTTTAGATAAAGGTCACCCCTTCGGCCAACCCCAGGCTGAAAGTTACCCTTTCCTTTTAATCGCAATCTAGAGCCAGTTTTAACACCTTTTGGTATCAAGACATGAACACGTTCTTCATTGACTGCAAGAGTTCTCTCTGTGCCTCGGAAAGCCTCTCCAAAAGTAATTTTAACAACTACTTCAGCATCAAGATTTGCCGGGGTCCTTTGTTTAGCTCTATGAAAAGAAGAAGAACCATGAAATTCATCATTGAAAGCCGACGGCCCCTGAGCACGTCCAAATCGTCCCAATAACTCATTTATAAAATCATCAAAATTGCCATACCTTCCAAAGTCCACATCAAAGCCATGTCCCCCTCCCGGCATCCCGCCTGCACTATTCCAATACTGTCCAAATTGTTCATATTTACGCCGTTTATCAGGGTCTGATAACACTTCATATGCCTCATTGACCTCCTTAAACTTCTCTTCTGCATTTGCATCACCAGAGTTCAAATCAGGGTGATACTTTCGAGCCAACCTACGAAAAGCATCTTTGATGTCATCAGAAGTCGCATCCCGTTGAACACCAAGCAAGTTGAAATAATCCTTGTATCCACTCCCACCCATGGACTTAACCAGGCAAAAAGCCTCAGATCTTCTTAAGTCTCCCAGCAGAAATGCTTTCTTGGGATTAGCAAGGTGTAGTGAAGCCCGAACGCGCCAAACAGAAAACAAAGTTTGTTAATAAGGCACTTTCTTAGAGCCCCTTCTAGAAGATAGGCTTTCTGAAAATGAATTAGCCTCAGGAGAAGAGATTTTGGCTTTAATACACGGATTACATTTCAAAAACCTACGTGGCGACCTATTAGGCGGAATAACCGCTGCTGTTGTTGCACTGCCTCTAGCTTTAGCTTTTGGAGAAGCGGCTCTTGGAGATGGTGGAGCAATTTACGGGCTTTATGGAGCAATAATAGTTGGCTTTTTAGCTGCCTTGTTTGGTGGCACTCCTACTCAAGTAAGTGGCCCTACAGGGCCAATGAGTGTAACCGTGGCTACAGGGCTCGTAGCCGTACTAGCCGGCAAAGTTTCTAATCCAGACTTAACTGCTGGAGAAATATTGCCTCTGGTTATGGGTGCAGTAGTTCTAGGAGGACTATTTCAAATCCTCTTTGGGATCTTAAAATTAGGTAAATACATCACTCTTGTTCCTTACTCTGTGGTCTCAGGCTTTATGTCAGGGATTGGAGTAATCATAATTACTCTTCAAGCAGGACCTTTACTAGGGATCACAACTGGAGGAAGTGTTTTAGATTCTATTGGCAGATTAAGAGAAAATTTTGATCAACTAAATGGAGCAGCAATAGCAGTTTCAATAATGACTCTTGCAGTTGTATTTCTTACTCCAAGAAGAATCAGTCAATGGATTCCATCACCTTTATTAGCGTTACTAATAGTAACTCCCATATCAGTCATCTTCTACAACGATTCAATATTGACAAGTCCAATTCCAAGAATTGGTGATATTCCTGATGGAGGACTATCTCCTAGCCTTCCAAACTTCAAAGAGCACTTCCCAACAATAATTAAAGGAGGGCTTGTTTTAGCTGTACTTGGAGCAATCGATTCACTATTAACATCCTTAGTTGCAGATAATATTTCCCAAACAAGGCATGATTCTGATAGAGAATTAATTGGGCAAGGAATTGGTAATAGTGTCGCTGGCCTCTTTAGTGGTTTACCTGGGGCAGGCGCAACTATGCGAACAGTGATAAATGTGAAATCCGGAGGGAAAACACCCTTGTCCGGGATGACTCACTCAATAGTTTTGCTAATAGTTCTATATGGTGCTGGCTCGTTTGCATCCCAAATCCCAAAAGCTTTATTAGCAGGAATTCTTATCAAGGTTGGACTAGACATTATTGACTGGGGTTTTCTTACAAGAGCTCATCGACTTTCGATCAAAACAGCGGGAGTAATGTACTCAGTACTTTTGATGACTGTTTTCTGGAATCTAATCTGGGCAGTTTTAGTAGGAGTTTTCGTCGCAAATATGTTGACAATTGATTCAATAACTCAAACTCAATTAGAAGGAATGGATAAGGATAATCCTCTAGGAAGTGATTTCATGTCTTCAATAGATAGCAATTCGTCATTACCTCCTGAAGAAAAAGAACTTCTATCTCAGTGCGGAGGAGAAGTAATGCTCTTTAGACTAAAAGGCCCACTGAGCTTTGGCGCTGCAAAAGGTATATCTGAAAGAATGGTGCTAGTTCGCAATTACAAAGTACTTATCCTTGACATAACAGAGGTGCCTCGTCTTGGTGTAACAGCAACTCTTGCCTTAGAAGATATGGTGCAAGAAGCTAAGAACAACTCCAGGAAGTCATACATAGCTTGTGAAAATGAACAAGTAAAAGAAAGGCTCGAAAACTTTGGAGTTGGAATTGTCCTAGGGAGCAGAAAGGCTGCCCTTGAAGCTGCCTTGACAGATCTGTCAACCTAAAACACAAACCGAACGAACCACCCTCTGGTATTTAATTGCGATAGAAAATGTTCTCTAAGAGTCAATCCTCTTAGTAGTAAACTCCAATACATGGATACGAATCTGGTTCTTCAAAACGTATTAACCCCTCCGGTTCTCTTCTTCTTCCTTGGGACAATTGCTGTTGTCTTGCGCTCTGATCTAGAAATACCTGCTCCACTACCCAAGTTGTTTTCATTTTATTTACTCCTAGCAATTGGATTTAAAGGTGGGTTAGAGCTTGAAAGTAGTGGGTTTGGGATTCAAGTGGTCCAAACCGTCGGAGCAGCGGTATTGATGTCTCTAATACTTCCACTAATATGCTTTTTTATACTTAGGCTCAAGCTTGATGTTTTCAACTCTGCGGCAATAGCAGCCGCATATGGTTCAATCAGTGCTGTCACATTTATTACTGCAGAAAGCTTTCTGGAGAACCTAAATGTACATTTTGATGGATTTATGGTTGCTGCACTGGCATTAATGGAATCACCAGCAATCATAGTTGGATTACTTTTGGTAAAGGTAGCAGCGCCAGCGGAAAGACCGAATGCAAAACGAATTCGTTGGAAATCAATATTGCATGAAGCGATGTTAAATGGATCAGTTTATTTATTAATTGGAAGCCTACTTATTGGATTCTTAACAGCAGCTAATAACCCTTCAGGAGTTGAAAAAATGCATCCTTTCACAGGAAATCTTTTTTATGGCGCAGAATGTTTCTTCTTACTTGACATGGGCATAGTTGCAGCAAAAAGGTTGCCTAGACTACTAAAAGCTGGGTCTTTTCTTATTGCCTTTGCAATCGCAATGCCGTTATTTAATGCATTTTTAGGTGTATTAGTTGCAAAGTTCCTTGAACTTGGACCAGGGAACGCATTACTATTCGTTGTACTTTGCGCAAGCGCATCATATATAGCTGTTCCAGCTGCCATGCGAATGACTGTCCCAGAGGCAAAATCAAGCTACTATATATCAACAGCCCTTGGACTAACCTTCCCTTTCAATATAGTATTTGGCATTCCTTTATACATGGGAATGGTTAACAAATTTATCCCAATGGTTTCCTGAAAATGAAAAGATTAGATCTAATTTTCAGTGATCGTGAGCTCGACACCATGCTAAAAGCCTTAGATGATGGTGGAGCTCCTGGTTATACAATCACAAAACATGTAACTGGCAAAGGTCCACAAGGAGCTGTCTCGGAAGACATGGAGTTTACTGACCTTGGGGCCAATGCACATGTAATTGTTTTTTGCGAAGAAAATACGCTCGAAAAACTAGCTCTCAAGGTGAAACCTATACTTAACTATTATGGAGGAATTGGATATATTTCAGATGCAAAAACCTTATAAAGCCTTATAAAAAAGAATTATACATTTATAAATTTCTTCATTCCTTCAATCAAGAATGAACCCAATCAACCTTAATTATTTTCCGACTATTTAAATACCTATCTATAGCCATTGCTGCTATACAACCATCGGAAGCCGCAACCACTGCCTGCTTAAAAGGCGTATTTCTAATATCACCTATGGCCCATACACCTTCAACGGTAGTTGACATGAAATCATCTACAACAACTCCTCCATCCTCTTTAAAGGCCACTTGATCCCCTAAAAAGTCAGTTATAGGCTTAGAACCACTCATATAAACAAAAACTCCTTCTAAAGATAGATTGTTAGTGTTTTCTTCTCCTCTAGATTTAATCTCGATTCCAGTTACACCACCTTCATTACCATTAATTGAAAGAAGTCGAGTTTTACTCCAATGCTTTACATTCGGTTCACAAAGCAACGACTGAGCATGATGATCATCTGCCTTCGGATCGTTAGTTGTAATCCAATGAACAGTTTCCGCAAACTTGGTCAAAACCTGGGCTTCCTCTATAGCTTCTTGATTCACTCCTATTACTGCTACTTGACGACCTTTATAAAAGGCACCATCACAAGTCGCGCAATAGCTAACCCCACGCCCTAGAAACTCTGCCTCACCTTCAAAAGATGCAGGACGTCCCATGGCACCAGTAGCTAGTACCAGAGCCTTTGCCTTGAAAGTCCCTTCAGGTGTATAAACAGTTTTAGAGTCCTCACTAATGTCAACGCTAAAAACTTGTGCCCGTCTATAAATCGTTCCATATTCAACACATTGATCTCGCATTAATGTCAGAAGGTCATCACCACTAATCTCACTTGAAACCCCTGGATAATTAGCAATCTGATGAGTTATCGCCAAGGCACCGACCGAAGGATTCTTATCAAGAATTACAGTTTTCAAATCAGCTCTAGAGGTATAAAGAGCACAGGTACAACCTGCAGGGCCCCCTCCGACTATGACGACATCTGCTTCGATTAATTCCAAGGTTTCAGGTTCTCCTTAACTCTTTGTTTAGACCCACTTAGTGGGAGCATGAAAAGCAAGCTCATCGCTTTCAGGCAAAATTTCACCCTAAGGTTTCTTTGCCCTTAATGCTTTACACCCTACTGAATTCATGAGGTTAGTGACTGGCAAGTTTCTGCTTGTGCTGTGAGTGAAACATTCAGGACTAAGCGGCATTTTCATCCCAATGGCCAGTTCGATCTAACCAACCTTATCTAACGACCTCGGCAAATTGGTCAGGCCTAGCATCTGGAAGAAAGAGGGAATTAAATCATCATTGACCACGATCTCAATGCAAAGAATTAACGGGGGCAAATCGGAAAAGCCAACGAAATAGTCGAAATTCAATAAGAAGGTAATGGGGTACTACCTTTCTCTTGATTTAAGGATTGCCCTGGGAAGCTTAGAAGAGTTAACCAGCCACTAAAAGAACTCCAGCTAGTTGCGCAACAGACAAGTAGATCAACAAGCTGACGAATTGGGGCATAATGAACTTCCCTACCTCTCTTCTAGTAGAAATAGTCAAAACAAACAACAACAAAAATTAAAAATAATCAACATAAAAGCCTTGCCAGGCAAGAGTTCTAAGCCTGTTAGGGGTACTTATAGATAAGCTTGCTAGCATCTCTCGAGCCGACAGGGAACTAAGCACCAAAAGACTCGAAAGAGAATAAGTAGAAAAATTAAGGGTTAAAAATTCGAAATTCTTGGGTTAAATCAGAGAATTATTTGGTACTAAAAGTCTCTTTAGTGAAGATCACGAACTATCCAATCCCAAGATTATTTACGATTGCTTTAACATTCAATGAATCCATAATTAAGTTAATTTGCTAACAGTGGACATGATTTCTGGGCAAGAATTCGTTAATGTTTTCGTATATATAAAGTACTAGGTGTGATCGCTGATTGGACTCATCTTTTAAATACATTCGTCAGAAATGCTGATGGAAGCGTATATCTGATCCCAGAAGAAATTCTTCCAGATATCGGAGCTAGCGAGCAGGTCGATAGTTGGCCTGAGAAAATGAATCATCTCAAGGAGTCACTGAAAAATGCTGTAAGCATAATCATTGAATTAGTTAATTCTGATGAATTTAAGCCTGATCAATTAATGATAATTTTAGCAATAACAACTTTAATATTGTCACTTGCTTTAGTAATATTTTATACAAGAAAAACTAGTGTTAGATTAAATGGGATTAACAATAGTGAAGAGAAAGGTATAGATTTAATAGAGGAGCATCAGAATGTTGAAAGAATTACTCAAAACCCACAAGAAGAAGAAATACTTTTTCAAGACTCAGAAGCATTTGAAGAAAAGGCTTTTAGGTACCAAAAGGATTTAAGAAGAAAGAATCAAAACTTAACAAGAAAGCTTATTGAAATCTACAAAAGTACCTCAATTGATACAGATAAATTAATTCTTCATTTAATTCTAGGTGGAAGTATATTTTTAGATTTCTGCAAATACTTGTTTAAGACAATCTACAATACAAATAACGTCTATAATAAAATTTCACCAACTGAATTGACTAATATAGAAAAACTAATATCGCATAGAAAGCTAAGTATTAATGGAATGAATGGATCTCATCAAAACAATAAAACAAACAAAAATCTAATTTGGCAGACCGAGTCAAAAAAACAATTGACGGGTGAAGGCTTAGACCAGCTAGAAAAGAAAGCTCTGATGAAGCTAACTAATAAAGAATTAAGAGAAAAGCTTCAAGGTAAGCAGGGAATATCAAGGCTCAGGAAATCAGAACTTGTAGATTTATTATTAAAGAGTAATTGATAAGAAATTCAGTTAACAAAGCATGCCTAGATGTGCAAAGCGAATTTGAAGTTTTACCCAATTGAAAGATCTGGGGTCTAAGCGAGCTCCGGATAGATCAACATTTTGTGCTTTGTTATATGATCAAATGGTATTGAAGCCTGTTCATCCAATTTTTTATAAGTAAAGCCAAAGAATCATATACTATATTGTTTTATATTTATTTGTCCATTCATATTGTTCGAGTGTTGGCTCATAAACATTCACAGGTATCTTGGTTGTCTAACAATACAAGATTGATTTATCTTTTGAAAATCTTAAATCTAGTAATCAAATACCTATCTAATGTGGATTTAGCAAAAGCTGCTGTCTTTACTAAGTCTAAAGAAAAACTAATGATTACAATCATTAGCATAGTCTTCAAACCAACTCTTAGAATGGGTACACCCTTCGCGATGGGAAGGAGGAAAGCTCTAAAGACGAAATAAAAGGTTGCTAAAAAAATAGCAGTAATCTTAGAAATGTGTGGGATATATAAAAACGAATCAACATTCCACCCTGCAAGAGCCCTTCCTGAAGTGTTCCAACCGAAAGCAACCAGTAGACTGATAGTAGCAAAAAAGATTATATATAAATATCTCTGCCTTTGGTAAACAAGAAGGTCTTCAAAGCATGCTAAATAGTAATTCCTAAACCACTTAGAGGATAATTCCTTAAAACCTCTGCCAATTATATTTCTGTATTTCAAGGTAGACACATCTGAACATCGAATCGACTTGTGAAAATAGATGGCTCGTCTAATCCACTCTGCATCTTCCCCACATCTTGCAGAGGGAATAAAAAAACCAATTTGATTAATCAAATTTCTACTAATTAAAGTTCCAGGGACAGTAAATATTGGATTATCCCCATAGGTAGAAGCAATAAAACATTTTTCAAATAGACTTTTGCCTACATACTTAGTTCTACCTAATGTTCCTTGTGTATCAGAGTTTATTAATTTATTAATAGCAATCTCAAGCCAGTCAGGTTCTGGCTCTGTGTTCACATCGAGAAATGCAATATAAGGATATTTTGTTTTGCGTATTCCTATATTTCTTGCTGCTCCTGGGAAAATAGTATCTTCATAGGAATATATTTCAACACTTGCATTAACTAGATTTCCCAGGCCTAAATCTTTTGCATTAATTTGTGATGGTAGGGAGCTAACTACACATACTATCTCTCTTATATACTTTAGATTTTCCTTTAGTCCCAAAATCAAAAGCCTACATCTATCTATCTCCTCAGCGAGACAGCCTATTACAAGAGAGACATGGCATCCATCTACTGACAAGCTACCTTGTGCTTGTAAATCAGAATACTTCAAAGAGCCGCCCTCTATATCATTTAATATAGCCATATTGATACTCTTAAAAAGGCTTTCAAGCAAATATCACAGATAAAATATTCTAAGGTCTGCATCTATGAATGCTAAATCATAAATATCATAGCATATAAGTCTATTTATAGGGCTGCTCCTTTTTAGCACGGATGTAGTCGTCTTGAGAAAATCAAAAATAAGATTATTTAATTCAGTGGTTGATTCTTTAGGAGCACTAAATAACTAAAGAATTGAATCTGATGTCTCTCAATTCAAAGAGCTATAAAGAAGAATCAAAAGAGAGTGATGAATGGGAAAGGTATATTATAAGTAGTTTAGATATACTTAATAGAAGCAAGTAGCTATTGTGTAGGTTCTGCATAAACAATAGCTACTTGCTTCTATTAGGCTTCTATCCTTATAGAATAAAGAAATGTTTAGTAAAAGCAATTCGTGAAGAAGGGAAATGCATTGCAGGTCTTTAACTCTGCAAGAGTTCTCATTACTGGCCATACAGGCTTCAAGGGTTCATGGCTTTCACTTTGGATGTCAGAACTAGGAGCTGAGGTTTATGGTCTTTCAAAGAGTGTTCCTACAACGCCTTCTCACTATGAATGCACAAACATCAAAGAACGGGTAAAAAATAGCAGAATAGATATTTGCGATTTTGAATCAGTTAAATCATACGTAAACAAAGTGAAGCCAGATTTTATTTTTCATTTGGCGGCACAACCGATAGTGATTTCTTCATACAAGGATCCTATAGGAACATTTAACACTAATACAATAGGAACAATTAATCTGCTTGAGTCACTTCGCTCTATTGATTTCAATTGCGTTGCAGTGCTTATCACAAGTGACAAATGCTATGAAAATCAGGAATGGGTGTGGGGCTATAAAGAAACTGATCGTTTAGGGGGGGCAGATCCCTATAGTGCATCCAAAGCAGCTGCTGAAATAGCAATTAATTGCTATGTAAAGTCATTTTTCGCCCACAAGGGTCCTTTGAAATTAGGGATAGGTAGAGCTGGGAATGTAATTGGCGGAGGTGATTGGGCAGAAAATCGAATTGTGCCTGATTGCATGCGCGCTGCTTCTCAAAATAAACCTATATCTCTAAGGAATCCCAATTCAACACGTCCTTGGCAACATGTATTAGAACCTTTAAGTGGATATATCAACCTGGCAATAGACCTGCAGATAAGGGATAAGTGTCATGGTGCTGCATTTAATTTTGCAGCATTGCACAAGAAAAATTATACTGTAAAAGAACTGGTTGAAAAAATGTCAAGTTCTTGGGAAGATATAAAGTCAATTAATAATGAGATTTCAATTAACTCTCCATATGAATCTCAAAACCTACAATTGAATTGTGACAAAGCAAGAAGCATTTTAAACTGGAATTCAGTTTGGGACTTGCAAGAAACAGTTGAAAATACAGTCAGATGGTACAAATATTTTTATGAAAGTAATGGAAAAGACATGCAGAGATTTTCTATAGAGCAAATTGCCAATTATGTTAAGTCTGCTAATGAGAAGTCATTGGCCTGGTCGCTATAATGGAACTAATTCAAAAGACTAACTTAAAGAAGATCTATCAACCAAATGGAGATATTCTCCATGCATTAAAATCAACTGATGATGGCTTTAAAAGATTTGGGGAAGTGTATTTCTCCAAAATTAATCATGGGTCAATTAAAGCATGGAAAAGGCACCTTAAAATGACACTAAACCTGGTATGTCCAATTGGGAAAGTGAAATTTGTTTTTTATAAGGAGAAACTAGGCTTTGAAACAGCAATAATAGGGGAAGAGATTTATCAACGCCTCACAGTTCCACCAGGGATCTGGTTTGGTTTTCAAGGAATGAGCTCGCCATTTAGTTTGGTAATGAATCTTGCAGATATTGTTCATGATCCAAAAGAAATAGAGCGACTGTCGATTGAATGTATCTCGTTCCCAATGGAGAAAGTATCGTGAAAGTAGTTCTATTAGCTGGGGGATCAGGTACAAGAATCTCTGAGTTAACTCAGACAATTCCTAAGCCTATGATATCTGTGGGGAACAGACCAATACTTTGGCATATTATGCGAAGATATACTTACTTTGGGCATACAGAGTTTATTGTTGCCTTGGGCTATAAGTCTGAAGTTATTAAAGATTATTTTATAAACTATAGAACGTTAAATGCAGATTTCACAATAAACCTTTCTACAGGTGATCTTGAAGAGCATGGGTATGATAATAATAATTGGAAAATAACTCTATTAGATACAGGTTTAGAGACAATGACTGGGGGGCGTCTAAAGAGAACTGGTAAATTTCTAAACAATGAACCATTTATGTTAACCTATGGTGATGGTTTATCTGATATAAACATTGATCAACTGCTCAACTTTCATAATTCACACGGGCGTATGGTTACAGTTACTGCAGTCAGGCCAATTGCAAGATTTGGCGAATTAATGATCGACAATGGAATTGTAAAAACATTCAAAGAAAAACCACAGATGAATCAAGGGTGGATAAATGGTGGTTACTTTATAATGAAGCCGGAATTTCTAGAATTAATTGAAGATGATCAAACGATACTAGAAAAAGAACCCTTAGAAAAAGCCTGTAAAATGGGTGAATTGATGGCATATTCTCATGACGGTTTTTGGCAATGTATAGATACCAAACGTGATCTTGATATGGTCACAGAGCTATGGGATCGTAACCAGGCACCCTGGGTTGTTTAATGCAAGAAGAGTTCATACGACTATCCAAACCACTAATAGGTCTGGAGGAGAAAGAAGCTGTTTTGAGTGTTCTTTCTAATGAACGTCTTGGCATGGGAAATGAAGTAAAGAAGTTTGAAAATGAACTCAATAGTTTCTTCGGTAGAACAACTATCTGCTGCATAAATGGAACAGCGGCTTTGCATCTAGCTTTACAAGCAATGGGGATTGGGGATCAAGACGAAGTGCTAGTTCAATCCTTGACATATGTAGCTAGTTTTCAAGCGATATCAGCCTGTGGAGCTATACCAATAGCATGTGATATTGAACTAGAATCATTAACTATAGATCTAAAAGATGCAAAGAGAAAGTTAAGCCCTAAAACAAAAGCAATCATGCCAGTTCATTTTGGGGGCGATCCAGGAAGACTAGATGAAATATATAGCTTTGCTCAAGAAAATGGACTGCGTGTCATAGAAGATGCCGCTCATGCATTTGGGAGCGAATATAAAAACAGAAAAGTGGGCTCTTTTGGAGATGTATCATGCTTTAGTTTTGACGGCATTAAAAATATCACCTGTGGGGAAGGAGGTTGCATCGTTACAAATAACAGAGAAATTATGAGCCTTGCTAGAGAGGCAAGACTTCTAGGCGTTGAAAATGAAACTAAACATAGATTTAGCGATAAAAGAAATTGGCAATTTGATGTAAAATCACAAGGATGGAGATATCATATGAGTGACATAATGGCATCTATAGGTAGAAAGCAGCTCGAGAAATTGAAATACTTTGCTGAAAAAAGGAAGGAATTGGCTAAGCACTATGATGAACTATTTCTAAATTCAAAGTCAATTAATATCTTTAAAAGAAATTATCAATCTATAGTTCCCCATATCTATTCAATAATCCTGCCAGAAGGAACAGATAGAAGCAGTATGAGAAAGAAGCTATATCAGGATTCCATAGAAACTGGCATACACTATATGCCAAACCATCAACTAACTCTCTATCGAGGCCTGCAAATACAAGAATTAAAAAACACAGATCAAATTTATCCTAGGTTATTATCGATACCACTCCATCCTGATCTTAATAGAAAACAGGTTGAGTTCATAGCGAATAAAATCCATGAAATTATAGAATAGTTTTTTATCTTTCAAATAAAAATGATCAATCTAATAATTATCTCTAACAAGTTATCAAGCAAGAAATTAGTGTGATTATTTTTCACCGATAAACCCAGTATCAGTATTCTAAGCCCAATAATTTAAAATGCCTCGAAATGACCGGTCTTTCCTGAAAAGGAGCTGCCGCTTCTTGTAATAGGTCTCTAGCAATAGGCTCTTCAAGAGCTCTTAGAATTCCATCAGCAATTGCCTTAGGATTACCCGTTTCAACTAAATATCCATACTTTCCATCTCTCAAAACTTCGCGAGGTCCTGTGGGGCAATTTGTGGATACTGGTGTACAGCCACAAATCATTGCTTCAATTAAAACATTAGGCAGGCCCTCAACATGCGAGGATAAAACAAATATATCTGATTTCGAAAAATACTTAAGTGTATTTTCTACATATCCCAATAACTGTACTGAATCAGTCAAACTATAGTTTTCAATCTGAGCCTGTAGCTCCTCACGAAGTTGACCATCTCCTAGGATAAGTAAACGAACATTTGTTTTGCTACGTAAAATTGAAATAGCTTGAATTAAGTCGCTAAAACCTTTCCATGGTGCCAAACTACCAGCCGCGATTAAGACAGGTAATGTTTTGTTTGTCAACCATGGATGATCTACAGGTTCATTCATTTTATTCTTTGATTTAGAATAGTCAATTATGTTATAAACACAAACATGTCGACTAGTTGGGAACACTTCCTTGTATTGCTTCACCATATCCTCTGAGACACAAGTAAGTGAATCTGCTTTCCACATAAAAGCTCTTGCAAAGCACTTGAGAAGCCAACGTTTAGTGAAAGGTGTCTTTGAATAAGTATCAAATGGTGTAACTCTAGAGGAACAACTAATTTTAGCTTTAGAGCCTGAAAAAAAAGCTGCTATAAGTACTATTATATTGAGATGATCTTCTGCAGAAAAAACAACATCTGGCCTCGTCGTTATAAAATACTTAACAAGTGAAGGTAACATACTTCGTGCATTTGAAGCATTTAAGATAATTGTTTTAATACCTGAGGGCTTATGAAAATGATAGTTTGAATTTAACTTGCCAATAACAAAGTCCACCTCATGACCTCTAGCCGCTAAAGCCAAAGCAAAACGCATCTGTGCCAATGGCACTCCAGTAATTGAAAAAATAGAGGTAGTGACCATGACTTTCATAGTATTAATATAGCAAAATATAAGAAGTTTTAATTAAGTTGAGAGAATCCTTTTTAACCTTCTCTTGGAAGAATAAATTGAATAGTTCTCTAGATATATCAATCTCAACTCCTCGTCAAACTTGATCAAGTTATTCTTAGAAGCAAACTTAATTGCGTCTACAAATTGATCTGCATCTTGGCACACCCAACCTACTTTGAATGCTATGTCCTCATATCCCGAAAAGGCCTCGCGGGTTCCAATAATTCGCTTTCCAAACATTAGCGCTTCTGCAACCTTGGTTTTCATACCGGAGCCATCAAATATAGGAGCAATGACAAATTCAGATTGAATATACCAAGCATGGAGGCTCTTAACTGATCCGACAACAGTTACTCTCTGATGCCTCTCAAGTTCACGTTTTAATGATTCCAGACCTCTTCCGACAACAACTATATCAATCTCGATCCTTGGCACCACTTCTTTGACAAACCATCTGATTCCTTGCTTGTTTGCGTAAAAATCTGAACCAACAAATAGTGCGTAAGGTTTCTGTTGAGAAGTGTTGTCTAGAGAAAAACTCGTTGGAAGTTTATCCTCTAAAGAGATTGGCAAAATATGGGATGCTACTCGCCCATACAATTTCCTAAGAATTAAACTATCTCTTTCACTAAGAGATAGAATTTTATCGCTATAGATAACCGACATCCTTTCTGCAATATAGTTTATTAGCATAATAATTATCGAACGAGGGTTTTTGTGAGTCAGAAAAGCACCCCAAAAAAACCTCACCTCAACATTATGGAAGAAAGTAATTATTTCTAGCTCTGGGAAATTTCTTTTTAGTCTATAGGCAAATAACCCAAGATTCGAGCCATCTATAAAAACTTTTTTAATACCATTACTAATAATCAAGGTTGAAGCAAATTCGATACTCTTTTCATCAATGCCATCTATATAGCCAAAAAGTGCTTTTACGAATCCAAAAAATGGTGTGATCTTTTGTGATTTCAATTCAAGTAAAAATAGTTTCTCAATAAAAATAGACTGCAATATCTCGAAATTTTGCTTACAAAGAAGCTCTCTCCCCCCACAAGGACTTCTATGTAAAGCCTTGGTAATTAAAAGTAGTTTTTGACTATTCACAAATAATTAATAAAATTCTACTGCTAATAATATCGATTAAATCGATACCAATGAGAGTTACTACCCTAAGGCTTTAGAAGCATTTTTGAAATCATTCTCTGCAAGAGTATTTTCTATTCACAACTGACAAGATGAAGGAGGGTTGACATAGATTCTATCCTTTGTTAGTACATATATACTAACAATCAAATCCCATGAAGCGTAATTCAAGTGCAGGAATGGAGACATGGCTGATAAGCCCCGATGGAAATTGCTGTTATCGCTTCCACAGCCATGCTGAAAGGCGATTTGGACCACCACTTATTTACGCTGATATTTGGTTTACGAATGGGAAAGCTCCTACAGGAGTGGAAAAGCGCAACCAGCTCACTTTTGATGATGCGTTGGAGCTATGTGGACAAATGCTTCTCGATGACTGGGAAAAGCTAGGAACACATTCTAAAGAAAGTCAAAAATGTGATTTAACGGAGGGTCTAAAAGTATGAACAAAGAAGAACTAGCGCTTCAAATAATCAAGGCAATCTACAAAGGTGATAAAAACTATAAAAGTTTTAAGGCCTTTCCTACGATCAAAAAGTATTTCTTACATCTAGGGATTAGTGACTTGCAGGGTATCGCTAATCAATACGGCATTAAAAACTGAATACCTTTCGAGTTATCTTTTTATTTAAGCAATCTAGTTTTTTATACAACCTAGCAAGAAAAGTTTACAAATCATCCTATCAGGTCGACCAGCTTTCTAAGCAAAGTAAATTAAAAAGAAATTCTTATTATTATTTTTTCTTGTCTTAAGATGAAAATAAGTAATTTAAAAGTTACACGAATTATTAATTGTTGTACTTTTTGTTCTGCTTTAATCTTATTGATCTGATTTTGAAATTCATCCATTTCTTTTGAGCTTGATCTATCAGTGCCAAACACCACTCCCAATCACGAGATTCGCAATGTTACTTCGCTGATTCCGAGTCCATAATCAACAACTTAATCTTAAGGTAAATTCAAGAGAACCGATTGGATTTTAATTGTCTTTTGCAATTATAATAAAGTCAGGACTTGATAAAGTAAATCTGATCAATTTATCTAATGCCTAATTATTATATTGTCTTATCTAATTTTGTACAAAGATTGCTGCAACAATTTATGATGGACTCGTTATAGGTTGGGTGACTCTCCCAACTTCTAATTGCATTCTGCCTAAGCATCCTAAATAGACTATCTTTCTGAAGAACTTGCTTTATCGAACCAAGCGCCTGCTCGATATTATCTACAACAATCGAATTATAATCATTGAAGCAATAAGCCGAGATTTCTCCTACACTGGTAACTACTGGTATTAAGCCTAATTGCATAGCTTCTATAACGGAAATCGCCATGCCCTCACTACGGCTCAATTGAATATAGAAAGTACTTAAAGCAGCTTTTTCTTTTATTTCAGCAAAGCTCATTGGACCAAAAAATGTTACTACTGAATTCAAATTTAATGAATCTGACAAGATTTCTAGTTTCCTTCTTTCACCCCCATCCGGTCCAATAATCAAGAATTTACAATCTTTCTTGAGCTTATTCAACTCATAAATTAGTCGTAGAGAGTACGCGATATTCTTTTGGAAGTTCAGTCTCCCCCAGAAAATAAAAACGGGTTTTGGTGAAGAAACAGGCAATGCTTTTACACTTTCCAGCTTAAAACTGACAATCCTAGTAAGAGGTCTCTCCTTTAACTTAAAGATCTTCATGCGAGAATCCAAAGTTGATAATGAGTCTGACCAAATTTCTTTTGATCTTTTTGCTACAAGAGTTGAGAACAATCTATCGATAAAATGTGCATGATTTTCTAGATGCAAGAATAAAACTATCTTTACATTTGGCCGAATTAAACTAATAAAATATGCAGCTATACAACATCTCCATAATGATACGATTAAGACGTCAGGCGGCTTAATGCATAGTCTATAGCAAGAACTTACTAACGATGCAAATGTCCAAAGTACGCCAATTATACTTTTGTCTAATCGCCTTTTGCTTAAATATTTAACCCTAAGATGAAAGGCAATATGGTCTAAACTGAGGGTGGACCTAGCAGATTGCTCTACCCCTCCTATGCCATCATAAGGAATTAAATGAATGATTTTATAGGGGGTAGCCATTAGTTAAATGAAAGCTTACAAAGAAAATAGGAGAGCAGACCCCAACAAATTGTAGTCAAAAGAGCGATCTGGCTAGTAGAAACATTGATAACCGAGAGATAAGAGCTCAGACAAAACGCGATGGCCATACATATGCATTGTATAATTAGATAGCGAAGCAGGAAGCGGATTCTAAATCTCCTCCTAAAGCTAAATTTAGCATGAAGAAACGCGTTCAGAAATATACATATCGAACCTGCAAGTAGCACAGCGTAGTTTGCTTTTAAACCAAAGAAAGAAACGATCCCAAAAATCAACAGGTAGATTAATTCTCCTACTAGTCCTACACCAGTAAACCTTAGTAAGCTAAATTTTAGAAAATTTACCTTCAACTTCTCTTGTCATATATACTTCTTATAAAGCTTTGTGGCTTGCCGGAAACCGTTAAAAAGATTCTTCCTAGATATTCACCAACTAATCCTATAAGAAGACATTGTATACCTCCAAATAAAAGAATTGCAGAGAATATAGAGGCCCAACCTGAAACAGTAATCCCCATAATTAAAGTTTCTACAATAACAACACAGACACCCATGATACCTGCAATGGACATTAAGATTCCTAAAATACTTGAAAGTCTAAGAGGCATCAAAGAAAAGCTTGTAAAGATATTCAACCAAAGCCTAATTAATCTTCTTAGATTATATCCACTTCTACCTATATGGCGTTTGTCATGCTTAACAGGAATACTTTCGATTGATTGAGTCAATTGAGATAACAATCCATCAATATAAGGATACGGACCTAAATACTTAGCCACTTGATGAGCTATTGATCCTTTTACACATCGAAAACTAGAGAGAGAAAATCTATCTGGAAACTCAAGCAGTATTTTCGCTGTTAAATGTGCAAAATAACTACCAATATTTCTCCAAGCAGAATGTTGGCTTTCTCCATAATCTCCATAAACGACATCTAAATCATTTTCAAGTGCAAATTGCCAAAGTCTAAGTCCCTCCTCAGGTGGGTTTTGCAAATCATCGTCTAAATTAAGAACAAATTCACCTTTAGAAAGGCGATATCCAGTAAGTACTGCTTGATGCTCACCAAAGTTACGTGTGTGCCTAACAAGTAGTGATCTTAACGAGGAGACATTAAGAAGATCCTTAAGAAGAGAATGGCTTTGATCTGGACTGCCATCATCCACAAAAATAACTTCCCATTCTCCAAAGATTCTTAATTTTTCCAGCCTTTTAATAAGTAAAGGGATCGAAGCCTCACTTCGAAAAATTGGAATGATCAAACTTAAGCAAACTGATTGATCTTGAGTGTTAGTAGTCACTTGGCTTTGCGTGCAACAAGAAACAGTGAGCTCCCAAATGGGAAAGAGAAGTAATCTCTAATTATGGTCTCTAGTTGAAGGATTTGAAATAGTATCTTATTGATAAGTCTAGGAGGAAGTTCTAAATCTGATACACGTTTCTGATTAAAAGATTTCATAAATATTGACCTATTTTCAAACCGTGCTTGAATCCATAAAATCGGAGCAAGTAATGAGTTCCAATAGTAAAGACTTTCAACTTCAAAACCTGCTGAGATCACTAAATCACGTAATTGAGCCAGATAGTATCTCCTAACTCCCATTACTCGCTCATCGTGGGTTCGTTTTAAACAGGGCATTGCGGCTACATTTAAAAGCAAAAGTCCGCCAGGGCTTAGCAGTCTAAAAATTGAATTCATGCAAACATCTGGCATGACATTCTTATGGTAAAGAACATCCATGCATATGGCAGCGTCATAATTACTGTTGGTTTTTTGCATATCCTCTATGGAACAATTTAGAACATTAATTCCAAGCTTACGTGTATGGTCAAATCCATAAGTGTTTGGCTCACATCCCTCTAATGAGTTAATCCATGGATCTCTACTAAGCTTTAGCAATAATCCTCCTGTTCCACAGCCTACATCAAAAATATCTAATTTCTTATTTTTACTTTTAGCCTCAATTCTAAGTAAGTCTTTTACATTGCTATGCAGATAATTGAACCACCAGTGTTTTTTTTCAATCAATGATAGGACTTTGTACTCTTGATTATACATTATTATATTTTAGGCATGCTTCTTTCAGAACCAAGCAAACCCTTTCTACATCAGAATAGTTCATATAAGGATGTAACGGAAGACTAATTATTTCTTGAACGAACTTTTCTGTGTTAGGTAATTTTACCTTAGATTGAGATAGTAAGCGGTTTTGATGACAAGGCTTACTATAGTGAACTGAAACAGGTATTGCTTTGTCAAGACAATAATCAATAATTCTATTTCTTGCTTCAGGAAGAACTCTTATAACATATAAATGAAAGCTATGATCAGAAAGATCTCCATTATCAGGCAAGCCAATGAGTGAAGTCTTACCTATTAAAGGCTTCAGGAAACTCTCATAACATTTAGCCACCTTTCGTCGAGATAAAATATGCATATCTAAATCGCATAATTTATGTCTTAAATAAAGTGCCTGGATCTCATCAAGACGGCTGTTTACTCCATCCTGAACGGCCTCACGCGATTCATCCCAACCATAAGCACGTAATCTTCTCGAATAGATCAATTCCTTTTCATCGCCTTTAACTACTAATGCGCCTGCATCTCCAATAGCTGCCAAGTTTTTTGTAGGGTAAAAACTAAAGGCTGCTCTATGACCAAAAGTACCAACTGCTTGGCCCATGAATTTTGTACCGCAGGCCTGAGCACAATCTTCAATTAGTGGGATTTGATATTGGCTGCAAGTAGCAAGTATTTCATTTAAATTGCAAGCTTCACCATACAGATGAACTGCTATAACTGCTCGAATTTTAGTGGTATTTGAAAGATTTTCTTGAAGAGATTTATTAGACAGTATTGGACGATCTTTTTTAGTATCAAGAAACAGAGGGCGCGCACCAAGTCGAAGGACTGCAGAAACCGTGGCAAAGGCAGTATGCGAAGGCAAGGCGACAAGATCTCCAGCCTTAATATAAAGAGATCTAAGGGCTAATTCAATAGCATCTGTTCCACTAGCGACTCCTATTACCTGGCTTGGTAATGTTCCATTTCCAAGCCAATGAGAGAAGTCTGACTCAAATTGTTTAACTCCCTTACCTAAAATCAACTGTCCACTCTGTTCAAGCTCCTTTTGTGCACTGATTAATTTTTTACGATAGAGGCGTGTCTCTATTTTTGGAAAATTATACCTATCCTTCCTTGATATTAGGGAAGGCCATTCGAGCTTTAATGTGACTTTATTGAAATTCATATATAAGCAGGTAAATTAGATTTGTAATAGTCAAGAGTCCTCTTAAGAGTTGAATATAGTGAAGTCTTTGGCTGCCAACTAGTTGCATCTTGAAAACGATCATAGGAAGAATAAAAATCTCCGATATCAATTTTCATTCGAGTTTTTGGATATTCAATTAAATTTAGCTTTCCTGAGCCATGAATCCTAATCAATTGATTTGCTAGATCAGTCAAGTTAACCACCTCTTTGCTACCAAGATTATATGGTTGTGCATCTAAATTCTCACTCATAGCAGCCAGCATAAGTGCATCTAGAACATCATCAACATCATTAAAATCACGAATTTGGGTTCCTCCCCATACTTGAATAGGTTCATCCTCCAACAACCTCCTGATCCATATACCTAAGAAGGTTTGCCGATCATCCTTTATACGCATTCTTGGACCAATTGTATTTGTAAGCCTCAAGGTACAAGTACTTAGATCGTGAAACTTACTATAAATAGAATGGTACAATTCAGCAGAAAGTTTGTGTATGCCATTTATATCTACTGGAGAACTTTTGTGTAGTTCACTGACTGGGAGAAACTCAGGCTTACCATAAATTTGTCTTGTGCTTGCAAAAATAATGCGAACTAAAGGGTTCACTTTTCTACAAGATTCAAGCAAAGTTAATTGCGCAATACAATTTATCTCCAAATCCGTATACGGATCTGTCATTGAGTCCAAATGACTAGTCTGCCCGGCAAGATTAAATAATACTGACTTATCATAAAGAAGAGCTTCCATTGATGAAGTATCTCGAATATCACAAAGATTTATTTTCAGCCTAGACTCGTAGCCATCTAAGTTGTAAAGATTTCCTCCATACTTTGATATTAGGCTATCTACGATAGTCACTTCAGAACCAAGATTTACAAGGCGGCGAGCTAAATTTGAACCAATAAAACCAGCACCGCCTGTAATTAATACACTCCGACCTTCCCAAAAAGACCTGTTTGAATACTGTTCGTTCATGATGACTCTAATTCACTGACTTAGCATCTTGAATAGTTAGATCAATATAGATCTGATAAAAACAATAATTAGAGTATATCCAAACTTTATCCAAGCCACCTTTAGGCCTCAACTAAATAGATACACAAATCACCTAAGAACAATATGGCATCATCGTGGTTGATAGTGCAACCAACTTGCTTACAAAAAAGGGATACGAAATATAGGACTCTTCTTTCATAAGACTCCTCAATAAAAGAAATGGCTTTCTAGTAAACATTGTCCAGGTCCTAATAGCCACTCATTTGAAAAAGCCTTTAGATAATCTGGTTAGTCAAATAGTCACCTACAGCGACAATTGCGGAAGAGCAACTTATTCGAGCAGCTTTGAATGATTGATAGGGCTCGATAGGAAGCTCCCTCAAAAAGGAGATTGTCTTTTATCCTTTTGTGTCATGAACTCCGTTTGTGTAACTAATTGACCTTGTAGAGATTGGAAATGATCAAAAGACTGGAGGCAAAACTTATTCGTTTCTAGAAGAGGATTAATACCAGAACCACTCTTAAAAAGATGCCCTACAGATCAATCATTAAAGGGGCCTCTCAGCCCCCATGAATCATTTGGGTGATAAGGCTGATCTAACCCCATCTCCCCTAAGGGTCAGGCAGCAACAGGGGCTGACTGACGGGAGAAACGAACGATGTTGTTCGCAGTTACGTATTTGCCCTAACCGAGCAGGCTTCAGTCACCCGCCTGATATCCCGTCGAAACCATTACAGCCCCAAGTAAGAAAAATGGAGCTGAGCGGAATCGAACCGCTGTCCGAGACATTGGTGTGGATCACCTAGTTCATCAATCGATGAACAAAAAGATTCTGACAGGGGAATGATTGTTTGCTCTAATTTGCTTAATCAGTTGCAGGAAGAAAAACAAATCCGCTTTGCCAAGACCCACCACTAAACCCGATGAAATCATTGGTAGTACTCCCTCAGGGCTTTGAGTCTCTTGGAAAAGAGGAACTTCAAATTCTAGGGGCTAAAGATCTTCAGACAGGCAAGAGAAGTGTCTCTTTTGAAGCTGACAAAGCCTGTTTGTATAGGATTTATCTTCATGCAAGATTGCCATTTAGAGTTCTAAGAGAAATTGCTCGTTTCAAATGCAATTGTCCAAGCACTCTTTATCAGGGCATTCAAAAAGCTTTTGATTGGGGGAAATGGCTGCATCCATCTCTCAGTTTCAAAGTTGATATATCTGGTCATAATTCAGGCCTGAAACATAGTCACTACACAGCACTTCAAGTCAAAAATGCTCTGGTAGATCTCCAACGACAGCTTTGGGGTGAAAGGTCGATGATTGATACCCAATCACCTGAACTTTGTATTCATCTTCATCTCAGTGATAGTTATTCAATTTTAAGTTTGGATGGATCAGGTAAAAGCCTTCACAAAAGAGGTTATAGGAATGCCATGGGGAAAGCGCCTCTAAAAGAAAACTTAGCGGCAGGGTTAATCCAATTAGCCCAATGGGATCATGAAAGGCCATTAATTGATCCTTTCTGTGGTTCTGGAACCCTGCTTATTGAAGCGGCCTCTATGGCTCTTGGGTTATCGCCAGGTTTGTATCGAAATTATATAATTAAAAACTGGGCAGATTTTGACTTAAATCTTTGGGAGATAGAAAAGAAAAATACACGAATTAAAAAAAAATACTTAAAGTCGCTTCCACCAATTATTGGTTATGAAAAAGACCCCCAAATCGTCATGCAAGCAAAAGCAAATGTTCAGAATGCAGGTCTCGAGAAATATATAACTATAGAAAATAATGATTTCATTGACATTGAATTACCTAAAATAGCAGGTTTTATTGTTTGCAATCCACCTTATGGAAAAAGGACTGGGAACAATGAAGACCTCTCCTGGCTTTACCAAAAGCTAGGTTCTTTTCTAAAAAGAAAAGCTTCTGGCTGGCAATTTTGGCTACTAAGTGGTGACCGTTCTCTAACCACTGCTTTAAGACTGAAATGCTCCAAACGTTTCCCTATCAATAATGGAGGTATTGATTGTCGATGGCTCAAATATGAAATCAGATAAATCAGGAACGTCCTAAAACAGCCTTTGTTGTCCTGACCAAACCTTCAAGGGTTTCAGGTAAATATGGTCCTTTAGCAAGCTGTCCACCAATTCTCAAACTCACACCTGCTAATAAAACATCAACCAATGCGATAAACAGAAAGGAACTCTCCCAACTCCAGCTAAAAGCTGCGTGCATCCACATCAAAACAGCTGCTTCAAAAGCAAATAAAGCTAATAACATCAACACCCCACCCATCGCTAGGAAAACACCACCCCCAATTAATCGTCGCTTCTCTCTATCAACTTCCTGTAATGCAATGCGCACGTGCAAATCCATCACAGATCCAGCCAATGCGGTTACTCGCGCAGCGGCGCCCAAACCACGAGAACGGTTGTTATCACTCATTAGCTTCTACGCCCTCCAGAAACAACCATACCTATCAATAGACCGATTCCCGCTGCAACGCTTACAGCAAGTAGTGGTCTGGCTCTAACAGGACGTTCAATACGAGGTCGAAGAGTTGTGTTTAATTCGTCAAGAAGAGCTTCTAAGCGCTTTTCTAAAGGTTCGAGATTATCTGCAAACTCACGAGTCTTGTCACCTGCTGTGTCTAACAATTCTTCCAGCTGCTCTCGAATCCTATATGTTGAACTCTCAGCAGACTGGTCAGACAGAACTCTTACCATCTCATCAAGACTTCCCCTAGTCGCCTCTAGAGTCTGCTTGGCAACATCAGGCCAGCGTTCTTGAATCCTTGGCAAAAGACTTTCGAAACGCTCAGCAAATGACTGATCAGGAAAATCTTGATTGACTGCTGAAGAAGCAGCCTCAACTGAAGCCTGAGGATCGGAAGGTGAGGAATTCGTCGATTCCATTTGATCCATTTGGTTATCCAAAGCCTAGAGAGACCTTTGTCACAAAGGAACCCCTTCCTTTCGTTTTGCTTCCAAGACAAAGAACAGGGTCATCACTGAAATAAAGCCATTGATTACGCCTATTGGCAAGGTCCTCGAGACTCAAGGAACAGAAAATTGAAGTTAATTTATCTTCAAGCTTATCGCCAAAGAAATACCTCTAGTGCTAAATGTTTGCAGAACTAACCTTTTTGCAATCATGGAAGTCGGATTATCCGTACTGTTTTTTGCTTCCAGCATGCTCCCAAACACCAATCAACAGATGGGAGTCGCTTTTGCAGGAGCTGCAGGACTTCTAGCTATTGCTTTGTGGTTTACTAAGCCATCAAAAACCTAAGTCTAAGGTCAATAACCAATCCTCATAAGAGTTCTCTGGGTTTCCCTATTTATCTAGGGCATGATTATTACGCCCTGGATTTTTCATGTCTTACATTTTTTGGGCAATAAAAACAACTTTTATACAAAACCTAATTAAGCAAGCTCAGAGGAAGAAGCTAATTATGTCAATAGAAGAACCCATCCAACCAAGCCTACAAATTCAATTGCAGGCTGAAAAGCTTTTTCGCCCTATCCAAGACTTTGAGGACATATCAATACTGAGAGCTATTGCATTAGAGCTTTGAGAAATACATCAACAAAACGTGCAATTGCAGACTGGGCAACTAGGCGTGTAGCCGAAGCTAAACCCAATTTGATGTCTAAATAAAACCGTGGTCAAAACGAACCTTACCCAAAAAACCACTCAATGACTGTTGAGTCCAATAGATGGGTAATTTTAGAGCATCTTAACGATCCAAAGGATCCCATTGGTCGACATTTTGATCTATTACTAGAAGATGGCCAAACCTGCAGGACATGGCGTCTAGCCATTCTGCCTACTAGAAATACTCCCCCAATAAGGTGTAACAGTCTTCCTGCCCATGGCCTTCATTGGCTTGAAATAAATAAAAGGGAAGTGTCTGGTGGAAGAGGGTTTGCGAAACGTTTCCTTACAGGGTTTTACAAGGGCGAATTGCCTCAAAACGAAGAAAGTCGTATCAGGATCGATCTAATAGGCGAAGAATGGCAAGGGTTTATAGAAATTGATCAGCCTTTTTCACGTCTAACACGTACCGATTAGAACACAGACATCACACTTGAGTTTCTCCAAAATTCCGCTAATCTTCGTCAACTTATTGCTTGAGTCCTCTTGGTTTACATAAATCAAGTCGGGCTAACGAATTTCAAATCCTTTGGGGGGTCCATGACCATCCCCCTAGAAGAAAGTTTTACTGTGGTCACTGGGCCGAATGGCTCAGGTAAAAGCAATATCCTAGATGGAATTCTTTTCTGCTTAGGACTTGCAACTAGTAGAGGAATGAGAGCAGACAGACTTCCAGATCTAGTGAATAGCAATGTTTTACGTGATGGCAAAGCTGCCGAGACAATTGTATCTGTACGATTTGATCTAAGCGATTGGCAACCAGATCCTGCAGAAGAAGGGCTAGATGTTCCTGAGGATGGACCTTGGATCAAACAAGGTCAGAAAGAATGGAGTGTTTCTCGCCGTCTGCGTGTCATGCCAGGAGGCTCATATAGTTCTAGTTACACCTGTGATGACGAGCCTTGTAACCTCCAGCAACTCCAAACACAACTAAGAAGACTTCGTATTGACCCTGAAGGAAGCAATGTAGTCATGCAAGGAGATGTCACAAGGATTGTATCCATGAGCAATCGTGACAGACGAGGCTTGATAGACGAACTAGCAGGAGTAGCCCTTTTCGACAATCGCATAGAACAAAGTCGCAAAAAGCTTGATGTGGTTCAAGAGCGAGAAGAGCGTTGCCGAATCGTTGAGCAAGAGTTAGTAGCAGGCAAGCACAAGCTAGAAAGGGACTGTGCCAAGGCACGCAATTATCAAGAGTTAAAAGAAAATTTTCTAACCTCAAGATTGCAGGAGCAAGTGCTCTCTTTTGAAGCAGAAGAAAAGAACCTAATTAACCTAAAAAGCAAACAAAAGGAACTTCTTATCAAAGAAGGTAAGGATACTAAAAGTATCTCTGAGAATGAGCAGAAACTAATTTTAAGAGCCAGTGAACTAAAGAGTTTACAAGAGAATGTTAAATCGCTGGGTGAAGATCAGCTCATAAAAGTACAAGCAGAACTTGCTGGATTAGAAACTCAATCGAGGGAATTAGATCGACAGGCATCTAAACATCAGGAAGAAGGTCAGAAACTTCAAACAATGCGTCATGAACTAGCAAGCCGGCGCCAAAAACTGCACGAAGAACATGACCATGAAACCAAAGAATCTTCAACTAAAGAACTTGAGTTGGCTGAGACGCGTTGCAAAAATGCTCAAGCAGCCGTTGAAGTGTCCCGACGAAGACTGGCGGATGTAGCTGGAAAGTCAGGTGAATTGCTAGAGACCCAACAGTTGCGGATTGAAAAAACACAAAATCTCCAAAGGAAAATTTTTCCTTTGCAACAAGAGCAACAAAAACTTGAAGAGCGCATTGTGCAAGATCAGTCTAGAAAAAAAGAATTGGAATTAGATCAAGAACGGGACCAAAAGGAAAATGAAGAAGTTCATGATCAATTAAACCGTCTTGAAACAGAATGGGAAAAACTACTCTCAAATATCACGGCACACAATCAACAACTATCTGAAACATCTCATACTTTAAATATACAACAACGTACAAAGATTAGACTAGAGAATGAGCAAACAAAACTTGAAAAAGAAATTGCTCGACTTGAAAGCCGTTCAGAAACGTTGCATGAAAGTCGTGGCACACATGCTTTGCATCTACTACTAAAGCAAGGGTTGGAAGGAATACACGGACCAGTGTCTCAACTAGGCGAAGTAGAAGAAGTTCATCGCCTAGCTCTCGAAGTCGCCGCTGGAGCAAGACTTGGTCAAATAGTTGTAGAAAACGATCAAATCGCAGCAAAAGCAATCGAACTACTCAAAAAGAACCGCGCAGGAAGGCTTACTTTTTTACCGCTAAATCGAATCAGAAAAGCCGATTTAAATATTAACCAAGCATTAAGAAAAGGTACACAAGAAAATAGATATATCCATTTTTCTGGGTTGATAGATAAAGCTTTCAATCTTGTGAACTTTGAACCAATTTATGCAAATGTTTTCTCCTACGTATTTGGGGAGACCCTCGTTTTTAGAGATTTAGATTCTGCAAGACAACAAATTGGGACAAACAGATCTGTGACCCTTGACGGAGAATTACTTGAAAAAAGCGGTGCAATGACTGGTGGCAACTTCTCCAGAAAGGGGAGTGGACTTTCCTTTGGTAAATCTATAGACAATGATGAAACAGCTCCCTTAAGAAGAAGGTTGCTAGAAGTAGGTGAAGCTCTAGTTGCATGCAGCCAAAAAGAAGCTCATCAAAATCAAGAATTAAACAACTTACGCTCTTTGATTAGAAATCTTGAACAAAGGCAAGCAGCTCTAGATGCGGAAAGAACAACAGCCCAAAAAGCCAATAATCCTGTCATTGCAAGGAGTCACGAAAGATTAGCAAGGTTAAAAGCTCTAGAAGAGGGAAAAACAAAGCAAGAAATGGAATTGAATCAAATCAAATCTGAACTGAAGCCAATTTTAATTGAATTAGAAACAATCAATCAAGAGGAAAGAGTTAATCAACCAAAAGAGAGTGGTGAAGGTTGGGAAAAACTAGAACGTGAATTACAGGATGCAGACTCTGCATTACTAATTGCAAGAAAAGAGAAAGACGAACTAATGAATAAAGAAAGACAACGTGAGCTCAACCTTGCAAGGTTCAATGATCAAAGTCATTCTCTTAACAAAGAAGAAAATAGATTAAAAGAATCTGTACAAAATCTTGCAAAATCTCACTTGCAATGGAAAGAACAACAAAAAGACCTGGTTGATCGACAGAACACTCTCGAAAAGGAAGAAAAGTTGCTTCACGAGAAAATTGGGGAGCAGCGTCGCGCCAGGGACTTAGCCGAAACTCAATTAGCTACTCAACGTGAGAAACACCAAGAAGCTCAATGGAAGCTTGAACGTCTGAAAGATGATTTGGTTTCTCTTCAAGAAGAATTGCGAAGTGGTGAGCTCAGGGTTCAGGAGCTTCGGAAAGAATTGCCAGCACAATTACCAGAAATTCCAAAAGATATTCGCGAACTTGGTTTAGATGCATTGAGAGTTGAAATGCAAAAAATTCAAAATCGTATGGAAGAGTTGGAGCCAGTCAATATGCTGGCGCTTCAGGAACTTGAAGAACTGGAAAGTCGCCTAACGGATTTGGGGGAAAAGCTAGAAGTATTAAATCAAGAGAGAGCCGAGCTTCTTCTTCGCATCGAGAATGTTGCAACGCTTAGACAAGAAGCATTTATGGAGGCTTTTGAAGCAGTAGATAAACATTTTCGCGAAATCTTTGCAAATCTCTCCGATGGAGACGGTCACCTTCAACTAGACAACAGTGAAGATCCTTTAGAGGGTGGACTAACGCTAGTAGCTCATCCAAAAGGCAAAACTGTTAGGCGACTTGCAGCAATGTCTGGTGGCGAAAAATCCTTGACAGCACTTAGCTTTTTATTTGCTCTTCAACGATTCAGGCCCTCACCTTTCTATGCCCTTGATGAGGTAGACAGTTTTCTTGATGGTATCAACGTAGAGCGACTAGCCTCACTAATTTCTCGTCAAGCAGAAGAAGCTCAATTCCTGGTTGTTAGTCACAGACGCCCAATGATTGGCGCTTCAACTCGCACAATTGGGGTAACACAAGCACGAGGATCTAATACACAAGTCGTTGGTTTACCACAAGCTGCTTGAGAATGGTTTAGAAAGGCCCACGAGTGAATATGAATCCAATAAGCTAATGCCTTCTTCCTCTAAGACCCTCTGCCTTTGACTACAACCCAATCCTCTAATGATCCTCTGGCAACAGTGCCAAGTGACCGGCTATGGCTCAGATCAGAGCTCATGGGTACTCAGGTCATTACACGTGACACAGGCAGACGTCTTGGCGTAGTTGGTGAGGTTATTGTTGATATCGACAGAAGAGAAGTTATTGCGCTAGGCCTACGAGACAATCCTTTAACGAGATTTCTTCCCGGTCTTCCTCGCTGGATGCCTCTTGAACAAATCAAACAAGTAGGTGACGTCATTCTTGTTGATTCAGCAGACTCTCTCATAGAAGGCTTCACCCCAGAACGATATAGCCGAGTTATCAACTGCCAAGTGATCACTGAATCTGGTGATCAACTCGGAAGAGTATTAGGTTTCTCGTTTGATATTGAAACTGGAGAGCTAACAACTCTAGTAATGGGTGCATTAGGAGTCCCTCTTTTAGGAGAAGGAGTCTTAAGTACATGGGAAATACCAGTAGAAGAGATTGTGAGTAGCGGAACAGATCGAATAATCGTTTATGAAGGGGCCGAAGAAAAACTGAAGCAACTAAATAGCGGGTTCTTAGAAAAACTTGGTGTTGGAGGATCTAGCTGGGAAGAACAAGAACGAGAAAGATATAGGGTCAACCTCGTGCCAGTGGAAAACCAACTCACAGCCGGTCAACAGAATTCAGAAGAGCAACTAAGAATAGAAGCCTCAACATCCCAAGTCATGGAAGAAGAAGAACTTGAATATGTAGAACTGGACGAAAGAATTGAAGAGGCAAATTTTCAAAAGCGTTATCTAGATGATATTCCACAAAGGCGTATAGAAAACAAGTACGAAAACTTTGAAGAAGAGCAATTTATAGAGCAAAGTTATGAAAGAATAGACAGGTCTATATCAAGCAAGAATAACCAAGAAAATTCAAATCCTTCTATTAGGCAAAGAGTTCAAAAAAATGATGACCTTATAGATATTGAGCCTATAGATTTCCTAAAAGATGATCTACCGCAAAGCAATTCAAAGAAGCAATCTAAAGAGAACCAACTAGAAGATCCTTGGTAATGATCTAATCTAATTCTTTTTATTTCTAAAGAATAAATTTTTGCAAAATATCCTTACCATGTTGGTATAGGAAATAATTAAATATGTTTTCAAGATATTGATCTGAATAGCTTATCTTGTTTCATTACGAGCTATTCCATCAGAAGTGTCCTTATGGAAAATCATAGATTTAATGAAATTCCTTCCCAAAATTTTGGTCAGTATAGTCCCAGATGCATATTTAGATTTAGAAAAAAGAGTGGCGAATTGCAAAAATTGCAACACAAAATACCCTCTTCTTTCTGATTCCACTATGTTCCAGTAAAGGGGCTCTCCGTAACTCCTTTTCTAGTAATCAATTTCCTCTGATGTCAAGGTTTTCTTTAGGTTTTGGCTTGATTTAAGTGATCTATCTAATCAATCGAAAAAATATTTTCTGAACTTCAAGAGAATTTCATTGGCAAATGAAATTCTATAAGCAAATTTAAGTTTTCTCAGAATGATTTTGAAGAAAGCTGCAAACTTCATTCGCTAAAGCTTTAATTGCGCCAGTTTGTCCCCTTAAGGATCTCAAATCCTCCCTCTGACCGTGAAGTCTTTCTGGGGCTGCAAGCCATGCCAATGCTTCAGCGGCGATCGATCTGGGAGTTATCCGCCCAATTCTTTCAGGAACAACCATTCTGGAAGCACTGATATTCGGCCAAGCCAAAAACCCCCTGCGATTTAAGCGCCAAAAACTCAAAAGTGCTCCTATGCACCATCTGAAGCCTGGCAAGCGTCCTATAAGGCCAAGGAACCCATCCCAAGCCTGCATAACAATTAAATGCTGCGTAGGAAGAATTACAAGCATTGGGACGGCTAGAGCGCCAAGCTCAGCAGTATTTGCACCAACTGTTGTAAGGGCTAGATCACACTGCCTCAAACAGGCGTAAGCAGGTTGCTCTTCTTCTAAAAAAATTTCAGTGCCCGCGACTGTAACAAGTCGTCTAAATGGAAGCCCCTCTAAAGGAGGCTGGACTGATTCAATTCTCGCTGAATATTCAGCAGCAATAGGATTCTTCAAGCTCGCAAGACTTTGAATTTCCTCAAGACTCGTAGTAGGAGCAATAGGCAACAAAAAATTACAACCTGGCCTAAGCGACAAGAGATGATCTGCCACCTCCAAAAGAAAAGGCACGCCTACAGAAAGCTTACTTTTTTTAGAGCCAGGCATTAAAGCTACCCATTCACCTTTAGGCAAGGATGTTTCTGACGATGAAAAAGAAGAAACATCAGCCATTAAATCTCCAACAACAGTGCAACGTGATCGCAAATTTTTCGGAACTCGTTTAACCACATCTTTAGACATCGCAGCTATGCGATCATTCCAACCAGGCCACCGCGCTATCCACTCTGCATAAGTCAAATGTTTATAACCCAGACGAGCTGAAAGTAAAACGGTCCAAAATTGATCCCCTCCTAAAAAAACGACCAGTCCCTTACTTGGCCAAGAGCCATACTGTTTTGGTCGTAACAGTAAATTCCAAAATTGTTTCGCCTCACTAATCTCTTCGAACTGATTCCATTGCTTTGCAGTTCTCGCCTCCGTGCCAGTTCCATTTGGACAAGGGACCAAAACCAATCTTAGAGATATTTGAGCATCGTGCACTCGGGGTCTAATAGGGAATCTTTCATGCAAAATTTCTGAAAGGGGTCGTACCCAAGTAGCCAATTCTCCTGGGCCATTGGACACCAAAACAAGTGCAAAACCGTTGTCCTGCTCAGAAGCGGTATCTAGTGAAATCAAGTTTTCATTAACAAATGCGGATGGCGAGACTTGAACTCGCAAGGCCGAAGCCACACGCTCCTTAGACGTGCGTGTCTACCAATTCCACCACATCCGCCTGAGTGAGTGGCCCCAAAGACTAAGTCTTTTTAATCATAATCATACGTAGGAAATTAATTTGCTCTGCGAAGGGGTCAGTAGCACTGATACTATCCGCCCAAAGAAAGAATGGATGTTGCCGGATGCCTATCGGCAAATTACTCATCGCCAATCGTGGCGAAATCGCCCTGCGAATTCTACGGAGCTGTAGAGAACTCGGCATCGCCACAGTTGCTGTATACAGCACTGTCGATCGAAATGCTCTGCATGTTCAACTTGCTGACGAGGCAGTCTGCGTGGGGGATTCACCTAGCAATAAGAGCTACTTAAACGTTCCAAATATTCTTGCTGCAGCAACATCACGTGGGGTTGACGCCATACATCCTGGGTATGGGTTTCTCGCAGAGAATGACCGCTTTGCAGAGATATGTGCCGATCACAACATCATCTTTGTTGGTCCTTCACCTCATGCAATTCGCTCAATGGGTGACAAATCAACTGCAAAAGCAACTATGCAAAAAGTTGGTGTTCCAACAGTTCCTGGAAGCGAAGGTTTATTAACTGGACCAGAAGCAGCAGCACAATTAGCCAAAGAAATGGGCTATCCAGTGATGCTGAAGGCCACAGCCGGTGGAGGTGGAAGAGGAATGAGACTCGTAGACAAACCTGATCAACTTGAAAACCTTTACAAAGCTGCTCAAGGAGAAGCTGAAGCAGCCTTTGGCAATTCTGGCCTTTACATGGAGAAATTCATAAACCGACCCAGACACGTGGAGGTTCAAGTCCTCGCAGATAGGCATGGGAACGTAGTGCATTTAGGAGAACGTGATTGTTCAATACAAAGACGGCATCAAAAGCTGCTCGAAGAATCTCCTAGTCCAG